>MKTU01000026.1:2375-239573 GCA_001898415.1 Rhodanobacter sp. 67-28 | reverse complement strand
CCGCCTTGCCCTGCGCCGGCCACCTTCCGTTTTGGGGGGCACGCCGCCGCCGGTTATGATCCAGAGTTTGGCAACCCGCCGTTTCCCGCTTCCCGTGAATCCCTCCATGAATGTTTTCGCGACCCAGATCGACCCCCGCTCACCCGAGTTCCAGGGCAGCACGACCCAGTTGCGCGCCATGGTCGACGACCTGCACCGCGAACTGGCGCGCAACGCCGAGGGCGGCGGCGCGAAGGCACGCGAGAGGCACGTCGCCCGCGGCAAGCTGCTGCCACGCGAGCGCATCCGCGCCCTGCTTGATCCCGGTTCGCCCTTCCTCGAACTGTCGCCGCTGGCCGCACACGGCATGTACGACGACGCCGCGCCCGGCGCAGGCATCGTCACCGGCATCGGCCGCGTGCACGGCGCCGAGGTGGTGGTGGTCGCCAATGACGCCACCGTCAAGGGCGGCACCTATTTCCCGATGACGGTGAAGAAGCACCTGCGCGCGCAGGAAGTGGCTCTGGAAAACCGCCTGCCCTGCATCTACCTGGTCGACTCCGGCGGTGCGTTCCTGCCGCTGCAGGACGAGGTGTTCCCGGACAAGGAGCACTTCGGGCGGATCTTCTACAACCAGGCGCGGATGTCGTCGCTCAACATCCCGCAGATCGCGGTGGTGATGGGCTCATGCACCGCCGGCGGCGCCTACGTGCCGGCAATGAGCGACGAGACGATCATCGTGCGCGAGCAGGGCACCATCTTCCTCGGCGGCCCGCCGCTGGTGAAGGCGGCCACCGGCGAGGTGGTGGACGCCGAGACGCTGGGTGGCGCGGACGTCCATACGTCCATTTCCGGCGTGGCCGACCACTTTGCCGAGAACGACGCGCACGCGCTGTCGATCGCACGCGACATCGTGGCCCACCTCAACCGGAAGAAGGACATGCCGCTGGCGCTGCGCACACCGGTCGAGCCGAAGTATCCGGCCGAGGAACTGTACGGCGTGATCCCGCAGGACACCCGCCGCCCGTTCGACATCCGCGAAGTGATCGCGCGCATCGTCGACGGCTCGGAGTTCCACGAGTTCAAGGCGCGCTACGGCAAGACCCTGGTGTGCGGCTTCGCGCACATCCACGGCTACCCGGTGGGCATCGTCGCCAACAACGGCATCCTGTTCGCCGAAAGCGCGCTCAAGGGCGCGCACTTCATCGAGCTGTGCAACCAGCGCAACGTGCCGCTGGTGTTTTTGCAGAACATCACCGGCTTCATGGTCGGCAAGAAATACGAGCAAGCCGGCATCGCCAAGGACGGCGCCAAGATGGTCACCGCGGTCGCCTGCTCGCACGTGCCGAAATTCACCGTGGTGATCGGCGGCAGCTTCGGCGCCGGCAACTATGCGATGTGCGGTCGGGCCTATGGCGCCCGCTTCCTGTGGATGTGGCCGAACGCGCGGATCAGCGTGATGGGCGGCGAGCAGGCCGCGAGCGTGCTGGCCACGGTCAAGCGCGACGGCATCGAGGCCAAGGGCGGCGAGTGGTCGGCCGAGGAGGAAGATGCGTTCAAGGCACCGTTGCGCGAGCAGTACGAACGCCAAGGCCACCCGTATTACGCCAGCGCGCGGCTGTGGGACGACGGCATCATCGACCCGGCCGATACCCGGCGGGTGCTGGGACTGGCGATCTCCGCCTCGATGAATGCACCGATCGAGCCGCAGCGCTATGGCGTGTTCCGCATGTAGCCAGGCGGACCGCCCTCAATCGCCGGCTTTTTCGCCGCGCAGGCGCACGTCGTCGGCAAGCATCTCGGTGCGTTCGGCTTCGGCTTCGCGTTGCGACTCGAAGAAGCGCTGCACCTGCTGGCACACTGCCATGGTGTTTTCACGCGCGATCGCCGAGACCAGGAACCACGGTTGGGTCCAGCCCAGTTTGTCGACGATGCCTTGCGCCACGGCCTGGCGTTCGCCCTCCGGCAGCACGTCGGCCTTGTTGAGCACCAGCCAGCGCGGGCGCTCGAGCAACTCCGGATTGAACTTCTGCAGCTCCTGCTCGATCGCGCGGACCTGATCGGCCACGTCGGTGCCGTCGATCGGCGCGATGTCGACGATGTGCAGCAGCAGGCTGGTGCGCGCCACGTGGCGCAGGAACTGGATGCCCAGCCCCGCCCCCTCTGATGCGCCCTCGATCAGGCCGGGGATGTCGGCGATCACGAAGCTCTGGTCGGTGCCCAGGCTGACCACGCCAAGATTCGGGTGCAAGGTGGTGAACGGATAGTCTGCCACCCGCGGGGTCGCTGCCGACACCGCGCGGATGAAGGTGGATTTGCCCGCATTGGGGAACCCCAGCAGGCCCACGTCGGCCAGCAGGCGCAGTTCGAGTTTCAGCTCGCGCACCTCGCCCGGCGTCCCTGGCGTGGCCTTGCGCGGGGCGCGGTTCACCGAACTCTTGAAATGGATGTTGCCCAGCCCGCCCTTGCCGCCTTGCGCCACCAGCATGCGCTGGCCGTGGGCGGTCAGGTCGCCGATCACCTCGTCGGTGTCGATGTTGGTGACCATGGTGCCCACCGGCACGCGGATCGTGGTGTCCTCGCCGCCCTTGCCGTACATCTGGCTGCCCATGCCGTTCTCGCCGCGATGCGCCTTGAAGCTGCGCTGGTGGCGGAAATCGACCAGCGTGTTCAGGCCCTCGTCGGCCACCAGCCACACCGACCCGCCCGAGCCGCCGTCGCCGCCGTCGGGGCCGCCGAACGGAATGAACTTCTCCCGCCGGAAACTGATGCAGCCATTGCCACCGTCACCGGCCAGGACCTTGATTTGCGCTTCGTCGACGAATTTCATTGTTGAGGGCCGGGAATAGGGAATGGGGAATCGGGAATAGGAAAAGCTGGCGCTCTGGGTAGGGTACGGGAGTTGCAGAAACCTCGCTCTTGCCATTCCCTATTCCCTATTCCCTGCTCCAAAAACAAAAACCCCGCCGAAGCGGGGCCTTCGTTGCCGCGTCGCGAAGAGCTTACGCCTGCACGACGTCGACGAAACGGCGGTTCTTGTCGCCGCGGACAGCGAACTGGACCTTGCCGTCGACCAGCGCGAACAGCGTATGGTCGCGACCCAGGCCGACGCCATTGCCCGGATGGAACTGGGTGCCGCGCTGGCGCACGATGATGTTGCCGGCTTCGATGGCCTGGCCACCGTAGACCTTGACGCCGAGGTATTTCGGGTTCGAATCGCGACCGTTGCGGCTGGAACCTACGCCTTTTTTATGTGCCATGACTCAATGCTCCAGTTGCTCAGGCGTTGATGCCCGTGATCTCGATTTCGGTGAAATGCTGCCGATGGCCCTGCTGACGCTTGTAGTGCTTGCGGCGGCGGAACTTGATGATGCGGATCTTGTCGGCACGGCCGTGCTTGCGCACGGTGGCGCTGACGGTGGCGCCCTCGACGACCGGCGCACCGATGGTGACCGACTCGCCGGTGCCGACCAGCAACACCTGGTCGAAGCTCACGCTGGCGCCTTCATCGGCAGTCAACAGCTCCACGCGCAGCACGTCACCCTGCTGCACACGGTACTGCTTGCCACCGGTCTTGATGACTGCATAACTCATGGGAATGCCCTTCTGTCGTTATTCTCTTGGGTATCGCCAAGGCCCTGCGGGTCTGGCGAACCGCGGATTATAGCGATGGCAACACGGCCTGGTCAAATAGTGAGCAGACCCTCGAAACGCCCGCCCGGCGCTCAGTGGGCCACGGCCGGCGACGGCGCGGTGCCGCTGGCGGCGGGGCTGGCCGGGCAGCGGCCGGTGGCGTCCAGCGTACCCTTCTGCTGCAACTCCCGGATCATCTGTTCGCCGCGCTCGTGCCCCCATTGCTGGCCGACCTTCATGCCCTCGGCCATCGTCTGCGGCATCTGGGTGATCACCTTCTGGCCCAGCGCGGACTTGTAGAACTTCAGCAGGCCGGCCACATCGGCGGCGGTGAAGTGCTGCTGGTAGACCGGAACCATCCTGTCCAGCAGCTGCTCGGTGCCGGCCGCGTCGATGAAGCCCTGCCAGTAGGACGCCGGCACGCAGGGCACGGCCTGGCCCATCACGCCGGCCATCTGCGTGTTCATCTGACTGAACATCTGGCTCAGGTGCATCACCTCGAACAGCTGGCGTACCTGCCTGGCGCTGGGTTGCGCCGCCATCGCCACGCCGCTCGCGCCCCATGCCAACACGGCCGCAGCCGCCATTCCCGCCCATCGGTGCATGCCGGTTCCCGGTCGAGTGGAACCGCCATTTAGCCACAGCCGCCGCGTCGGGGGAAAGCACGGCGCGGCTCCTGTCGAGTGAACTATCCAAACTACTTGGTATAGTAATGAGTCCCCCCCATATACGGCGTCCATGGACACCATTCGCATCCGCGGCGCACGCACGCACAACCTCAAGAACATCGACCTCGACCTGCCGCGCGACCAGTTGATCGTGATTACCGGCCTGTCCGGCTCGGGCAAATCCTCGCTGGCGTTCGACACCATCTATGCCGAAGGCCAGCGCCGCTACGTGGAGTCGCTCTCCGCGTACGCACGACAGTTCCTGTCGATGATGGAAAAGCCCGACGTCGACCACATCGAAGGCCTGTCGCCGGCGATCTCGATCGAGCAGAAATCCACCTCGCACAACCCGCGCTCCACCGTGGGCACGATCACCGAGGTGTACGACTACCTGCGCCTGCTGTACGCCCGCGTGGGCACGCCGCGCTGCCCCGACCACGGCATCCCGCTGGAGGCGCAGACGGTAAGCCAGATGGTCGACGCCACGCTCGCGCTCGACCCCGGGCAGCGCTACATGCTGCTGGCGCCGGTGGTGCGCGAGCGCAAGGGCGAGCATGTGCAGGTGTTCGAGCAGCTGCGCGCACAGGGTTTCGTGCGCGCCCGCGTCGACGGCGCGGTGTACGACCTCGATGCGGTACCGCCGCTGGGGCTGCGCATCAAGCACACCATCGAGGTGGTGGTGGATCGCTTCCGCCCGCGCGAGGACATCAAGCAGCGCCTGGCCGAATCGTTCGAGACCGCGCTGCGGCTCGGCGACGGGCTGGTAATCCTGGCCAACATGGATGCAACCGACGCCCCCGAGCAGCTGCTGTCCTCGCGCTATTCCTGCCCGGTCTGCGACTACTCGCTGCCGGAACTGGAGCCGCGGCTGTTCTCGTTCAACTCGCCCATCGGCGCCTGCCCGGCCTGCGACGGCCTGGGCGTGACCCAGGTGTTCGACGCCGCGCGCGTGGTCGGCCACCCGGAGCTGTCGCTGGCCAACGGCGCGGTGCGCGGCTGGGACCGGCGCAACGCACACTATTTCCAGCTGCTCATGTCGCTGGCCGCGCACTACGGCTTCGACGTCGACGCGCCGTGGCAGAAGCTTCCCGCGGACGTCCAGAAGGCCATTCTCTACGGCAGCGGCAAGGAACAGATTGCCTTCCGCTACATCACCGAGCGCGGCGGCAAGGTCACCCGCGAGCACGCGTTCGAGGGCATCGTGCCGAACCTGGAACGACGCTACAAGGAAACCGAATCCGCCGCCGTGCGCGAGGAGCTGGCCAAGTACATCAGCGACCAGCCCTGCCCCGAGTGCGCCGGCCAGCGGCTGAACCGCTCGGCGCGCAACGTGTTCGTCGCCGATCACGCGCTGCCCTCGCTCACCGCGCGCTCGATCGATGATGCGCTGGCGTTCTTCCAGGAGTTGAAGCTCAGCGGCTGGCGCGGCGAGATCGCGGTGAAGATCGTCAAGGAGATCCGCGAGCGGCTCACCTTCCTCAACGACGTGGGCCTGAACTACCTCACGCTCGATCGCCAGGCCGATTCGCTCTCCGGCGGCGAGGCGCAACGCATCCGCCTCGCCTCGCAGATCGGCGCCGGCCTGGTCGGCGTGATGTACGTGCTGGACGAACCGTCCATCGGCCTGCACCAGCGCGACAACGAGCGCCTGCTCGGCACGCTGACCCGCCTGCGCGACCTCGGCAACACGGTGATCGTGGTCGAGCACGACGAGGACGCCATCCGCATGGCCGACCACGTGCTCGACATCGGCCCCGGCGCCGGCGTGCACGGCGGCGAGATCGTGGCGCAGGGCACGGTGCAGGACATGCTCGACTCGCCGCGCTCGGTGACCGGCCAGTTCCTCTCCGGCGTGCGCGCGATCGAGGTGCCGAAGGAACGCCGCCGGCCTGTCGACGACGCGTGGCTGCATCTGAACGGCGCCAGCGGCAACAACCTCAAGCAGGTCGACTTGGCGATCCCGGCCGGCCTGTTCACCTGCGTCACCGGCGTGTCGGGTTCGGGCAAGTCGACCCTGGTCAACGACACCCTGTTCCGCCTCGCCGCGATCGAGCTCAACGGCGCCAGCGCTCAGCCGGCGCCGTTCAAGTCGGTCACCGGACTGGAACTGTTCGACAAGGTGGTCGACATCGACCAGTCGCCGATCGGCCGCACGCCACGCTCCAACCCCGCCACCTACACCGGCCTGTTCACCCCGCTGCGCGACATGTTTTCGCAGGTACCGGAGGCGCGCTCGCGCGGCTACACGCCGGGCCGCTTCAGCTTCAACGTGCGCGGCGGCCGCTGCGAGGCGTGCGAAGGCGACGGCATGATCAAGGTGGAGATGCACTTCCTGCCCGACGTCTACGTGCCTTGCGACGTCTGCCACGGCAAGCGCTACAACCGCGAGACGCTGGAGATCCTGTACAAGGGCCACACCATCGCCGACGTGCTCGACATGACGGTGGAGGACGCGTTGAAGCTGTTCGAGAACGTGCCGACCATCGCGCGCAAGCTCGACACCCTGCGCGCGGTCGGCCTCGACTACATCAAGCTCGGCCAGAGCGCGACCACGCTGTCCGGCGGCGAGGCGCAGCGTGTGAAGCTGTCCAAGGAGTTGAGCAAGCGCGACACCGGCAACACCCTGTACATCCTCGACGAGCCCACCACCGGATTGCACTTCCACGACATCGAGCAGCTGCTCGACGTGCTGCACCAGCTGGTCGACCAGGGCAACACCGTGGTGGTGATTGAGCACAACCTGGATGTGATCAAGACCGCCGACTGGGTGGTCGACCTCGGCCCCGAAGGCGGCGCCGGCGGCGGTCGCATCCTGGTCGCCGGCACGCCGGAGACCGTGGCGGGCACAGCCGGGTCGCACACCGGCCACTTCCTCGCACCGCACCTGAAACCGGCCAGGCCGAAAAAGCCGGGTACCACCACGCGGGTCAAGGCCGCCACCAAACACATTGCCTCGGCCGACAAGTACAAGCCGATGCGCGGACGAAAGAAGAAGCCCACATGAGTACTCGCACCCCCAACCCGCCGCCAGCCGACACGGACACCGGCGCGGGCAAGCCGCTGTTCGTCGCCGCCATCGGCGTGCGCTGGCGCGATCTCGACGCGTTCAATCACGTCAACAATTCCAACTACCTCACCTACCTGGAAGAGGCGCGCCTGCAATGGCTCAGCCATGTGCCGGGCCCGTGGTTCGACGAGCACGCCATGCCGGTGATGGCCGCCAGCCAGGTCAACTACCGCCGCCCGATCGCGTGGCCCGCGCAGTTGCAGGTGCAGCTGTTCTGCGAGCGCATGGGCAACAGCTCGATGACGATCGCGCACCGGATGATCGACGCCGAACGAGCCGACACCCTGTACTGCGACGGCAACGTGGTGATGGTCTGGATGGACCCGGCCACCGGCAAGCCGGTGCCGCTGCCAGAGGCGATCCGCCGCGCGGTGGAGTAAACGGCCCGTGCATGCCGCCGCCCGCACCTTCTTCACGGTCAGCGCAACCGGCGCCCATCGGATCGAAACGATCGCCGGCGCGCGCCATGCCTGGCGCTTCCGGCTGCATTTTCATGCCGGCGACGAAGTCGTGCGGATGTTGGCGGGACGGGCACGACTGCGCTTCCCCGATACCTGCAGAGACGTGGCCGCCGGCGATACCGTCGTGGTGCCGGCGGGTGTGATCCACCGCTTCGAACCGGTGGATGGCGGTGGCTGGTCCTTTGTCTCGCGCTTCGAGCAGCCCGCCGCGAACAGCGACGAGGGCCGCGAAGCGCTCGTCGCGCGGGTCGCGGCCTTGCTGGCCGAACGACCTTCGCTGCACACCGACGTGGAGATGATCGCGCGCACGTGCGCGATTTCCGCCGGCCACCTGTCGCGCACGTTCCGCCGCCAGACCGGCACCAGCCTGCACAACTTCCACGTCCTGCTGGCCTTGCACAAGGCCAAGGCCCTCTTGCGCAACCAGGTGCCGATCATCGACGCGGCGCTCGACGCAGGCTTCTGCGACCAGGCTCATCTCAACCGCGAATTCGCGCGGACATTCGGCATGACTCCCGCCGCATTCCGGGCGGCCTGGGCCACTTGCGGATCGATGTCCAGGGCCATGTACAAGGTTCCGGGCAGCGGGTTGTCGTAATACGGCGCCACCGGATGAAAACCCAGCGCGACATAAAGCTGCCGCGCCGCCGCCATCGACGCCAGCGTATCCAGCAGCATGCACGCATAGCCGGCTCGCGCGGCCCACGCGATCGCCGCTTCGGCCAGTTGCCGCCCCAGCGCCTGCCCGCGCGCCGCCGGGCGCACGTAGAGGCGCTTGATCTCGCACACGCCAGGCTGCGGCCATGGCCGCAAGGCCACGCAACCTGGCGTGGCTCCCGCACTGTCGCGCGCGAGCAGGATCACGCCCCCTGGTGGCGCGTACTTGCCGGGCAGTTGCGCCAGTTCCGTGGCCACATTCTGAAAGGAAAGATCGACGCCGAGGCTGTCGACATATTCCGTGAACAGTTGGCGCACGCTCCCGATGTCCTCCGGCAGGCGGGCGGGCGCGATGGTGACGGTCGGGGAGGCGGGCATGCTCGGTCACTCGCGGGAAAGCTCCCGACACGATAGGGAATCCGGACCGCCGGTTCTTGAACGGTTCTGATCGCACGCGCACCCCGCCGACGCGCGCTGCACGCGTGATCGTTATGATGACCGTTCGGTCCCCACCATGGAATGCACCATGACGACAGCCCGCCACCTCCTCGCCTTCGCCTGTTTCACCGCCCTGGCCGGCACTGCCAACGCGCAGACGGCCGACAGCACGGCACTGAGCTTGTACCGCAGCGACAACCCCTCCCTGTATGCCAGCCAGGGCGGCGACGTCGACGCGGGCTACGCGGTAGTGCGCGAACAGCGCGCGCTGACCCTGGCCGCGGGCACCCACGACGTGACCATCGGCAACTTGCCGAATGCGCTGGACGCCGAGGCGCTGGCGCTGGCCTTTCCCGACAACGATGCCACGGTGATCTCGCAGCGGCTGTTGCTGGCGCAAGGCAACGACGGCGCGTTGTCCGGTCTGGTCGGACAGGAGGTCAACGTGCTGGGCAGCAACGGCGAATCGCTGGCCAACGGCACGTTGCTGCGTGCCGGCAACGGCCTGCTGGTCCGCGGCGTCAGCGGCGTCAGCGGCACCACGCTGGTGCGCGATTACGCGGCGGTGCGCAGCAACGGCGGCAGCTTCCCGCTTGGCTCCAGCCTCAGCCTGCGCGTGGACGTCGCGCGCGCCGGCCGGGCGCGCGCCGTGCTCAGCTATCCCACCGCCGGCCTGGGTTGGCGCGCTGCGTATGTGGCGACGCTGCAGCCGGGCAATGCCTGTCGCATGCAGTTCGAATCGCGCGCCAGCATCGCCAACCGCAGCGGGCGCGACTGGCAAGACGCCCAGCTCACCCTGATCGCCGGCGAGCCGAACATGGCCAGGGATTCCGGCCCGCGCCCGATGATGGCGATGGCGCGCGGCTACAGCGCCAAGGCCGAGGCGATGCCGCAGCAGGACAGCCTGGGCGATTACCGCAGCTTCACCCTGCCCGACAAGGTGAGCCTGCCCGACGGCAGCGTCAGCCAGGTGCCGCTGTATGCCACGCGCACGATGGATTGCGAGCGCACCACCTTGCTGGAGAACGGCAATGCCTTCGAGCCGCAGCAGCCTGTCATCCAGCGCGACTTCCAGCAAGGCGTCGGCGCCATCGTCAGCACGCTGCAACTGAAGGCCTTCGACAGCCTGCCTGCCGGTTACCTGCGCGTGCTCCAACACGACCGCCACGGCGTGCCGCAGTTCATGGGTGAAGGCCGCATCAACGACACGCCCAAGGGCAGCGACGCCACGATCACCCTGGGCACGCCGTTCGACCTGCGTGCCGAACGCACGCGCACCAGCTTCCACGTCGACAAGGACGGCCGCACCCTCGACGAGGCCTTCCGCATCGAGCTCAGCAATGCCGGCGACAGCGCGCGTACCGTGACGGTGCGCGAGCATCCCTCGCGCTGGCGCGAGTGGAAGCTGGTCTCCTCCAGCAGCAAGCCCACGCAGCAGGGCGCCGACACGCTCGAGTTCCGGGTAGAAGTGCCCGCCAACGGCAAGGCCACGCTGAGCTATGCCGTGCGCTACAGCTGGACCGCCGACCAACAGCCGCAGTAACCGAACGGAGTCGATCATGCTCAATCTCATCACGCACGACCATGCCATCCGTGAAATCCAGCTCGCCCGCCCGCCGGTCAACGCGCTGAACCTGGAACTGCTGCAGGCGCTGCGCAAGGCGATCGACGACAGCGTGCGCGACGACGTGCGCGGCATCGTGCTGTCCGGCGCGCCCGGCCTGTTCTCCGCCGGCGTCGACGTGCCCGCCCTGCTGCAGCGCGACCGCGCCGGGGTTCGCGAATACTGGCGGGAATTTTTCGCCCTGTGCGGCGCGCTGGCGCGCGCGCCGATCCCGCTGGTCGCGGCGATCACCGGTCACAGCCCGGCCGGCGGCGCGGTGCTGGCGCTGTTCTGCGACTACCGGGTGATGGCCGACGGCCCGTACCGGATCGGCCTCAACGAGGTGCAGGTCGGCCTGATCGTGCCCGAGGCGATCCAGCTGGCGCTGCGTCGCGTGGTCGGCACCTACCGCGCCGAGCGACTGCTGGTGGCCGGCGCCATGATCGAATCGGCCGACGCGCTGGCTTGCGGCTTCGTCGACGAAACCACCGCCGTCGAACAGGTCACCACCCGCGCGCTGCGCTGGCTGGACGAACTGCTGGCGCTGCCGAAGCATGCCATGCTCACCACCCGCCGCCTGGCCCGCGCCGATCTCGCCAACGCCTACGCCGACCTGGACGCGTTGCCGCTGGACGACTTCGTCGAAGCGTTCTTCCACCCGGAGACGCAGGCCACCTTGCAGGCGCTGGTGGCGCGGCTCAAGAGCAAGAGCGAGAAGTGAGTAAAGAGGAGTGAGGAGTGAGGTCGAGCATCCGCTTCCACTCTCTTTTCTCCCACTCACTCCTCGCCTGTTGCCACTGGTCGCGACGGGTCGCTGACCCAGCCGCTCCACGATGGCGCGTACAGCCGCGAGCCGTGCAGGCCGGCGTGTTCCATCGCCAGCAGGTTGTGGCAGGCGGTGACCCCGGAGCCGCACATGTGCACCACGTGCGAGGGTTCGGTGGCGCCGAGCACGGCGGTGAACTCGGCACGCAACTGCACCGCCGGCTTGAAGTGGCCATTGGCATCGAGGTTGTCGGCGAACGGGCGGTTCAGCGCGCCGGGGACGTGGCCGGCGGCGCGGTCCAGCGGCTCGGTATCCCCGCGGTAGCGCGGCGCGCCGCGCGCGTCCAGCAGTTGGCCCGAGGTGCCATCGGCGACGGCCCGGTGATCGAGCAGCAGCTGGCTGGCGTCGTAGCGCAGCGAAACATCGCTGGACGGTCGCGGCGCGGGCTCGCCGCGTTCGACGGGCTTCCCCGCCGCCGTCCAGGCGGCCCAGCCGCCATCCAGCACCGCGGCGGGAATGCCCGTCAGGCGCAGCAGCCACCAAAGCCGCGCGGCCGCCAGCGCGCCGCCGGCGGCGTCATAGGCCACCACCTGCATGCCGTCGCGCCAGCCCCAGCGCGACAGCAATGCGCTGAACGCCGCCTCCAGCGGCAGCGGGTGGCGGCCCAGACCTTCGGCCTGGCGCGACAGGTCGGACAGGTCGCGATCGAGACTGGCGTAGATTGCGCCGGGCACATGGCCCTGCGCGTAATCACGCGCGCCGCCGGCTGGGTTGGAAAGCTCGAAGCGGCAATCCACGATCAGTACGTCGCGTGGCGTCAGCGCGGCCAACGCGTCGACGTCGATCAGGGTAGTTTTCAGGCTCATGTGCGGTCCATCCTCTCCAGCAGGTTGCAAAGCATCGCGGCGGTGGCGCCCCAGATGCGGTGTCCGGCGTGGACGAATTCCACCATCGGCCGCTGCTGCCCACGGAACTCCATCGTGTAGCGACGCAGGTTGGCCGGGTCGAACAGGAACGTCAGCGGCACCTCGAACACCTCGGCCACTTCATCGGGCGACGGATACAGGCGGGCCTCGGCCGCGATGCTCGCCACTACCGGCGTGACGCTGTAGCCGCTGATTGTCTCGAAGCGATCGAGGAAACCCAGCGGCTTCACCAGCGCGCGACTCAGGCCGATCTCCTCCTCGCTCTCGCGCAGCGCGGTATCCACGGCATCGGCATCCCGCGGCTCGCTGCGCCCGCCCGGAAACGCCACCTGGCCGGCATGGGCCGGCAGGCGCGCGTCGCGCACGGTAAACACCAGCCGCGGCTGCACGCCTTCGCGGATGCCGAGCAGCACGGCGGCCGGCAGGCGCGCCTGGTCGCCGAGCCATTCGTTCACCTCGGCGTGGTTCCAGGCCGGACCTTCGGGCGGCGCGGACAAGGGCCGCAGCGCCTGCACCAGGGTATCCATCATGGCCGGCGACCGGGCAGCAGCACGTCCATCACGTGGCGGCGTTCGGGATCGCTCATCGCGCGCCAGCGGCCGATTTCCTCGCCGCTGCGGCGGCAGCCGATGCAGTAGCCGTGGCTGTCCAGTCGGCACACGCCGGTACAGGGAGTCAGGGGCGGAACTGGCTGCGGCGCGGGATCGTTCGGCATGTCGGCGCATGTTAGCACCGGCCGGATTCAGCCCCTCAGCCCCGCGGCGGCTTGATCTCGATCAGTTCGATCACGAACTGCAGCGCCTCGTTGGGCCCGATGCGCGGCAGCGCGCCCTCCTCGCCGTATGCGAGCCGCGAGGGGATCACCACCTTCCAGCGATCGCCCACGCGCATGCGCGGGAGCACGTCGCGCCAACCGGGAATGACCTGGTCGACCGCGATCGTCGCTGGCGCGCCATGCGCCCAGGTGCTGTCGAACTCGGTACCGTCCACCAGCATGCCGCGGTAGTTCACCACCACCGTGCTGGTCAGGCTCGGGTGCACCGTGCCGCTACCCTGGTGCACCACCGCGTACTGGATGCCGGAAGGCAGCTGCACCACGCCCGGCTTCTTGCGGTTTTCCGCCATGAACGCCGCGCTCTTGCTCGCGTTCGCCGCAGCGATGCGCTTGAACTCGGCCAGGGCGTCGCTGTGCATCTGTTGCTGCAGGCGTTGCAATTGCGCCTGCATCTCGCCAATCGGCACGCGCGGCTGGTGACGCGCGTAGGCGTCCGCGATCGCGCGCTGCAGGGTGGACAGATCCACCTCGGGCGAGCCGCCGGCGAAGCGGCTGCCGATCTGGTAGCCGATCGCATAGGACAACTTGACCTTGTCGGGTTTCGCCGTGCTGGCGGCTTGCGCGGGCGCGCCAGCCTGTGCCGCATGCGCCGGCAGCATGCCACCCGGCAACACGCCGATCAGCAGCCACGCCGCCAGATGTGTCACGCCTTTCGCCATCGAATCCATGCCCGCCATGGTGAGGTATCGCGGCCCCGCACGCGTGCCGCTGATGCATACGCGAGTTGAGAACCCCGCCATCGGCAAAGGTTCCCGCTGCTACCATCGGCGGCCTGCACTCACAGGAACCGGCCATGGCCTATCGCAATCTGGAACTCGGCAACCGCGGTGCGGTGCGCACGATCGTAGTGAACCGCCCCGACAAGCTCAATGCGCTGGATCGGCAGACGCTCAACGAGCTGACGCTGGCCTTTGCCCAGGCCGCGCAGGACGACGCCGTGCGCGTGGTGGTGCTCGCCGGCGCCGGCGAAAAGGCGTTCGTGGCCGGCGCCGACATCAGCGAGATGAGCGGTTGCAGCAGCGTGCAGGCGCAGGCGTTCTCGCGCGCCGGGCAGCGCCTGATGAGCAGCATCGAACGGCTGGGCAAACCGGTGATCGCGCGCGTGCAGGGTTTCGCGCTGGGCGGCGGCATGGAGCTGGCGATGGCCTGTCACCTGCGCGTGGCCAGCGAAAAGGCGAAGTTCGGCCAGCCGGAAATCAACCTCGGCCTGATCCCCGGCTTCGGCGGCACCCAGCGCCTGCTGCGCCTGGCCGGGCGCAGCGCCGCGCTGGAACTGTGCCTCACCGGCACCCCGGTCAACGCGCAACGCGCGTACGAACTGGGCATCGTCAACCGCGTGGTGGCACCCGAGGCGCTGGACGAAACCGTGGAAGCGCTGGCCGACCAGCTCGCCGCCGCCGCGCCGCTGGCCGCCGCCGGCATCCTCGATGCCGTGCTGCAAGGTGGCGAGACGTCGCTCGACCAGGGGCTGGAATTCGAGACGCAGGGTTTCGCGCTGATGTTCTCCACCGAGGACATGCGCGAGGGGACGCGCGCGTTCCTGGAGAAGCGCAAGGCCGCGTTCAAGGGGCGGTGAGCCCCCGACAAAGTTACGGGTCAGTGCCCGCCGCGGTATTTCTTTTCGCCGGCGGTGATGGCGACGTCCAGCCGGTTCTCCGGTGGCGCCAGCGGACAAGTCGCGAACGAGGTGAACGCGCAGGGCGGGTTGTAGGCCTTGTTGAAATCCAGCACTACCTTGCCCGGATGGTCGAGACCGCCGGCAGGCAGCGCGGCGTAGAGGAAACGCGCGGCGCCGTAGGTTTCCTTGCCGGAGGTGCGATCGGCCAGCACGAAGAACAGCTCGCCGCCCGGTTCCTCCTGGTACGGCAACAGCTCGAAGGTGTGGCCGTCGCGCCGGAACACCGCCTTGCCGGGCACCTTGACCGTGTCGATGGTGCCGATCACCGAGCCCATCGCCAGGTCGTGCGGTGGCGTGAACGGGACCCAGTCGGCCTCGATGCGCCAGGCGTCGTCGATCGGGAAATAGTCGATGCCGAGAAAATGCCGGCGCGACTCGGCGTCCTCGTCCTTCACCCGCAATGCCTTGCGGCCATCGCGCTCGATCACGTAGAAGCTGGCCTTGCCGAAACGCACGGTGGTGGGATCGGCATCAGCGGCGGCGTGCATGTCGTCGACCAGCGCGGCTTCGGTCACGGCCTTGCCGTCGACGGTGGCGCCGCTGGCCGGGTCGAGCGCCAGGTGCAAGCCGCCATCCGGCGCCAGCGTCACCGTACCCAGGTGCGCGGGACCGGCCTTCAGCACGATGACGTTGTCGGCGGCGCTGCCCACGCGGTTGGCGCCCTCGTTCAACCATTCCAGCCCGATCAGGCTGAGCCATCCCGTCGGCGCGGTGAGCCTCGCCACGCGGGCGGCGCGCCATTGCTCGATCTGCTGCGTGTAGGTGGCGCTGGGTGACGGGACATCGGCGGCAGACACGGTGGCAACTCCGGAAAGCATGGCAAGGACGAAGGCGGCGGTACGCAACATGGGGACGATCCCGCATCGGTGAAAGCATCGAGTATGCGCAGCAGCGCGCGCCGTCGGCAAGCCGCCGTCCGAAACGGCCCCGAGCCCCGGCGTGACGCGCAGCGCCCTTGCTCCCGCGAATGCCGAACCCCGGCTCTCACCGCCCCCGCATGAACAACTTGTCCAACTCGCCCAACGACAACTGCGCCCACGTTGGCCGCCCGTGATTGCACTGGCCGGAGCGCTCGGTCTCTTCCATCTCGCGCAGCAGCGCGTTCATTTCCGGCAGGGTCAGGCGGCGCCCCGCGCGCACCGAGCCGTGGCAGGCCATGGTGGAAAGCAGTTCGTTCTCCAGCTCCTGCAGGCGGCGCGAGCTGCCGTGCTGGGCCAGTTCGGCCAGCACGTCGCGGGCCAGTTGCGCCACGTCGGCCCCGTCGAGCAGCGCGGGGATGCGCCGCACCACGACGCCCGACGGGCCGCTGCGCGAAAGCTCCAGGCCCCACTCGGCCAGCGCGTCGGCATGTTCCTCGGCGGCGGCGGCCTCCCTTGCGCTCACCGCGATGCCGAGCGGCACCAGCAGCAACTGCGAACGCAGGTTGCTGCACACGCGACCGGCCTTGAGCTTCTCGTAGGTGATCCGCTCGTGCGCCGCATGCATGTCCACCAGCACCAGCCCGGCAGCGTTCTCGGCGAGGATGTAGATGTTCTTCAGCTGGGCAATCGCGAAACCCAGCGGCGGCGCCTCGCCGGGTTCGGGCTCGGGCATCGGCACCGCGTTGGCGGCGGTGCCAAGCAGCGCGGCGTAATCGGCCAGCGGCTCGTCGCGCACGCCCAGCGACAGCCGGCTCTGGCTCGCGCTGGCCGGCCATGCCGCCGGCATCGGCATCGGTGCGGCTGCGGCCATGCGCAGGCCGCCCTCGGCCTCGTGCGCGGGCGACGCCACCTGCCCCGCGCGCGTCTGCGCCAGTGCCTCGTGCAGGGTGCGGAACAGGAAATCGTGCACCAGCCGCTGCTCGCGGAAACGCACCTCGTGCTTGGCCGGGTGCACGTTCACGTCGACCCCGGCCGGGTCGAGTTCGAGGTACAGCACGAAGGCGGCGTGGCGACCGTGGAACAGCACGTCGGCATACGCCTGGCGCACGGCGTGGGCGACGATGCGATCACGCACCAGGCGCCCGTTGACGTAGAAATACTGCGCATCGGCCTGCGCCCGCGACGCGGTGGGCAAGCCGACCCAGCCGGACAACTGCAAGCCGGCGGCGGCGTGCTCGACGCGCAGGCTGCGTTGCGGGAATTCCGCGCCGAGCACTTCGGCCACGCGCTGCAGTGCGGCCTGTTCGTCGCGCGCCGCTTTCCACACGCGCACCGGCTTGCCGTTGTGGCTGAGTCGAAACTCCACCGAACTGCGCGCCAGCGACAGCGACTTCAGCAGATCGTCGATGTGCGCGAATTCGGTGCGCTCGGCGCGCATGAATTTCTTGCGCGCCGGCACGTTGTAGAACAGGTCGCGCACCTCCACGCTGGTGCCCGGTGGGTGCTGCGCCGGGCGTGCGGCCTGCAACCGGCCGCCATCGACCTCGATACGGAAGGCGGCCTCCTGGCCGGCGGTGCGCGAGACCAGCGCGAAGCGCGACACCGACGACACCGAGGCCAGCGCCTCGCCGCGAAAACCCATGCTGGCGACGTGTTCGAGATCGTCGAAGCTGCCGATCTTGCTGGTGGCATGCGAGGCCACCGCCAGCGGCAGGTCGTCCAGCGCGATGCCGCCGCCGTCGTCGCGCACGCGGATCAACCGCGCGCCGCCAGCCTCGATGTCCACCTCGATGCGCGTGGCGCCGGCGTCGAGGCTGTTCTCGACCAGCTCCTTGACCACCGAGGACGGCCGCTCGATGACCTCGCCGGCGGCGATCTGATTGATGAGTTCGGGAGGAAGCGCACGGATGTTGGCCATCCGCGGACTTTAGCAGCCTGCCGTCGGAAGACGGATCAGCCGGACGGGATCGTCAGCACCGCGCCGGCCTGCACGATGTTGCTGCGGATCTGGTTGGCGGTCTTGAGCGCGCCCACGCTGATTCCGTATTGCTGCGCGATGCCGCTGAGGCTTTCGCCGCGTGCGACCTTGTGCGTATCCGCGGCGCCACCCGTCGCCTTGACGGCGCTGCCGGCGGACGTGTCGATGGTTGCCACGCGCACACCGCGGCGCCTGGCCGCCTGCGCGGCGAACCAGGTGCCCGGCGGCGGCGTCGATTCGAAATAATTCCTGACGCCGGACATCACCGCGTTGGCCAGCAGCTTCTGGTGCGACGGGTCGCGCAGCTTGCGCTCTTCGGCCGGGTTGCTGATGAAGGCCGTCTCCACCAGGATCGAAGGCACGTCGGGCGAACGCAGCACCACGAAGTTGGCGCGCTCGACATGGCCACGATGGGTCGGGCCGAGCTTGGCCAGCGCGCGCAACACATTGCCGGCCACCTCGTCGCTGGCCTGGATCGCCCAGCCCTGCTGCAGGTCCAGCAACACCTTGGCGAGGCCGTCGTCCTTGTCGTCCAGGCTGATGCCGCCGATCAGGTCGGCGCGGTTCTGCCCGTCGGCGAGCCAGCGCGCAGCCATGCTGGTCTTGCCGCGCGGCGACAGCACCCACACCGACGAGCCGCGGGCGTCGTCGCTGGTGAAGGAGTCGGCATGGATCGACACGAACAGGTCGGCGTTGTGCTCGCGGGCGATTTCGTAGCGGCGCTTGAGCGGGATGAAGGTATCACCATCGCGAGTCAGCACCGCCTTCATGCCGGGCTGCCGGTTGATCTCGGCAGCGAGGTCGCGCGCCACCGCCAGGGTGACGTTCTTCTCCAGCGTGCCGGCCGGGCCGTGGGCGCCCTGGTCCTTGCCGCCATGGCCGGCGTCGATCGCCACCACCACGGCGCGCTGTCCGTTGAGCATCGCCGCAGCCTGCTCGGCGGCGACCCGGCGGCTGCGCGTGGGGTTGCTGTAGTTGACGGTCGGGACCGGCGCGCTGGCAGCGGGCGCCTCGGCGACCGGCGCCTTGGCGCTCGGCGCGCTGCCCGGGTACAGATCCAGCACCAGCCGGTAATTTTCGTCGGCGGTGGGCTTGAGCACGAAACTCTTGAGCGTGCTGGCGGGATCGACCGTGGCGATCAGTTGCAGGTCGTCGCCGCGACGCGCATGGCTGATGCCACGAAACAAGCCTTGTGCCGCCGGCGCGGAGAAGCCGCCCGCAGCCTGACTGTCGCGCAGGTCCACCACGATCCGGCCGTCCTTCTGCGCGATCGTGTAGTGCAGCGGACCGTCCGCATCGAGCACCACGCGGGTGTACTGCGGACCTGCCCAGACGCGGGCGTCCTTGACCTGGGCGGCTTGCGCCGCGCACGGCAAAAACGCCGCCAGCATCACCGCGACGCCCCAACCGGCCAGCTTGTTCAGATAACCCCGCATGGGCCGCATTGAAACGCAGTCGCCATCTGAATGCAAGCGGGTTTTCCTTTTAATATCCGCCACCTGCAGTGCATTCATCAGGGGATATCAAGTTATCGGCCGCAAGTGCCACATTTCGAACAGCTCCCTGCCCGATTCGGCGACCGGGGAAAACCCAAGCAGAAATAGTCACTTGGAGTGTCAGGACAGGCGCGAGAGCAACTCGTCGCCACGCACGGTATCGGCACGCAGGACGGCCTGGCGACCGGTCCCGGCGTAATCGAGATGAACGTGGAGATCCGCCGCCGGCAAGGCGCCGGCACCGCGTTCGGGCCACTCCACCAGCACCAGCGCAGCCGGGTCGGCCAGCGTGTCCAGGCCCAGCCACTCCAGCTCGGCGGGGTCGGCAATGCGGTACAGGTCGAGATGCCAGGCCGGTCGCTGCGCGGTCGCATAGCCCTCGACCAGGCTGTAGGTCGGGCTCTTGACCCGCTCGCCCACGCCCAGCGCCAGCAGCAGGGCCCGGGCGAAACTGGTCTTGCCGGCGCCGAGCGGGCCATGCAGGTAGACCACCAGGCCGTGATCCAGCAGGCCGGCCACACGTTGCGCCAGTGCGGCGGTCGCGGCCTCGTCCGGCAAGCTGCGGGAAAGCTCGTTGGACATGGTCCCGTTCATTCGTCGGTTTCACAGGGAACGGCATTGCCGAGCCGCCGCAGCGGCAGCAGCAGGTCACTGGCCAGCAAGCCGCGCTCGCCCTCGCATGCGGCGAGGTCGCCGGCCCGCGCATGCAGGCCGACGCCGAGGCGTGCCGCCTGCCAGGCGTCGCAGCCTTGCGCGAGCATCGCCGCGACGATGCCGGTGAGCAGGTCGCCCATGCCGCCGGATGCCATGCCGGGGTTGCCCCACGGACAGACGTCCAGACGTCCATTCGGATCGGCCACCAGGCTGCCGGCGCCCTTCAGCACCACGACGGCATCGAAGCGCGCGGCCAGCTCGCGCGCGGCCGCGAAACGGTCACGCTCGACCGCCTCCACGGAACGGCCGAGCAATCGCGCCGCCTCGCCCGGATGCGGTGTCAGCACGGTCGGCGCGGTGAATCGCCGAGGCTCCTTCGCCAGCAGGTTGAGGCCGTCGGCGTCGAGCACCAGCGGCTTGCGGGCATCCAGCGCGGTCAGCCACAGCGCATGCGACCACGCGGACTGGCCGAGCCCCGGGCCGAGCGCCAGCGTGTCGGCACGCTCCAGCAGCGGCCGCAGCGCCTGCGGGCCGTCCACGCCGTGGGCCATCAATTCCGGTCGCCCGGCGTTGAGCGCGCCCACGTGTTCGGCATGCGTGGCGACGCTGACCAGGCCGGCACCGGCGCGCAGTGCCGCCGCGCCGGCCAGGTGCACGGCGCCGGCCATGCCCTGCCCGCCACCGATCACCAGCACATGGCCATAATTGCCCTTGTTGGCATAGCGACGGCGCGGCGGCAGGCTCGCGGCAACAAGCAGATGCGCGTCCGGCGCCACCTGCGCAAACGCACTGGCCGGCACGCCCAGCGTCGCCAGCTCCAGCACGCCCGTGCAGTCGGCTGCGCGACCGGTGTGCAGGCCGCGCTTGTCGGCGATGAAAGTGACCGTGAGATCCGCGCGGATCGCGGCACCGGGGCACTGCCCGCTGTCGGCGTCCAGCCCGGACGGCACGTCGAGCGCCAGGACGGGGATGCCGCTGCCGTTGATGCGTTCGATCAGCGCCGCGGCAGCCGGCTCGGGCGCGCGGTTCAAGCCGATGCCGTACAGCGCATCCACCTGCACGTCGGGCTCCGGCAATTCGTGCAGTGCGTCGACGGCATGCACTGCACCGCCGGCGTCCACCCACGCGGCACGCGCCGATGCGGCATCGCCGCGCGACGTGTCGGCCAGCGCCACCATGTCGACCTGCAGGCCCGCTTCGCGCGCCAGCACGCCAAGCAGGAAGCCATCGCCGCCGTTGTTGCCCGGGCCGCAATGCACGCGAAGCCTGCGCGCCTGCGGCCAGCGCCGGTGCAGGCTGCGCAGGGCGTCGCTGGCGGCACGGCGCATCAACTCGCTGCCGGAGATGCCCAGTGCATCCAGCGCGGCGCGATCGATCCGCCGCATGTCGTCGACGGTGTACAGGTCGCGGGGCGAAGGTTCGGACATGCGGCGAATTATAGGGGTGCGACTAGACTATGCGGATGTCCGTGTCGTCCGCTTCCGCCTCAACCGATTACGCCGCGCTCGCCCGCGACATCAAGCGCTGGGCGCGCGAACTGGGGTTTGCCGAGACCGGCATCAGCGGTGTCGACCTCGCCGAGGATGAGCGGCATCTGCAGCACTGGCTCGATGCCGGCCGGCACGGCGAGATGGAGTACATGGCCAGACACGGCAGCAAGCGCACCCGCCCGGCTGAACTGGAACCGGGCACGCAACGCGTCATCTCGGTGCGCATGGATTACGCCCCACCCGGCACCGCCAACGCCTGGGACGTGCTCGGCGACGGCGAAGCCGGCTACGTCTCGCGTTACGCGCTGGGCCGCGACTATCACAAGCTGATGCGCAACCGCCTGCAGAAATTGGCCGAGCGCATCCGCGCCGCGGTGGGCGAGTTCGGCCATCGCGCCTATGTCGATTCCGCGCCGGTGATGGAAAAAGCGCTGGCGCGCAACTCGGGGCTGGGCTGGATCGGCAAGCACACCGTGCTGATCAACCGTCATGCCGGCTCGTACTTCTTCCTCGGCGAGCTGTACACCGACCTGCCGCTACCGGTGGATGAACCGGCCAGCGCGCACTGCGGCACCTGCACGCGCTGCATCGAGGTGTGCCCGACCCAGGCAATCACCGGGCCGTACCAGCTCGACGCCAAACGCTGCATTTCGTATCTCACGATCGAGCTCAAGGGCAGCATTCCCGAAGAGCTGCGCGCGCCGATGGGCAACCGCATCTTCGGTTGCGACGACTGCCAGCTGGTATGCCCCTGGAACAAGTTCGCGCAGGTCGCCACCGAGGCGGATTTCGCGCCGCGGCACAGCCTGGACGGCGCGAAGCTGGTCGAGCTGTTCGGCTGGAGCGAGGAGGAGTTTCTCAAACGTACCGAAGGCATGGCGATCCGCCGCACCGGCTACGAAGGCTGGCTGCGCAATATCGCCGTGGCGCTGGGCAACGCGCCTCCCGGCGACTCGGTCGACGCCGCCCTCGCCAGCCGCGCCGACGATGCCTCGCCGCTGGTGCGCGAACACGTCGCCTGGGCGCTGGCGCAGCAAGCGGCCAAACGGCGCGCTGGCTGAATCCCGCGGTCAAGCCGGCGACGGCGCCGCCGGCAAGCCCGGGGCCGACCGTCAGGCAGCGGCCATCTGCTTGGGGATCGAGCGGTTGGTGTGGCTGATGTGGTTCCCTTCACCGGCGGCGATGTACACGCAGGTGGGCTGGAATTTCTCCAGCTCCGCCTCGTTCAGCTGGGCGAAGGCGGCAATGATGACGATGTCGCCGGGCTTGGCCCGATGCGCGGCACTGCCGTTCACCGAGATGATCCCCGAGCCTTCCTCGGCGCGCAGCGCGTAGGTGACGAAGCGCTTGCCGTTGTTGACGTTCCACGCGTGGATCTGCTCGTACTCGCGGATGCCCGACGCATCCAGCAGCAAGCCGTCGATCGCGATCGAGCCTTCGTAGTGCAGCTCGGCGTGCGTCACCGTGGCGCGGTGGATCTTGGCCTTGAGCATGTTCAGGTGCATGACGTTGTTCCCGCGGTGCTCCGCAAAGTCGGCGATTATCGAACCGATGGCGCTGCGCTGCAACATCAACGGCCCGCCCACGATATGTGCGGGCGGCTCAGTCCAACAGCAAGTTGTCGATCAGCCGGGTGCCGCCCAGCCGCGCGGCGATCAGCGCCACCAGCCCGTCACGCTGGCCATCGTCCGGCTCGGCGAGATCCCCGGCCCGGCGGATCGCCGCGTAGTCGGGCACGAAGCCGGCGCGGGTCAGCTGGGCTTCGGCCACCTGCTCCACGGCGCGCCAGGCGTGGCCCTGGCCCAGCAATTCGCGCATTTTCAGCAAGGTGTCGTGTATCAGCGGCGCCCGCGCACGCTCCTGCGCCGAAAGGTACTGGTTGCGCGAACTCAGCGCCAACCCGTCGTCGTCGCGCACGATGGGCGCGGCGATCACCTTCACTGGCAGCGACAGGTCGCGCACCATGCGCTCGATCACCTTGAGCTGCTGGAAATCCTTCTGCCCGAACACGGCCAGGTCCGGATTGACCAGGTTGAACAGCTTGCACACCACGGTGGCCACACCGTCGAAGTGGCCGGGCCGGTGGGCACCTTCCAGCGTGGCGGTGACCTGCGGCACGCGCAGGTTCACGCTGAGCGCGGCGCCGTAGGGATAGATCGTGGCGACCTCGGGTGCAAACAGCAGGTCGCAACCTTCATCGGCCAGCGCCGCCTGGTCGTGCACCAGGGTGCGCGGGTAGCGCTCGAAATCCTCGCCGGGGCCGAACTGGGTCGGATTGACGAACACGCTCGCCACCACCCGATCGGCACGCGCCCGCGCCAGCCGCACCAGCGACTGGTGGCCGGCGTGCAGATTGCCCATGGTCGGCACGAAGCCGACCGTCTGGCCCTTGCTGCGCCAGCCGCGAACCGCGGCGCGCAACGCCGGCGCATCCTGAACCGTTTGCATGGTGGAAACTCGTCAGCTCAGTTGAAACAATGTTCCGGCGCCGGAAAGGCACCGCTGCGCACGTCGTCCGCATAGGCGCGGATCGCCGCTGCCACAGAATCGCGGCCGGCGAGAAAATCCTTGCTGAACTTGGGGCGCTTGCCGGGCGTGACGCCGAGCATGTCGTGGATCACCAGCACCTGGCCATCGCAATGCGGGCCGGCGCCGATGCCGATCACCGGGATCTCCACCGCCGCGGTCACGCGCCGGCCCAGTTCGACCGGCACGCCCTCCATCACCAGCAATTGCGCGCCCGCCGCCTGCACCGCCAACGCGTCGGCCACCAGTTGATCCGCCGCGGCCTGCTCCCGGCCCTGGACGCGGAAACCGCCGAAGCGGTGCACGGATTGCGGGGTCAGTCCCAGATGCGCGCATACCGGCATGGCCCGCGCGGTCAGCGCGGCGATGCCCTCCAGCACGTGCGCGGCGGCGCCTTCGAGCTTCACCATCGCCGCACCCGCTTCACCGACCAGCCGCGCACCGGCCGCGAGCACGTGGGCGACGTCGCGATCGGCCATGAACGGCAGGTCGGCCACCAGCAAGGTGGCGGACAAGCCGCGCGCCACGGCTGCGGTGTGGTAGACCATCTGGTCGAGCGTCACCGGCAAGGTGCTGGCGTGACCCTGCACCACCATGCCGAGCGAATCGCCGACCAGCGCCACGTCGATACCCGCCGCTTCCAGCTGCCAGGCGAAGCTGGCGTCGTAGGCCGTCAGCATGGTGATGCGCTCGCCCCGCGCCTTCATCGCGCGCAGGCCCGGCACGGTCACCGGCTTGCGGTCGGGGAGATTGGCGTTCTGCACGTACACGGATTTTCCTGGTCGGGCGGAATAGCTGCCGATTATGGCGCAAGCAGCCGTTCGCAACCGACCGGGTCGACCCGCGCCAGCAGCTCGGCCACGCGACCCATGCCGGGCAGATGCAGATCCGGCGCGACATCGTTCAGCGGCAACAGCACGAAAGCGCGCTCGGCCAGCCGCGGATGCGGCAGGGTCAATGACGGATCGTCTCGATGCGCGCCCTCGACATGCAGCAGATCCAGGTCGAGCGTGCGCGGCCCGTTACGTTCGGCGCGGACACGGCCGGCGCGCTGCTCGATGGCCAGCAGGTGCTGCAGCAGCGCCTCGGGCGACAGCGTCGTCTCCAGCTCGGCCACGGCGTTGATGAAGGGCGGCTGGTCGAGCACGCCCCAGGGCGGCGTGCGGTAAAGCGGCGAGCGCTGCAGCACGCGGGTGCCGGGCAGGCCGGCCAGCGCGACCAGCGCGTCGAGCACCTGCTGGCGCGGTTCGCCGAGATTGCTGCCCAGCGCCACGTAGGCGAGGGTCATTCGGAGGCCGGGCTGTCGCTGCGCTTGCGCCGACGCCGGCGCGGGCGCGGCGGCTTGCGTACCGCCGGTGCGGCGGTGGCCTCGGCCGCACCGCCGAGCACCGGCAAGGCCGCAGCCAGCACGTCCTGCGGCAGGCGCTGAGCGTGCGCCCACCACTGCCCCAGTTCACGCATCGCCGGCGATTCGTCGGCGCGCAGCAGCAGGAAGTCGAACGCCGCGCGAAAGCGCGGATGCGCCATCAGGCGGAACACCCGCTTGCGCTGCACCTGCTCGAAGCGCGGTTGCAGCGACCAGATCTCTTCCATGGTGAAGGTGAAACGCCGCGGGATCGCCACCCGTTGACACTGTTCGCCGACCACCTTGGCGGCCGCGCGCGACCACGCCTCGGCGCCGTCCAGGCCGCGTTCGATGCCGAGATGGGCCTCGTCGCGCACCTCTCCCCACAGCAGCACCGCAAACAGGAACGCGGGGGTGACCGACTTGCCTTCACCGATGCGTGCATCGGTATTGGCCAGGCCCTGCTCCACCAGCGAACGCAACGCCGCATCGCCACGCTTGAGCGCGCGCGCCGTGGCCGGGAACAGGAACTTCAGCAGGCCGCACTGCTCCAGCATGCGGAAGCTCTTCAGGCCGTTGCCGGCCAGGAACATCTTCAGCGATTCGTCGAACAGCCGCGCCGGCGCGGCGTCGGCCAGCAGCGGCCCCAGCGATTCGAACGGCGCCGCGGCGGCGGCGTCGATGCGCATGCCGAGCTTGCCCGCCAGCCGCGCGGCACGCAGCATGCGCACCGGATCTTCGTGGTAGCGCACCTCGGGGTCGCCGATCAGGCGCAGCACGCGATCGTGCAGGTCCTGCATGCCGCCGACGTAGTCGCGCACGGAGAAATCGCCGATGTCGTAATACAGGGCATTGACGCGGAAATCGCGGCGCAGCGCGTCCTCCTCGATGGTGCCCCAGATGTTGTCGCGCACGATGCGGCCGTCGACGATGTGGCGGTCGCCCTCGCCTTCCTCGCCGGTGCCGCGGAAGGTGGCCACCTCGATGATCTCCGGGCCGAACACCACGTGCGCCAGGCGGAACCGCCGCCCGATCAGGCGGCAGTTGCGGAACAGCTTCTTGACCTCCTCCGGCGTGGCGTCGGTGGCGACGTCGAAATCCTTCGGACGAAACCCCAGCAACAGGTCGCGCACCGCGCCACCGACGAGGTAGGCGGCATAACCGGCGTCGTGCAGCCGGTACAGCACGCGCAGCGCGGCCTTGCTGATGTTCGCCCGCGAAATGATGTGCTGGTCGCGCGGGATGATCCGCAGCGCGGGAGTGGGAGCGGTGCCTGGTGTGGGGTTCAAGCGGTTGGAATCCTTGCGGGACGCAGGCGCCCCGTGCTTGCCATGTTCACGATGCCGAGCATCAACAATAGTCGCGGCAGGACGACGATCTGCGCACCTGCGCGGCAGGCTTCGACGCGCGTCGATCGGGCGTTGCCGCGCGAAGCAATTCCGCTATACTAGCGCGCTTCGCCGCACAACGCTCCCTTCGTCTAGTGGCCCAGGACACCGCCCTCTCAAGGCGGGAACACGAGTTCGAGTCTCGTAGGGAGCGCCATTTGGTTGTGCAATCTTCCATGATTGCCATGGTCTGGAAGGAGTGCGGTAGCCCAAGGTTACCGGCTATCGGCGGGATCAAAAGCAGCCATCCATGGCCGCACTGTCTGTCACCTGTGCGATCATCCCCGATCGCGGTTGTCCGGGAACATCCGGACAGCAGGGAGTTCCGGGCCTTCGGCCGGATCAAAAGCGGCCATCCATGGCCGCACTTTTCAAAAGAGCCCTCTGCCGAACCCCGCGAGAGCCCTTCGGTGTACTTTGCCGTGGATCTGCGTCGTTTTTCAGAAGAGCGTTCCATCTGCCCCTTCCTACAGCCGAGTTGACTTCATGACTTTCGTCGTCATCGACAACTGCATCAAGTGCAAGTACACCGATTGCGTCGAGGTGTGCCCGGTGGATGCCTTTCACGAAGGCCCGAACTTCCTGGTGATCGACCCGGACGAGTGCATCGACTGCACTCTGTGCGAGCCGGAGTGCCCGATCAACGCGATCTACCCGGAGGACGACGTGCCGGTGGGGCAGGAGCCGCTGGTGGCGCTCAACGCCGAGCTGGCCAAGAGCTGGCCGGTGATCACCGAGCGCAAGGACGCTCCCGCCGATGCCGGCGACTGGGAAGGCAAGCCGGACAAGCTGGCGCTGCTCGAGCGCTGAACCGGCCTGCAGTCACGATGTCGAAACGAAAACGCCGCCCCTCCGGGCGGCGTTTTCGCATGCGTGGCGCGCTTGCGATCAATCCAGCTTCGACTTCAGCCGATCGATCACCTTGGCCACCGCGCCCAGCGAATCGCTCTGCGCGCGGATCTCGCTGCCGGCGTCGCCGCGGCTCTCCACGTTGATCTGTACCTGGTGCATGCCGCCACCGGCGGTGCTGGCAGAATCATCCCGGTGCCGGCCGAACAGTCGCGAGAAGAAACCGCGCTTCTTGCCGGTGGCGGCCGCCGTCACGCTGACCACGTAGGAGTGCGTGGCGTCGTCGTGGCTGACCAGTTGGCCCGCCTTGCCGTCGGCCAGCACCTTGCCCACCTGCTGGTACACGCTGTCGACCGTGCCCTCGTGCACGAAGCCGTCGGAGATCTGCCCTGCCTGGCCCGGCACGCCCGCCACGGAGGCAGTCGCGCCGTCCGCCGTCGGCTGGTTCGCGCCCGGCGGCGGAATCACCAGGGCGTCGCTGGTGGAGGGACGATCCATGCTGGGCGGAATCTCCAGCGGCGCCTCCTGCCGGGCCTTCTGCCAGGCGCTGTGCGAACGGAACATGCCGCAACCGGAGAGCAGCAGGCCGGCGAGCGCGACGGCCGGCAAGGCCACGAGGAGCGAGGTTTTCTTCATCGAATCGGATTCCGTGAGTGAGCCAGGCCCGGATCAGCGGGCACCGGTGTCTAGGATGACAGACTGGACAGCGCCTGGTGCAAGCGGGCGCGATCCGGGCCGTCGGGCAGTTCCACCAGCGGCAACCGCGGCCGGGCCGAGCCCAGCCCCAGCGGCGGCAGTCCGGCCTTGACCGCGATCGGATTGGGCGCGCAGTCCAGCGCGTGCAGCAAGGGTTCCAGTGCATCCCGGCACCGTGCCGTGGCCGCCTCGTCGCCCGCCGTGGCGGCGTCGCACAGGGCGCGGAACGGCCGCGGCACCAGGTTGGCCACCACCGAGACGGTGCCCGCCGCACCGGCAAGCATCGCCACACCGGCGCTGGCGTCGTCACCGGACAGATAGACGAAATCCGCGCGCGCAAGTTCCGCCAGCGCGGCGATCCGCGGCGCATCGCCCCGCGCTTCCTTGATGCCGATGATCGCCGGATGCTCGCTCAGGCGCGCCACCGTCTCCGGCAGCAGGTCGCAACCGGTGCGACCGGGCACGTTGTAGAGCAGCACCGGCAAGCCGCCTGCATCGGCGACCGCGGTGAAGTGTCGCCACAGGCCCTCCTGCGTGGGGCGCACGTAGTACGGCACTACCACCAGTGCCGCATCCGCGCCCAGCTCCTGCGCACGACGCGTGGCAGCGATGGTCTTCGCGGTACCGGCCTCGCCGGTGCCGGCAATCACCGGCACGCGACCTGCCACGCGCTCGATCGCGAACGTCAGCAGGCGGTCGAACTCGCCCGCCTCCAGCATGTGCGCCTCGCCGGTCGAGCCGGCCACCACCAGCGCCTGGGTGCCGCCGGCGATCTGCTGTTCGATCAGGCGGCCGAACGCCGCCAGGTCGAGGCTGTCGTCGGCCGCGAACGGCGTGACCAGCGCACAGATGCTTCCACGAATGTCCACGTGCTCGATTCCGCTGCAACGGCAAGCCCTGCATGTTACTTGCCGCTTCGCAAGACGGGCAAGTAAGCTCGATGGGAGTAACCTGATGCTTCCGCATCGGGCGGAATGCTGCCCACAGGTGGACCTCCTTGAAATCTCCCTCCACTGCCTCGCACGCGGCCGGACGCACGACTGGCGACAGCCAGTTGCTGATCCAGGCGCTCACCCCGGCCGACAAGTCGCCGCTGCTGGCGCTGGCCCGCCGCATTGCCGACGCCGGCTGCAACCTTTCCGAATCGCGCGTCTCCACCATCGGCACCGAGGTCTCGCTGATGCTGCTCGCCAGCGGCGCCTGGGATGCGCTGGCCAAGCTGGAAACCGCACTGACCAAGCTGGCCCGCGACGAAAGCCTGCGCCTGGTGCACTACCGCACCGGCCAGCGCGGCAACAGCGCGCAGCTGCCTTACCTGGTGGAAGTGGTGGCCGCCGATCGCCCCGGCATCGTCGCCCGCATCGTGGAGTTCTTCGCCCAGCACGAAATCAGCGTGGAGCAGTTGAACTCTACCCGCTATCGCGCCATGCAGACCGGCGCGGAGATGTTCCAGGCCCAGTTCACCATCGGCATCCCGGCGGACATCCACATCGCCGCCTTGCGCGACGATTTCCTGGAACTGTGCGACGGCATGAACCTCGACGCGATCATGGACCCGGTGAAGTTCTGAAGTGTTGCCGTCCGCCGAGCATCGCGCGAACGCCTTGCCCTGACAAGACCTGTCATCCGCCACCCCGGGCGCGCTAGTCTGTGGCCGTGGCCCTGCCGGAGGACGTCAGCATTGCAGAACCGCGAGTCGATTCACGCCAGCCGGCCCCGGCTTGCCCGGTCGCCTCGCCGCCGCACTGTCGTCATCCGCGCCACGTCTCCCTTCCATCCCACCGCAAGCACGGCCGCGCAGGCCGCGCAGGATGCCCCATGCCCGCCATCGGCAAGAAACTTCCCGCACTGAAAGGCACCACCGGCGACGGCACCGAGCTGAAGCTTTCCGACTACCGCGGCCAATGGCTGGTCGTGTACTTCTATCCGAAGGATTCGACCCCCGGCTGCACCAACGAGGCCAGGGACTTCCGCGACTTGCACGCGAAGTTCCGCCAACGTCACGCGCAGGTCATCGGCGTGTCACGCGACTCACCGAAATCACACGCCAACTTTGCCGCGAAGCAGGAGCTGCCGTTCCCGCTGATATCCGACGCCGACGAAACCTGGTGCCAGGCCTTCGACGTGATCCACGAGAAGGTGCTCTACGGCAAGCGCCACCTCGGCATCGTGCGCAGCACCTTCCTGATCGACCCCGACGGCAAGCTCGCCGCCGAATGGCGCGGGGTGAAAGTCCCCGGCCACGCGCAGGCCGTGCTTGACGCGATCCCCGCCGCCTGAGCCATTCGCCCTGATGAGTTGTCGCCATCCGCTTTGCCCACCCACCAGCGAGGACACTTCCGCATGACCGGAAGCAAGCGCATCTACGCTCTCGACACCAACGTCCTGCTGCATGACCCGACCTCGCTGTTCCGCTTCGAGGAACACGACGTCTTCATCCCCATGACCGTCCTGGAGGAGCTGGACGAGAAGAAGAAAGGTGCTTCGGAAGTCTCGCGCAACGGCCGCCAGGTCAGTCGCTTCCTCAACGAACTGATCGAGGCCGGCAAGCAGCACGACCTGGCGGAAGGGCTGGAACTGGCCAATCCGCAAGGCGTCAAGCTCAAGCGCGGCGGCTCGGCCGGTCGGCTCTATTTCCAGCATCGCATCAGCAGCAACGGCCACACCAAGGCCGACAACCAGATCCTCGCCGCGGTGATCGAGCTGCGCGACCAGAACCAGGATCGCGACGTGATCCTGGTCACCAAGGACATCAACCTGCGCATCAAGGCCGGCATCAACGGCCTGGTTGCGGAGGATTACGAGAACGACCGCGCGCTCGACGATTTCTCCCTGCTCTACACCGGCTCGACCGAACTGCCGGCGAACTTCTGGGAGCTGCACCCGGAAGTGCACTCGTGGACCGATCACGGCCGCACCTATTACCAGCTCGATCGCCGCGAGGACGAGGCGTGGCATCCCAACGAGTGCCTCTACCTGCCCGGCGAGAACGAGATCGAACTGCGCGTGCAGAAACTGGACGACGAGCACGCGACGCTCATGCTTCTGGACGACCACTCGCACGCCAACCATCACGTCTGGGGCATCGGTGCGCGCAACCGCGAGCAGAACTTCGCGCTCAACGCGCTGATGGACCCGGAGATCGACTTCGTCACCCTGCTCGGCAACGCCGGCACCGGCAAGACCCTGCTGGCGCTGGCCGCCGGCCTGGCCCAGGTGATGGACCAGCAGCGCTACCGCGAGATCATCATGACCCGCGCCACTGTTTCCGTCGGCGAGGACATCGGCTTCCTGCCCGGCACCGAGGAAGAAAAGATGACGCCGTGGATGGGCGCGCTCACCGACAACCTCGAAGTGCTCGCCAACCCCGAGGACGGCGGCAGCTGGGGCCGCCAGGCCACCAACGACCTGCTTGCCTCGCGCATCAAGATCCGCTCGCTCAACTTCATGCGTGGGCGCACCTTCCTGTCACGCTACCTGATCATCGACGAGGCCCAGAACCTCACCCCGAAGCAGATGAAGACCCTGATCACCCGCGCAGGCCCCGGCACCAAGATCGTCTGCCTCGGCAACGTCGAACAGATCGATACTCCCTACCTCACCGAAACCACCTCCGGGCTTACCTATGCGGTGGATCGCTTCAAGAGCTGGGAGCATTCGGCGCACATCACGTTGCGGCGGGGAGAGAGGTCGCGGTTGGCGGACTTTGCGGCGGAGATGATGTAGGAGCTGGCTTTCGGTTTTCGGCGTTCGGAAGCCCGGTAGCGGAATACCTGCCAGGCAACACCACTCCTGCCATCATGGTGAACACCCGATGCGCTGCGCGCGGTTGACCAGCCGCGACGCGGAACGCAGGTTGGACTTGCCGGTGTCCAACGATCCATTGCCGGCACGTCCATGGGAAATCGTGCCAAACAGTTGGGGGGCAAGCCTTGAACGCGGTGACCCGTCGAGGCTGGCCAACCTGGCCGCGGGAACGGCGCACGCGCGAATCCGCATCCGGTGGCTGAAGAACGTGATCGCACGTGGTACCGGCCCCGTCAAGTAGAATGTGTTGCCGTTGCCAAAGCCAAGACCGAGTTTTCGCCTCTCACGACCAAGCAAGGACCGCCATGTCAACCGCACTTTTGATGCAACTGTTCCAGATCATGCTGGTTCTCGGCCTGGGCACGGCGTTGGCGGTTTCCGCCATACGGTTGATGTGGATTGCCGGCAGTTTCCTCAAGCGCAAATCGCGCCTGTTGCCGTAAAGACAAGTCGCACGAAATGGCGTCCGGCCGGGCGGCCGTCAACTGATGTTGCCATCGGTCGAGTAGAATCACGACATTGCTGGCTCCGTGGTTCCTCTGCCCATGTTCGTGACGCCGCGCCTCATCCTGTTGCTCTTGTTCGCCTTCTTCGCACTGTGCGTGCTGCTGGTGCATTTGCGCGGGCGGGTGCGGTTGCGTTTCGACCGCCAGCTGGTGGATCACTCGGCAGTGTTCGCGCCTTACAACCTGCTGATGTACGCGTTCTCCGCGGTGCCGGCCAAGCCGATACTCGACCGCCGCGGATTTCCCGAGCTGGATTTGCTGCAGGCAAACTGGGAGACGATCCGGGCCGAGGCGCTGCACCTGACGGACCGGGGACACATTCGCGGCACCACGAAGAACGACGACGCCAGTTTCAACAGCTTCATCAAGCAGGGCTGGAAGCGCTTCTACCTCAAGTGGTACGGCGAGCCGCTGGCGTCGGCGCAGGCGTTGTGTCCGAAGACGGTGGAACTGCTCAATGCGATCCCCGGAATCAAGGCGGCGATGTTCGCCACGCTGGCGCCCAACAGCAAGCTCAATCCGCATCGCGATCCGTTTGCCGGTTCGCTGCGCTATCACTTGGGCCTGATCACGCCGAACTCGCGCGACTGCCGCATCTTCGTCGATGGCGAAGAGCACGCCTGGGGCGACGGCAAGGACGTGGTGTTCGACGAGACCTTCGTGCACTGGGTGGAGAACAAGACCGACCAGACCCGGGTGATCCTGTTCGCCGACGTGGAGCGCCCGCTGCGCACGCGCTGGATGAGTGCGATCAACCATCGCGTGGGCGCGTTCATGGGCAAGATCACCGCTTCGCCCAACAGCGACACCGGTACCGAGAAGACCGGCTTCGTCAACCGCCTGTACGCGTGGAGCCAGCGCAAGGGCGCCATGCATCAATGGAAGGCGGCGTTCAAGCGGCGTCACAAGAAGCTGTACAAGGCCGGAAAATACGTCGGCATCCTTGTGCTGTTGTGGCTGGTTTTCCTGGCTCCCTGGCCATTGCTCCGCTAGCGGTCACGTTTCGCTCCGTCCATGCGTCCTGGCAGCATCCTTTCCCCGGAGTGCCTCATGGATTCGCAAACCGCCCTGTTCCAGCAACACCGCCAGCGCCTGTTCGGCCTGGCCTACCGCATGCTCGGCACGCCCGCCGACGCCGAGGACGTGCTGCACGATGCCTGGCTGCGCTGGCACGCACAGAATGTCGCCGCGCTGGACGACCCGGAAGCCTGGCTGGTCACCGTGACCACGCGCATCGCGCTGGATCGCCTGCGCCGGGCCAAGACCGAACGCGCGCACTACTCCGGCCCCTGGCTGCCGGAGCCGCTGACCGTGGATACCGACCAGCCCGAGGCGCAACTGGAGCGCGCCGAGAGCCTCACCCTCACCTTTCTGCTGTTGCTGGAGCGGCTGAGCCCCGAGGAGCGCGCCGCCTTCCTGCTGCGCGAAGTGTTCGACTACAGCCACGCCGAAACGGCCTCGATGCTGGAAATCAGCGAAGACGCCTGCCGCCAGCGCGTGCACCGGGCGAAGCAGCGGCTGCGCGAGGATCGACCGCGCCAGACGATGCCGAACGCCGACATCCAGCGGCGCCTGCTCGAACGCTTCATGCAGGCGCTGCAGCAGCCGGACATGCCCACGTTGCGTGCCTTGTTTGCCGAAGACGCCATGAGCGTATCCGACGGCGGCGGCCTGGCGCGGGCCACCCTGCACCCGCTGCACGGCGCCGAGCGGCTGGCCCGGCTGTACATGCAGATCGCGCTGCAGCAGCAGCGCCATGGTGGCGTGCGCCACGAAATCCGTCAGCTCAACGGTACGCCGGCCCTGTTCGGCTGGCAGGGCGACACGCTGGTCTCGGCCAGCTGGATCGACGACGACGGCGAACGCATCACCGCGGTGCATGCCCTGCGCCACCCCGGCAAGCTTGCCCGGCTGGCGGCGGTCACGAAATCGACGGCGCCCACGTCCTTGCACTGAACGGCCGGTCCCGGCCGCACACCGCAAGGAGAACCCCATGCCTCGTTTCAACATCAACAAGCGCCTCGACGCCGTGAAGCCCCTGTTCGCCCTGGGCGAATACATCAAGAACTCCGGCATCGAACAAAGTCTGATCGAACTGGTACAGATGCGCGTTTCCCAACTCAACGGTTGCGCCTACTGCCTGGACATGCACAGCAAGGATGCCCGCGCCGGCGGCGAGACCGAGCAGCGCCTGTACGTGCTGCAGGCCTGGCGCGAGGCGCCGTTCTACAGCCCGCGCGAGCGTGCCGCGCTGGCCTGGTGCGAGGCGGTGACCCGGCTCGACCCGGTGCACGGCGTGCCGGACGAGGTCTACGAACAAGCCCGCACCGAATTCAGCGAAGAACAGCTGATCGACCTCAACATGGCAGTGATCGCGATCAACAGCTGGAACCGCATCGCCATTCCCTCTCGCGCGGAACCCGGTCACTACCGGGCGTCGCAACACTGAACCGGCGGCGCCTCGCGCAAACCGTGCACGGCAAGCCTGCCTCGCGATGCGCGCCAACGGCGTATCCCGTCAACGGCATGACACCGGCTGGGGCACGACCATCCCGCGCCGATCCAACGAAAAGGCCGCGGCATGCCGCGGCCTTCATTGCGCCCAGCGGCGTCCCGGATCAGGCCGCGAGGCGCTTCACGATGGCGTCGGCGAAGCTGCCGGTGCTGCCCTTGCCGCCGATGTCCGGCGTCACGCTGTCGCGATCGTTCGTCATGGTGTCGCGGATCGCGGCGCGCAGCTTGTCGCCCTTGGCCACCATGTCCAGGTAGTCGAGCATGTCGGCCGCGGCCAGCAGCAGCGCGCAGGGGTTGGCGATGCCCTTGCCCGCGATGTCCGGTGCCGAGCCGTGCACCGCCTCGAAGATCGCCGCGTGCTCGCCGATGTTGTCGCCCGGCGCCAGGCCGAGGCCACCGACCAGGCCGGCACACAGGTCCGAGAGGATGTCGCCGAACAGGTTGGTGGTGACGATCACGTCGAACTGGTACGGGTTCATCACCAGCTGCATGCAGGTGTTGTCCACGATCATCTCGTTGAACTCGATCTGCGGGTATTCCTTGGCAATCTCGCGCGCCACGTTGAGGAACAGGCCCGAGCTGGTCTTCAGGATGTTCGCCTTGTGCACCGCGGTGATCTTCTTGCGGCCCTTCTTCACCGCCAGCTCGAACGCGTAGCGCACGATCCGGCTGCTGCCCTTGCGCGTGTTGCGCGCCACCGACTCGGCGATCTCGCCGTCGGCGGACAGGGTTTGCCCCTCGGAGCGGTAGGCGCCCTCGGTGTTCTCGCGCACGGTGATGATGTCGATGTTCTCGTAGCGCGACTTGGTACCGGGGAAGCTCACCGCCGGGCGCACGTTCGCGTACAGGTCGAAGTGGCGGCGCAGGGTCACGTTGACCGAGGTAAAGCCGCCGCCGATCGGCGTGGTCAGCGGGCCCTTCAGCGCGACCTTGTGCTCGGCGATCTTGTCCAGCGTGGCCTTGGGCAGCAGGTCGCCGTGCTTCTCCAGCGCGACCATGCCGGCGTCGACGAAGTCGTATTTCAGGCCGCAGTCCAGCGCGTCGAGCACGCGCAGCGTGGCGGTCATGATCTCCGGGCCGATGCCGTCGCCCGGGATCACGGCGATGGTGTTGTTCATGGGGGGACTCCTTGGGGGCTGATCGCATGCACGGCGCGCAAGGCGCGCGTCAAGACCGCCCATTATCGCTCATGCGCCCCAATGCCGGACACCCGTCCGCCGCGCAAGTCGTTGCAAATCCTCGCATGGAGCGTTGCGGAAAGCCGCATGCGCGCGGGCGTCTCAAGCGTGGTCGGCGCACTCCGGCGCACCGGACTCGCCGTTCTCCAGCTGGTCCAGGAAATCCACCGCGCGGCGCAGATGCGGGATCACGATCGAGCCGCCCACCACCAGGCCCACGCTGAACACCTCGAAGAACTCGTCGCGCTGCACGCCGGCTTCCTTGCACTGGGCCACGTGGTAGCTGATGCAGTCGTCGCAGCGCAGCACCATCGAGGCGACCAGGCCCAGCATCTCCTTGGTCTTCAAGTCCAGCGCGCCGGCCTTGTAGGTCTGCGTGTCCAGCGCGAAGAAGCGCCGCACGACCTGGTTGTCCTCGGCCAGGATGCGCTCGTTCATGCGTTGGCGGAACGCGGTGAATTCGGCCAGCTTGTCGCTCATGCGCCCGCCTCCAGCAATTGCGCCAGTTTGCCGCTGCGGTCGGCCGCCGCCAGGTCGTCGAAGCCACCGACGTGGTGATCGTTGATGAAGATCTGCGGCACGGTGCGCGCGCCACCGCTGCGCGTCAGCATCGCCTCGCGCTGGGACGGGTCGGTGTCCACGCGCACCTCGGTCCACTCCAGCCCACGGGCCTTGAGCAGGTTCTTGGCGGCCACGCAGTAAGGACACACCGCGGTGGAATAGACCTCGATCTTCGACATCACGACAACTCCGCAAAACGGGGGAACCGCCTGTAAATGGGGCGTCCGGGACAACAGGCAAGGTGGGAACCGACGCCGCCCGGGGCGGTCACAATGCTATTGTCGCCCAAGAGCGTGGGCGGTAGAAATCTTCCGGGCTGCAAAAGCGTCTGCGCGGTCCATATTTCCGCCGATTCTTGGCCCATGGAACCACCATGGGCCGGCGAATCGCCAAAAATCTGTCCTCACGCAGCCACTTTTTCGCCTCGAAAGTTTCTACCGCCCACGCCCCTAGCCATGGCCATGACACCACGACGACCCGCCCGGCGTGTTCTGACTGCGCTGCTCTGCGCCGGCCTGACCTGCATGGCCAGCGCGCAGGACGACGTACGCCTGCCCGACCTGGGCAGCTCGGCCGACGCGCTGATCTCGCCGCAGGAGGCGCGTGATTACGGCGCCTCCATGCTGCGCCAGATGCGCGCGCTGGACATGGTGGTGGACGACCCGCTGCTGGACGACTACGTCAACGATCTCGGCCATCGCCTGGCATCCAACTCCGACAAGCCCAAGGACCACTTCGCCTTCTTCATCGTGAAGGACCCGGAGATCAACGCCTTCGCCGCGCCAGGCGGCTACATCGCGGTCAACTCCGGGCTGTTCGTCATCACCCGCGACGAGAGCGAACTGGCCGGCGTGATCGCGCACGAGATCGGCCACATCACCCAGAACCACCTGCAGCGGGCATTCGAGGCCTCGCGCAAGGATGCACCGCTGATGGCGCTGGTGCTGCTGGGTGCGGTACTGGCCGGCGCCGGCAGCCACAGCGGCGACGCGCCGATGGCGGTGCTCGCCGGCGGCCAGGGCCTGATCGCGCAGCGTTCGATCAACTTCACCCGCAAGGACGAGATCGAGGCCGACCGCGTCGGCATCCAGACCCTCGCCAAGGCCGGTTTCGACCCGGAAGCGATGGCGGCCTTTTTCCAGCGCATGCAGGACGTGCTCAGCACCGGCGCCGGTGGCGACGACGTGCCCGTCCTGCTGCAGACCCACCCGGTGACAAGCATGCGCATCAGCGACGCCAAGGCGCGTGCCGGCGCACTGGTGGCGGCGCAGAAGCTGCGGCCCTCGGGCACCGTCATGGACGTGCAGCAGTGGCAGCAGCACACCGCGCCGATCGCCTTCGTCAAGGACCCGACCTCGCTGCTGGACACGCCCAGGCCCGGCCCGCTCGACACCTACCAGCTGATGCGCGAACGCGTGCGCGTGCTGGCCGGCGACGCCACCCGCGAAGCGACGTACTACGGCTCCAACCTGCAGGACCGGCCTGCGTTCGACACCCCGGCCAACCATTACGGCTACGCGCTGGCACTTACCCGCAGCGGCCGCGGCGCACAAGCGGTGGCGCAGTTGCAGCCGTTGCTGCGCGACGCGCCGGACAACCTGATCCTCAAGCTCGCGCTGGCCGATGCCAGGTTGCAAGCCGGCCAGCGTGCCGCGGCGCTCGCCATCTACCAGGACCTCAACGAACAATCGCCGCGCAACCGCGCGGTGGCGCTGGCCTACGCCAAGGCGCTCACCGCCGGCGGCGACAAGGCGCAGGCCGGCCTCGCCGCCAGCTTGCTGCGCCCCCTGCTGGACGACGCCAGCGAACCGGAGATCTACAGCGCCTACGCCCGCGCCAGCGACGCAGCCGGCGACAACGTGCGTGCCGGCGAGGCGTTCGCCGATGCCAGCTATTACTCCGGCCGCCCGTTCGACGCGATGGAACAACTGCAGCGTCTGCTCAAGCGCAACGACCTGGATTACTACGCCCGCGCACGCATCCAGGGCCGCATCACCGAACTGACGCCGCTGCTGCTGGAGCTGCGCAAGCGCCGGATCGAGACCAAGGACAACCCGGACAGCCAGCAGCACGCACAACCGTTCGGCCCGTGCATCGAGCCCGCCTGCCGCGGCAGCGCGCCAGTCTCCGCCTGGCGGCAGGATTGATCCGCCGCTGAAGGTCCTTTGCGCGCCGGCGCATCATGCATCGTCCACCGCCATGGGCCAGAATGGGCCATGTCCAGACCTTCCGCCCGCGTACCCGCCATCGACCTTGCCGCCCCGCAGCTGTACTTCAGCCGCGAGCTGGCCGCCCTGGAGTTCAACTTCCGCGTGCTGGCGATGGCCCGCGATGCCAGCGTGCCCCTGCTCGAACGCGTGCGCTACATGAGCATCGTGGCGAACAACCTCGACGAGTTCTTCGAGGTGCGCGTGGCCATGCTCAAGCATCATCACGCCTACGGCTCGGCCGCGCCGGGCCCGGATGGCGTCCCCTCCGGCGAATTGCTGGCGCGCATCCGCGGCCGGGTGCTGGACCTGGTGGCCGAGGTCTACGCCGCGTGGCGGGAACAGATCCGCCCGCAGCTGGAGCAGGAGCACATCCACATCCTTACCCGCAAGCAGTGGACGCCGCGCCAGCGACGCTGGCTGCAGGGCTATTTCGAGCACGAGGTGCTGCCGGTGCTGTCGCCGCTGGGGCTGGACCCGGCGCATCCGTTCCCACGCATCCTCAACAAGACGCTGAACATCGCGGTCGTGCTGAAGGGCCGCGACGCCTTCGGCCATGAAGGCCATCTGGCCCTGGTGCGCGCACCGCGGTCGCTGCCGCGGATCATCCGCGTGCCGGCCGAGGTCAGCGGCCGTGGCCATCACTTCGTGTTCCTGGCGGAGTTGCTGCAGGCTTTCGTCGACCTGATGTTCCCCGGCCTCAAGGTGCTCGGCTCGTACCAGTTCCGCGTCACCCGCAACAGCGAGCTGATCGTCGAGGAGGCGGAGGTCGAGAACCTCGCGCTCGCCCTCAGCGAGGAGTTGCTCGGCCGCGGCTACGCGCGCCCGGTGCGGCTGGAGATCGCCGAGGATTGCCCGCAGGCGATCACCGCGCTGCTGGTGGAGAAATTCCAGCTCGGCGAGGCCGACGTCTACCGCTGCGACGGCCCGGTCAACATCATCCGCGCCGGCCTGATCTACGACTGGCTGGACCGTGCGGAGCTGAAGTTTCCGCGCTTCACCCCGCAGTTGCCGCCGTCGCTGGACAGCAGCCTGAACAAATTCGAGGTGATCGCCAAGGGCGACGTGCTGCTGCACCATCCCTACCAGAGCTTCGCCGCGGTGATCGACCTGCTGCGCCAGGCCGCCGCCGACCCGCAGGTGCTGGCGATCAAGCAGACCCTGTACCGCGCCGGCGAGGACACCCCGCTGGTCGACCTGCTGGTGGAGGCCGCGCGCCACGGCAAGGACGTCACCGTGGTGATCGAACTGCGGGCGCGCTTCGACGAGGAGGCCAACATCCGCCTGGCCACGCGGCTGCAGGAGGCCGGCGTGCAGGTGGTGTACGGCGTGGTGGGTTACAAGACCCACGCCAAGATGATGCTGATCGTTCGCCGCGAGGGCGACACCTTGCGCCGCTACGCGCACCTGTCCACAGGCAACTACCACCAGGCCAACAGCCGCGTGTACACCGACATCGGCCTGATGACCGCCAACCCCGAAATCGGCGAGGACTTGCACAAGGTGTTCCAGCAGCTGTCCGGACTGGGCCCGGTGATCGAGCTGAAGCGCCTGTTGCATTCGCCGTTCACGCTGTATCGCGGCGTGCTGGCCCGGATCGAGCGCGAGACCGAACACGCCCGCGCGGGGCGACCGGCGCGTATCGTGGCCAAGCTCAACGCGCTCAACGAGGCGAAGGTGATCACCGCGCTGTACACCGCCTCGCAGGCCGGCGTGGAGATCGACCTGATCGTGCGCGGCGCCTGCACCTTGCGACCCGGCCTGCCCGGCGTCTCCGAGCGCATCCGGGTGCGCTCGATCGTCGGGCGTTTCCTCGAACACAGCCGGGTGTACTGGTTCGCCAACGATGGCGAGGCGGAAATCTACTGCGCCAGCGCCGACTGGATGGAGCGCAACCTGATGCGGCGGATCGAGATCGCCTTCCCCATCCTCGATCCGCAGCTGGCCGCGCGTGTCTACGACGAGACGCTGGCCAACGGCCTGGCCGACAACACCCAGGCGTGGCTGCTCGACAGCGACGGCCGCTACACCCGCGCCGAGCCCGGCGACAACCCGCCGTACAGCGCGCAGCAGACGCTGCTGGAACGACTGTGCCCGTGAGCCGCCTGCAATGCGCGCACGCGTGCGAGAATCCGCACTTCGCGATTGCCGGAGCGCCGGATTGAGCGCAGTCGAACAAACGCCGATCCGCGATGGCGAACTGATGGCCGCCATCGACATGGGCTCGAACAGCTTCCACATGGTGGTGGCGCGCATGGAGCATGGCGAACCGCGGGTGATCGACCGCCTGCGCGACACCGTGCGCATGGCCGCCGGCCTGCGCGCCGACGGCAGCCTGGATGCCGAGCGGCGCGCGCGCGCACTGGCCTGCCTGGCCCGCTTCGGCCAGCGCATCGCCGGCTTGCCCACCGCGCGCGTGCGCGCCGTGGCGACCAATACCGTGCGCCAGCTCGCCTCGCCGCAAACCTTTCTGACCGCGGCGGAAGCCGCGCTGGGCCACCCGATCGAGGTGGTCTCCGGCCGCGAGGAGGGCCGCCTGATCTTCCTCGGCGCCGCGCACGACCTGCCCGCCTCGCGCGAACCGCGGCTGGTCATCGACGTCGGCGGCGGCAGCACCGAATTCATCATCGGCCGCGGCCTCGCGCCGTTGCACACCGAGAGCGTGCAGGCCGGCTGCATCGCTTCGACCCTGCGTTTCTTCCCCGGCGGCAAGATCACCCGCGCGCGCTGGCAGCGCGGCCTGAGCGAGATCGGCGTGCTGCTGCAGCAGTTCGCGGAGGACTATCGCGAATCGGGCTGGCAGGATGCGTTCGGCTCGTCCGGCACCACCAAGTCGATCGGCGCGGTGGCACTGGCCATGGAGCTTTCCGACGACGGCATCACGCCCGCGGCGCTGGCCGCCCTGCGCGATGCGCTGATCGAGCAGGGCCAGGTCGGCACGCTCAAGCTGCCGGGCCTGGTTCCCGAACGCACGCCGGTGTTCGCCGGCGGCGTGATGATCATGGAAGCGGCCTTCACCGCGCTGGGCATCGAGCGGCTGCGCGTGTGCGAAAGCTCGATGCGCGAAGGACTGCTGTGGGACCTGCTCGGCCGCGCCGGCGGCAGCGACCCGCGCACCGCCAGCATCGACGCGCTGGCGACCCGCTACGGCGTCGACCGCGCGCAGGCACGGCGAGTGGAAGCGACGGCACTGATGCTGTTCGACCAGGTCGCGCGCAACTGGAAGCTCGACGCCGATGCGCGTGAGTGGCTGTCCTGGGCCGCGCGGGTGCACGAGATCGGCCTGGCCATCGCGCACAGCCAACATCATCGCCACGGCGCCTACATCCTGCGTCATGCCGACCTGGCTGGCTTCTCGCGGCAGGAGCAGGAATTGCTGGCCGCGGTGATCGAACTGCACCGGCGCAAGCCGGACAAGTCCATCGTCGCCAGCCTGCCGCTGCGTTATCGCGCGCTGGCGAAGCACATCACCGCGCTGTTGCGTCTGGCCGTGCTGTTCCGCCGCGCCCGCCGCGCCGAGTCGCTGCCGCAGATGCAACTGGCAGCCAGCGCCCGCTCGCTGCGCCTGAAACTCCCGCCGGGATGGGGCGAGCAGCACCCGCTCACCGAAGCCGACCTGCAACAGGAAAAGGCGCCGATGACCGAACTTGGGGTGAAACTGGATCTCGCGAACAAGTGATCCGCCTTTTTCGCGGCATGCCGATGCCATGCCGCGTATCATGGACGCCCGCCTCGTGAATGCCGGTCCGGATCGCTCGCTGCCATGCTCAAATCCCTGCTGATCGCCCTGCTCCTGCTCGTTCCGTTCGGCGCCGCCGCGCAGGCGGGCAAACCTGCACCGGCCACATCGAGCGCCGCGCCCGTCGCCGCACCGCCGCACGTGCTGCTGCACACATCGCAGGGCGATCTCACGCTGGAGCTGTATCCGGACAAGGCGCCCAAGAGCGTGGCCAACTTCCTGCAGTATGTGCGCGACGGCTTCTACGACGGCACCCTGCTGCACCGGGTCATCCCCGGCTATCTGGTGCAGGGCGGCCTCTACACCCGCGACCTGCAGCCCAAGCGCACGCGCCCGGCCATCGCCAGCGAGGCGGACAACGGGTTGTCGAACCTGCGCGGCACGATCGCCGTCGCCCGCGGCGCCGATCCCAATTCCGGCACCGCGCAGTTCTTCTTCAACCTGGTCGACAACCGCCGGCTGGATTTCGTCGGCAACCAGAGCGGCCTCACCTGGGGCTTCGCGGTGTTCGGCAAGGTGACCAAGGGCATGGACGTGCTGGACAAGATCGCCGCCCTGCCCACCCGCCCGCTGGGCCCGTTCGCCGGCGACGTACCCGAGCCACTGGTGGTGATCGAGAAGGCCAGCGTGATCGGCGAAGAGGTTCAGGCGCCGGCGAGCAGCGCCAAGGCGCCGGCCAGGGCAGCATCTGTCACCAAGCCGACCAGCAAGCCGGCGGCGAAGCAGTCCGGCGGGAACTGATCGGCATGGCCACGTTGTTCATCGCCGACCTGCACCTCGATCCCGCACGCCCGCAAATCACCCGCCTGTTCGAGAATTACCTCGCCAGCGACGAAGTGCGAAGCGCCGACACGCTGTACATCCTCGGCGACCTGGTGGAAGCCTGGATCGGCGACGACGATGATGCCGAGTTGCCGCAGCGCATCGCCGAGGCCATCCGCGCCGTGCACGATGCCGGTGTGCCGGTGCATTTCATGGTCGGCAACCGCGACTTCCTGCTCGGCGAAACATTCGCCACCCGCGCCGGCATGACCCTGCTCGACGACGGCACCGTGCGCGACATCCAGGGCCGGCCCACCTTGCTGATGCACGGCGACACGCTGTGCACCGATGACCTCGCCTACCAGGCCGTGCGCAAGCAGGTTCGCACGCCCGAATGGCAGGCGCAGATCCTGGCGATGCCGCTGGAGGCGCGCCGCGCGTTTGCCGCCAAGGCCCGCGCCGACAGCAAGGCACACACCGGCAGCACCATGGAAAGCATCATGGACGTCAACGCCGAGGCGGTCGCCGCGGCACTGCGCGGAGCGGGCGTGACGCGGTTGATCCACGGACACACGCATCGGCCAGCCATCCATCGTTTGGAACTGGACGGAAAGCCGGCCGAGCGGATCGTGCTGGGGGACTGGTACGAACAGGGGTCGGTGCTGGTGGTGGACGGCGAGCGCGTGGAGCTGCGTGGATTGGCGACGGGGTGAGGCCCCACGGGCCAGAAACTCGACATCAAGGATTGATTCCCCGAACCGTTCGGGCTGAGCGTAGCGCTGGAGGCCCGCAGTCGAAGCCTCGGCGCGACCTGCCAAGCAAGAGCTCGCTTCGATGGAATGCGTCGCGGCGTAGAGGACGCGGGGATTGTGAATCCCATCCACGGGATTCACCCCTTCGCGCTGCGCGCTACGGGGCCAGCCTTCGGCTGTCCAAATTCGTTCCAGACGAATTTGTCGCTCGCGGAGGCAGGATGCCGGAGCGAACAGCGGCAAAGCCGCCGGCCCGAAGGGTGAGGCGCAGGATGCGCCGAGTCACCGGAGAGTTCGTCCACCGCCTCTCTCCGCCAGATACGCAAAACGCCCGCTTCGACGGAGCACGTGGTTACTTGGTCGTGCACCAGGGATTGTTCGGCCCATCCATGGGCCTCACCCCTTCGCGCTGCGCGCTACGGGGCCAGCCTGCGGCTGTCCAATTTTGTTCCAGACGAATTTGTCGCTCGCGGAGGCAGGATGCCGGAGCGAACAGCGGCAAAGCCGTTGGCCCGAAGGGTGAGGCGCAGGATGCGCCGAGTCACCGGAGGGTCCGTCCACCACCTCTCTCCGCCAGATACGCAAAACGCCCCTTCGATGGAGCGTCTGATTGCGTGGTTGTGCGCGAGGGATTGTTTGGCCCATCCATGGGCCAAACCCCTACGCGCTGCGCGCTTCGGGGCCAGCCTGCGGCTGTCCAAATTCGTTCCAGACGAATTTGTCGAACGGTTGGTCCGTCCACCACCTCTCTCCGCCAGATACGCAAAACGCCCCGTTCGGGGCGTTTTGCGTATCTGGCGGAGAGAGAGGGATTCGAACCCTCGATCAGGCTTTTGACCCGATACTCCCTTAGCAGGGGAGCCCCTTCGGCCACTCGGGCATCTCTCCGGGGTTTTGCCGCATGACTGCGGAGCCGGCAAGGATACTGATCGGCGCGGCCCAGGTAAAGTCTTGAAACGGTGGTCAGTGGTCGCCGCTGTCGTCCGGAGCGCTGCCGGCGTCGTGTTCACCGCGGATTCGCTGGTAGATTTCCTCGCGATGGACGGCCACGGTTTTCGGCGCGTTGATGCCGATGCGTACCTGATTGCCTTTCACGCCAAGAACGGTGACGGTCACCTCGTCGCCGATCATCAGGGTCTCACCGACCCGGCGGGTCAGAATCAACATGATTGCTACTCCATAAAATGCTGCTGGTCACAGGCTTGCGGATTGACCCTGCCTCACCCCTGAGCGTGAGTCCATCCGCGGCTCGACGTTTTTGATCCGTCGAAGGCCCTACCGCCTTCCCGGCTCACAGCCAAAACACTCCTTAAGCGTCCTGACTGGCGGCTTTGCGCCTTTTGGCGAAAAACCGACCTCCGCGGATACTAACTGAGCACGATTCCCCGGTGCAATCGGCGCTGCAGCAGTCGTTAAGCCGAATCAACGCGAGGAAACCCAGTCGGCAAGACCCGCCAGGATCGCCGGCAAGTCGGCGCTGTCGGAACCGCCGCCCTGGGCCATGTCGGGTCGACCGCCGCCCTTGCCACCGATCTTCGCCGCGACATGGGCGACCACGTCACCGGCCTTGATCCGGCCCAGCGCCTTGCCGTGTACACCGGCGATCAGCGCGACCTTGCCGTCGGCAGCCCCGGCCAGCAGCACCACGCAATCGCCGAGCTGCTGCTTGAGCTGGTCGACGCTGTCGCGCAGCGACTTTGCGTCGAACCCTTCCAGGCGCGCAGCGACCACCTTGATGCCGTCGACGTCTGCAGCCGAGGCAGTCAGGTCGGCAGTGGCGGAACCGGCGGCCTTGCTGCGCAGCGAATCCAGTTCGCGCTCGAGTTTCTTCTGGCGATCGAACAACTGGCGCAGTTTTTCCACGGCGTCGTCGCCGCTGCTGGAGAGCAGACGGGAGAGATCGGCGAGGCGGCGCTCCTCCTCGGCGACATGCGCAAGCGCACCGTCGCCGGTGACCGCCTCGATGCGACGCACGCCGGAGGCGACGCCGGATTCGCCGACGATCTTGAACAGGCCGATGTCGCCGGTGCGGTTGACGTGCGTGCCGCCGCAGAGTTCGGTGGAAAAGTCGCCCATCTTCAGCACGCGCACTTCATCGCCGTACTTTTCGCCGAAGAGTGCCATGGCACCAGTGGCGATCGCCTCGTCGTAACCCATGCGGTGCACCTCGGCGGCCGCGTTGCGGCGCACCTCGGCGTTGACCATCGACTCGACGCGAGCCAATTCCCCATGGCTTACTGGCTTGGGGTGCGAGAAATCGAAACGCAGGCGCTCCGGCGCCACCAGCGAGCCCTTCTGGGTGACGTGGGTGCCGAGCACCTCGCGCAGCGCCGCATGCAGCAGATGCGTGGCCGAGTGGTTGAGCACGATCGCCTGGCGGCGCGCGGGATCCACCTGGGCGTCGAGCAGGTCGCCGCTGCGCAGCGGTTGCGTGCCGTGCCAGTGGCCGGCGTGGCCGAAGAACACGCCGCCCATCTTCAAGGTGTCGTCGACCGCGAAACGGCCGGACGTGCCGAACAACGTGCCGGTGTCGCCGACCTGGCCGCCGGATTCGGCGTAGAACGGCGTGCGATCCAGGATCAGCAATCCTTCCTCGCCCTCGCCCAACCGGTCGACATGGCGACCGCCGCGCACGATGCCAAGCACCTTGCCGCCGCGGTCTTCCAAGGCCTCGTAGCCGAGGAACACGGTAGGCGGCAGTTGGCTGGCCAGCTCGGCCGGCATCTGTCCCCTCGCCTCGAACTTGCCGGCGGCGCGGGCGCGTTCGCGCTGCTCGTTCATGGCCTGCTCGAAGCCGGCCATGTCGACGTCGAGGCCGCGCTCGCGTGCGATGTCGGCGGTGAGGTCGACCGGGAAACCGTACGTGTCGTAGAGGCGGAACGCCTCGGCGCCCGGGATGGTCTTGCCGGACTTCGCCGCGGCCTCGTCGAACAGCCGCATGCCGTGTTCCAGCGTTTCGCCGAAACGCTGCTCCTCGGTGCGCAACGCATCCTCGACGATGGCCTGCTTCTCTTTCAGCTCCGGATAGGCCTCGCCCATCTCCTCCACCAGCGGCGCCACCATCTTCCAGAAGAAGTCGCCGCGCACGCCGAGCATCCAGCCGTGCCGCAGCGCGCGGCGGATGATCCGGCGCAGCACGTAGCCGCGCCCCTCGTTGGAGGGCAGCACGCCGTCGACGATCAGGAAGGAACAGGCGCGGATGTGGTCGGCAATCACGCGCAGCGACTTGTTGGCCAAGTCGGGCGTGCCGGTGAGTTCGCCGGCGACGCGGATCAGGTGCGCGAACAGGTCGATCTCGTAATTGGAATGCACGTGCTGCAGGATCGCGGCAAGCCGCTCCAGGCCCATGCCGGTATCCACGCACGGCGCCGGCAGCGGGCTCAGCGTACCGTCGGGGGCGCGGTCGAACTGCATGAACACCAGGTTCCAGATTTCGATGTAGCGGTCGCCGTCCTCATCCGGCGAACCGGGCGGACCACCGGCGATGTGCGCGCCGTGGTCGTAGAAGATCTCGGTGCACGGGCCGCACGGGCCGGTGTCGGCCATCTGCCAGAAATTGTCGGAGGCAAACGGCGCGCCCTTGTTGTCACCGATGCGGATGATGCGCTCGACCGGCACGCCGATCTCGTCGCGCCAGATCGCGAAAGCCTCGTCGTCGGTGTGGTAGACGGTGACGGTGAGCCGCTCCGGCGGCAGCTTGAACACCTGGGTCAGCAGCTCCCACGCCCAGCCGATCGCCTCATGCTTGAAGTAGTCGCCGAACGACCAGTTGCCGAGCATCTCGAAGAACGTGTGGTGGCGCGCGGTGTAGCCGACCTGGTCCAGATCGTTGTGCTTGCCGCCGGCGCGCAGGCAGCGCTGCACGTCGGCCGCACGCACGTAGCCGGGTTTCTCGCTGCCGAGGAACACATTCTTGAACTGCACCATGCCGGAGTTGGTGAACATCAAGGTCGGGTCGCTGGCCGGCACCAGTGAACTGGACGGCACGATGGCGTGGCCCCGGGCGCGGAAGAAGTCGAGGAAGGCGGAACGGATTTCGGAGGTTTTCATGCGGATCGCGGTGGCTGGCGGCAGGGGGTCACACCGGCTTGGCGCCAATCGCTCCGCCACCGCCGGGTGGCGATGGATGTCAGGGAAGATCGTCGGCGTCGTCCACTTCGGCGTGGGTAACACGTCGTACTGTGGCGGCGGCAAAGCCGCGGCGCAAGAGGAACTGTGCCCGGCGGGCGCGTTCGGCGGGGTCATTCGTGCCCGCGCCACCGTAGCGCCGGCGCAGTTGGGCGGCGGCCGAGGCGTCCCAGTCGACCTCCGCCGCGTCCAGCAACTCGCGGATGCGGGCGTCGGCCAGGCCGTGGCTTTTCAGCTCCTGGCGCAGGCGCATGGGTCCGTAGCCCTGGGCAATCCGGCTGCGCAGCAGCACTTCGGCGAAGCGGTCGTCGTCCTGGTAGTGCTGCTCGCCCAAACGATCCAGCGCCGCAGCGGTTTCCTCGCCCTCGTAGCCGCCCTGGCGCAGCTTGGTCTTCAGTTCCTTGCGCGAATGCTCGCGGCGGGCGAGCAGGCCCAGCGCCTTCTCGTAGGCGCTGCGTTGGGGTTTGGTCGGGTTGCCCGCGCCAGGACGCTTGTTCATGTCATGGCCATGCGAACGCATACCGGGTACGGGCAAATTCCCCCCGCCGTTCTGCCTGGGCGTGGCGTGGCGGAGCCGAAGGGCGACCCTTCGACTCCGATCCTGCGGATCCACGCCCGGGCGGACCGGCCGGGAAGACATGCATCGTCGCGCCGAGATACGGCACCTGGCCAAAACGCGCATGGCCCGGGCGAGCCGGGCCATGCGCATGCAACGGAACGTCAACCATCACGGCTCACGCTTCCTCGAGCGCCTCTTCGGGACCGGCCGCGGCTGCCTTGCCCACCGGCACCAGCAGGCGTTCGCGCAGCTGCTTGTCGATCTCGTTGGCGATCGCCGGATTGTCGCGCAGGAACTGGCGCACGTTCTCCTTGCCCTGGCCGATGCGGTCGCCGTTGTAGCTGTACCAGGCGCCGGACTTGTCGATCAGGTTCTGCGCCACGCCCAGCTCGATGATCTCGCCTTCGCGCGAGGTGCCCTCGCCGTACAGGATTTCGAATTCGCACTGGCGGAACGGCGGCGCCACCTTGTTCTTGACCACCTTGACGCGGGTTTCCGAGCCGATGATCTCGTCGCCCTTCTTCACCGCGCCGATGCGGCGGATGTCCAGGCGCACCGAGGCGTAGAACTTCAGCGCGTTGCCGCCGGTGGTGGTCTCGGGGCTGCCGAACATCACGCCGATCTTCATGCGGATCTGGTTGATGAAGATCACCAGGCAGCCGGACTTCTTGATGTTGGCGGTGAGCTTGCGCAGCGCCTGGCTCATCAGGCGCGCGTGCAGGCCGACGTGGGAGTCGCCCATTTCGCCCTCGATTTCCGCCTTCGGGGTGAGCGCGGCGACCGAGTCGACCACCACCATGTCCACCGCGCCCGAGCGCACCAGCATGTCGGCGATTTCCAGCGCCTGCTCGCCGGTGTCGGGCTGCGACACAAGCAGGTCGTCGACCTTGACGCCGAGCTTTTCCGCGTAGGTCGGATCGAGCGCGTGCTCGGCATCGATGAACGCGGCAGTGCCGCCGGCGCGCTGGCAGCTGGCGATGGCCTGCAGGGTCATGGTGGTCTTGCCGGAGGACTCCGGGCCGTAGATCTCGACTACGCGGCCGCGCGGCAGGCCGCCGACGCCCAACGCGATGTCCAGGCCCAGCGAACCGGTGGAAACCGTCTCGATCGCCTCGTTGACGCGGTCACCCATCCGCATCACGGCACCCTTGCCGAACTGCTTCTCGATCTGGCCGAGGGCGGAGGTGAGCGCCTTGCGCTTGTTGTCATCCATCGTTGGTATTCCGGTTGGGCGGTGAGTGGGAGGCATGATGCCCGGATCGAATCTCACGGGTTGCGATCATGCGGGCTCGGCCGCGCGCGGCAACGGGCCATGATCGGAACGTGCAGTATCCCACACTCGTCAAGCCGGTCCGGCAGCGCGCGGCGCCTCATTCCGTCAGGGTTTTCCGCAAGCCTTCGAGCGCCGCCGCCACGGTTTGCCGGCGCACGGCCTCGCGATCGCCGGAAAAATGGAACAGCCGCGCATGGGCGTAACCGCCGCGGCGTTTCCAGCCGATCCAGACCGTACCGACGGGTTTGCCCGGCATGCCGCCGGTCGGACCGGCGATGCCGGTCACCGCTACCGCCACGCCGGCACCGAAGCGCGCCAGCGCGCCGGCCACCATCTCCAGCACGGTCTCTTCGCTGACCGCGCCGGCATGCTCCAGCGTGCGCGGGTTGACCCCGAGCAGGGCCTCCTTGGCCTCGTAGCTGTAGGTGACCACGCCGGCGTCGAACCAGGCCGAACTGCCCGGCAGGTCGGTCAGCGTCTTGGCGATCCAGCCGCCGCTGCAGGATTCGGCCGTGACCAGCATCAAGCGGCAGCGCTGCACTTCCACGGCCACCTCACCGGCCAGCGCCAGCAGTTCGGCATCGGTGGGAACGGACGGCATATCCATACGGGGCTCCGGGGATGGGGCGTGGTCGTCGCCACGCGCGAACGGCACCGTTCTACCCGTTCCGCGCGACCACGCCAAGACGGCGAGTCGGACGTCGGCGCAAGCCATTCAGCGTGTCGAGGAGTCCACCGACTCGGGCCGCGACCGGGACGGCGGCTTTCCGGCATCCCGGGGGCGGACTGCCGGAATCTCGCCGCCCGCGTCGGCGCCGTGTCGGCCAAGCAGGATTTCCATCTGCAGTTGCAGGTTTTTCAGCGCCACCGTGTGACGGTGAAGCGCGGCCATGATGGCCCACAGCAGCACGCCGTTGACAATGAGCAGGATGCCAAGACTGGTGAGGGTCATCGGTATGGTTCCCGGTTGCAGCAATCGCGGACGCGTGGCGTCGCTTGTGGACATGGAATGGTCGCTCACCCGTCCGGTGGCGCGACGGATGGCCGGCTCGGCAGAGCCTGCAGGGGATTCAAGCACATTCCAGGCCATGACCACCGTGCGCGCGTGCACGTCTCCCCTGATGACGGTCACCCTGCCGGTCGCGCAAGCGCACCGCGCCGCGAAATCCGACGCGCGCACGCGCGCAGCGGGTCATCTGCGCGCAGCCGATACCCCGTGGCGGGATCAGGCGAGCCGTCAGTCGACGGCGGCGTGCGCCATGCGGTCGGGCTGCAGCAGTTCGCGGTATACCGCCAGCGTGCGTTCGATGACGAGGCGTTCGTCGAAATTCGCCAGTACCTTGGCCCGCGCGGCGGCGCCCAGGCGGGCGGCCAGTTCGGGCGCATCGACCAGGCGGGCGATGGCGCGCGCCAACGCGGCGGCGTCATGCGGCGGAATCAGCAGGCCATCGACCTCGTTCGTCACTACCTCGCGACAGCCCGGCATGTCGGTGGTGATCAACGGTCGCGCGCAGGCGGCGGCCTCGATCAGCGATTTCGGCAGGCCTTCGCGGTAGTACGTGGGCAGCGCCACGATGTCCACCGAACGGAACAGCTCGCTGGTGTCGTCCACGTGCCCCAGCCACTCGATCACGCCTTCCTCCACCCACTGTTGCAGCGTGGCTTCCGGCACCGCTGCCGGATTGCCCCGATCGGGCATGCCGGCGAGCAGGAAGCGGATGCGGCGGCCGGCCCCGCGCAGCAGGCGCGCCGCCTCGACGTATTCGGCCACCCCCTTGTCCCACAGCAGTCGCGCGGCCAGCAAAACGCACGGTTGCGGCCTGCGCGGACCGTCTGCGTTCGCGCGCGGAGTGAACCGCGTGCAGTCCACACCCGAGCCCGGGATCAGGTCGATGCGATCGGCACCGATCAGGCCGGATTGCCGAAACATCATCTCGTCGTCCGGATTCTGCAGGATCAGCCGCGTGCGCCGCCCGCGCATGGCCAGACGCAGCGCCGCTCGCACCATCGGCCGCAGGCAGCGCGCCTTGCGGTCGTTGCTGGCGAACACGTAGCCCAGCCCGGCCACCGCATTCACCCGCGCCGGCACGCCGGCGAGCTGCGCGGCAAGCGAGCCGTACACCGCGCACTTGATCGTGAAGCCATGCATCAGCGCCGGGCGCTCGCGCCGGAACAGCCGCACCAGGCTCGCCAGCAGTTGCAGTTCGCGGGCGGGATTCAGGCTGCGCCGATCCATCCCTGCCAGCGGCTGCCAGCGCAGGCCAAGGCCGCGCAGCCGCTCGCCGTACGCGCCGGACGGCGACACCAGCAGCACCTCGTAGCCGCTGGACTGCGCGGCCAGCGCCAGTGAGCGGCGGAAGTTGTAGAGGTACCAGTCGGTGTTGGCGAAAAAGACGATCTTCACGGTGGGTATCGAGCCTCCTCAGTGTGCCTGCCTTTGCGCCTGCGGGTCGGCAGCGCTCGCCGTGCAGGACGCGCGCATCGCATGGATGGCGGCGGTGTACTGCGGAAAGTCGGCGGTGACCGGCGCGCCGCCATAGGGGCCGTCGGCCTGCCACGCGCTGCCGTAGCCGTAGATCCACACGTAGTCTTCCGCCGCGCTGTAGGCGGACCGCAGGTGCTCGGCGAATGCCTGCGGCGTATCGCGGGCGGACTTGTCGGTGTAGGAATGCCCCAGCGGCCACAGTCCGGGAGCCACGCTGAGGTCGCTGCGACTGGCCTGTTCGGCGCCCATGAAGACGTCGTAGTTGCGCTGCGTCTGGCGTACCGGCGTGGCCATGTCCGAGCCGTCGTAGGTGACTTCGGTCGCAATCACCACATGCGCCCAGTTCGCCGACAGCAACCCGTGCAGGAACGGGATGGCCAGCGCATAGCCGCCATGCCAGAAATGACGCGAGGGGCCCGGATCGGTGCCGAACTTCGAGACCAGTTCGTCGAGCGGCGTGCGCGGATAGTTCTGGTGAAGCGCGTCCTTGATGACGACCAGGGTCATTTGCGGATAGGCCGCCCGCATGGCCTCGGCGATCGCGCTTGCCTCGGCCTGCACGGTGGCGGACAGCTCGCCGCTGTCGACCCAGGTCGGCTCGTACGGCTCCAGGTCGATCGCGATGCCCTTGAGCCCTGCATGCCGCGCCAGCGCCGCGGCGTGCGAGAAGTTCCGCACCACCTGTTTCAACCCATCCGGGTCACGCCAGTCGATCGGCTTGTACAGCGCCACCTTGATGAAGTTGTCGGTCACGCCGTGGCGGGCATAGACGGACTGGAACAGGCCCAGTTGCCGCCACAACTTGCTGTCCGTGCGGGTGCCGACATCGTCCTGCCAGGAGGCCATGACGCGGTTGACGAAGAATCCCTGCACGCCGACCGTGTCGCCCCAATAGGCAGCCTGCCCGTCGGTCGCCTGGGTGTGGAAATTGGTGCCGTCGAACATCAGCAGTTTCGGGCAGCCTGCGCTGACGGGCCTGGCTGCGAACAGCAGCAGCGCAACCGCGCCGAGCAACGCCCGCGTTGCGCGCGGCGACGCATGCACCGCCCTCATGGCGCGGAACCCGGTGCGTCGGCTGCGCCGAACACGCCGGCCCGGTCGCGCCGGGAGCGCAACAGGAACACCATCTCCTGCGACAAGGCGGGCGCGATCCATATTTGCCGGAGCACCTCGAAATCCGCTGACAGCTCGGCATGCGCCTGCCCGACGCTGCAGAAGCACAGCGGGTCCCGCCCGCCGCCGAACACCGCCGCGCGCAGCTCACGCCGTTTCTTGTGGAAACCGGTTTCGATCCCGTACGAGACGATGGTGCAAGGCGCGATCCGGGCGAACTCGCGCAGCATCCGCCGGCGCAGGCCCGAAGGCACGCGGTGCATCAGCCGCAGGCACACCACCACGTCGAACGACCCTTCGCGGAAACGCGCCAGGTCGGTCGCGTCCTCCACCTGGAAGCGCGCGTCGGTGCAGCCGGCGCGGGCGTATTCGGCCTCGGCCAGTTTCAGCATGCTGGCGGAGATGTCCGAGGCCACCACGCGGGTGCCCCGCGCGGCGAAGATGCCGGCGAGCTTGCCGGTGCCGGCCGGAAGGTCCAGCGCGGTGCGGTGCGGCACCTGGTCGAGCAGGGTTTCGATGGCGCGCCGCTCGCGTCGCGCGATCAGCCGCGAGGGAAGATTGCGCCATCCCTTCGGCGACATGAACATCTGGTGGTAACGCCGCGCCGTATCGTCGTTCTGATAGAAGCCGCGGGTATCGCGCTCATAGTCAAAATTCATGGTTTGCGGCCCAGTGGTTGAGTTGCATGAAATAGCCGGCCAGATACGGTCGGCCAATGACCCGCCTGGCGCCCGCCATGTTGCGCAGCGCCTTCTGTGCAAAATGTCGACGCATGGCGATCGTCTCGCGCAGGAAATAAGTGAGCAGGGTGCCGTCGAGCAGGAAGCCGGCGGCATCCTCGTAGGCGGCGAGCAGGTCCTCCACGTCGAACCCCTGCCACAGCGTGACGCCGCCGCCCTGACCCCAGTTGATCATCAGCAGGGAGATCACGAACCGCGCCACGTCGTCCTCCGGCATGCCGAGGTAGACGTGCTGCGGGTCGAAGAACAACCAGTCCTCGCGCTCCTCGTCGTAGCGGAAATTGCGCACTTCGAAACCGCCGATGAAGAGCGTGCGCTCGCGTTCGCCGATGCGCCGTGCGACCTCCGCGTCGGGCACCAGGTAGCCGTCGTGCAGGTAGTCCTTGGCCGGGTAGCCGGCCGGATTCGAGCGCGCGCGATGCAATTGCGCCAGCACCACCATCGCCTTGCGCAAGGCTTGCGCTCGATGCCGCGGGCCGAAGGCACCGTGCTTTTGCTGCAGCATCGGGCGCAGGTCCGGCCCGGAGAGTCGCGGATAGACCACGCATGCATGGTCGAGCCGCAACGGCGTGCAGACGTGTTCGCTCAGCTCGCGCAGCAGCAGCGCATCGGCGTACTCGCGGCCGGCCTTTTCCATGCACGTCGGGTCCAGCCAGTCGCGCAGCGGGTCGTCGCTGCGGCGGAATATCTTGTAGAAGCGGTCCGCCGACGAGGCCACCCAGGATTCCTTGCGTGGCGTGAAGGCAAGCTCGGCGAGCCACCCCGCGGAGCCGGTCGGCGGCACCCGTTCGCACGCTGCGTTCTGTCCGTTCATGTCGTCAGCTCGCCATGCCACGTCAAAAGCCCGCCGGCGCGTGCGAGCCGCACGCGTTCGCGACCGCATCGCGCGGGTGCGCGTCCGGCTGCCGGGTTTCCCGCAGCCAGGCCTGGAACATAAGCACGTCCCACAGCCGGCCGCCCTCGTGCACCCGCCCCGCCAGGTGGTCGACGAACATCGCGCGCACGTATTCGGGTTCGAAGTAACCCTCCTCGCGCAACCGTGCCGGTTCCAGCAGCGCTTCGGCCCACTCGCGCAGCGGCCCGCGCAGCCACTCGCCCATCGGCACGCCGAAGCCCTTCTTGGGGCGGTCAATCAGCGCGCGCGGCACGTGCCGGTACAGCACCTGGCGCAACAGCCACTTGCCCTCGCCGCCGCGCACTTTCTGCCGCATCGGCACGCGCCAGGCGAACTCGGCCACGCGGTGATCCAGCAGCGGCACGCGCGCCTCCAGGCTCACCGCCATGCTGGCGCGATCGACCTTGGTCAGCACGTCGCCCGGCAGGTAGCTGACCAGGTCGCTGTACATCATCCGCTCGAACACCTCCCGCACCTGCGGCCCCAGCTCGGGGTGGCTCAGCCCGGTCGGCGGCTCCTCGCCGTGCAGCACCACGCGGGCGGGATCGCGCAAATGCGACATCAGCAGGCGATAGCGCTGCTCCTGTGGCCCGGCGTCGAGCATGCTGGCGAGCACGCCGATCTTGGAGCGCGGCCGCTTCAGGCGGATGCGCGCCGGTACGCAGCGATTGGCGCCGGCGAGCAGCGACTCGTAGAAACCGGCGCGATGCGACAGCGAGCGCGCGAGCCGCCGCTGCAACCCCGCCGGTATCCAGTCCAGGCCGCGCTCGATCGCGCGCGCCTTGAAATAGCGCTCGTAACCGCCGAACAACTCATCGCCGCCGTCACCGGAGAGACTCACCGTCACCTGGCGCCGGGCCAGCCGCGACAGCAGGTAGGTCGGTATCTGCGAGGAATCGGAGAACGGCTCGTCGAACATCGACGGCAACTTCGGCACCACGTCCAGCGCGTCGCGCGCGGTCACGTACAACTCGTGGTGCTCGGTGCCAAGGTGTTCGGCCACGGCGCGGGCGTAACCCGCTTCGTCGTAGCCCTTCTCGTGGAAGCCGATGGAGAAGGTCTGCACCGGCCGCATCGACTGCGCCTGCATCAGCGCCACCACCAGCGAGGAATCCACGCCGCCGGAGAGGAACGCGCCCAGCGGCACGTCGGCCTCCATGCGCAGGCCGACCGCGTCGAGCAGGAGTTTCTCCAGCTCGTCGGTGGCCGCGGCGTCGGACAGGTGCAGGCGATCGGCCACGCCGGCCTGCGCGACCTCGCGGGCCGACCAGTAGACTTGCGCCCGCGTGGCGAGCGTCGACGCGTCGATGCGCGAGGCGGCCATCCCCTGGTCCACGCTCAGCCAGGTGCCCGGCAGCAGCTTGCGGATGCCCCGGTAGATGGCGTGCGGTGCGCCGATGTAGTTGTGCCGCAGCAGCAGGCACAGCGCGTCGCGGTCGACCGGGTTGGCGAACCGCGGGCAGCGCCGCAGCGCCTTCAGCTCGGAGCCGAACACGAACAGCGAACCCACCCAGCCGTAATAGAGCGGCTTGATGCCGAGCCGGTCGCGCACCAGGGCGAGCGTGCGCTCGCGGCGATCCCACAACGCGAAAGCGAACATGCCCACGAAGCGCCTGACTGCCGCTTCCAGCCCCCATTGCTCGATCGCCGCCAGCATCACCTCCGTGTCCGAGCGCCCGCGGAACGTCGCGCCGAGCGGCGTCAGCTCGCGGCGCAGGCGGTGATGGTTGTAGACCTCGCCGTTGAACACGATCACGTAGCGTCCACTGGCCGAAGTCATCGGCTGGTGGCCACCCGGTGTCGGGTCGATCACCGAAAGACGCCGATGGCCGAGCGCCACGCCTGCCGCGGCATCCTGGAAATGGCCGTCGTCGTCCGGGCCACGATGGCTCAGCGCGTCGGTCATGCGCCGCACGATGGCGCCGCCGTCTTCGGCGGTGAAGGCGTGGGAGGCATCCCAGAAGCCGGCTATTCCGCACATGCTTGTCGCTCCTGCACGATGGACGAATACAGATCGGCGTAACGCCGCGTGCGCAGCCTGGCCGTGTAGTTGTCGACGATGCGCTGGCGCGCGCGCAGACCCAGTTGGTGCCGCTCGCGCGGCGACAGCGCGGCCAGGCTGGCCCAGCCGGCGCAGAGCGCGGCGGAATCGCGCGCCGGCACCACCACACCGGTATCGGCCACGATCAGCGGCACATCGCCCACGTCGGTGGCCACGCACGGCACGCCGCAGGCCATCGCCTCGGCCACCGCATTGGGGAAGGCCTCGCCGCGCGAGGCCAGGGTGGCGATGTCGAACGCCGCGTTGATCGCGGGGATGTCCTGGCGTCGGCCGAGCAGGCGCACATGGGTGCGCAATTGCAAGGCGTCGACCTGGCTGGCGAGTTCCGCATTCGCGGCGGTCGCGCCGTCGCCGACCAGCACGAACACGCTGTCGGGATGGCTTTCCCGGAACAGCTTCGCTGCGTGCAGGAAGTTGCCGTGATCCTTGGTCGGATGCACGCGCGCCACCATGCCGATCACCAGGCCATCGCCCGGCACCGCCAGCTCCTCGCGGATGCGCGCGCGCGCCGCCGGGTCCGGCACCAGCACGCCGGTGTCGTAACCGTTGGGAATCACCACCGTGCGCAAGCGGCTGAAGCCGTAGTCCTCGTGCTGCGAGGCGCTGAGCTGGGAGGCATACAGCACGCAGCTGGGCCGCGTCGAGAACACCGCGTTGAGGCGGATCACCACGCGCGTCAGCGGCTTGTCGGTGGCCAGGTCGGTCAGTGAATGGTGCACGCTCCACAGGTGCGGCACGGACTGCCCCCACAGCGCCAGCGAGGTGAGCAGGTGCGCGTGGTACATCCAGGCATGGACCAGGTCGGCCGACTCGTGCGCCAGCAATCGCCGCAGCCGCATCACGTCGCCGGGGCCGGCGCGGCCGGGCCGGATGCCCATGTGGTGCACCCGGGCAGATTCGGCCAGGCGCGCGCTCAGCGTCCCCTCGCCGCCCAGCACCACCACCGCATGCCGGTATGCCGGGGCGGGCAATGATTCGAGCAGGCGACACAGCGCGATCTCGGCGCCGCCGGCGTTCAACCCGGTGATGACGTGGCAGATCTTCACGCCGGCACCCCCACGCGGGGCGACGCCAACCACCGCGCCACCGCGAGCTCGCGTTTCTCCAGCGCCTGCCGCGCAAGCATGAAGCTGATGACGAGGATGATCGTCGGGCTTTCCAGCAGGTTGTGCGAGAAGAAGCTGGCGATCACCAGTTGCAACACCAGCACGCGCTGCAGCCCCGACGTGGCCCGCCACAACACGACCAGCAAGGCCAGGTAGAAAGCCAGCCCGAACACGCCGCCCTCGACCAGGAAGCGCAGGTACATGTCGTGCGGCCCGACCGGAAACGCCCACTCGTAGACATAGCCGCTGCCATGCCCGAACAGCGGGCTCCGCGCCGCCTCGTGCAGCGAGAACCAGACCAGGTCCATGCGGGTGGCAGCCGAATCGCCCGACAGCGAGGAGCCGCCCACGCCCATGCGCGCCAGCGTGTTCGGATCGAGATAGCGGGCGAACGACGTGCCGGCCAGCAGTTCGCCCAGCTCGCCGCTGAACAGGGACAGCAGGATGCCGATGCCGGCCAGCGTGGACAGCGTCATCACGGCGAGCTTCCACTTTGCGCCGTGCGTGCGATCGTGCCGGCCCAGCCAGATCAGCGCCACGCCCCACATGATCCACGCCGACCGCGAGAACGTGACCAGCACGCCGACGCCGCACACCAGCACGAAAAGCCAGCGCAAGCGCGCCGGCACGCTGTCCATGCCGCACAACATCACCAGCGCGAGCGCATAGCCGGCCACGTTGGGGTTGATGTACAGCCCGGCCGCGCGCCCGGGCACGTTGGAGAACCGCGGATGGATGAAATCGAGCAGGTTCATGCCGGCGGCGAACAGGGCCAGCAGCAGGAACATCCCGCCCAGCATGTGCAACCGCCGTGGATGCACCATCAGCGTGGCGAATGCCATGCCGATCGCCACCATCTCGATCAGCGTGATCAGCGCCTGCAACGCCGTGTGGCTCTGCGAGGACTGCAGGAAGATCAGCACGCCATACACGATGTAGAGCAGCAGCCAGATGACGAAGCGACGCGTGCCGCCGTCGCGCAGGATGGCCAGCGACTGCGCCGCCGCGCCCTGGGCCACCGCATAGAAGGCGGCAAAGCCGATCACCGCCACGTAGGAATAGAGCGGCTTGAGGCCGCGCGTGGTGAACAGGAAATCGCTGGCGTCGCTGCCGAACCACAACACGAAGGCCGCCAACAGGAGGTCCACCGGCGTGCGCGGCAGGAAGCGGGCGTTCATGACGTCGCCCCGCCCAGCGTGCAGTGGCGACGATGCACCTCTTCCAGCACGCGCTCCGAATGGCCGACCAGCCGCGCAGTGCTGAACTGGTCGACGACGCGCGCGCGCGCAGCGTGCGCCGCCGCGAACGGATCGCGCGCCATCCGCTCGCGCATCCGCGCGATGCCGTCGCGCAGCGCCACCGGGTCGCCGGCCGGCACGACGATGCCGGTGTCCCCCACCAGATCTGCCGAATCGCCGACGTCGGTGACCACGCACGGCCGTCCGCACGCCATCGCCTCGGCGACCACGTTCGGAAAGCCTTCGCCGCGCGAGGAGGACGCCAGGATGTCGATCGCGCTGTAGGCCGCGGCCATGTCCTCGCACGGGCCGGCCCAGACCAGGCGCTCGGCCAGCCCCAGCTCGCGCGCCTGCGCCTGCAGCTGCTCGGCGTAACCCGCATCGCCGCCGCCGACACAGACGAAACGCCAGCGCGCATCGTGCGCCAGCCCCGCGATCGCCTGCAGGAAGGTCGGGTGGTCCTTCATCGGATCGAGCCGCCCGACCAGCCCCACCAGCAGCGCAGTGTCGGGCACCTCCCACGCGCGCCGCATCCGCGCGCGCGAGGCCGCGTCGAAGCGGAAGTGTCCGGTGTCGATGCCGTTGGCGATCACCACCAGCCGGTCGGCGGGATAACCCTGCGCGCCATGCAGCGTGGAGCCGGCGCGGGAGTTGAAAATGATCCGGTCCGCGCGGCGCGCCATCCGGCAACTCAGCGCAAAGGTGGCGCGCGACATCCAGTCGTAGCGCTGCCGGTCGATGAACGAGGAGCGCACGCCCCAGACCACGCGCGAACCCGGGCTGGCCAGCGGCGCGAACAGCGACAGCAGATTGCCGACGGTGAGGTAGCCGTGCACGATGTCCGGCCGGTACCCGCGCAAGGCGCGCGCCAGGCGCCACAGGAAACCGGCCACGTCCCAGCGCCCGCGCTTGTGCAGGTCGATGATCGGCACGCCGCCGCGCTCCAGCTCGTGCTGGAACGGGCCGCCGGCGTAGAAGCAGGCCACCGCCACCTCCCAGCCGTCGCGGCGCAGGCCGATCGCCAGCGTCGCCAGCTGCCGCTCGGCGCCGCCACGGCCGAGCGAACGGATCAGGAACAGCACGCGCGGCTTGCGCGCGTCGTCCGCGCCGTTCGACGGCACATTCGCGCGCACGCGCACCGCGCACTGCGCCGCCACGCGCGTCACCAGCGACTGCCAGCGGGCGAACACCGAGGCCAGCGAATGGGTGTGGCGCACCTCGATGGCGCGTGCGCCAAGGCGCCGCCGCAGCGCCTCGTCGTGCATCAGCGTGCCGAGCGCGGCGGCCAGCGCGGGCGCATCGGCCACCGGCACCAGCCAGCCGTTGCTACCGTGCTCGATGATCTCGCGCGGACCGGTCTCGCAATCGGTGCTGACGCAGGCCAGGCCCAGCGACATCGCCTCCAGCAGCACATTGGGCATGCCCTCGAAACGCGAGGAGAGCACGAAGATGTCGGCCTCGCGCATCGCGCCGGCGAGGTCGTCGTCGAACCCGGCCAGCTCCACGCTGGCGCCGAGGCCGAGCCGGTCGATCTGTTCGTTCAGCGCCGCACGCATCGAGCCTTCGCCGGTGATGCGCAGGCGCCAGTGCGGGTGCGTCGCGGCGAGCGTGGCCCAGGCGCCGATCAGGATGTCGAAACCCTTCTGCGCCTCCAGCCGGCCGGATGCCAGCACGATGCGCCCTGGCCCGCGCGGGGTCCGAGGCGCGCCGGCCAGCGGCAGCTCGCGTACCGGGTTGGGGATCACCTCGACCGGACGTTGCAGGCGCGCCTCCAGGTCGTCGGCGCCGCGGCGCGTCTGCGCCACCACGGCGGCGGCGCGACGGCAGAGCACGCGGTACAGGAGCCGCCAGGGCGCCCGCGGCGGATGCGCCGCGACGAACACCCGCTCCGAAACGATCACCGGCACGCGCCAGCCGGTGACGGCAAGCACCACCATCAGGTTGGTGGTGGTGGTGAAGCTGACGATGACATCGGGCCGCGCCGCGCGCAGCGCATGGCGCAGCGCGCGCAGCCGCAGCACATTGCTGCGCAGCGCCACCAACGCATGCGGCGAGGGCGCCGCCACGTCCAGCCCCACCCGCTGCACCGCCGCGTGCAGCGGGTACTTGTCGCCATGGCTGCGCGCCAGCGTGATCAGGGTCACGGCCGCGCCGTCGGCCACCCACGCATTGGCCAGCGTGGCCATCACGCGCTCGGCGCCGCCGCCGCCCATCGTCGGAATGACCAGCGCCAGCCTCATCGCGGCACCCCCTTTGCCGGTACGCCGAAGATCGACGGATCGATGCCCAGTCGCGCGCGCACCGCGCGCCACGCCAGGGCGCGCCAGACCAGCAGCGACGCCACCGCGCCGATGGCCGCGCCGGTCGCGCCGAGGCTGGGCACCAGCAGCCATGCCACCGCCGCATTGGCGGCCACGCCCACCAGCACCAGCATCGAGGCCCGCCGCTGGAACCTGGTCATCGACAACATGAAGCCGACCTCACCCAGCGACGTGGTGGCGCAGTAGCCGCACAGCAGGATCAGCAACGGCACATAGGCCGCGTCGAAGCCCGGGCCGAACAGCCCCAGCAACCAGTGCCCGGCGACGCCGAAGCCCAGGCTCACGGCGAGCGCGCCGGCGAAGGAGAAACGCGCCGCGCGGGTGGCCACCAGTTGCAGGCCGCCCATGTCGTGCGCGTCGTAGCGCTCGGCGATCATCGGCGCGAGCACCACGTTGGCCGCGCTCTGGGCGAACAGCGCAAAGCCGGCCATGCGCACCGCGGCGTAATACGGGCCGACGTCGCCAGGACCCATCAGCGCGCCCAGGATGAGCACGTCCAGACGGCTGCCGGAAACCACGATGATCGACAGCATCGACATCTGCGAGCCGACGACCAGCCAGCGGCGGATCTCGTACGCGGGCGCCGCCGCCCTGCCCTGCTCGGGCCAGCTGCGCTGCAGGTGCCGCGCCGAGCCGGCCAGCGCCAGCGCCGCGGCTGCCAGCGACGCCGCCGCCGCCCACGGCGCGTCGATCTCGCGCACGCTCAACACCAGCACGCCCAGCAACACGATCAGCAGCAGCGGACGCCCCAGCGTCTGGTACAGCCCGCTGACCACCGGTCGCTTGAACGCCCGGTGCAACGCCCCGCTCTGCTGCAGCTGGGTCAACACCGGCAGCATCGCGAAGCCGATGTAGAAGGTGTGCCGCCAGCTCGCACTCTGATTCGCGCCGAGCACGTGCACCACCACGCAGCCGCCCAGCGCGATGCAGCAGCTGGTGGCCAGCACGATCATGCCCACGCCCCGCCGCAGGCCGTGCACCTTGCCCCACGCGCCCTCGCGGATATAGGACGGCAGCAACCGGATCATGCTGATGTCCTGGCCGGCCTGCGCGATCACCGCCAGCACGCTGACCCAGCTGAACATCAGCGCGTAAACGCCGAACTCGTGCCGCCCGATGACCCGCGCCATCACCAGGTTGGCCAGAAAGCTCAGCCCGGTGCCGCCGACGGTGACGAGGAACGCACCCGAGGCGCCGCGCTTGAGCAGTTGCAAGCTGGACGCGTGCAGTGCCGGCAGCGAGCCGATCGTGCGGGCGGCGGCGGTGTCATTCATGGCTTCCACCGAGGCATCCCTGGACGCGCTCACGAGGCGGACGCCCGCGCCAGCAGCGCATCGAGCGTGCGCGCGGCCTCGTCGGCGCCGTACCAGTCCAACCCGGTATCCGCCTGCGACGGCTGCCGCTCCAGGCTGCGCAGCGCGTGCACGCAGTGGAAGGCGATCAGGCGTCGATTGGCTTCGTTGCGCGAGCGTCCCAGCTCGCCCATCAACCGTTGTTCGAGTCCCTGCGCCCGCGCGGCCGGCGCATCGCCGCCCAGCCGCGCCACCGCGTCGAGCAGGCAGATCAGGTCGTGGTCGGCCGGATACGCGGCGCCGGCGTATTCCCAGTCGAAGACGCACAGGCGGCTGTCCTGCCGGAAGCAGTTGACCGGCGTGAAGTCGCCATGGGCCAGGCCGCGGGATGCGATCAGCGACGGCTCCGCCGCCAGCACCGCCATCGCGCGATCCAGGCGTTGTCGCCACGGCGGCGCCAGAGCGTCACCGAGTTGCGCAAGGCGTGCGCTCCATTCGTCCAGCAGCGAGGCTCCGCTGCGAGCCCATGACGACGCCGTGCGCGCAGCGAGTTCCTGCAGGAAATCCAGGTGCAAGGTGTCGAGGTCGGTCAGGCAGCGGGCGGCAGGTGTCCGCACCGCATCGGTGGCGAGGATCGCGGTGCCGCCGCGCACTTCACTGCGCAACACGCAGGGCAGCCACGCCGAGCGCAGGTCCATCGCCGCAAGCAGGCGCAACACCTGCGCTTCGCGCTGAAGCAGCACCTGCACCGCCGGCACGAGCGACACCTTCGCGTAGGCGCGAATGTGGCCGGCGTCGTCCATCAGCTGCACGCTCAGCTTGCGATGCGGGCCGGGCGTGCCGGTCAGGAAGGCGCCGTGGCGGGCACCGGCATCCGCCATGCGCGCCAGGTCGCCCACCCCGGAAACATGCACCTTGTGCGGCAACAGCGGCCCCAGTCCCAGCCGCGCGCCGACGCTGGCCACGCCCTTGACCGCGCGCGGCACCCACCGCACCGGCTGCACCAGGGCCAGCGCACCGGTGCTGACCGCACGCGGACGCAGCGGCAGCAGGAAGAAGCGCGAACCGGTGCGGCCGGACAACACGCCGTACGGCGCGGAGCCGGCATGCGGCTGCGTGCGCACGCGCAGGCCGACCGCCTCCATCTCCCGCACCGCCGCGCGGAAAGACGTATCCGCGCCGAAACCCGGCCGACGGCGCGAGCCGGACCCGTCGCGGTTCGACGGCCGCGGCACCGGCTCAGCCAAGTCGCTGATCTCGGCGCGGATCATTGGGCAAAGCCGTATCCGAGGAACCCGTAGGTGGAAAAGCCGTTGCTTCGCTTCTCCATGCCGTTGAACACCACGCCCTTGATCGTCACGCCCGCCTGGCGGAAGCGCTGTATGGCCAGCTCGACCTCGCGCGACTGGTTGAGCCCGTAGCGCACCACCAGCAGGCTGGTGCCCACGTGATGGCCGATGATGGCCGCGTCGGTCACCGCCAGGATCGGCGGGCTGTCGATCACCACCAGGTCATAGGCGGGCGAAAGCCGCCGCAGCAGCGCGCCGAAGTACGGCTGCATCAGCAGCTCCGACGGATTGGACGGCTTGCTGCCGCGCGGGATGAAATCCAGCTCGCCGCCCAGGCCGGTGATCGGGCGGATGGCTTCAGCCACCTCCAGCTCGCCGGCCAGCAGCTCGGACAGGCCGCCATCCGCGCGCACGCCGAGCACCTGGTGCAGGTCGCCATCGCGCATGTTGGCGTCGATCAGCAACACGCGCAGGCCCGCCTGCGCATTGACCGCCGCGAGGTTGGACGAGACGAAGGTCTTGCCTGCCTGCGAGCTGGAGCCGCAGACCATCAAGCGGTTGTCGCTGGCGCCGAGCTGGGTGAAGCGCATGCTGGTGCGCAGGCTGCGCATGGCCTCGGACGCCACGTCGTCGGGGGCCGCCAGCGCCAGCAGCGCGGAGCGTCCCTTGCCGAGCAGGCGCCGACGATGCTGCGACAGCTCGATCTGCTGCTCGCTCAACGGAATCGCGGAATACACCTCCACGCCGAGCTGTTCGATCTCGGCGGGGTCTTCCAGGCCGCGCCGGAACATCTGCTGCAAGAAGATGTACGCCACCGCCAGGAACCCGCCGAGAAAGGCGCAGCCCATCAGGGTGAGCAGCTTGCGCGGCTTGGCCGGGTGGGTGATGTCGACCGAAGGCGCATCCACCACGCGCGCGGTGCCCACCGTGCCCGCCTGCGCCAGTTCGAGTTGCTGCGCCTCGTTGAGCAGCCCGGTATAGGTGTTGTTGAGCACTTGCACGTCGCCGGTCAGGCGCAGCAGTTGGCGCTGCGTGTCGGGGAACGTGGTCATCCGCTTGTCGATCGCGGCGCGCTGCGCCTGCAGCTGCCCGATCTGCTGCATGATCGCCTTGTAGGCCGGATGCTGCGGCGTGTACAGGCGCTGCACCTCCGCCTTCTGGATGTTGAGCTGGTCGATGTTGTTGTTGATCGTGGCCATCTCGCTCAGCAGCGTCTGCGTCTGCATCGGCACATCCACCGAATGGGCCTTGAGCTGGAACGCGGCCAGCGCGGCCTGGGCGTCGGCCAGCTTCTTCTTGACGTCGGGCAGTTGCTGCTGCACGAACTTCAGGCTGCTGGATGCCTGGGCCGAATTGCGCCCCACGTTCTGCGCGAGGAACGCGCTGACCACGTGCTCGAGCACCTTGACCGCCTGGTGCGGATCGGCGCTGTCATAGGCCAGCGAGATGATGTTGGAGCCCTGCACCGGCTGGCTGGTCGAGATCGCCTGCTGGATGCCGGCGATCGTGGTCACCTCGTCGTTGCGCACCACGTGGAAGCGCATGCCGGGGTTGGCGCGCATGCTCTTGACCAGCATGGTCACGCCCGACCCGCTCGACACGCGTCCGACATGGCCCTGCAGCAACTGCATCCCCGGCGAGAACGGCACGCCGCTGTCCTCGGTGAGCACATAGCTGCCGTCCGGGCCGGCGGTCAGCGTCATGTCCTCCCCCAGCAACCGGTCGGGCACGTTCAGCTGCGGCATGTCCAGGTGCGCGCCGCCCCATCCGTACCCGTTCAGCCCGAACCAGGGCGCGTTGACCTCGTTGCCCGAGGTCAGGTCGTGCAACCGGGCGACCAGACCGCCGATCACCGGCACGCGATAGGGACTGGTGTCGATATAGAGATGCAGGTTGCGCACCGCCTCGCCGACCACCGATTGCGCGGTGAGGATCGCCTTGGCGTCCGCCGCCGCGGGGCTCGACGGGCTGCTTTGCTGCGTGCCCAGGTTCAATCCGGGCAAGCTCGGCGCCTGCTCCACCTGCACCATCGCCTTGGCCTCGTACTGCGGCGTCGCCACCAGCAGGTAGGCGAGCCCGATCGCCAGGGCGCCCAGGGTCGCCTTGATGATGAGCCATTTGTGGTCCAGCAAGGTGCCCACCAGGGCACGGGGATCGATCTCGTCGTCGGGCTGGATCTGGATCGCGGGACCACTGATGGCTTTCACGGGACTCTCTCCGGAACGAAGCTGGACACGCGGACGCCACGGCGGACGGCCATGCCCGGGAACCGGCATTCGCCGGCATCGGCGACGCGATTACCCGGGCGCATCCACAGTGGACCTTTAAAATGTGAATGTTCCATATGAAACCATTATCTGCTCATGCATTTCATGCCGAAGACATTCCGGTTTGAAGCGGATATTCACTTCATTCATGAATCAGCCAAGTTGGCGCATCGATCACTCACCATCGAAACAAAATGCGACGCGCCATCGCGCCGAATATCCGCCGCACCCACCGGAGTTTTGCCGCCTCCATCCTTCGCTGCCGCACGAGGCCTCGATGCGATCGGATTCAGGCCATGGATACCGGCTTTCGCCGCGACCGCAGCGCAATTTCTTGCGGCACGCCGCCTCGCGACGGCCGGCGTGAACGGTAGAGCCACATGACGCAATGCGCCGTCGTCGAAGGAAGCATTTGCGCGCGGCGCGCCGGAATTGTCAACCCGGATATCGGCACTGAAACGTGAAATGCCGATGAAATGATTCACTGCCGGGACATGTGAATGAACATCCAATAAATCCATGCACTGGACAAATCATCCGCGGCGCGGATTATTGGGCCGGCTCGATATTGCATCAATGCCATTATCCGATCCGAATGACAGGAGCAATCCGACATGAACCGAGGTGCGCTTGCTGCAGTTCCGACGATGCCCCGCCGCGAGGTCCGCAACGACATCCGCCCGCAGGGCAAGCGCGGCAGGGCGCGCGCCGCGGCGTCGATGCGCAGCGTGGCCGGCATGCTGCTGGTGGCATCGCTCGCCGGCTGCGTCTGGGCGCCGGGGCAGTCGATGTCGAAGAGCTCGCTCGGCGGCGAAAACAGCTACGTGACGCTGGTGCCGATCACGCCGAGCCTGGTCCAGACGCAGCAGCAGAACGCGGCGGCCGACACGACCTCGGCGCTGCCGCCGGCGCTGCTGGACTATCGCCCGGAAGGCTACCGGATCGGCCCCGGCGACACCCTGCACATCACCGTGTGGGACCACCCGGAGCTGACCTCGCCCGCCGGCCAACAGCAGGAAACCGCCGCCAACGAGCGGCTGGTGCGGCCCGACGGCACCTTGTATTTCCCCTACGCCGGCGTGGTGAAGGTGGCCGGCATGACCATCGAGCAGGCGCGCCAGGCGATCACCTCGGGGCTGTCGCACTTCATCCGGGCGCCGCTGGTGGACGTGAGCGTCGCCGGCTACGGCAGCCAGCGCGTGGTGCTGGAAGGCGCCTTCGTCAAGGCCGGCGCGCAGCCGGTGACCACGGTGCCGCTGACGCTGGGCGAGGCGATCGGCGTGGCGGGCGGCGTGGACAGCAAGAATGCCGACCTCTCCAACGTGGTGCTGACGCGCGGAGACGAGTCCTACCACCTCGACCTGAGCCCGTCGCACGACGGCAAGGCGCTGGCCCGCAAGATCTACCTGCGCCCGGGCGACCGCGTGTTCGTGCCGTTCAACTTCGACCAGGAGGTCTACGTGATGGGCGAAGTGCTGCGCCCGCAGGCGCTGCGCTTCAACACCTCGAACCTCACCCTGACCCAGGCGCTGGGACAGGCCGGCGGCCTCAACGAGACCACCTCCAGAGGCATGGTCTACGTGGTGCGCGGCGCGCTGCACAAGGAGGACCCCAACCAGCGGCCGACCGTGTACGAGCTGGATGCGAAATCGCCTGCCGCGTTCGCGCTGGCCGACAGTTTCAAGGTGCAACCGGGCGACGTGGTGTTCGCCAGCGCGGCCGGCATCACTCGCTGGAATCGCTTCACCAGCCAGTTGTTGCCGCTCACCAGCGCGCTGAGCGCCACGGCGTCCAGCCAGTACTACCTCAACAACAGCAAATGACCGGGCTGGGCGGCGAAGGGTCGCGGAGTCGACCCTTCGCCGATGCGGCATGCCCCTCCACCGAGCCGTTCGTGTGGCATCTCGAACAGGCCGAGCAGCGTCACCGAACGATGCAGCGACCCGGGCTTGCGAAAGCATCGAGGCTGCCGGCGACGCGAAGAACAAGCAGGATTGCCATGACCTTCGACCCGCGGATACTCGAAAGCTGCGCGATCGCCACCGGCGTGTCGGCTGTCTCGCTGATGGCACTGCTGCCGCTCGGTCGCCGCCTGGGCCTGGTCGATTACCCGGACCAGGGTCGCAAGCGGCACGCCTTCGACACGCCGCTGGTCGGCGGCCTGGCCATCGCCATCGGCATGCTGGCCGGGTGGTGGCACGCGGATGTATTCACCCCGTTCGAGGACGCCGTGATCTGGACCACGCTGATGCTGGTGGTGGTCGGCGTGGCCGACGACCTGCTCGACCTGCGCGTGTGGGTGCGCGTGGTCACCGAGCTGGCCGCCATCGCCATCGTGGTCATCAGCTCGGGCGTCTACATCCGTTCGCTGGGCATGGTGCATGGCCACGAGCTCACGCTCGGCTGGCTGGGGATACCGTTCACCGTGGTCGCGGTGATCGGCCTGCTGAATGCGTTCAACCTCATCGACGGCATCGACGGATTGGCCGGCTGCCTGGCCCTGGTCGCCGCCGGTGGCATCGAGCTGCTCGGCCGCCACACCGGATCGAACCTGCAGTTCGCCGCGGTGGCGGTGATCGCTGCCGCACTGGTGCCGTATCTGGCGGCCAACCTGGGTCTGTTCGGACGCGTCGGCAAGGTGTTCCTGGGCGATGCCGGCAGCGTCATGCTGGGCTACCTGCTGGCCTGGTCGCTGATCGGCATGAGCCAGGGCCAGTCGCGGCAGCTCTCGCCCGGGCTGGTGCTGTGGTGCGTGGCGCTACCCGTGTTCGACACTTTGACCGTGATGTTCCGCCGCCTGCACCGGGGCGAGTCCCCGTTCACCGCCGATCGCGGCCACATCCATCACCTGCTGATGGATGCAGGCCTGAAGCCACGCGACACGCTGATCTGCCTGGTGGCGTTCGCCGCGATCATGCCGGTGCTGGGCCACGTCATCCACCAGCTTGCCGGCGCGCTGGCCAACGCGGTGGCCTTCGTCGTGCTGCTGGCCATGTATGCGCTGTTCACCGCTTGCCTGGGTCGGCGGCGGGAGATGGAACAGCCATCGCCGCGGATGGCCTCGCGCGTGCTCGCCGGCCCGGGCATGCCCGCGCGGCGTCCTTCGCGCATGCGCCAGCGCAGCGGTGAGGGCGCGCAACACGACGCACCGCCGCGCGTCCAGCGCAGCACCGACCTGCCGACCTGAATCTCGCCGCCCGCACCGGCGTGTTCACCGGCAGTCGCAGCGCGGGATCACGCACGCCGTTACCATGGGCACGAACTCCGTGCCAGACTCGCGCCCCGGAATCCGGCCGCGGGCATGTCGCCGGCCGGGCGCCTGCTCCCCTTCCAGATCCGATTGCATGAGTCACGACGACCACGCCAAGCACACCCCGTTCATGCGCCAGTACCTCGCCGCCAAGGCCGAGCACCCGGACGTGCTGCTGTTCTTCCGCATGGGCGATTTCTACGAGCTGTTCTACGACGATGCGCGCAAGGCGGCGCGGCTGCTCGACATCACGCTGACCCAGCGCGGGCAATCGGCCGGTGCGCCGATCCCGATGGCCGGCGTGCCATACCACGCGGCGGAGAACTACCTGGCGCGGCTGGTGCGCCTGGGCGAGTCGGTGGCGATCTGCGAGCAGATGGGTGACCCGGCACTGGCCAAGGGCATCGTCGAGCGCAAGGTGGTGCGCGTGGTCACCCCCGGCACGGTGACCGATGCCGCGCTGCTGGAGGAACGCCGCGACAACCTGCTGCTGGCGATCGCCGCCGGCGCGCGCGGCGATTACGGGCTGGCCTGGGTCGATCTTTCCAGCGGCCGTTTCCTGCTCAGCGAAGTGCCCAGCGCCGAGGCGCTGGCCGCCGAGCTGGCACGGTTGCAGCCGGCCGAGACCCTGGTCGGCGAAGACGTGGCCTGGCCGAAGCTGGTCAGCGCCCTGCCCGGCCTGCGCAAGCGTCCGCCGTGGCATTTCGACAGCGACGCGGCGCAGCGCGAACTGAACCGTTTCTTCGGCACCCACGACCTCGGCGGTTTCGGCGTGGACAAGCTGCCGCTGGCCGTGGCCGCCGCCGGTTGTTTGCTCGGCTACCTCGAGGAAACCCAGAAGAGCGCGCTGCCGCACCTCACCGGCATGGCCGTGGAAAGTGCCAGCGAGACGATCGCGCTGGACGCGGCCACGCGGCGCAACCTGGAGCTGGACACCCACCCGAGCGGGCGCACCGAACACACCTTGCTCGGCGTGCTCGACGAAACCGTGACGCCGATGGGCGCGCGAGCGCTGCGCCGCTGGCTGAACCGCCCGCTGCGCTCGCACGACGTGCTGCGCCGGCGCCATCAGGCGATCGGCATGCTGATCGACAGCCGCCGCGGCGCACCCCTGCGCGAGCAGTTGCGCGGCATCGGCGATCTCGAACGCATCCTCGCCCGCGTGGCGCTGCGCTCGGCGCGCCCGCGCGATCTTTCGACCCTGCGCGACGGCTTGCTGGCTGCACCGGAGTTGCAGCAGCGCATCGACGGCCTGGACAGCCCGCTGCTGCATGCCCTGGTCGAACGCATCGGCGACCACGCGGACACCGCCACCCTGCTCGCCCACGCCATCGTCGAGCAACCGCCGGTACTGCAGCGCGACGGCGGCGTGGTGGCCGACGGCTACGACGCGGAACTCGACGAACTGCGCCGCCTGTCCACCCATGCCGACCAGTACCTGGTCGAGCTGGAGGAACGCGAGAAAGCGGCCAGCGGCATCAGCACGCTCAAGGTCGGCTACAACCGCGTGCACGGCTACTACATCGAGATCAGCCGCGCGCAGTCGGACAAGGCGCCCACGCATTACACGCGCCGGCAGACCACCAAGAACGCCGAGCGCTACATCACCGAGGAACTGAAGGCGTTCGAGGACAAGGTGCTGTCGGCGAAGGAACGCTCGCTGATGCGCGAGCGCGCGCTGTACGAGGCGCTGCTCGACACGCTCACCGAGAAACTCGAACCGCTGAAAATCGCCGCCGCCGCGATGGCCGAACTGGACGTGCTGGCCACCCTGGCCGAGCGCGCCGAAGCGCTCGACTGGAGCGCCCCGCAGCTCACCGACGAACCGGGCATCGCGATCGAGCGCGGCCGCCACCCGGTGGTCGAGAAGGTCCGCGACGAGCCGTTCGAGCCGAACGACCTCAGGCTCGACGACACCCGCCGCATGCTGGTGATCACCGGCCCGAACATGGGCGGCAAGTCCACCTACATGCGCCAGAACGCGCTGATCGTGCTGCTTGCGCACATCGGCAGCTACGTGCCGGCGGCCAGCGCGGTGATCGGCCCGATCGACCGCATCTTCACCCGCATCGGCGCCGGCGACGATCTTTCGCGTGGCCAGTCCACCTTCATGGTGGAGATGAGCGAGACGGCGAACATCCTGCACAACGCCACCGCCGACAGCCTCGTGCTGATGGACGAGGTCGGCCGCGGCACCAGCACCTACGACGGTCTGGCGCTGGCCCGCGCCGCCGCCGTGCACCTGGCGCGGCACTGCCGCGCGTACACCTTGTTCGCCACGCATTATTTCGAGCTGACCGAACTGGCCGGCGAGTTCCCGGCGATCGCCAACGTGCACCTGGATGCGGTCGAGCTGCACGACCAGAAGCGCGGCGAGCAGCTGGTGTTCATGCACGCGGTGAAGGACGGCCCGGCCAACCGCAGCTTCGGTCTCCAGGTGGCCGCGCTGGCCGGCCTGCCGAAATCGGTGATCGCCGATGCGAAGCGCACGCTGGCCGAACTCGAACGCGGCATGCACCGGCACGCCAGCGCAGCGCCCTCCGCTGAAGTTTCGCCGCAACTGGGATTGTTTGCGCCGGCGCAACCCTCGGCCGCCCAGCGCGAGCTGGAACGCATCGATCCGGATACGCTGACGCCGCGCGAGGCGCTGGAAGCCCTGTACCGGCTGAAATCGCTGGACTGAGCCGGCGCGCTGTCAAGCCACGCGATGCAGCGGCAGCGGCGCCTCGGTCGTTCCCGGCGTCCCGGCATCGGGCATGGCGATGTCGGGAATGCCGTCCAGCGCCTCCGCCGACAAGGCAGACAGCAGCGTGTTCTCCGCCACCGAGGTATCGCGGGCGGGCAACCGCCCGGCGGCCACCAGGCTGCCGATGCGCTCGTACACGTCGTCGCGGTCGAACGGCTTTTTCATGAAGTCGTCCGCACCGTAACGCTGCAGGTAGAACTGCTCGGTGGCCTGCTGGTTGCCGCTGATCATGATGATCGGGATGTCGCGCGTGGCCGGATCGTGGCGCAGCGCGCGCAGCACGCTGAAACCGTTCATGCCGGGCATCACCACGTCGAGGAAGATCAGCGCCGGCAACTCGCTGCGCGCCAGCTCGATCGCCGCCGCGCCGTCGGCCGCCTTCAACGGGTGGTAGCCATCCTGGCTGAGCATCTTGCCGAGCACGGCGCAGATCGTGGGCGAATCGTCCACTACCAGCATGCGCGCGCCCTGCGTGGTCTGCACGTGTTGCGGCTCGACCGCATGCCCGCCCAGCAGGCGCTTGATGAAGCCGATGCCACTGATGCGTGCCAGTCCGTCCATGCCTTCTCCCCGGGTCGTGAGTGGTGCGCGCGGGGCGCACTCGTGGATACGAGTGCATGCTCGCGCAGACCCGCCCGGCAATGTGCGACGCAGTACTCAGCCTGAACTTGTCAGCGCAAGTCCTTGATCTTTCGCAATTGCCGGCGCGCCTGCTTGTCGGGTCGATGTGCCGGATGATCGAGTGCCGCGCCGCTCAGGCGACGCTGTTCGCGCAATACCTCGGCGGCCTCGCGGCTGGCTTCGGTTTCCCGATACAGCCATTGCGCCTCGCTGGCCGGCCCGCGCCGCCAGGCCAGCGCGAGCACGTCCAGTTCCAGTCGCTCGTGCCCGCGATTGACCTGCATTCGATCGCCGACACGCACGGCGCGGGAAGGCTTGCAGCGCGCGCCATCGAGTTCCACGCGCCCGGCCTCGATCGCCGCGCGGGCGAGGCCACGGGTCTTGAAGAAGCGTGCCGCCCACAGCCAGATGTCGAGACGCAGCTCGCCGCGTTCCTCGGGCATGCCGTTCAGTTCGTTTCGCCCGGAGGCGGCACCAGGTCCTGCGGATCGGGCATGGCGATGTCCGGAATGGCCGCCTGCTCGTCGGCGCTGAGCACCGGCTCGGCCGCCGCCACCGGCACGCTGGTGCGCGGTCGCACCACCAGGCGGCCGGACTGGGTCAGGTGCTGCAGGCGCGCAAACACCTCGCCGCGGCCGAACGGCTTTTTCATGAAGTCGTCGGCGCCGAATCGCTGCACGTAGAACTGCTCGGTGGCCTGCAGGTTGCCGCTGATCATCACGATCGGGATGTCGTGGGTGAGCGCTTCGCGGCGCAACGCGCGCAGCACGGCGAAGCCGTTCATGCCGGGCATCACGATGTCCAGGAAAATCAGGTCGGGCAATTCGTTGCGGGCCAGCTCGATCGCGCTCTCGCCGTCGGCCGCCTTGAACACCACGTGGCCGTCCTGGGTGAGCATCTTGCCCAGCACCGCGCGAATGGTCGGCGAGTCGTCGACCACCAGGATGTGCGCTTCCTTGGGCACGCCACTGCGCGGCACCGCACGACGCTCGCCGTGTTCGTTGCCGAAAATCCGCCGTATCAGCTCAAAGCCGGACATGACGCGAGCCCCTTCCCCCGGGAAATCCCCGCCCAGTCTCGACGCAGCGCGGCCGCGACGCAAGCGTCCGCACCGCGTCGCTCACCACGCCGCGCCGACCATCAGATAGTTGGCCAGCGGGACGGTCAGCAGCGACAGCACGATGCCGGCGCCCAGCACGGTGTTGGCCAACGCCGGGTCGAGCTCGTACTCGTCGGCCAGGATCGCCGCCGACACCATCGGCGCCATCGCCGCCTGCAGCACGCCCACCGTGAGCACCAGGCCCTCCACGCCCGCCGCCGTGCCCATCAGCCAGCACAGCAGCGGCGCCAGCAGCAGCTTCCAGCCCAACCCCCAGGCGGCCGCGCCGAGCTGACGCTGGCCGGGATGGAACTTGAACTGCAAACCGACCGAGAACAGCGCCAGCGGCGTCAGCGTGGCCCCGATCGGCGCGAACACCCCGTCGAGCCACTCCGGCCAGCCACCGAGGCGGCCCACCGCTATGCCCAGCAACAAGGCCAGGAACGGCGGAAACGAAAACACGCGGCGCAGCATCGGGCGCAGCTGCGGCGTGCGTCCGGAATAAAGCGACGCCACCACGATGCCCGCCGACGCCAGCACCGGAAACGCGCCCAGCTGATCGGCGACCACGGCCAGCGCCAGGCCGGCCTTGCCGTGCAGCGCCTGCACCATCGGATAACCCATGTAGGCGGTGTTGCCCAGCCCGCACACCAGGATCAGCGAACCGGTGCGCTGCCGCGACCAGCCCAGCCGCGGGCCGAGCAGGCCGAACAGCAACCAGGCGCCGCCGAAGGTGAGCCACATCGCGGCCACCACGAACCACAGGTCGGCGTTGAACTTCAGCTTCGGGATCAGCTCCAGCACCAGCGCCGCCAGCGCCACGTTCAGCACCCACCAGTTGATGCCTTGCGCGATGCCCGCCGGCGGCCGCGCGAAACGCGCCACCAAGACGCCGAGCAGCAGGCAGACGAACAGCAGCAGCAAGGCACTCATGGGATGCGCACGGACCCGGGCAAAGAGCGTCATTAGACGCGAAAAACACCGTCGGCCGAAAGGCGCAGCGGCTGGGCGATAATCGTGCCGATGCCAAAGCCGACCGCCCCTGCAGACCCCGATCACCTCGTGCACGGCCTGGCCGGCGACGATATCGCTCCCGACTGGCCGGCTCTCGTCGCGCCGGAACTGCAGGTGCCGCTGAGCCGCTTTCCGCAAACCGGCGCCTTGCGGCGAGTCGTCTGGCACAGTCCGCGCCCGCTCTCGGCGGCCTGTCTGGTCGACACCGAAGCCGGCACGCTGTTCGTCAAGCGCCATCATCATCGGGTGCGCTCGGCCGCCACGCTGACGGAGGAACACCGCTACATCGCGCACCTGCGCCGGCACGGACTGCCGCTGGCCGACGTGTTGCGCGACGCCGACGGCGACACCGCCATCGCCATCGGCGACTGGGTCTACGAAGTGCATCGGCGCGCCGCGGGCATCGACCTGTACCGCGAGCTGGTCTCGTGGCAGCCATTGCCGAACCCGTTCCACGCGCACCGCGCCGGCCGCATGCTGGCGCGGCTGCACGACGCCGGCGCCGACTACGCGGCGCCCCAGCGCAGCACCCACATTCTGGTGGCACGCAGCGAGCTGATCGCCGCTGCCGATCCGGTGGCGGCACTGGAATCGCAGTTGCCGCAGCGACCCGGCCTCGCCGATTACCTGCGCGGCCGGCCCTGGCAGCGCGAGTTCGCCGACCTGCTCGCGCCCTGGCACGCGCGCCTGCAGCCAGCGCTGGCCCGGCAACCACGGCTGTGGACGCACGGCGACTGGCACGTCTCCAACCTCTGCTGGAGCGGCAGCGGCGACGACGCCGACATCACCGCCGTGCTCGATTTCGGCCTGGCTGCGGCGAACTGCGCGCTGTTCGACCTCGCCACCGCGATCGAGCGCAATGCGGTCGCATGGCTGGCGCTGGATACCGGTGCGGCGGCGATCCATCCGTCCATCGCCCGCGCGCTGATCGAGGGTTATCGGGAAATCCGCCCACTCGCCCGCGACGACCTGCAACTGCTGGCCGACCTGCTGCCGCTGGTGCACGTGGATTTCGCCCTGTCCGAAGTGGAGTACTTCCACGCCATCACGCAATCGACCGCGAGCGCCGACGTTGCCTACGACACCTTTTTGCGCGGCCATGCGGCGTGGTTCTGCACATCCGCCGGGCAGGCTCTGTTGCAAACCATCCGCGCCCTTGCCACCGGCGCGCAGGGCGATTCGGCAGGCCGCGCCCATTCGTGTTTCAATACGCATTCTTGAAGCGGGGGTGCCCGGCAAAACGCCGGGCTGAGAGAGTCCCTTGGAACCTGATCCGGTCAATACCGGCGTAGGGAGCTTGCAGAGTCGGATCGTTCTCGCGAACGTACCGGTTCGCCGTCGCTTCGTCCGCTACCCGAAGACGACGACGATGACCCGCACTCCCCTCGCCCTGGCCCTGCTTGCCGCCCTTGCCGCCAACGGCGCGGCCGCCACCGGCAGCGCCACCCCGCAACCCGATACCCCGCAGGCCGTCGACCTGGCCACCGTGCATGTGCGCGGACAGGCGCCGGAGCACCCGCGCGACAGCGGCCTCGACAGCTACGGCCGCGCCACGCTGCACGACACGCCGGCGTCGATCACCGTGGTGGCGCGCCAGCAGCTGGACGACCGGCAGATCCGCACGCTCAGCGAACTGGCCCGCGAGGATGCCGCGCTGGGCGACAACTACGCGCCGGTCGGCTACTACCAGGACATCGCGATCCGCGGCTACGTGCTGGACCCCGCTACCGGCTTTCGCAGCAACGGCCTGACCATCGCCGGCGAGCAGAAGGTGCCGCTGGAAGACGTGCAGCAGGTGCAGATCCTGAAAGGCCTGGCGGGCCTGGAAGCCGGCGTGATGGAGCCCGGCGGCGTGGTCAATTACGTCAGCAAGCGGCCGGCCGACGTGCGCAGCGTCACCCTGGGCACCGATTCGCACGGCTCGCGCCACGTCGCAGTCGACGTCGGCGGCTGGCTCACGCCGCAGTTCGGCGTGCGCGTCAACGCGGCCCACGAGGACATCCATTCGTATGTGCACCACGCCAACGGCCGACGCAGCATGCTGGCGCTGGCGGCGGACTGGAAGATCAGCGAGCGCACCACGCTGGAGCTGGACGGCAACTACCAGACCAGCGGCCAGCGTTCGGTGTCGGGCTACCAGTTGCTCGGCGGCACGACGCTGCCGCCCCACCCGGACGCCAGGCGCATGCTGGGCTATCAGCCGTGGCAGCAGCCGGTGGGTATCCGGTCGTCCAACAGCAGCGTGCGCATCGAGCATGCCTTCAGCGACGACTGGCACCTGCGCGTCGCCGGCGGCCACAGCCGCAGCGTGATCGACGACAACGTGGCGTTCGCCTACGGCTGCTTCTACGCCAGCGAATGCGCCGACGGCAGCGTGCCCGGCTGGTTCTTCGCGCCCAACGGCGACTACGACATCTATGATTTCCGCAGCCCCGACGACACCCGCGTCAGCGACGAGGCCCGCGCCGTGCTCGAAGGTCGTTTCGCCACCGGCGCGCTGAGCCACGAGCTGAGCCTCGGCGCCAGCGCGTTCCGCCGCACCATCGACCGCCGCGCCTATGTCTACGACTACGTCGGCACCGGCAACATCGACCAGGCCGACCCACCCATCTTCGCGCCCTCGCCGAACCAGCCCGGCCCCTTGGTGCGCCGGCTCACCAGTTGGCAGCATTCGCTGTTCGCGCTGGATCGCATGCACCTGGGCGAGCGCTGGCAGCTGATCGCCGGCGCCCGACTGGCACGCCTGCACGAGCGCAGCTACGACGACAGCGGTGCGCCCGAGCGCACCACCCGCTTGCGCAAGGCGTTGCCGCAGGCCGCCGTGTTGTGGCAGCCGAACGCACCGACCACCGTATACCTGAGCTACAGCGAAGGCCTGTCGCTGGGCATCGAGGCGCCGTACTGGACCAGCAACGGCGGCAGCACGCTGGGGCCGCGGCTGTCGCGCCAGCTCGAAGCCGGCGTCAAGCTGCAGGCCACCGATGCGCTGGCGCTGAGCGGCGCGCTCTACCGCATCCACCAGCCCTTCCAGTTCGCCCGGCCGGACGGCACGCCCGCGGGATTCACCTTCGTGCAGCAAGGCGATGAAGTGCATACGGGTGTCGAGCTGGGCGCGAACGGCCGGCTCGGCGACAACCTGCGCGTGATCGCCAGCGCCAGCGTCATCCAGGCCCGCGCCGAAGGCAGCGGCACGCCCGCGTACGAGGGCCACCAGTTGACCAACGTGCCGCGCCTGCGTACCGCCGTATTCCTCGACTACCGCCTGCCGTCCGCGCCGGCGCTGAGTCTGCTCGGCGGCTGGCGCCACGCATCGGCCAACGTCGCCACGCCCGATGGCGCCGTGCGCGTACCGTCGTACGACGTGTTCGACGCCGGCCTGCGCTACACCACGCCGTGGCGCGGCCACGCGCTGACCTGGCGGTTGTCGGTGGACAACGTGTTCAACCACTTCTACTGGCGCGACACCGGTTCGGCCGGCGGCGATCGCTACCTGTTCCCGGGTGCGCCGCGGCTGGCGCGGCTCTCCGTCAGCTACGACTTCCAGTGATCTGGATCGAACTCGCCGGCGCGCTGATCAGCGCCTGGGCCGTCTGGCTCACCGCCAGGCGGCGGCCCTGGTGCTGGCCGGTCGGGTTGGTGTCGGTGCTGGTCTACGGCTGGATCTTCATCGACGCCAGGCTGTATTCCGACGCCCTGCTGCAGCTCGCCTTCGCCGGCCTGATCGTCTACGGCTGGCGACGCTGGCTGCAGAACCTGGACGACGACGGTCGCGTCCAGCTCGCCCCGCTGCCGCTGATGCAGGCGATCGTCCACCTGACCATCGGTACCGTCGCGGCATTGCTGCTCGGCTATTCGATGCATCGGTGGACCGATGCCGCGCTGCCCTGGCTGGACGCGGCACTCACCGCCTTCAGCCTGGTCGCGCAGTGGTGGCAGGGCCGCCGCCACATCGCGGCGTGGTGGCTGTGGATTGCGGTGGACGTGATCTATGTCGGCGAATACATCTACAAGCACCTGCTGATCACCTCGGTGCTCTACGCCGGCTTCGTGGTGCTGGCGGCGATCGGCTTGCGCGCGTGGCGGCAAGCCGGGCGCGCCGCTGCGGCGGCTTGATTTCACGGCACACGGTGCCCGTCGGGGCACAATGGGCGATTCCGCAACCAGGACTAAACAGCATGCCCGACCTGTCCCGTTTTCCGATCACCGCGCGCTGGCCCGCGCGGCACCCCGAACGCATCCAGCTGTATTCGCTCAACACGCCCAACGGCGTGAAAGCGTCGATCATGCTGGAGGAAACCGGGTTGCCGTACGAGCCGCACCTGGTCGACATCACCAACGACGAAAGCCACACGCCGGAGTTCCTGTCGATCAACCCCAACGGCAAGATTCCCGCGATCATCGACCCCGACGGCCCCGGCGGCGAGCCGCTGGCGCTGTTCGAATCCGGCGCCATCCTGCTGTACCTGGCCGACAAGACCGGCAGCTTCATTCCCGCCGAACCCGCGCGGCGCTGGGAGTGCATCCAGTGGGTGTTCTTCCAGATGGCGTCGATCGGCCCGATGTTCGGCCAGCTCGGCTACTTCAACAAGTTCGCCGGCAGGGAGATCGCCGACAAGCGCCCGCGCGAGCGCTACGCCAACGAATCGAAACGACTGCTCGCCGTACTCGAGGCTCGCCTCGCGGGCCGCGACTGGATCATGGGCGACGACTACGGCATCGCCGACATCGCCACGCTGGGCTGGGTGAACAACCTGATCACCTTCTACGAGGCGCGCGAGCTGGTCGACTACGACCGCCTCGTGCACGTGCCCGCCTGGCTGGAGCGCGGCATGGCGCGGCCGGCGGTGGCGCGCGGCCTGCAGATCCCGCGGCGCGGCTGAACCGGGCGCCTGCGGGCTGGACGAAGGTACGCGCCGGAGGCAAGCTTCCAGTCACGCGGCATCCGGTCGCGCTGCCGCAAAGTGGCCATCACCATGAACGACTCGATCGCCTCATCGTTGCTGCCCGGCCTGGCGCTGGCCTTGTGGTTGCTGGCCCCGGCGGCCGGCGCCCAGAACATCTACAAGTGCCCGCAGGCCGGCGGCGGCGTAGCCTATACCGATCACCCCTGTGCCGACGGCAAGGGCCAGCTGCTGCACCAGGCCGACGACAGCGAGGTGATCGACCGCTACCTGCGCCTGGGCCAGCACGACCTCGCCAGGCAGTACGCCCACGCGCGCCATCTCGACGCGTTGTACGAGGAGCGCGTGGCCGCCTATCGGCAGGCGCAGGAGGACGCCGAACAACGCCGCTACGACGAGGCGCTCGCCGCGCAGCAGCGCGAGGATGCCGCGCGCCGGCAGGCGCAGCTCGACCAGGAGGCCGAGCGCAACCAGTTGCAGGTCGAGAACGACACCCTGCGCCAGCAGAACGACCAGTATCGCGAGGCGTTGTCCCAGCCGGTGGACGACTACGCGCCGCTCTACTGGGGGGCGCCGGCGCCGCCGTATCGACACCGCCCGCACGACCACGACGGCGATCACGGCCATCGCTGGACGCCGCCCCCACCGCCGACCTACCAGCCGTGCACGCAACTCGCCGGCGGCCGGGTGCAGTGCTGAGGCCGCCTCCGGACCACCGCCGCCGCTGAGGCGCGCAGGCGCCCGATTCAGCGCGCCGCTTGCGGTATGTCGGCACCCTGGCGGCGAACCCCCGGATCATCCAGATGCTCGGCCTTCCACACCATCGCGCGATGGATGCGCTGCCAGCCACTGGGATGGTCGAAGAACAGGAACTCCTCGACCGGACCGGGATGCATCTTGCGGTACTCGGACAACTGCACCGCGACATGCGCAAAACCGTCCGGCTGGCGTGCCGCGTTCAGGCCGAACGCGTCGGCCTCGGCCTCCATGCTGCGGGTGATGGTGTTGTTCACCGGCGTCATGAAGAACATGAAGATCGCGAACAGCGCCGCGATCAGCGGCAAGCCCGCCACGTCGCCCACGTCACGCAACTGCCAGCGTTCGCCCCAGCGCCGCTGCGCCCAGCCGAAGCCCCAGCGCACGAAGGCGAAGCCGATCACGATGATGACGCCGAAGAACACGATGCCCTTGTAGATGTGGTTGAGCACGTAGTGGCCCATCTCGTGCCCGAGCACGGCCTTGATCTCTTCCGGCGAGCTGCGCTTGAGCAGGTTGTCGTTGAGGCTGATGCGGGTGGTGCCGAACATGCCGCTGACGTTGGCGCTGATGCGCTTGCTCTGCCGCGAGGCGTCGAACCAGTACACGTCCGAGGCGGGGATGCCGTTGGCGCGCGCCATCGACAGGACCTGCTCCTTCAGCGGGCTCTCCGGCAGGGACTGGTAGGTATTGAACAGCGGCGAGATGTAGACCGGCGCGATGGTGGCCATGAACATCAGGAACACGATGGCCACCCCCGCGCCCCACAACCACCAGGTGCGCGTGGCGCGCCGGATCACCGCATAGATCAGCACCAGCGCCAGCGTGCCGAAGATCAGCCCCACCGCCAGCCCCTTGGCCTGCTCGCCCAGCCAGCCGCCGAGGCCCAGATTCGACAAGCCGTACTGGTGCTCGCGGAAATAACCTTCGTACAGCGCCCACGGCAGGGTCAGCACGGTCGTCAGCACGATGTACTGGATCGCATAGATCGCCGTCTGCAGCCAGCGCCAGCGGGTGAGTCGCTCGGCGAGGTTGCGCATGCGCGCCGAGAGCCGCGTGCCGAGCAGCAGCCACGCCACGCCCAGGGCCACCAGCAGATCCCAGCCGGTCAGCCAGTAACCGCCCTCGAAGTAGGCATCGGAATTGGCTCGCTGTGCCGGCGTCAGCTCATCCATGTAGGCCTGGGTGGCAGCACCCACGTCGAACGCCACGGCAGCGGTAACCGCCGGCGCCGGCGCCGGTGCGGTGGATGAAGGCACTGCCTGCGCGTGGATCGCGCCGACGACGAACCAGGCAAGCAACAGCACGCCGAGCAGCTTCTTCATGACGCCCCCATCCCCATGCGGAGCCTGCACGCTAACCCAATCGCCGGAAGCCCGCCACCACGCCCGTCGCCGCGCCGGTCGCCTACAATGCGGGACACGACCCGCCGGATCGATCCATGCCCCCGCTCCGCCTCAAACGCTATCTGCTGACCGGCCTGCTGACCTTCATCCCGTTGTGGGTGACCTGGCTGGTATTCAATTTCGTGCTGGGCGTGCTGGCCGGGATCGGCGCGCCGATGGTCGAGGCCCTGCTCGGCACGCTGGCGCTGGTGGCACCGCGTGCCGCCGAGTCGTTGAAGATGGAATGGCTCACCTACATCGCCGCCCTGCTGATCACGCTGGGCTCGCTGTACCTGCTCGGCTTCGTGGCAAACCGGGTGATCGGCCAGCGCTTCCTCAATGCCTTCGACAACCTGCTCGCGCGCATCCCGCTGGTGCAGACCATCTACGGCGGCACCAAGAAGCTGATGGCGGTACTGCAGAACAAGCCCAGCGGCATGCAGCGCGTGGTGCTGGTGGACTTTCCGCGGCGCGGCATGAAGGTGGTGGGCTTCGTGACCCGGGTGATGATCGAGGAAGGCAGTGGCCGGGAGATCGCCGCGGTGTACATCCCGACCACGCCCAACCCCACCGGCGGCTATCTGGAACTGGTGCCGGTGGACGAGCTCGTCCCCACCGACTGGACCATGGACCAGGCCATGGCCTTCATCATTTCCGGCGGCGCGGTGGCGCCGGACAGCCTGCCGGCCGCGCCGGTCCGGCACGCCCTCAGCCCCTCACCCCCTGACCTTTGACACTGTCTGGCCCCTGTCGATTGGCCTAGCGTGAACGGCTGCGTCCGCGCGCCCGGGGAGCCTTTTGCGCGCGGCCATGTCCGCAACCTCAAACCGTCCAGATCCACCCATCGAGGGATATCCATGACCAAGCAGTACCTGAAGCCCCTGGCCCTTGCGGTCAGCCTGGCCCTGACCGTGAGCGCCTGCGGCAAGCAGGATACCACCCCGGCCGATGCACCGGCGCCGACCGCCAGCACCGCACCGGCCGCCGCCGGCAGCACCGCGGCCGTCGACAGCAAGAGCATCTTCGACGTCAGCGAGCTGGGTGCGCCGGCCGAGGCGTGCACGGACTTCGACCAGTTCGTCAATGCCAAGTGGGTCGCCGCCAACCCGATCCCGAACGACCGCACCCGCTGGGGCGCGTTCGACAAGCTGGCCGAGGACAGCCTCAACACCCAGCACACGATCGTCGAGAACGCCGCCAAGGGCGCCGACCAGGCTGCCGCCGGCTCGATCGAGCAGAAGATCGGCAACCTGTACAAGTCGGGCATGGACGAGGCCGCCATCGACAAGGCCGGCTTCGACCCGATCAAGCCCAAGCTGGCCGAGATCGATCAGCTGAAGAACGGCAACGACGTGGCCGCCTTCCTCGACAAGAGCTTCGCCCAGGGCGACATGCTGGTGTTCCAGTTCGGCGCCGGCGCCGACTTCAAGCACGCCGAAACGCAGATCGGCTACACCTTCCAGGATGGCCTGGGCCTGCCGACCAAGGACTACTACACCGACCCGAAGCATGCCGACCTGCGCAAGGCCTACCTCGACTACATCGCCAAGACGCTGGAGCTGACCGGCGTGTCCGCCGCCGACGCCAAGAAGCAGGCCGATGAAGTGATGGCGTTCGAGACCAGCCTGGCCGCCGCCTCGCTGGCGCCGGTCGAACTGCGCACCCCGGAAAACCAGTACCACTTCGTGAGCGTGGCCGAAGCGGACAAGATCACCCCGCACTTCAGCTGGGAGAACTTCTTCAAGGCCCAGGGCGTGACCATCGACAAGGGCTTCTCGCTGTCGCAGCCGAAGTTCTTCGCCGAGTTCGACAAGCTGCTGGCCAGCGCGCCGGCCAGCCAGTGGCAGGCGTACCTGCGCTTCCACACCATCGACGGCGCCGCCGATGCGCTGAGCAAGCCGTTCCGCGACAACCGCTTCGCCTTCTACGGCAAGACCCTCTCCGGCCAGCCGGAGCAGAAGCCGCGCTGGAAGCAGGTGCTGAATGCGGTCAACGGCTCGATGGGCATGGCGCTGGGCGAGCTGTACGTCAAGCAGGAGTTCACCCCCGAGGCCAAGCAGCGCGCCGAGGAACTGGTCACCAACATCCGCAACGCGCTGAAGGCGCGCATCCAGAACCTCGACTGGATGAGCGACGAAACCAAGGCCAAGGCGATCGCCAAGTGGGACACCTTCCTGCCCAAGATCGGCTACCCGGACAAGTTCCGCAGCTGGGACGGCCTGACCATCGTGCCGGACAACTACTACGCCAACCTCGAAGCAGCGTCGAAGTTCAACTACGACTACGACATCGCCAAGATCGGCAAGCCGACCGACCGCAAGGAATGGGGCATGACCCCGCAGACGGTCAACGCGTACTACAACCCCACCGACAACACGATCAACTTCCCGGCCGCGATCCTGCAGCCGCCGTTCTTCGATGCCAAGGCCGACGACGCGATCAATTACGGCGGCATCGGCGCGGTGATCGGTCACGAAGCCAGCCACGGCTTCGACGACGAAGGCAGCCAGTTCGACGGCGCCGGCAACAACGTGAACTGGTGGAGCAAGGCCGACCGCGCCAAGTTCGACGCCCGCACGGCCAAGCTGGTGCAGCAGTTCAACGACTACACGCCGATCAAGGACAAACCCGACGCGCACGTCAACGGCAAGCTGACCCTGGGCGAGAACATCGCCGACCTGGGCGGCCTCAACGTCGCCTACGACGCCTTGCAGGTGGCGCTGAAGCAGCACCCGGCCGAAGCCACGCAGAAGATCGACGGCTACACCCAGGACCAGCGCTTCTTCCTCAACTGGGCGCGCGTGTGGCGCGGCAACATCCGCGAGCAGCAGGCGCTGCTGCGGCTGAACACCGACCCGCACGCCCCGGCCCCGCTGCGCGCGATCGGCGCGCCGTCCAACATGCCGGCGTTCGCGGCGGCGTTCCAGTGCAAGCCGGGCGACGCGATGGTGCGTCCGGCCGACAAGCAGGTGAAGATCTGGTAACCGGGCTCGTCGCAGCCGTTTGAGAACCGGGGCCCCGCATGCGAATGCGGGGCCCTTTTGCATGCCGGCCCCTGACCTTTGACACTGTTTGACCCATGACGTTTGGCCTAGCGTGAATCGGCATGGCCACGGCCTTGCCGGCCGTCGAACACCGGCCATCCGGACACCCACGCAACGCCTGCGGGCGAACCATCCATGGAGGCAATCCGCATGACCAAGACCCTTCTGAAACCGCTCGCGCTCGCCGTCAGCGCCGCGCTGGCGCTCACCGCGTGCGGCAAGCAGGAACCTGCCAGCACGCCGGCGACTCCGGCCGACGCGGCCAGCGCGGCCCCCGCATCCAGCAGCGTCGCCACGGCGGCAGCGCCCAGCGTGTTCGACATCAGCGAGCTGGGCCAGGCCGCCGAGGCGTGCGCCGACTTCAACCAGTTCGTCAACGCCAAGTGGATCGCCGCCAACCCGATTCCGGCCGACCAGACCGTGTGGGGCTCGTTCAACCTGCTGCGCGAGAAGAGCCTGTCCGACCAGCACGCGCTGGTCGACGCGGCCGACAAGAACGCCGACAGCGCCACGCCCGGTTCGATCGAGCAGAAGATCGGCTGGCTGTACCGCTCCAGCATGAACATGGACGCGCGCAACAAGGCCGGCTTCGAGCCGCTCAAGCCCTACCTGGCGAATATCGACGCGCTGAAGTCGAACAAGGACATCCCTGCCTGGCTCAACCAGTCCTTCGCCAAGGGCGACAGCGCGGTGTTCCGCTTCGGCGCGCGCGCCGACTACAAGAACGCCAGCATGCAGATCGCCTATGCGGTGCAGGGCGGCCTGGGCCTGCCCACGCCGGACTACTACACCGATGCCAAGTACAAGGACGTGCGCGCCGAGTACGTGAAATACCTGGCCAAGCTGTTCGAGCTCACCGGCACGCCGGCCAAGGACGCGGCCAACCAGGCCGACCTGGCCATGAAGTTCGAGACCGAGCTGGCCAGGCACTCCATCCCGCGGGTGGAGATGCGCAAGCCGGAGAACCAGTACCACTTCGTCACCGTGGCCGAGGCGAACAAGGTCACTCCGCATTTCGACTGGAACGATTTCTTCAAGGCGCAGGGCGTCACCATCGACAAGGGCTTCTCGCTTTCGCAGCCGAAGTTCTTCGCCGAAATGGACAAGCTGCTGGCCAGCGCGCCATTGGCCCAGTGGAAGGCCTATCTGACCGCCCACACGATCTCCGGCGCGGCCGACGTGTTGTCCGAGCCGTTCGTCGACGCCCGTTTCGATTTCTACGACAAGACCCTGCGCGGCCAGCCCGAGCAGAAACCGCAGTGGAAGCGCTCGCTGAGCGCGGTCAACGACGCCATGGGGCAGGCGCTGGGCCAGTTGTACGTGGACAAGTATTTCCCGCCGGAAGCCAAGCAGCGCGCCGAGGAACTGGTCACCAACATCCGCAACGCGTTGAAGGCGCGCATCCAGAACCTCGACTGGATGAGCGACGAAACCAAGGCCAAGGCGATCGCCAAGTGGGAAACCTTCCTGCCCAAGATCGGCTACCCCGAAAAGTGGCGCAGCTGGGACGGCCTGAAGGTCACCGCGGACAACTACTTCGCCAACATGGAGGCGGCGCAGCAGTTCGACCATGACTACGACATCGCCAAGATCGGCCAGCCGACCGACCGCCAGGAATGGTTCATGACGCCGCAGACGGTCAACGCGTACTACAACCCCACCGACAACACGATCAACTTCCCGGCCGCGATCCTGCAGCCGCCGTTCTTCTATGCCAAGGGCGACGACGCGATCAACTACGGCGGCATCGGCGCGGTGATCGGCCACGAGGCCAGCCACGGCTTCGACGACCAGGGCAGCCAGTTCGACGGCAGCGGCAACCTGGACAACTGGTGGACGGACGCCGACAAGAAGCAGTTCGACGAGCGCGCGCAGAAGCTGGTCGACCAGTTCGACAACTACGCGCCGCTGCCCGACCACCCGGATCTGCACGTCAACGGCAAGCTGACCCTGGGCGAGAACATCGCCGACCTGGGTGGCCTCAACATCGCCTACGACGCGCTGCAGACCGCGCTGAAGAATCAGCCGGCCGAGGCCACGCAGAAGATCGACGGCTACACCGAGGATCAGCGCTTCTTCCTCAACTGGGCGCGCGTGTGGCGTGGCAGCATCCGCGACAAGGCGCAGATGGTCTACCTCAACGCCGATCCGCACTCGCCGATGAAGTTCCGCGCGATCGGCGCGCCGTCCAACATGCCGGCGTTCGCCCAGGCGTTCCAGTGCAAGACCGGCGACGCGATGGTTCGCCCGGCCGACAAGCAGGTGAAGATCTGGTAACCGCCGCCGCGGCGGCAGGCGCAACGCCTCGCCGCCGCAGCCGAACATCGACAAGCAGGAAACACGAGGCCCCGCACGCTGCTGCGGGGCCTCTTGCTGTGTGATGCCTGTCGTTGGCGAATGGGCCTTGTTGCCTCGGTGAGTTATTGCAAATCATTCTCATTGGCAATATCGTGTGCGCCTTCACGGCCACCGCCGTCACTCCATTCGATCGACGGCGATGGCTGTCGCGCGTGCGGGACGGGGACCGGCCTGATTCCACACGACGCACAGGACCCCGCATGAGCCCGATCAAGAGCAGGAAACACCCCACCCGCCGCGCCCTCCCCGCGATGGCGCCCGGGTTGCTGACCACCGCCCTCCTCGGCAGCCTGGCCCTCGCCCCCGCGCATGCCGCCACGCCCGCCGACGCGGCTGCCGCGGACGCCCCGCTGGTCGCGCAGGCGCGCAACCTGCCGCGCGTGCAGGTGCGAGGCAGCGCCGGCGTCGACTACCGCATCGACGAGCTCTCATCGCACAAGTTCACCCAGCCGCTGCTGGACACCACGCAGACCATCAGCGTCATCGGCCGCGACCTGATCCAGCAGCAAGGCGCCACCACGCTTTCCGAGGCGTTGCGCAACAGCCCCGGCGTGGGCACCTTCTACGCCGGCGAAAACGGCGCCACCAGCACCGGCGACACGATGTACATGCGCGGCTTCGACAGCTCAGGCAGCATCTTCGTCGACGGCGTGCGTGACCTCGGCTCGGTCTCGCGCGACGTGTTCAACATCGAGCAGATCGAAGTCACCAAGGGCCCGGACGGCACCGAATACGGCCGCACCGCGCCGACCGGCGCGATCAACATGGTCAGCAAGCGCCCGCAGCTGGACAACGCCATCTCCGGCTCGCTGGGTTACGGCAGCGCCAGCCAGCAACGTGCCACCGCGGACTGGAACCAGGCGATCGGCGAAGACGCTGCCTTCCGCCTCAACGTGATGGGCCAGGACAGCGGCGTGCCGGGGCGCGACCGGGTGCAGAACAACCGCTGGGGCGTGGCGCCGTCGCTGGGCCTCGGCATGGGCAGCGCCACCCGGATCTATCTCGACTACCTGCACGTGAAGCACGACAACGTGCCCGATGGCGGCGTCTCCACCATCGGCCTGCCCGGCTACGCCAGTCCCGATCCGACGCGGCCGTTCCTGTCCGACGCCGCTGCGGTCGACCCGCACAACTTCTACGGCACCCGGCAGGACCACGACGACGTGCAGGTCGACATGTTCACCGCGATCGTCGAACACGATTTCTCCGATCACCTCGCCGTGCACGACACCTTGCGCTGGGGCCGCACGCGCCAGGATTACCTGCTCACCTCGTTCACGGCCACCGCGGCGCACCTGTCGACGCCGGACCCGGATGACCCCTCGACCTGGACGGTGGCGCGCAGCAACCCGACCTTCAAGCACCAGACCAACCGCATCCTCACCAACCAGACCAACCTCACCGCCAGCTTCGACACCGGCGCGGTCGGCCACGACCTCAGCGCCGGCATCGAGCTCAGCCGCGAGCAAGCCGCGACGCAGGGCATTGCCCCGCTCTCCGGCAGCACCTGGCCCCCGGCGAACCTGTACCGGCCCGACCCCGACCAGGGCGGCCTGGCCTACGCCCGCAACGGCGCCCACGGCAACGGCAAGACCGATACCGTCGCGGCCTACCTGTTCGACACGCTCAAATTCGGCGAGCGCTGGCAACTCAACGCCGGCGCGCGGCTGGACCATTACCGCACGCGGTTCGTCAGCACCGACGTCTGCGGCGGCCGGCGCGGCCCGGCCTGCGGCAGTCACCCGGCCGGCACGGTGCTGCCCAGCGTGGACGCGCGCCTCTCCGGCAACCTGCCCAATTACAAACTCGGCGTGCTGTTCAAGCCCGTCGCCGCCGGCAGCATCTACGCCAACTTCGCCATGTCGCAGGAGCCACCGGGCGGCAACACGCTCACCCTCAGCAACGCGTCGAACAGTGCCGACAATCCCGACCTCGACCCCCAGCGCGCGCGCACCGTCGAGCTGGGCACGAAGTGGAGCGTGCTGGGCGACAGGCTGCTGCTGACCGGTGCGCTGTACCGCACCACGGTCAGCAACGACCTGGTGCAGGACCCGACCGATGGCCTGTACTACCAGGTCGGCAGGAAGCGCGTGCAAGGCGTGGAGATCGGCGCGGTCGGCAGGATCACCGACCGCTGGGCGGTGAGCACCGGCTATACCCGCATGGACGCCAAGGTCATCCGCGGCAGCGCGGTGACCAGCGACGGCTCCGCCGACCTGCCGTACACGCCGACCAGCGCGTTCACCGCGTGGACCACATACCGGCTGCCGTTCAACCTCACCCTCGGCGGCGGCGCACGCCATGCCGGCGGGATGAAGCGCGGCAGCGACGGCGCGGTCGGCACGCCGGCCTTCACCCGCGGCTACTGGGTATTCGACGCGATGGCCAGCTTCGAGGTGAACACGCACCTCGACCTGCAGCTCAATGTCTACAATGTCTTCGACAAGCACTACATCGCGGCGATCAACAAGAGCGGCTACCGCTACACGCCGGCTATGCCGCGCTCGGCGATGCTCACCGCGCAGTTGCGCTTTTGACCCGCCGACCCACGCCACCACTTCCCGCGGGTGACCCATGCTGCTGCACATTCCCGGTGTACTGAGCGCCGAACAGATCAGGCGGATGCGCGAGTCGCTCGACGCGGCGCCGTGGGTCGACGGCCGCGAAACGGTGGGTGCGCAGGGCGCGCGGGTCAAGCACAACCAGCAACTGCCTGACGCCTCGCCGCTGCGTCGGCAACTGGGCGAAACGGTGCTGGCGGCGCTGGCCGCGCAACCGCTGTTCCACGCCGCCACGCTGCCGCTGCGCATCCTGCCGCCACGCTTCAACCGCTATGCCGATGGCGGCCAGTACGGCTTCCACGTCGACGGCGCGGTGATGGCCCTCCCCGATGGCGGCGGGCAAATGCGCAGCGACGTCTCGTGCACGCTGTTCCTCGGCGAACCGGACGAGTACGAGGGCGGCGAACTGATCGTCAGCGACACCTACGGCGAGCACGAGGTGAAACTGCCGGCCGGCGACCTGATCGTCTACCCGTCCAGCAGCCTGCACCGGGTGGCCCCGGTGACTCGCGGCGCGCGGGTGGCCTCGTTCTTCTGGGTGCAAAGCCTGGTGCGTGACGACAGCCAGCGCCGGCTGCTGTTCGAGCTGGACACCTCGATCCAGGCATTGACCCGCACCGGCGCCGACCACGCTGCCGTGCTGCAACTCACCGGCGTCTACCACAACCTGCTGCGGCAGTGGTCCGTCACCTGATCGTCGCAGCGGTTCCCTCGGCGCGGCGCACGGCGGATAATCGTCGACCCCCGACGCCGATGGCTGCACGATGTTCGTACCCGGTCAACGCTGGATCTCCTCCGCCGAACCCGAGCTTGGCCTCGGCACCGTGCTGCGCGTCGAAGGACGCGGCGTGCAGGTGCTGTTCGCCAAGGCCGGCGTGCTGCGCCCTTACGCGATCGACTCGGCGCCGCTGCTGCGCGCCGAGTTCCGCGCCGGCCAGCGCGTCGCCGGCAAGGGCATCGCGTTCCTGGTCGAGCGCGTCGAGATCAAGGACGAGCTGCTGATCTACCGCGGCGAAGGCCGCGAACTGCACGAAGGCCAGCTCGACGACGAACAGAGCGTGAGCCAGGCCGACGACCGCCTGATCGGTGGGCGCACCGACAGCGTGGCGCAGTTCGAGCTGCGCCTGGAGGGTCTGAAGCGGCGCGCCGAGGCGCGCCGTTCGCCGATGTGGGGTCTGGGTGCCGCGCGCATCGGACTGGTGCCGCACCAACTGCGCGTGGCCGGCATCGCCTCGGCGCGCCGCCCGCCGCGCGTGCTGCTGGCCGACGAAGTGGGACTGGGCAAGACCATCGAGGCGGGCATGATCGTCGCGCGCCAGCTCGCCACCGGCCGCGCCTCGCGCGTGCTGCTGCTGTTGCCCGACACGCTGGTCTACCAGTGGTTCGTCGAGATGCTGCGCCGCTTCAACCTCAGCTTCGCGATCTACGACGAGGAACGCTGCGAGGCCCTGGAGCAATCCGGCGACGCCGGCAACCCGTTCGAGGACGAGCAACTGGTGATCGCCGACTTCGGCTTCCTGGAAAGCTCGCCGAAATACACGCAGCAACTGCTGGACGCGCCGTGGGACCTGCTGGTGGTGGACGAAGCGCATCACCTGGCCTGGTCGCCGGAAGCCGCCAGTCCGCGCTACACGATGGTGGAGCAACTGGCCGCGGCGATCCCCGGCGTCATCCTTCTCACCGCCACCCCGGAACAGCTCGGACGCAGCGGCCACTTCGCCCGCCTGCGCCTGCTCGATCCGCAGCGCTATCACGATCTGGACGGCTATCTGGCCGAGGCCGACACCTATCAGGCGCTATCGAAGATCGCCGACCGCCTGCTCGACGGCCAGCCGTTGGATGCCGGCCAGCACGCCGCGCTCACCGAGGCCTTCCACGGCGATGCGACGCTCACCGCACTGCTGGCCGATTCCACCAGGCCGGCCCATGCGCGCGAACTGCTGGCCGCGCTGATCGACCGCCATGGCACCGGTCGCGTGATGTTCCGCAACAACCGCGCCGGCGTCGGCGGCTTTCCCAAACGCCTGCCCGAATGGCACCTGCTGGACGCCGACACGGTCGACGACAGCACACGGCAGGCGCTGCTGGCCGAGTTCCACGCCGACATCCAGCAGCCGCCGGCGCTGATCGAGGTCGACTACGCCACCGACCCGCGCATCGATACCCTGATCGCCCTGCTGGAGAAACATCCGCAGGACAAGTTCCTGCTGATCTGCCGCAGCCAGGCCAAGGTGCTGGCGCTGGAAGAAGCGCTGCGCACGAAGAGCGGCGTCGGCGTGGCGCGTTTCCACGAAGGTCTCAGCATCGTGCAGCGCGACCGCAACGCCGCCTATTTCGCCCAGCCCGACGGCGCGCGTTTGCTGCTGTGCTCGGAGATCGGTTCGGAAGGCCGCAACTTCCAGTTTGCGCACCGGCTGGTGCTGTGGGATCTGCCGCTGGATCCGGACCTGCTCGAACAGCGCATCGGTCGGCTCGACCGCATCGGCCAGAAGCACGACATCGCCATCCACATCCTCGCCGTGGCCGACAGCGCCCAGCACGTGCTGGCGCGCTGGTACGACGAAGGCGTCGACGCGTTCCGCCTCAGCCCGGCCGACGGCCGCGAACTGCTGCGCCGCTACGGCGAGCCGCTGACCCGCCTGGCGGACGAGCACGCCCGCGGCGACGACAACCGCGATCAGGAACTCGACGCCCTGCTCGCCGAAACCCGCGCCAGCCACGAGCAGATGGCGGCACTCATCCGCGGCGGCCGCGACCACCTGCTGGAACTCGCTTCCAGCCGCGACCCGCACGCCGACGAATTGCAGCAGGCCTTCCGCCGCGACGATCATGATCCGGGCCGCGACGCCTTCGTGCAGCGCCTGCTGGAGGCATTCGGCATCCACGCCGAGGAGCTCGGCGCGCAAGTGCTGCTGCTCGACCCGCAATACCTGTCCACCGACGCCCTGCCCGGCTTCGCCGAGGGCCCGCAGTCGGTCACGTTCTCGCGCGAGGTGGCGCTGTCGCGCGAGGAGCTGCCGCTGCTGCGGCTGGACCTCCCGCTGGTAGCCGGCGCGCTGGATCTGGCGCTGTCCGGCGAACAGGGCAATGCCGCCTTCATGGTCGACGACGTGCTGGCTCCGCGGACCGCACTGCTGCAGGCGGTTTACGTGCTCGAATGCGTGGCCGATCGCCGGCTCGACGCCGAGCGTTTCCTGCCGCCCTCGCCGCTGGTGGTGACCGTGGACACCCGCCTGGTCGAACGCGCCGACTTCACGCCCAGCGACACGGCGCTGCGCAAGGCCAACGACCGCCACATCGAGGTGGCACGCTACCGCAAGTTCCTCGGCAAGCTGGTGCCGCCGATGCTGGAACGCGCCGAAGCGCTGGCCAGTACGCGCGCGCAAGCACACATCGACGACGCCGTGGCCGCCGCCACCGAATCGCTGGACAACGAACTCTCGCGGCTGCTGGCCCTGCGTACAGTGAACCCATCGATCAGCGACACCGAAATCGCCGCCGTCACCGACGAGCGCCACGCCCTGCTCGGTGCACTGCCGCAAGCGCGGCTGCGACTGGACGCCGTGCGTTTCGTCGTCAGCGCCGACTTCCTCGCCCTGCGCTGACCCGCCTGCGACGCCGGGCGGGCACCGCCAGCCCGGCGCGTCCGCCTTTGCGATCCCCGATTCCCGGATCTACAGCATCAGCCGCCGCTGCGGCTTGATCGGCAGCTTGCCACGCCAGTACTGGATCAGCACGATGCCGCCGACCATGCCGCCGAGATGGGCGAAATGGGCCACGCCGGCCTGGGTGCCGGTCACGCCCAGCACCAGCTCCACCGCCGCATAGCCGATCACGAAGATCCATGCGGGGATCGGCACCGGCAGGAAGATCAGCATCATCTTCTCGTGCGGGTACAGCATGCCGAAGGCCAGCAACAGGCCGAAAATCGCGCCAGACGCGCCCAGCGTGGGATAGAAGCCATGGGTGAACCAGTGCACCACGATCAGCTGGGCCACCGCCGCCACGACTGCACAGACAAAGTAGTAGATGATGAAATTGCGCGCGCCGAAGGTGCGCTCGATGGTGCCGCCGAACATGAACAGCGCGAACATGTTGAACGCGATGTGGGTCAGGCCGCCGTGCATGAAGGCGTAGGTCACCAGCTGCCACGGGCGAAAGCCGATCGAGGCCAGGCCCTGCGTGGTCTGGAACACCTGGTCGGCCCCCCACGGCCACAGCGCGAAATACTGCAGGAAGACCTCGCCGAAGAACTGTTGCAGCAGGTAGACGACGATGTTGGCGATCAGCAGGTTGCGCGTGACCGGCGGCAGATCAAGAGGCATCAGGCGGTTCCGGGGAAAGGGGCTCGACCCCAAGCGTAACGGCGCGCGCGCCCGGCCGCCATGCAGGCGATGTCGCGGGGGTCCGATCGGCCCATGGCGCCGGCCATAAAAAAGCCGCCTTGCGGCGGCTGCAGAACGCACCTGTGCAGGTACTCAACCCTTGTTGTTGGCAGCCAGCGCCATCGCCTCCGGCCGCTTGGCACCGGCGAAACGCTTGGCCCAGTAACCGTCGTCCAGGCTGGAGATTTCCACCGACTTGCCGGCGCTCGGCGAATGGATGAAACGTCCGCCGGAAATGTAGATGCCCACATGCGAGATGCGGTGACGGCCATGGGTGCGGAAGAACACCAGGTCGCCCGGCTTGATGTCGGCGCGATTGATCTTGACCCCGGCCAGGAACTGGCTGGCGGAGGTGCTCGGCAACTGCAGGCCGATCGCGTGCGAGAACACGTAGCGCACGAAGCCGCTGCAATCGAAACCGGTGGCCGGATTGCGGCCGCCGCGCACGTAGCGGATGTCGCGCAGACCCATCGCCGCGGCCAGCAATGCCTTGCGCAGGTCGGTGATGTTCTGCGTGGCGACGCGGGCTTCCGGAGTCCGGGCAGTCGTGATCGCCGGCTCGGCCGCAGCCGCCTGCGTGTCCGCCGCCTGGGGCAGCAGGTCGCTGGCGTTGTCGGGCAGTACCGACTGGCTCAGGCGAACGGCCGGGCTGAAGCTGGGGAGCGGCTGCAGCAGCGGCGCGGCCACGCTAACGGAAGCCGATGCGCTGAAGGCAGTGTCGAGATTGGCGGCGCGAAGGGTTCCGGAAAACAGCAGCGCAGGCACAAGCGCAGCAAGCACGATCAATCGCTGGGTTGGCATGCAGGAAAATCCCGGATATTCACGGAGTTGGCCATCACCGCAAAGCGGCAACGACGTGACTGAGCCGTGAAAATACCAAGCCAGGGCCCCTCGTATGTTGGATTGAGGTTAAGTGAACCCTGCCGTTTCGGTATTTCGGGACGCACCGCACATTTTACACAAGTTACTGATAATAAAAGGATTTACTTGCCATCTGACGACTCGGGCCAGTAGTGCGAGTCCGGATAGGGTCGCCGGCCGAAGATCGCGGTGCCGATCCGCACCTCGGTCGCTCCCTCGGCGATGGCGAGCGGAAAATCACCGCTCATGCCCATGGAAAGTTTCGGCAAATCATGCCCTTGCAAAACCGCTTGGTCGCGCAGCTCGCGCAACCGACGAAAGCAGCCGCGCACCTCGACCGGATCGGTGGAGTGGATCGCCAGGGTCATCAGGCCGCGTACGCGCAAGGTGGCGTAGCCGCGCAGGGTGTCGAGGAAGCCGGGCAGCTGTTCAGGCGGCAGTCCGTATTTGCTGGGCTCGGTGGAGGTCTTCACCTGCACCAGCACGTCGATCGCCCGACCCTCGTGCTGCAGGCGGCGATCCAGCGCCTCGGCCAGTTCCGGGCGATCCAGCGACTGCACTTCGCTGGCCAGCCGCGCCACGTCTTTTGCCTTGTTGGTCTGCAGGTGGCCGATCATCACCCAGGCGATGCCGCAGTCGACCAGCAGCGGTGCCTTCTCGCGGATCTCCTGCACCTTGTTCTCGCCGAAGCGGCGCATGCCCAGCGCCACGCCCTCGCGGATCAGCTCCGGACCGAAGGTCTTGCTGACCGGCAGGATGGATACCTCGGCCGGGTCGCGGCCGGCGGCCCGGCAGGCCTCGTCCACCCGGCGCCGGATATCGGACCAGTTGGCGGCGAGGTGGGAATGGGTGGTCATCTTGCGGACTCCGCGGGAGAAAAAGGAGTGAGAAATGAGGAGTGAGAGATGAGCGGACGCGTGCGATGCGGCTATCTCTCACTCCTCACTACTCACTACTCACTCCTCGCCCTCAGCCTTGCGCGAAGTGCTTCGCCACCACCTCGGCCACCACCATGCTGACCTTCTTGCCGGTGGGGATGTGCAGGAACTCGTTCGGGCCGTGCGCGTTGGAATGCGGACCGAGCACGCCGGTGATCAGGAACTGCGCCTTGGGGAATTTCTCGCCCAGCATGCCCATGAACGGGATGCTGCCGCCTTCGCCCATGTAGGTGGCCGGCGCGCCGAAGTAGTGCTGCGAGGCATCGCTGACCGCCTGCTCCAGCCACGGCGACAGTGCGGGCGCGTTCCAGCCCGAGCCGTCCTTTTCCAGGGTGAACGTGACCTTGGCGCCGTACGGCGGGTCCTTCTCCAGCAACTGCTTGACGAACTCGCCGGCCTTGGCGCCGTTGAGCGTGGGCGGCACGCGCAGGCTCAGCTTCACCGCGGTGAACGGGCGCAGCACGTTGCCGGCGCTTTCCAGCGGCGGAATGCCGCCGATGCCGGTCACCGCCAGCTGCGGGCGCCAGGTGCGGTTGAGCACCAGCTCGGCAAGGTTCTTGGTGACCGGCTGCATGCCCTCGGCCCACGGGAACTTGCTGTAGATGTCCTCGCCCAGCACCTCGGCCGACAGTTTGGCCTGGTCGATGCGTTGCTGCGGAATGTCGACGTACAGCTCCTTCGGCTTGATCGTGCCGGTGGCCGGGTCCTCCAGCCGCGACAGCAGCTCGCGCAGGATGCGGAAGCTCGACGGCACCACGCCGGACGCATCGCCCGAATGCACGCCCTCTTCCAGCACCTGCACGGTGAGGTTGCCGCCGGTCATGCCGCGCAGGGACGTGGTCAGCCACAGCTGGTCGTAGTTGCCGCAGCCCGAATCCAGGCACACCACCAGCGACGGGCTGCCGATGCGCTCGGCGAGGTGATCGACGTAAAACGGCAGGTCGTAGCTGCCCGATTCCTCGCAGGCCTCGATCATCACCACGCAGCGCGCATGCGGGATGCCCTGCTCATGCAGCGCCAGCAGCGCGGCCAGCGAGCCGAAAATCGCATAGCCGTCGTCGGCGCCGCCACGGCCGTACAGCTTGTCGCCCTTGAGCACCGGCGTCCACGGACCGAGACCATCAGCCCAGCCGGTCATCTCCGGCTGCTTGTCCAGGTGGCCGTACAGCATGACGGTGTCGTCGCCCTGGCCGGGAACTTCGATGTAGATGAGCGGCGTGCGCCCTTCCAGCCGCACCACTTCCAGCGAGGCACCCGGCAACTGGCTGAGCTTGGAGCGCGCCCAGGTTTCCATCAGCTTCACGGCCGCATCCATGTAGCCGTGCGCCACCCAGTCCTTGTCGAACATCGGCGACTTGTTGGGAATGCGGATGTATTCGACCAGTTGCGGCACGATCTCCGCATCCCACAAATCGCTGACGAAACGGGACAGGCGGCTGGTATCCATGGGCAACTCCAACGTGGCGAACAATCGCTCATTGTAGCAGCGCACCCGCAGCGGCACCGACGTCGCGGGCGGCCGTCGCCCACACGAGCGGGGGCGCAAGCCGCACGTCGGGGCAACCCGGGGTCCGGCTGCGCGGCCATGCGGTGGCGCGCATGGTGAGGGCGCGGCGTCGACCGCCGCGATCCACCCGCCAACCCGCCATTTCACGGAGGAAAGACCATGTTCCACAAGCTCGCCGCCATCACCCTCGCGCTGGGCCTCGCCGCCCCGGGGCTGCTGTTCGCCGCCACGCCGGTCAACATCAACAAGGCCGATGCCAAGGTCATCGCCAAATCGCTCGACGGGATCGGCGCGACCCGCGCCGAGGCCATCGTGGCCTGGCGCGAGGCGCACGGCCCGTTCAAGAAGGCCGACGACCTGAAACATGTCAAGGGCATCGGCAAGGCCACGATCGAGCGCAACCGCAGCGCGATCCTGTTCGCCGACGACGGCGCCGCCGGCAGCGACACCGCCGCCGTACCCAAGCCGCGACGCGGCAAGGCGGCCGCCAGCGAGTAATCCCGGCGGCGACGGGCGCAAGCGGTGCGCGCCCTGCACCGCTTGCGCTACACTCGCGCGCCGCATCCGCCGCCACGCCGACATGATCCTCCCGCGTTACCACATTGCCGCCTCCGCCATCGCCGGTGCCGGCAAGGGTCTGTTCCTCGACGAGTCGGTGGCCGCGGGCCGCATCCTTACAGCACCTGACGGCATCGAACAGACCTACCGGCAGGCCGACATCGAGGCCTCCGACGCGCTGCGCAGCTTGTGGCACGCCAGCGCACGCTGGTTCGAGGACCGCTACACGCTGTCGCCGGAATGGCCCGACGAGTGCTTCATCAACCACAGCTTCACGCCGAACGGACTGTGGCACCTGGGTTTCGTGTTCGCCCTGGCGGACCTGCCCGCCGGCAGCGAAATCACCGTGGATTATCGCCACCTGCTGCCTCCCGGCCAGGCCGAGGACTTTGTCGATGCGGCCACGGGTGAGACAATAACGGGGTTGTCCTGGCAAGAGAGCCTCGTCAGCAGTACCCGCGCCCTGGCCGAACTGCTGGCTCCCGCTCGATCCGGGTCGTGATGGTTGATGGTGATGGTTGAGATTCCTACCCTTGAGACGCCGCGGTTGCGCCTGACCGCGTTGAGCGAACGACACTTCAACGACTACGCCGCGATGCTGGCCGATCCGGACAGCACCCGCTGGGTGGGCGACGGCCAACCGCTGGACCGCACCAACGCCTGGCGCTCGCTGGCGATGCTGTTGGGCCACTGGCAGTTGCGGGGTTTCGGCATGTGGGCGCTGGAGCTGAAGGAGACCGGCGAGTTCGTCGGCCGCGCCGGCCTGATGTATCCGGACGGCTGGCCGGACCTGGAGCTTGGCTGGATGCTCAAGCCGACGCATCGCCACCAGGGCTATGCCACCGAGGCGGGCAATGCGACGCTGGATTTCGCCTGGACCCAGTTGCGCGCGCCGCGCGTGATCAGCCTGGTGCGCATCGGCAACGAGGCCTCCGACCGGCTGGCCGAGCGGCTCGGCGGCGAACACATCGAGAACATCGACTTCTACGGCAGCAACAGCCACGTGTTCGCCTACTACCCGCCGCATCGCGAACGCCACCGCGCCTACGCCTGAGCGGACGTCAGTAGACGTCGCGGCGATAACGCCCCTGCTCACGCAACTGCGCGACCTGTCCCGCCCCCAGCACGTCGCACAACGCCGCATCGACGCCGGGGGCCAGCCCGTCGAGGCTGCCGCAGACGTAGATCGCCGCCCCCTCGTCGACCCAGCGCCGCAGCTCGTCGCCGGCTTCGCGCAGACGCTGCTGCACATGGATGCGCTCGCCCTGGTCGCGCGACCAGGCAAAATCGGCGCGCTCGATGGCGCCTTCGCCGATCCAGCGCTCGATGTCTTCCCGGTGGAGGAAGTCGTGCGCACGATGACGCTCGCCGAACAGCAGCCAGTTGCGCGTCCGGCCGACGGCGATGCGCTGCTTGAGCAGGGCGCGCAAGGCGGCCAGGCCCGTGCCATTGCCGATCAGCACCAACGGGCGCGCATCGCGAGGCGCATGGAAGTTGACGTTGCTGCGCACGCGCAGCGCGATCTCCGCGCCGATCGGCGCGTGCTCGGTAAGCCAGCCCGAGCCCAACCCGGGATAGCCGCCACGCGCACGCATCCGGCGCACGACCAACTGCAGCGTGCCGTCCCGCGGCAGCGAGGCGATCGAGTACGCGCGATGCGGCAGCTGTTGCAATATCGCGGCGACGCCTTCCTCGTCCAGGCCGTCGACCTCGCCCGGCTCGGGCAGGCGACAGCGCGCCAGCAAGGTCGCCAATGGCAGCCGCTCCCGGTGCCCGAACGGCACCACGACGCGGCCATCCAGCCCCCGCGCCGCCAGCCATGCCGCCACCGCTTCGGCGGCATGGCAAGGACCGATCTCGGCCAGGTCGCCGGCCTGCCAATCGGCACGACCTTCCAGCGGCTTCATCGCCAGATGGAAGCAGGGTTCACCCACGCTGCCCGGATTGAGCAGGCGGCGCTCGACCAGTTGCCAGCGCTGGTATTTCGGCGCCTGCCAGTCCGGCAGATCAGGCGCGCCGCCGAGCATGGCCAGGTGATGCTGCCAGTGGCGCAGGCTGGCGTCGTCCTCGCTGTCCACCTCCACCGGATCGAACAGCGCCTGCGCGCCGCTGGCCTGCAGCCAGCGCTGGAGCTGGCGGCCGAAACCGCAGAAGTCCTCGTAGTCGCTGTCGCCCAGGGCCAGCAGGCCGTAATGCAGGCCGGCCAGCGACGCAGGCTGTTGCATCAGCTTTCGGCTGAACATCTGTGCCATGTCCGGTGGCTCGCCATCGCCGGTGGTGCTGACCACGAACAGCACGCGGCCGGCCTGGCGCAGGTCGTCCAGCGCCAGATCGCCGATGCCGATCATGCGAGTGGGCAGACCGGCCAGTTGCAGGCTCTGCGCGGTCTGCCGCGCCAGTTGTTCGGCGAAACCGGTCTGGCTGGCGTACACCACGCGCAACATCGCGTCGGCGGGCCGAGCCTCGATGCCGCGGATGTCGCCCGCATCGCGCGTGGCGGGCGACTCTGAGGCCGCCATGTCCGTCACGGCGACCGGCCGGCGTGGCGCGGCATGGCGCCGAAAGCGCAACAGGCCGAACAGATCCAGCGCCGAAATGATCCAGTGCCACGGGTACAACTGGCGCGTGCAGAAGGTACCGCGCTGCAGCTGTGCGTTACCGACGGAAGAGGTGGGTTGATTCATGGCGATCCGTGTTCCGCGCGCCAGCCCTTCCCGCGGCAACTTGCGTGGGCGCGAAAGACGGAACCGGCGCGGTGCCGGGCAAATGATCCGGTCGCATCATTAGACAGTAAACAAGAATCAATCGCAATACGGCACGTCAGGGAACGCGGCATTCCCCATGGGCAAAATGGCTGTCCCGACCGATGAGCAATGCACCACGGACGCGGCGCCACACACGCCGGCGCTATCGTCCGGCGTGATACAAACGGGTACCGCGCGCGCCCCTCGCAACCGCCGTGCCCGCGCCGGCAGTCAGCTCAACCCGATCTGCTTCATCGCCTTGCTCTTGATGCCTGCGAAGAAACCCTTCTTCGCATGCGTCCCCTTGTTGCTGCTCAGCCCCTCCAGCTGCAGGCGGGAACCCATGATGTTCTTGTTGGCGATCTTCAGCAGCGGGTCCATCTGCTTCTTCTTCATCAGCTCGACCTTGTCCATCCAGCCCGGCAGGCCGATGTCGGCGACGAACATGTTGGCGACCGCCGAGGTGTCGGCGCAGGTGAGCAGGTAGCAGCCGAGGATCGGGCACTCGCCGAACACCGTGAGATCCAGCGTGTTGGGCGCCGCCAACCGCTTGTTGCCGGCACGCATGTCCTTGATGTCCAGGCCCAGCGAGAACAGCTGGAGGCCCAGGCTGGCCAGCGTGTTGGCCACGCCGATCGCCGCGGTAGTGGCCGTGCCGAAGTCGGCGAACAGACCGCCGATCTTCGCTCCCGTCGCCACCGTCTGCTGGCCCAGTTTCACCGAGTGCTGGGCCAGGTCGCGCTTGATGATCGCCTGGATCGCTTCGGCCGCCGCACTCGGGTCGCCCATGCGGAAGCCATTCTTGTATTCGTCGCTCTTGTAGAGGTTGTAGCCGTCCTGCGCCACCGCCTTGCCCGCCTTGGCCAGCTTCACCGTGCTGGTGACCACGCCGAGGTAGGGCGTCACCTCCGACACCAGTTCGTGCAGCACCTCGCCGCCGATCGCCTCGATCACGTCGTGGATGTTCTCCACGTCGGCGCATTCCACCATGAAGTTCTCGAACGCCTCCTTCATGCCCGGCACGCTGGCGACCTTGCTTGCCGTGCTGCCGCCCTTGGCAAGCTTGTCGACGCCCGACTTCAGCTTCTTGCCGGACGACAGCAGCGACTTGCCCGACGACAGCACGCTGGCGCTGCCGAACTTGAGCTTGGTACCCCCGAACATGTTGACGACGAGCTGGCGACGCGCCTTGGCGAGCTCGCCCATGGCGATGAATTCGGCGCGGCTCAAAGGTGTGGAAGGCATGATCGCTGTCCCCTCAAGTAATGTCTCATGACTCGTGGCGCCCCGTGCTTCTCCGTGCCCATCGAACAGGCGGAGATGCCACCGGCATCAAAAAAAGCGTGAACCCGGCCCCGCGATTGCTTATTCAACAAGGCGAACCTGATCCCGTTACTGACCACAGAACCAAACTAGATCAACCCTCCACGATAGAGCTCCGTATTCACCGCCACGCCACCCGTAGCCCCATACCGATTCGTGATGACTAGTTGAGACCCGCTGAAGTCGTAAATGAGCTTTCCATAATTGGAGGTCTGATTTCTGTCGGGAAACAGATTCATCATCCACTGCGCGCGTACCGGTGAATATGGAATATAACGAAGCGCAAAACGCTCCACCTCGTTGGTGGGAGCGGCATTAGGATTGTTTGCAAACTTCATCATTACGTTGTTTCCAAAGTCCGCGTTGCTCATTTTCAGTCTCTGGAGCAGCTCCGCCTTTTCAATCTCAATCTGCTGCTTTTGCGGGCTGTTCTGCAACGCTGCCACCTCCTGCTTCTTGTCGACGTACAGCACTTGATCCTCGTTTTCGCATGTGTGCTTGAGGTCGCCATCGTTGGAAACCGCCCCGGTCCAAGCCACCATCCGAATGTTTCTTGCGCCACACAATTCGCGGAAGAACTTGTAAGCAAAGCTGCTGGCCAACTCGCCGGAGGGAATCATGCCTTCATGATTCAGACGGACGTTCCTACAACGCGCGCCGTAGCACATCACGAGGCTGATTCTGTATTTCTCGTCTCGTATTGGCATGAGAAGCTTGGCCAGGCGCCCGAGTTGCTTGAACGTACAGACAGAACCCCCGCTTGTGGAAAACCCTTCATCGGTGTCATCCGGCTTGCCGTGCAACACGAAAACGACCGTCCGCGACTTCTCGATATGCTTGCGGATGTCCTTGACGTCATCCTTGGATAAGGTGCCAGCCGCGTCCCTTGCAATGAGTTCCTGGCATGGATAGAAGACCATCCTTGCTCGCCCTTTTGTAACCTCTCGCTTGGCATAGACCTGCGCCGTGCCCGCGGCAGCCGCACCTGCACCAAACTTGGAAGGATCTCGCCCCCCTTTCACCTTGCCAGTCGTCACTTGCGGACTGCTGTCTTCGAAATTGAGAATCGTGTAGTAATTCATGATGGCTGAATCCCTCTAAACATTGGCTGCCTTCCGCAAGTCGAGAGGTGGGGCGCAGGTCGGTCCCATGCAGATGTTCGATCAGTGCGAGCGAGATGAGTTCTGGCCAGTCGGGCACTTTTACCCAAACCCGTAAGAGAACTCCCCATCCGTCACACCGACCTGCACTTTCGCCACTTCCTCGCCCGCAATCATCCTGGTGAGAAACGCCCGCGAGATATCCGGCAACATGGAGTTGGTCAAGATCGCATCGATCATGCGGCCGCCCGACTCGGTCTCGGTGCAGCGCTCGACCACCAGCTTCACCACGTCCTCGCTGTACTCGAACGGGATCTTGTAGCGGGCCTCGACGCGCTTCTTGATGCGGTTGATCTGCAGCTTGACGATCTTGCCCAGCATCTCCGGGCTCAGCGGGTAGTACGGGATCGTCACCAGGCGGCCCAGCAGCGCTGGCGGGAAGATCTTCAGCAGCGGCTCGCGCAGTGCCTTGGCCATGCCCTCGTGATCGGGCATCAGCTCCGGGTCCTTGCACAAGCCGGCGATCATGTCGGTGCCGGCGTTGGTGGTGAGCAGGATCAGGGTGTTCTTGAAGTCGATCTGGCGGCCCTCGCCGTCTTCCATCACGCCCTTGTCGAACACTTGGAAGAAGATTTCATGGACGTCCGGATGGGCCTTTTCCACCTCGTCCAGCAACACTACCGAATACGGCTTTCGACGCACCGCTTCGGTAAGCACGCCACCCTCGCCATAACCGACATAGCCCGGAGGCGCGCCCTTGAGCGTGGAGACGGTGTGCGCCTCCTGGAACTCGCTCATGTTGATGGTGATGATGTTCTGCTCGCCGCCGTACAGCGCCTCGGCCAGCGCGAGCGCGGTTTCGGTCTTGCCCACGCCGGAGGTGCCGGCGAGCATGAACACGCCGATCGGCTTGTTCGGGTCGACCAGGCCGGCACGCGAGGTCTGGATGCGCTTGGCGATCATCTCCATTGCGTGGTCCTGGCCGATGACGCGCTGGCCCATCAGCTTGGCCAGGTTCATCACGGTCTCGACTTCGCTCTTGACCATGCGACCGACCGGGATGCCGGTCCAGTCCGAGACCACCGAACCCACCGCCTGCTGGTCGACCGAGGCCAGGATCAGCGGATGCTCGCCCTGTAGCTCGGCCAGCTGGCCCTGCAACTCCTGCAGTTCCTTCAATGCAGCAGCGCGATCATCCCCCGCAAGGGCAGCCTCTCCCGCCGATGCCTCCTTTGCTTCGGCAACCTGGTTGGCCGACTCTTCCAGCGCACTGCCGGTGCCTTCTACCGGCGCCGAAGAACCGCGCAACTTCGAGCGGATGTCGAGGATCTTCTCGACCAGATCCTTCTCCTTGATCCAGTTCGCCTCCAGCGTTTCCAGTCGTGCCTTCTGCGTGGCCAGCTTCTCGTTGGCGGCGTCTTCGCGGGCAGTGACGTTCACGCCGACGTTCTTTTCGCGCGCGATGATGCCCAGCTCGGTCTCCAGCGCCTGGATGCGCTTGCGGGTGTCGTCCACCTCGGCCGGCACGGCGTGCTGGCTGATCGCCACGCGGGCGCAGGCGGTATCGAGCAGGCTGACCGACTTGTCCGGCAACTGGCGCGCGGGAATGTAGCGGTGCGACAACTTCACTGCCGCCTCCAGCGCCTCGTCGAGGATCTGCACCTTGTGGTGCTTCTCCATCACGCTGGCGACGCCGCGCATCATCAGGATCGCCTTCTCCTCGCTGGGCTCGTCGATCTGCACGGTCTGGAAGCGGCGGGTCAGCGCGGGGTCTTTCTCGATGTGCTTCTTGTACTCCGCCCAGGTGGTGGCGCCGATCGTGCGCAGGTTGCCGCGCGCCAGTGCGGGCTTGAGCAGGTTCGCCGCGTCGCCGGTGCCGGCCGCGCCGCCGGCGCCGACCAGGGTGTGCGCCTCGTCGATGAACAGGATGATCGGCTTGGTGGACGACTGCACCTCCTCGATCACCTGCTTCAGGCGGTTCTCGAACTCGCCCTTCATGCTGGCGCCGGCCTGCAGCAGACCCACGTCGAGCACGCGCAGTTGCACGTCCTTCAGCGGCGGCGGCACGTCGCCGATGGCGATGCGCATGGCAAAGCCCTCGATCACCGCGGTCTTGCCCACGCCGGCTTCGCCGACCAGCATCGGGTTGTTCTGGCGACGGCGCATGAGGATGTCGACCAGCTGGCGGATCTCGTCGTCGCGACCGACGATCGGGTCCATCTTGCCGTCGCGCGCCTGCGCGGTGAGGTCGATGGTGAACTGCGCCAGCGCTTCCTGCTTGCCCATCTGTGCCGGCGACATCGCGCCGCTTGCCTCGCCCGGCGCGCTGCCACCGCCCATGCGGAAACCGTCGTTCGCATGCTGCCCGTCCTCGGGCGAGCCGCCGACCACCTCGGCGAACTTCTCCACCAATGCCTCGGGCTTGATCTTGTCGAACTCGGCCGAGATGTTGACCAGCGCGTTGCGCAGATTGCGCGTGCGCAGGCAGCCGACGATCAGGTAACCGGTGCGCACCTGCGCCTCGCCGAACATCAGCGTGGCGAACACCCAGCCGCGCTCGACCGCTTCCTCGACGTTGCTGGACAGATCGGAGATGGACGAGGAGCCGCGCGGCAGCCGGTCCAGCGCATCGGTGATGTCGCGCGCCAGGTTCGACGGGTTGAGGTTGAACTGCTTGACGATGCGGTGCAGGTCCGAATCCTGCAACTGCAGGATCTGGTGGATCCAGTGCACCAGTTCCACGTACGGATTGCCGCGCAGCTTGCAGAACACCGTCGCGCTTTCGATGCACCGGAAAGCGAGCTTGTTGAGTTTCCCGAACAGCGCGCCGCGACTGATCTCGGCCATGTCATTGATCCTCTGAGTTGATTGCCAATCCCATCATGTCTGTTGTCACGTCGACCCGGCCGCCAGCGGCTATCCCACCGGTTGCAGCACGACCTCGTCGACGTCGTCGTCGTGCCGGGGCGAGCCCATCCACGTCGTCAGGCCCATCCGTCCTTCGCGCCCCAGGCGCGTCACCGGGACGTCGGCCTTCTTCAGTACCAACTGCACATCCCAGGCTTTTTCCTCGCCGACGTAGGTTTTCACCGCGGCCACCAGTTGCCGCAGCGCTTCGCCGCCGGGCAGGAAGTTGTTGAACTGGGCGCGGGTGAGCGGCCCCAGGCGCAGGCGGAAACGCTGCTGGCTGCCGCGCACGTATTCGCCGGTGACCGTGGTCAGGCCCAGTGCTGCAACCTCGCGCGAGGCGCCCAGGCGCAGCTGCGAGGCGGACGGCAGGCGCATCCATTCGGCGATGAACTCGACGACGCCCACCGGCACGCGGAAGAAACGCTCCAGCATGCCCTGCAGGCCTTCGGCATTGCGCGCCTGCTGCAGCAGGCGTGCGGCGAAGAACCGCTTGAACTGGTCCGGCAAGGCGTCGCGATCGCCCAGATCCGGCGTGGCCAGGCCGACCAGCGCGCCCATGTACAGCTGGAAACGATCCTCCTCGGGGCGATCCAGCTGCACCGTGGGCTGGGCGTCGGCCCAGCTGCGGTAGAACAGGCTCATCATGCGATGGTGGAAGATGTCGGCGAACGCGCGGAAGGTGGAATCCCGCGCGTTGATCTCGCGGTCCATCGCGTATTCGGTCAGGTGCAGCGGCAACGGCCCGTTCGGGCCGAACAGGCCGAAGAACAGGCCACGCATGCGCGCCGGGCGGCCGCCGCCACCGGGCTGGTAGCTGTCCACGGTGCGTGGCGCAAAGGCCAGCGAAGGGGTCTGGCCCAGGCGCACGAAATCGTCGCTGACCTTGGTCGACTGGCCCAGCCGCGGACGCTCCGGGAATGCGCACTCCAACCGCCGGAGCGCTTCGAAGAACTCGAAGGACTCGGGATGGTCGCGCAGCGCGTTCTCCAGCGCTACAGCGTCTGCCGTGTTCCCAGCCGGGCGGGCCATCGGGCGACCTCGTTGCGTTCCAGCGTGCGCAGAACGGTTTCAGTGAAGGAGTTGATCGATACGTAACGGGTAAAGAACTGCTGCATCACCGCGCCCAGCAGGAACGCTCCGGTGCCCTCGAAGGCGCCGTCGTCACAGGTCAGGGTGATCTCCAGGCCGCGGCCGAAGGTGATCGGCCCGGGCAACGGGATGCGTCGCACGATGGATTGCGAACTCACCGCCTTGAGCCCCTCGATCTGGCGCAGTGCGCTGGAGTCGAACTCGTCGCAGTACAGGGTCAGCATCTCGCGCAGTGCCGCGGCGCCTTCGCCCGCGTTGTTTTCCAGCAGCGACACGTAGTTGAGCTGCAGGTGGCTGAGCAGGCGCCACGCGGTCTCGCCGGTGGCGACCGAGGCACGCGGCTTGGTCGGACCGGCGACGCAGCGGATCGATTCCACCGGCGCGCCCGTCTCCAGGGTGAAGTCGGTGTGGGACTTGCCGACCGGCATCTGCAGCGGCAGGTCGCGGTTGGTGCACATCAGCTGCATGCCGATCTGGCGCAGCTCGGTGGAGTACGGCGCCTCGCTGGAGTCGACCAGCGAGATGAACATCTCGTTGCCGATGTAGCTGGAGCGCGCACCCTGGCGCTTCTGCCGGGAGGACAACAGCCGCGGCTCGCGGCGGATCGTGTAGTAGGCCGAGTGCCGTGCGTGCCAGGTGCGCTCGTCGCAGCCGTAGAACGGCAGGAAGCGCTGCTCCGGCTCCTGCCGGTCGCCGAACCCCTCGACGTTGCCGATGCTGTGGATTTCGAAATCCATCGGCCGGGTGCGATCGGCGAGGATGTGGTATTCGCTGGTGCCCTGCGTCAGGTGGATGCGATCGGCACGCCGCGGGAACAGGTTGATCGCCGGCGTGCAGAACAGCCGGAAGTTGCTGACGTCGACGGCGTTGTGCAGGCTGGCCACGCTGCGGTCGAACAACACCACGATCTCGAACTCGTTGCCCTTGGCCCGCGCCAGCAGCGACCGCAGGCCGGTGAACTCGGCGAACAGGAAGCGCTCGGGGCAGGCGAAATACTCCTGCAGCAGCCGGTAGCCGCTGAACGAGCGCCCGGAGTAAGGGATCAGCGCCTCGTCGTCGTCGTAGCCGCGACGCTCGATGTGGCTGGCGTCGTGGTTCTCGTTGATCGCCCCCGACGCGCCCTGCGCGCGGACCTGGTAGCCGACCGCATTGCCGAGCAATTGCTCGTACAGGCGTTTGGGCAGTTCATCGGCGCCGGCAAGGAATATCGGCAGCCGGTCCAGCGCCAGCATGTTGGCCTGGGCACCGGCGGTGACGCGGAACTTCAGGCGCAGGCCGGCGCGTACGGTCTTGCCGGCCGGCAGCACCACCCCGGCGGCGGCGATCGCGGCGGGGGTCTCGAAATACTTAGCCTCGGCCAGCTCCAGCGGCCACAGGGTAACCTCGTGGGCGGTGCGGTATTCGCAGGCGGTGCGGTCGTCCTTGCCGATCATGCTGCGCAATGCCGTGTGCCGGGCCACCTTGTGGCCGGCCAGCAGGCCGCTTTCCTTGAGGTCCGGGTGCATCTGCACCACGGCCATCGAGGGCACCGGCGCCAGGTAATGCGGATAGATCATCTCCAGCAGGTGCTGGGTGAACACCGGATACTGCGCGTCGAGTTTGAGCTGCACGCGCGCGGCCATGAAGGCAAAGCCTTCCAGCAGGCGTTCCACGTAGGGGTCGGCGCACTCGAAGCCTTCCAGGCCGAGGCGGCCGGCGATCTTCGGATACTCGCGGGCAAACTCGCCGCCCATTTCGCGTACGTGTTGCAGTTCCCGGTTGTAGTAGCGCAGCAGTCTCGGGTCCATGGGCGATCAGCCGAAGCCCTCCGACACCTTGAAGTTGCCGGTCTCCAGGTCGACTTCGGTCTTCAGGTACAGGTTCAACGGAATCGGTTGCGCCCACATTTCCGATTCGATGTTGAAAATCAGCGCCTGGCGATCCATGCGCTTGGTCAACGCGTTGACGTTGACGCGCAGGGTGTTGGCGGTCAGCCGCGGCTCGTAGGCCACGATGGCATCGCGTACACGGCGCTGCAGCGCTTCGGCGTTGATTCCCGACAGCGCCGCACCGGTAAGGTCGGGGATGCCGAAGTTGAGCACCGAGCGGGAAACCTCGGGATATTCCTCGAGCTCGACATTCGCCTCCAGGCTCACGCAATTCAGCAGCCAGGAGATATCGCGGGTGACGCATTCGCGCAGTCGGGACACCGAGATCACGCGCTTCTCGCGGCTTTCCTCCAGCTTGCCCGGCTCGTCGTCGGTCAGGCGATCGAGCAGCGAAGGCTGAAGTCGTTCCTGGGTGGTGAGCTCAGCCATGGAAAGTCGGCACTCCGGCTCAGGCGACGTCGAAGGTGATCAGTCGCGCGTCGAGCAGCGGATAGTCGGCCACGTCGGTGGCCAGCATGCGCTGCCCCAGACCGATCTGGTCGCTGCCCTGCTCCACCCAGTCGGTCTTGCGCCCGAGCACGATGTCCTGGTCCTCGGACCGTTCGCTGCCGGCGTAACGCCCCGGAATGAAGCCGATGGCCTGGCCGCCATTGCTCCATGTCACCTGGGTGGGCACCCAGATCTTGTCGCGCAGGTCACTGGGGGCCTCGAATTTCAGCTCGCGCAGGCGCGAGAACGGTACCCAGGAGTAGCCGCCGTTGACGATGATCTCCAGGCACGGCCCGATGCGGGGGTCGGCATCGGCGATCCACTCGAACGCGGCGCCGTCGATGTTGCCCGCCACCGCGGGAGCCTGTTCCAGTGCCTGCTCGCGCAGCGTCGCGGCCTGCTCGTGCCTGCCTTCGGCGCCGAGCTTGAGCGATTGCAGCAGCCACGCCAGCCAGGGTTCCGGCTCGCCGATGATCACCGGCATGCGTTTGCCGGCGAAGACGTCGGCGCGCACCAGTTCGCCTTTCAGCGCCTCCGAATAGGCACCGACCATCATGGCGTTGAGCGGGTCGAGTTCGCCGCAGACGCTGAGCTGGTTCTGTGCCCGCTCCCATTGTCCGAGCAGCGCCAGCAACTGGAATAAAAAAACCCGGCGCTTGGCATCTGCCGGGTTGTTGCGTACTTCCGCCGTGAGCAGTTGCAACGCTTCGTCCGGCCGGCCTTCTTTGAGCTTGCTTTCGGGTGTCATGTCGTCTCTCGATGCCGGCGCCCCGTCGGCAGCGGGGCCGCGGGCGCGGGAAGGTCGCCGTCACCCCGACCGGACGATCCCGGGTGCAGGCGGACAAACGCCGCTGGTCGCACCCGGAAGTCCGGGGTGCGACAAGCCGTTGCATTCGTCCCCTGCACCTGGACCGCCGGACAGCAGGTTCCGGCGAAGCCTGGTCAGGCGCCAGCTCAGCTCGCCGCGACTTCCTCGACGCTGTACCCGACCGTGCCGGCCGAAGCCACCACGCCCTTGTCGTTCTGGGCGAAGTACTCGACGTCGAACTTGGCGAAGCTGATCGAGATGTTCTCCGTCAGCATGTCCTCACCGCCCGAGCCGCCGGTGGAATAGCTGGTCACCATCGCGCTGGTCAGCTTGATGGTGAAGTAGTCCTCCTGCTTGCCGCCGGCCTTGGACACGAACAAGGTCGCGGTGCCGATGTGCGCGCCGGTGACCAGCGCCTTGATGAAGGACGTGGTGCTCTTGTCGAGGTACTTGGTGAAGCTGATGTCCTGCACGTTGGCCTTGCCCGCGCCGCCGCCGGTGCCATGGCCGAAGGAACCGCTCTGCGACATCCCCCAGGACCAGGCCAGCAGCTGGATCTGGTCCTTGTGCTTGGTGTGCTTGGATTCGCCGGTGAAGGTGACGTCGCCGCCCTCCAGCTTCAGGTGCATGTCTAGTGCCATGAGAATTCTCCTTGTCTGTTGAAATCAGGTGAACCGGACAGTTCTCGCTCGGAGGAAGCTGCTCGGCGATTGACTGGTACTGCCAGTTGAAACCGTGGAACGAACCTGCGAGAAACTTCCGGGTCAGCTCTTGGCCGCCGAAGGAAGACGGGACACCAGCCTCAGGGAAACGGTCAGGCCCTCCAACTGATAATGCGGCTTGAGGAAAAACTTCGACGTGTAATACCCAGGTGCTCCTTCCACCTCTTCCACCACCACCTCCGCGGCCGACAAGGGTTTGCGGGCCTTGGTCTCTTCGCTGGAGTTGGCCGGGTCGCCGTCGACGTACTGGTTGATCCAGGACGCCAGCCAGCGCTCCATCGCCGTACGATCCTTGAAGGAGCCGATCTTGTCGCGCACGATGCACTTCAGGTAATGCGCGAAGCGGCAGCAGGCGAACATGTACGGCAAGCGCGCGCCCAGTGCCGCGTTGGCGGTGGCGTCCGGATCGTCGTACTCCTCCGGCTTGCTCAGCGACTGGGCACTGATGAACGCGGCCATGTCCGAGTTCTTGCGATGCACCAGCGGCATCATGCCCATCTTGTCCAGCTCGGCCGAGCGGCGATCGGTGATCGCGATCTCGGTCGGGCACTTCATGTCCACGCCGCCGTCGTCGGTCGGGAAGGTGTGTGCGGGCAGGCCTTCCACCGCGCCGCCGGACTCGATGCCGCGGATGCGCGAGCACCAGCCATATTCCTTGAACGAGCGGTTGATATTCACCGCCATCGCGTAAGCCGCGTTCTGCCAGGTGTACTTGGACGAGTCCGCGCCGGCAGTGTCCTCCTCGAAGTTGAACTCCTCCACCGGATCGGTGTTGGCGCCATACGGCAGGCGGGCCAGGGTGCGCGGCATGGTCAGGCCGATGTACTTGGCATCGTCCGACTCGCGCAGCGAGCGCCACGCGGCATAGTCCGGCGTGGAGAACACCTTGGCCAGGTCGCGCGGGTTGGCAAGCTCGTTCCAGCTGTCCATGCCCATCAGGGTGGAAGCCGCGGCCGAGATGAACGGCGCGTGTGCGGCAGCCGCAACCTGCGCGATGCCGGCAAGCAGCTCGACGTCGGGCGGGCTGTGGTCGAAGTAGTAGTCGCCGACCAGGCAGCCATAGGGCTCGCCGCCCAGTTGGCCGTACTCTTCCTCATACAGCTTCTTGAAGATCGGGCTCTGGTCCCAGGCCGTGCCCTTGTAGCGTTTCAGGGTCTTGCCCAGCTCCTTCTTGGAGATATTCATCACGCGGATCTTCAGCAGCTGATCCGTCTCCGTGTTGTTGACCAGGTGATGCAGGCCGCGCCACGCGCTTTCCAGCTTCTGGAAATCGGGGTGGTGCATGATCAGGTTGATCTGCTCGCTGAGCTTGCGGTCGATCTCGGCGATGTAGGCGTTGATGGTCTGGGCGACGTCGTCGGAAACGATGTCGGCCTTGTTCAGCACCTGCTCGGCCAGGGTGCGCACGGCCGATTCGACCTCTTCCTTGGCGCGGTCGCTCTTGGGTTTGAACTCCTTGCTCAGCAACGCAGCGAAGTCGCCGGCGTCGAGAGTCTGTACGGCGCCTTCCTGTTCGGCTAGCTTTTCGGTGGCCATGCGTGCTTACTCCCCGTCTTTGTTGGTGTCGTCGGCGGGCTTGGGCGCCGAAACCAGCGACTGCAGCAGCGCCGGGTCCTTGAGTGCCTGGGCAATCAGGTTTTCAGCGCCTGCCTTGCCGTCCATGTAGGTATCCAGGTTGGCAAGCTGCGTGCGCGCCTCGAGCAGTTTCGCCACGGCGCCCACCTTGCGGGCGACCGCCGCCGGCGAGAAGTCGTCCATGCTCTCGAAGGTGATGTCCACCGCCAGGCTGCCTTCGCCGGTGAGCGTGTTCGGCACCGCGAAGGTCACCCGCGGCTTCATCGAATTCAGGCGGCTGTCGAAATTGTCGACGTCGATCTCCAGCGCCTTGCGATCCTCGATCGGCGGCAGCTCGCCCGCATTGGCACCGGACAGGTCCGACATCACGCCCATCACGAACGGTACCTGCACCTTCTTCTGTGCGCCGTAGACCTCGACGTCGTACTCGATCTGCACGCGGGGCGCACGATTGCGCGCGATGAATTTCTGACTACTTTGCTTGGCCATGCGACTCTCCCGGTGGGCATGCTTGGGTTTTCGAGATGCAGCATTCATCCGCCCCGGCGCGGCCGGGACCAGCCCGGCGGCAACGGAACGAAAAGTCATTGAAGGCAGGTGCGCAGACGCGGCGGCGACCTTGCACGGTCGTGACCGAGACATCGTGCGCGCGGCATTGGCGATCGGCAGAAAGATCGGGCGACACGGCAACGCGCCCGCGCGAACCGCGTCGACGTACGGGAGCAAGGCACGATTCCGATGGCGACTGTGCACGCAAGTCCATACGTCCCCTTCGTTCCCCCCGGCGGTTCGGCAGTGGCGGCATGACATGCGCCGCGACGCATGCAACGTCTCGGCACACCATCCGACTTTACTGAAGCACCACATCCCGCCGTCGCACGTCGAAACCGATGACCACCCCACCTCGGCGTTGGACTTGGCGTAGCTGCGTGCCCGATCTCCTCGTCGCCTCACGGCGCGCCCGGACCCGAAGATCGCTGGCAGCCGGAGTACGATCGACCGTCCGGGCAATCTACATCCGTGAAGAGATTGCTGCAAGCTGAATCGACGGAATTCCGCCGATCCGCGAGGGAGCGGCGAGAGGGCATCGAATCGCGCGGCCGGCGAGGGCACGCGCAGCGGACGCGAACGTGTTCGGCGAACGAATCAGATGGCCGCGCGGCCAGCGACGAGCGCGCCGTCGCCCCACGAAAAAGGGGAACCCTGGCCGGATTCCCCTCTCGGTTCCACTCGATCGGTGGATCATGGAATTGGTGGGCGGTACAAGGATCGAACTTGTGACCCCTACCATGTCAAGGTAGTGCTCTACCGCTGAGCTAACCGCCCGTCGCCACGGCCAGGCCGTGCGAGCCGCGCAGTATACGGGAGCCGGCGGCGCCCGACAATATCCCGCCGCCCGGCTCAGCGCAGGGCCTGCTCGCGCAACTGGTGGATCTGGTCGCGCAGCCGGGCGGCGTCCTCGAACTCCAGGTTCTGGGCGTGCTTGTACATCTGCGCCTCCAGCTTCTTCAGCAGGGCAGCCGCCTGCGCCGCGCCGAGACCGGCGTAATCGGCGCCCTGCTCGGCCACCGCGCGGTCGCGGGTGCGCGTCTTGCCGCCACGCCGGTTGCCGACCTCGCTGCGCGCGCCCTCCATGATGTCGGCGATGCGCCGCACCACGGTTTTCGGGGTGATGCCGTGCACCTCGTTGAAGACGATCTGCTTCTCGCGGCGGCGGGCGGTCTCGTCCATCGCCGCCTGCATCGAGCGGGTGACGTTGTCGGCGTACAGGATCGCCTTGCCGCGCACGTTGCGGGCAGCGCGGCCGATGGTCTGGATCAGCGAGCCGGTGGAACGCAGGAAGCCCTCCTTGTCCGCGTCGAGGATCGCCACCAGTGATACCTCGGGCATGTCCAGGCCCTCGCGCAGCAGGTTGATGCCGACCAGCACGTCGAACTCGCCCAGGCGCAGGTCGCGGATGATCTCGCTGCGCTCCACCGTCTCGATGTCCGAGTGCAGGTAACGCACCTTCACGTCGTGCTCGGACAGGTACTCGGTGAGGTTCTCGGCCATGCGCTTGGTCAGCGTGGTGACCAGTACGCGGTCGCCCATCGCCACGCGCTTGTGCACCTCGCTGAGCAGGTCGTCGACCTGGGTGCGCACCGGGCGCACCTCCACTTCCGGGTCGACCAGGCCGGTCGGGCGCACCACCAGCTCGGTCACCGCATCGCCGGATTTGTGCAGTTCGTAATCGCGCGGCGTGGCGGAGACGTAGATCGCCCGCGGCACGCGCTCCTCCCATTCCTCGAAACGCAGCGGCCGGTTGTCCATCGCCGAGGGCAGGCGGAAACCGAACTCCACCAGGGTCTCCTTGCGTGAGCGATCGCCCTTGTACATCGCGCCCAGCTGCGGCACGGTGACGTGCGACTCGTCCACCACCAGCAGGCCGTCGGCCGGCAGGTAGTCGAACAGGGTCGGCGGCGGCTCGCCCGGCGCGCGGCGGGTCAGGTGGCGCGAGTAGTTCTCGATGCCCTGGCAGTAGCCGACCTCGGCCATCATCTCCAGGTCGAAGCGGGTGCGCTGCTCCAGTCGCTGCGCCTCGACCAGCTTGTTCTCCATGTACAGATATTCCAGCCGGTCCTTCAGTTCGACCTTGATCGTCTCGATCGCGTTGAGCACGCTCTCGCGCGTGCTGGCGTAGTGCGTGCGCGGGTAGACGGTATAGCGCTGCACCCTGCGGATCGTCTCGCCGGTGAGCGGATCGAACAGCGCCATCTTCTCCACTTCGCCATCGAACAGCTCGATGCGCAGCGCCTCGGTCTCCGACTCGGCCGGAAACACGTCGACGATCTCGCCGCGCACGCGATAGGTGCCGCGGCGCAGCTCCGTTTCGTTGCGGGTGTACTGCAGCTCGGTCAGCTGGTGGATCAGCTTGCGCTGGTCGATGCGCTCGCCGGTGGCCAGGATCAGGCGCAGTGACAGGTAGTCCTCCGGATTGCCCAGGCCGTAGATCGCCGACACGGTGGCCACGATGATCGAGTCGCGCCGCGACAGCAGCGCCTTGGTCGCCGACAGCCGCATCTGCTCGATGTGCTCATTGATCGAGGCGTCCTTCTCGATGAAGGTGTCCGACGCCACCACGTAGGCTTCCGGCTGGTAGTAGTCGTAGTAGCTGACGAAGTACTCCACCGCATTCTGCGGGAAAAACTCGCGGAACTCGCCGTACAGCTGCGCGGCCAGCGTCTTGTTCGGCGCCATCACGATGGTCGGGCGCTGGATGCGCTCGATGACGTTCGCGATGGTGTAGGTCTTGCCCGAGCCGGTCACGCCGAGCAGGGTCTGCGCGGCCAGGCCGGCCTCGAAACCCTCGGCCAGGCGCTGGATCGCCTGCGGCTGGTCGCCGGCGGGCTGGTAGGGGGCGGCGAGTTGGAAGCGGTCGGTCATCAGCTGCAGATGTGGGCGGGACGGCACATTTTAAATCCGGCCTGCTGACATGCCGCGTCAGCAGAGTCCGACGCCGCGGGCGGCATCGGGCTGCTGGCTGGCACGGGCCATCGTCCTAGCATGCCGGTTCCGGCACAGCGCAGGATGCGAGATGACGACGACGCCATGGAAAGCGAACCGCGGTTTCAGCCTGATCGAACAAGTCATGGTACTGGCCATCGCCGGCATTCTGACCGGCATCGCGTTGCCGCCGCTGCACCATGCGTTGAGCCGCAATCGACTGCAGGCGGCGCAAAGCGACTTCATCGCCGCCTTGCGACACACGCGCAGCACCGCGGCGATCACCGGCAAACGCACGCTGTTCTGCCCCAGTGCGGATGGCAGCCGATGCAGCGAAGACAACCGCTGGGAACACGGCTGGCTGCTCGGACAGGACCTCGACGGCGATCACCAGCCCGATGGCCAACCCGACCGCACCGGGGCAGCCTACGACCTGGGTCTGCGCATCACCAGCAGCAATGGCCGCCACGAGGTGCGTTTCCAGCCTGACGGCAGTGCCGGCGGCAGCAACCTGACCTTGCTGTTCTGCGAGCCGGGGCGGGACAGCCAGGCGCTCAGCGTGGTGGTGTCCAATGCCGGCCGGGTGCGCGGCGCGCCGGCCACAGCCGCACAGGCCGCGCGCTGCCAACAAGGCGGCTGACGCGCGAAGTCAGCGGTCGTCGCGCGTCCAGATCGCGCCGTCTTCCTCGCGCACCGGAAAGCTGGCGATCGGGACATACGCCGGCGGCCTGGTCACCGCACCGGTGCGCAGGTCGAAGCGCGCGCCGTGGCGCGGGCATTCCACCTCGAATCCGAACACTTCGCCGCCAGCCAGTTCGCCGCCATCGTGGGTGCAGGTGTCCTCGACCGCATACAGCGCGCCGTCGATGTTGTACACGGCGATCGACGTGTCGCCGTCCCACACCACCTTGTATTCGCCGGGCAGGAAATCGCTGCGCGTGCCGACCCTGATCCATCCGTTCATGCAAGCACCTCGGTGAACTCCTTGACCAGCACCTCGAAACACAGGTCGGCGCGACGCGGAATGCCGAAACGCTCGTTGCCGTACGGGAACGGCTGCCGTTCGCCGGTGCGCCGGTAGCCGCGCCGGCCATACCAGGCGATCAGCTCCTCGCGCTGCACGATCACCGTCATGCGCATCGCGCTGCAATGCCACTGTTCGCGCGCGATGCGTTCGGCCTGGGCCAGCACCTGCTTGCCCAGGCCGTGGCCCTGCTCCGCCGGGTCAACCGCGAACATGCCGAAATAGCCGGCCGCAGCTTGCCGCTCGACGTGGCAGCTCGCCACCAGCGCACCGTCGCGGAACGCCAGCAGCACGCAGCTGTCCGGCCGCGCGATCAACGCCTCGACATCGGCCGCGTCGGTGCGCTGGCCGTCGAGCAGGTGGGATTCGGTGGTCCAGCCGCGCAAGCCCGATTCGCCGCGATAAGCCGATTCGACCAGCGCGACGATGGCAGGGACGTCCGCCGCGCGGGCGGTGCGAAATGCGACGGGGGCGCGTGGCTCTGTCATCCGCGCATGGTAATGCGCGACGTGCCGGCCGGCCATGATCTGCAGCAAGCGCGCACGCCGGATCGACTCATGCCGACGGGGTGGCCAGCCGACGGGCCTCGTAGACCTTGAGGTGCGCATGGACGAGTTCCAGCATCGTGGCCGGCAACTGCGCCTGTCGCGCGCGCGCAAGCATGTCGCCCACCACGTGGTCGGCCTCGATCGGATGGCCCTGGCGCAGGTCGCGCAGCATGGAAGCTTCGAGGCGCGACCCCGGTTCCGTCAGCATGCCGCGCGCCCGTTCCAGCACGCGCTCGTGGGGAGCATGGCCGGCCGCTGCCGCCGTCGCGCGGCATTCCTCCAGCAGCGCGAGCGCCGCCGCGCGACCGCCGGGTGCGGCCTCGATCTCGCCGATCGCCCCGCGCATCAGGCAGGTGATGCCGGCCAGCGAGGTCAGGAAAAACCATTTGTCCCACATCTCCTGCACGATCGCGTCGCTGGGTCGCGCGTCGAAACCGGCCTGACCCAGCATTCCGGTGATCGCCTGCATGCGCGCGGACGCGCTGCCGTCGCGCTCGCCGAAGGTGAGGCTGTGAAGCCGGTTGAGATGCTGCACGGCTCCTTGCGCGTCGAGCGTGGCGGAAATGGCGCATTGGCCGCCGAAGATGCGCTCGGCACCGAAGCGGTGATCCAGCAGGTCGAGATGGCGCATGCCGTTGAGCAATGGCAGCACGGTGGTGCGCTCGCCCACGGCCGGAGCGATGTCGGCCATCGCCTGCTCCAGGCCGTAGGCCTTGCAGCTGAGCAGAATCAGGTCGAACGGCTCGCACAGTGCACTTGCCAGCACGGTCGGCGGTGCGGGCAGGTCGACGTCGCCGGCCGCGCTGCGGATGACCAGGCCGTGCTGCGCCAGCTGCCGCGCGCGGCCCTCACGCACCAGGAAGGTCACATCGCGCCCGTGCTGCAGCAGGCGGCCGCCAAAATAGCCGCCGGTAGCCCCGGCGCCCACGACCAGCACACGCATTTCAGTCTCCTCTCGATCCGGCATCGGGCGACAGCTGCATGCGCGCCGCCTGGGCGTCCTTCTCGTGCCACAAGTCGTTCATCCATGCCTTGACCCGGCCGCGGAATGCCGCGTCCTCGTCGTAGCTGCCGATCAGCTCGCGACCGATCGGGCGTTCACGCACATGCACGCGAATTTCGCGCACGCGTCCGGCGATCAGGTCGGCAATGGTGCATGGGCCATGCGGATAGACGATGGTGACGTCGAGGATCGCGTGCAGCGCCTCGCCCATCGCATCGAGCACGAAGGCCACGCCGCCGGCTTTCGGCCGCAGCAGGTAGCGAAACGGCGAATGCTGCGCGTCGTGCTTGGCCGGCGTGAAGCGCGTGCCTTCGGCGAAGTTCATCACCGACACCGGCATGTGGCGGAACTTCTCGCAGGCGCGACGGGTCGCCTCGCGGTCCTTGCCCTGCAGCTCGGGGTGGCGCAGCAGGGCCTGCCGCGAATAGCGCTTCATGAAGGGGAAATCCAGCGCCCACCATGCCAGGCCGAGCAAGGGCACCCAGATCAGTTCCTGCTTGAGGAAAAAGCGCAGGAACGGGATGCGCCGGTTGAACACCTTCTGCAGCACCGGGATATCCACCCAGCTCTGGTGGTTGCACAGCACCAGGTAGTTGCCGTCGCGACGCAGCCCGGCCAGCCCCTCGACCTGCCAGCGCACGCGGGCGAACACGCCGAACAGGACATTGTTGACGCCGATCCAGCTTTCCGCGATGGCGACCAGGGCGCGTGAGCAGGCCTGCCGAACCGCGTGTACCGGCAGCAGCAGCTTGAGCAGGGTGAACGCGAAAATGAAAGCCACGTGCAACAGGATGTTGAGTGCAAGCGCAAGCAGCGCCAGCGGCACGCGGATGAACGATGGCAACGAGGCAAGCATGGGGATGATCGATGGGGACTCCGCCGCACATGATGCCCGACCGTGGCGGCGGCAGGAAAGCCGCCGCCGTTTCAGCGCAGCAGGCGGCGCACCTTGAGCAGGGCGACGACGAAACTGTCGATCTCCTCGCGCGTGTTGTAGAACGCCAGCGACGCACGCAGGGTGGCGGGCACGCCGAGGAACTGCATCAACGGATGCGCGCAGTGGTGGCCGGAGCGCACGGCGACGCCTTCGAGGTCGAGCAGGGTCGCCAGATCGGTGGCCTGCGCACCTTCCAGCAGGAACGAGACCACCGGCTCCTTCTCGGCCGCCTCGCCGATGATGCGCAGGCCGGGAATCTCGCGCAGGCGTTCCGTGGCGTAATGCAGCAGTTGCTGCTCCCATGCCTCGATCGCCGCGAAGCCGACCGACTCGTAGTAGTCGATCGCCGCCGCCAGGCCGACGAAGCCGGCGATGTTCGGCGTGCCGGCCTCGAACTTGTGCGGAGGCGCAGCGAAGGTGGTGCCGGAGAACTTCACCTCGCGGATCATCTCGCCGCCACCGAAAAACGGCGGCATCGCCTCCAGGTGTTCGCGCTTCGCCCACAGCGCGCCGGTGCCGGTGGGGCCAAGCATCTTGTGCCCGGTCAGCGCGTAGAAATCGCAGCCCAGCGCCTGCACGTCCACCCGCCGGTGCGGCACCGCCTGCGAGCCGTCGACCAGCAGCGGGATGCCGCGCTTGCGGCATTCGCGCGCGATCTCGCGCACCGGGTTGACCGTGCCCAGCACATTGGAAACGTGGGTGACGCAGGCCAGCTTCACCTCCGGCGTCAGCATCTCGACGTACTTCTCCACGATCAGCTCGCCGCGCTCGTCGATCGGCGCGGCCTTCACCGTGGCGCCGCGGCGCGCGGCAACCAGCTGCCACGGCACGATGTTGGCGTGGTGCTCCATCACCGTGGTGAGGATGCTGTCGCCCGCCTTCAGTTGCGGCAGCACATGGCTGTAGGCGACCAGGTTGGTGGCCTGGGTGGTGCCGGAGGTGAGGATGACCTCATCGCGCGAACCGGCATGGATGAACCGCGCGAGCTTGTCGCGCGCGCCTTCATACGCCGCCGTGGCCTCCTCGCCCAGCTGATGCACCGCGCGCGACACGTTGGCGTTGTGTTCGCGATAGTGGGTGTTCACCGCCTCGATCACCGACACCGGCTTCTGGCTGGTGTTGGCGCTGTCGAAGTACACCAGCGGCTTGCCGTGCACCGTGCGCGACAGCAACGGGAAGTCCGCGCGGATGCGCTGGACGTCGAAGACGGTCGGTGTGCTGGCTTGTGCGTTCATTCGGAGAATCCGGTTGGGGCTCCCTCCCCCGCTCGCAGGGGAGGGTTGGGCTGGGGTGCGCTCTTGATCTTCAGGCCAGGAGCCTCGCCCCTCCCGGCCTGCCCCTGCGGGCAGGCCCAGGAGCTGGAGCGTCAAGCGGGAAGCTGTGCGACCAGCAAGGTGGATAGATGCTCGCGCAGGGCCACGTTCGGCAGGTCGTCCAGCACCGCGCGGCAGAATGCGGCAGTCAGCAGTGCGCGTGCCTCGGCGAGCGGAATGCCGCGCGAGCGCAGGTAGAACAGCGAACGCTCGTCGAGCTGGCCTACCGTGGCGCCGTGCGCGGCCTGCACTTCGTCGGCATAGATTTCCAGCTCCGGCTTGGTGTCGATCTCGGCGCTCGGCGACAGCAGCAGGTTCTTGTTGGTGAGGTTGGCGTCGCTGCCGTCGGCACCGGGCGCCACCACGATCGCGCCGCGGAACACGCCGCGCGCGCGGTCGTTGGCGACGCCGCGCCAGTGCGAGGTGGAGGTGGTGTCCAGCGCCTGGTGGCGGATCGCCAGCTGGGTGTCGATGTGCTGGCGACCATGCGGCATGAACACGCCGCGGGTGTGCACCCGTGCGCCGTCGCCGATCAGCTCGGCACGCAGGTCGTGGCGTACCAACGCGCCACCCAGTTCCAGCACGTGCAGGGCAGCCTGCGCGCGCGCATGCAGGCGCAGGCTGCTGCGTCGAATCAGATTGGTGCCGGCCGCCGCATCCTGCAGCATGACGTGATGCAGCTGCGCACCGTCGCGCAGTTCGATGTCGCTGACCACGGTGGCCAACTGCGCGGCGTCGCCACGGCTTGCATGCTGTTCGACCAGGCTCAGCTCGGCGCCCTCGCCCAGTTCGATCACATTGCGCACATGCCAGGCCAGTTCGGCCTCGGCGCCGACGAACACCAGCTGCACCGGCTGGTCGATCCTGGCGTGGGCGGCTACGCGCAGTACCACGCCATCACCGGCACTGGCGGCATTGATCTGTGCGAAGGCGTCGCCGATGTCGCGGTAGTGGCGCGACAGCGCGAAGCGCAGCGGTTCGACGTCGCCCCGCAAGGCCTGCGACAGCGGTTGCAGCGAAAGTCCGGCGGGCAGCGAATCCACCGCCGACAGATCGGCGCGGAACGCCCCGTTGACGAAGACCAGGCGAACGCCCGAGACACCGGGCAATGCCAGAGTCGATGCCTCCACCGCGCGCGTCTGCGCCGCGGCGTCGCCCTGGGTAAAGCGGCGCTGGCCGAGCCCGCGCAGTGCGGTGTACTTCCATGCCTCCACCCGCGTGTCGGGCAGACCGCCGATGGCGAACGCCGCGCGGTTTTCCTGCCGCGCCGCATCCAGCCAGGCGATGCCGCTGGGCGGCAGCGGGGCATCCAGCAGCGAGGCGACCAACGGCAGCGATGCCGGCTGGTTCATGCCTGCGCTCCCGCCTGGTGCGGGACTGCCGGATGGCTGGCGCCGATCCCGGCGTAGCCATGCGCTTCCAGCTTCAACGCCAGCGACCTGTCGCCGCTCTCGACGATGCGGCCACCGGCGAGCACGTGCACGAAGTCCGGCACCACGTAGTCGAGCAGGCGCTGGTAGTGGGTGATCATCAGGAACGCGCGCTCGGGCGAACGCAGCGTGTTGACGCCCTGCGCCACCTGCTTCAGCGCGTCGATGTCGAGGCCCGAGTCGGTCTCGTCGAGGATCGCCAGCTGCGGCTCCAGCACCGCCATCTGGAAGATCTCGTTGCGCTTCTTCTCGCCGCCGGAAAATCCCTCGTTGACGGCGCGGTGCAGCAGCTCGTCGGAGATCTGCATCACCTTGAGTTTCTCGCGCACCAGCTTGAGGAACTGCATCGAGTCGAGCTCCTTCTCGCCACGCACCTTGCGCTGTGCATTCAGCGCCGCGCGCAGGAAATAGGTGTTGTTGACGCCGGGGATCTCCACCGGGTACTGGAACGCCAGGAACACCCCGGCCGCCGCGCGCGCCTCCGGCGCCAGCGCCAGCAGATCGATGCCGTTGTAGGTCACGCTGCCGGCGGTCACCTCGTAGCCGTCACGGCCGGACAACACGTTGCCCAGCGTCGACTTGCCGGCGCCGTTCGGCCCCATGATCGCGTGCACCTCGCCCGCGTTCACTTCGAGGCTGAGCCCCTTGAGGATTTCCTTGCCCTCGACGCGGGCATGCAGGTTTTCGATTTTGAGCATGAGGATTCCTGATCTTGAGCCCCTCTCCCACCGGGAGAGGGGTTGGGGTGAGGGTTCGGGGCTTGCGGAAAAATCCGTGCAGGCCGGTACCCTCATCCGCCCTTCGGGCACCTTCTCCCGGAAGGAGAAGGAAAAAGCATCAACCCACCGCACCTTCGAGGCTCACCTCAAGCAGCTTCTTCGCCTCCACCGCGAACTCCATCGGCAGTTCGCGGAACACCTGCTTGCAGAAGCCGTCGACGATCATCGACACGGCATCCTCTTCCGGGATGCCGCGCGCGCGGCAGTAGAACATCTGGTCGTCGGAGATCTTGGACGTGGTCGCCTCGTGCTCGACGATCGCGGTGGGGTTCTTCACTTCCATGTACGGGAAGGTGTGCGCGCCGCACTGCTTGCCGATCAGCAGGCTGTCGCACTGGGTGTAGTTGCGCGCGCCCTCGGCGCCCTTCTCCATCTTCACCAGGCCGCGGTAGCTGTTGGAGCTGCGCCCGGCGCTGATGCCCTTGGAGACGATCTTCGACTTGGTGTGCTTGCCGATGTGGATCATCTTGGTGCCGGTGTCGGCCTGCTGGAAATGGTGGGTCAGCGCCACCGAGTAGAACTCGCCCACCGAGCGGTCGCCGCGCAGCACCACGGACGGGTACTTCCAGGTGATCGCCGAGCCGGTCTCGACCTGGGTCCAGCAGATCTTCGAGTCGTCGCCGCGGCAGTCGCCGCGCTTGGTGACGAAGTTGTAGATGCCGCCCACGCCGTTCTCGTCGCCGGGATACCAGTTCTGCACGGTGGAGTACTTGATCTGCGCGCCTTCCAGCGCCACCAGCTCGACCACCGCCGCATGCAGCTGGTTCTCGTCGCGCTTCGGCGCGGTGCAACCTTCGAGGTAGGAGACGTGGGCGCGCTCCTCGGCCACGATCAGGGTGCGCTCGAACTGGCCGGTGTTCTGCGCGTTGATGCGGAAGTACGTGCTCAGCTCCATCGGGCAGCGCACGCCTTTCGGGATGAACACGAAGCTGCCGTCGGAGAACACCGCCGAGTTCAGCGCGGCGAAGAAATTGTCGCCGGTGGGCACCACGCTGCCCAGGTATTTCTGCACGATCTCGGGGTATTCGCGGATCGCCTCGCTCATCGAGCAGAACAGCACGCCGGCGTCGGCCAGCTGCTTGCGGAAGGTGGTGCCGACCGAGACCGAGTCGAATACCGCATCCACCGCCACGCCGGCCAGCGCAGCGCGCTCGTGCAGCGGTACACCGAGCTTCTCGTAGGTTTCCAGCAGGGCCGGATCGACTTCGTCCAGCGACTTGGGCTGCTTCTTCGGCGCGGCGTAATAGCTGATCGCCTGGTAGTCGATCGGGTCGATGTTGAGCTTGGCCCAGTCCGGTTTGGGCATGGTCAACCAGTGGCGATAGGCCTGCAGCCGCCACTCGGTCATCCATTCCGGCTCGTGCTTGACGGCGGAGATGGCGCGGATGGTGCCCTCGTCCAGGCCCGGCGGCAGGCCGGTCATCTCGATCTCGGTGATGAAACCGGCCGAGTAGCTGCGACCGAGCGCCTCGGCGACGTCGGCGTTGTCGCGCAGTGCGGTGGCGCTGCTGCTGTCGTTGATCATGCTGTTCATTCGGTGATGGCCTCGCCGGTTTTCACGGTGACGGCGATTTTTCGTTTCGCGGGCGGCGGCTTGAGCATGTCGGCCAGGCTGACCGCGCGCAGGGTCTGGTCCAGCACGCTGTTGATGCGTTGCCAGCTGCCGCGCACGCCGCACTGCGCCTCGCGTTCGCACTGGCCTTCGCCCACGCCGCACTCGGTCATGCCGATCGGGCCTTCCAGCGCCTCGACGATTTCCGCCAGCGATATCTCGCTGGCCGGGCGGGCCAGCCGGTAGCCGCCGTTGACGCCGCGGAAGGACTCGACCAGTTCGGCGTGGCCCAGCGCCTTGAGCAGCTTGCTGACCGTGGGCAGCTCGAGCCGCGTCTCGTCGGCGATCTGCGCGGTGCTCAGCACGTCAGCCGGGTGCGCGGCGATGCAGGTCATCACCACGGTGGCGTAATCGGTGAGGCGGCTGACGCGAAGCATGGCAGGCGGAATCGGCCGGGCTTGAATCGGGACCAAAATGGTACTGATTAAGCCGGCCGCGGTCAACGTGACCGCCGCCACCGGCGCAGGGTAGCCAGGCCCGCCTCTTTCACCTCGTCGTGTGCGCAGACCAGCCTGTGTCTGCCGCGCCCACGCACGCACGGGGTCCGGGCTGAAGCGATCCAGCGAGGCCGTGTCGCCATGCCGTGGCGGCCTCGCTAAGCTGGCGGCCATGACTTCGCACGATCGCGCCGCTGCCCGTCTCGCCTGGGCCCGCAAAGCCCTGAACACCCCCACGCTGACGCTGGACAGCGCCTCGGCCGATGCCAGCTTTCGCAGCTACTGGCGCACCACGCAAGGCGGGCAAAGCTGGATCGTGATGGATTCGCCGCCCGATCGCGAAGATCCGCGCCCGTGGCTGGCCATTGGCGAGCGCCTGGCCGCCGCCGGCCTGCACGTGCCGCAAGTGCATGCACGCGACCTCGACCAGGGCTTCCTGCTGATCGAGGACCTGGGCTCGCGGCTGTACCTCGATGCATTGAACGACACCAGCGCCGACCGCCTGTACGGCGATGCGATGGACGCCCTGCTGAAGATACAGACGCGGGTGGCCGCCGCCGACCTGCCGCCGTTCGGCCATCAGGTGCTGGTGAGCGGACTGGAGGTGATGCCCGAATGGTTCCTGCAGCGCCACCTCGGCCACACGCCGGCCTGCGGGGAATGGGACGTGCTGGAGGCGGCGTTTGACCTGATCGTCCACAACGCGCTGGAGCAACCGCGCTGTTTCGTGCACCGCGACTTCCACAGCCGCAACCTGCTGCTGACGGAGGCGAACAACCCGGGCATCGTCGATTTCCAGGGCGCGCTGCACGGGCCGGTCACCTATGACCTCGCCTCGCTGCTGCGCGATGCCTACATCGCCTGGCCGGGCGATCGCGTGGAGGCGTGGGTGGAGTCGTACCGGCAGCGACTGCTGCGCGCAGGCGTGATCGACGCGGCAGTGGACGCCGCGCGTTTCCTGCGCTGGTTCGATCTCACCGGCCTGCATCGCCACGTGCGCGTGCTGGGCCAGTTTTATCGGCTGTGGTACCGCGACGGCAAGAGCGGCTATCTCAAGGACGTGCCGCAGGTGTACCGCTACGTGATCGAGGTGGCGCGCCGCTATCCCGAGCTGGCCGATTTCGCCGACCTGCTGGAGCGCCACGCGCAGGGCCGCGACCTGACCCGGGCGGCGGCATGAGGCACGCACTGATCTTCGCCGCCGGCCGCGGCGAGCGCATGCGCCCGCTGACCGACCGCACGCCCAAGCCACTGCTTTGCGTCGGCGGCAAGCCGCTGATCGTCTGGCACCTCGAACGTCTCGCCGCCGCCGGCGTGCACTACGTGGTGATCAACACCTCGCACCTGGCCGAGCAGTTTCCGGCGGTGCTGGGCGACGGTTCCCGCTGGGGCCTGCGCATCCGCTACGCCTACGAAGGCCCCGTGCCGCTGGAAACCGGCGGTGGCATGCTGAACGCGCTGCCGTTGCTGGGCACCGGGCCGTTCCTCGCCATCAGCGGGGATGTCTGGTGCGATGCCGATTTCGGCACGCTGCCCGCCGAGCCGGCGGGGCTGGCGCACCTGCTGCTGGTCGACAACCCGCCGCACCACCCCGAAGGCGATTTCGCGCTGGACGGGCAAGGTCTGGTGCAGGCAAGCGGCGAACCGCGGCTCACCTTCAGCGGCATTGGCGTGTTCCGCCGGGAGCTGCTGGACGGCTGGCGGGAACTTGCCGGCACGGCCGCCGACGAAGCCGCGGCGCCCATCTTCAAGCTGCGCCAGTTGCTGCTGGGCGCGATGGCTCGGCAAGCCGTCAGCGGCACCCATCACCACGGCGTGTGGACGGACGTGGGCACGCCCGAGCGCCTCGCACAGCTCGACGCCGAACGCGGCGACGCAGCGATGTTGCACGGCGATCAGCGCGACGCAGGTTTCGCCGAGAACTGAGTCGCGCCCGTTCCCGGCGTCGCCGCGCTCTCGGGGTGGACGATCACCGGCGGCACCGGCAGACGCGCCAGCGCGGGCGTCGTGGCGACAATCGAAGCGGCCAGTGGTGCCGGTTTTGGAGTCGGCATCGGCGAAGGCTGCGTCGCACCGCCATCGGCCACTTCCATCGAACGCGCCGCCTTGGCGGCCTGGTCGGTCATCACGATGATGCTGATGCGGCGATTGACCGGATCGGCGGGGTTCTGCTTGTCGAACGGCACGGATGCGGCCAGGCCCACCACGCGCGAGATCTTGTCCGCCTCCAGCCCGCCGGCGATCAGCGCACGACGGGCGGCGTTGCCGCGATCGGCCGACAACTCCCAGTTGCTGTAGTCGTGCCCGCTGTTGTACGGCGCATCGTCGGTGTGGCCGGAGATGCTGATCTGGTTCGGCACGTCGTCGATCGAGCGGCCCAGTTCGCGCAGGATCTGCACCGTGTACGGCTTGAGCCGCGCGCTGCCGGTGTCGAACATCGGCCGGTTGAGCTTGTCGACGATCTGGATGCGCAGGCCTTCGGAGGTGATGTCCAGCAGCAGCTGATCCTTGAACGGCGCCAGCGCCTGGCTGCTCTGGATCGAGGCATTAAGTCGCTTCATCAGCTCCTCCAGACGCGACTTGTCGGCCTGGCGCGCCAGTTTGATCGCGTCCTCGACGTTGTGCTTGACCTGCGGCGCACCGCGCTTTTCCGCGCCCGGGCCGCGCGGCAGGTCCATCGTCCCGCCAAGCTTGATCATGCTGTCGCTGGCGCCGCCGGGGCCGGCCTGGCCAGGCGGCGCGATCGTGGCGGTGCCGGGAGTCATGCTCGGGTTCTTGAAGTACTCGGAGATCGCGGCCTTCTGCTCGCGGGTGCCCACGCCGATCAGCCACATCACCAGGAAGAACGCCATCATCGCGGTGACGAAATCCGCATAGGCCACCTTCCACGCACCGCCGTGATGGCCGTGCTTCCGGCGCTGCACGCGACGGATGATGATCGGCTGGTCGAACTCCTCGCTCACGCCCCGGCTCCGGCGCGCGCGCCCTTGAGATGCCCCTCCAGCTCCATGAAGCTGGGCCGCACCTGCGCGACCAGCGATTTGCGCGCGAACTCCACCGACACCATCGGGTTGTAGCCGCGCAGGTTGGCCATCAGCGCGACTTTCACGCATTCAAACGCCTTGCCGTCCTCCTGCGCGCGGTTCTCCATCGCCGAGGCCAGCGGCCCGGCGAAGCCATAGCACAGCAGGATGCCGAGAAAGGTGCCGACCAGCGCGCCGGCGATGTGCTCGCCGATGCGCGAGGTATCTCCGCTCAGCTGCGACATCGTGGTGACGATGCCGAGCACCGCCGCCACGATGCCGAAACCGGGCAGCGCGTCGGCGGATTTCATCAGGGCCATCGCCGGCGCCTCGGCTTCCTGGTGGTGGACTTCCAGCTCCATCTCCAGGAGCTGTTCCAGCTCGTGCGGGTTCATGCTGCCGCCCACGATCAGGCGCAGGCAGTCGGTGATGAACTCGATCAGGTGGTGCTCGGCGAGCAGGCGCGGATAGGCCGAGAACACGCTGCTGGTGGCCGGCTCCTCGATGTGCGATTCGAGGCTGAGCAGGCCGTTCTTGCGCATCAGGCTGAAGATGTCGTAGAGCAGCGAAAGCAGGTCGAGATAATCCTGCGTCCGGTACTTCGGGCCTTTCAGCAGCCCCATGATGTCGCGGAAGGTGGCCTTGACGATCTTGGTCGGATTGGCGGTCAGGTAGGCCCCCGCAGCGCCGCCGCCGATGATCAGCAGTTCGTAGGGCTGCCACAACGCCAGCAGCTGCCCGTGGGACAGCAGGTAGCCGCCCACGACGCTGACGAGCACAACCAGGGTTCCGACCAGGACAAGCATGCAGGTTCCAGCGCGCGGTTCGACAACGAGTTATCGGCCCGCCGCGGGAAAGATGTAGCCCGGATTTGCCGCAAGGCCGCCGGCGTCGCGAACGGCGGGTATCCCGAAAAGGAAAGGCCCGGGCATGGCCGGGCCTCTCGTCTGGCTCGTGCCGCGCGGTCGGTCAGGGGCGGCGCGCCAGCTCCGGGTTGTCGCGGGTGACCGGCATCAGGTCCTTCTTCGAGACGCCCAGCCACAGCAGGATCGGGCTGGCCACGAAGATCGAGGACAGCGTGCCGACCACGATGCCGATCAGCATGGTGATGGCGAAGCCGTGCACGGCCGGGCCGCCCAGCAGCCACATCGCGCCCATGGTGATGCCGGTGAACAGCGAGGTGATGATGGTTCGCGACAGGGTGTTGTTGATCGAGCGGTTGAGGATCTCCTCCGGCTCGGCCTTGCGCGCGAGGCGGAACAGCTCGCGGATGCGGTCGAACACCACGACCTTGTCGTTGATCGAGTAGCCGATCACCGCCAGCACTGAGGCCAGCACGGTCATGTCGAATTCGCGCTGCACCAGCGCGATGACGCCGAGCGTGACCAGCGTGTCGTGGATTTCGGTCGCCACCGCGGCGATCGCGAAGCGGCGCTCGAAGCGGATCCACAGGTAGGCCATGATGCCCAGGATCACCAGCAAGGCCGCCCAGGTACCGTCCGATTTCAGCTCCGCGCCGACCTGCGCGCTGACGAAGTCGCGGCTCTTCAGCTTGGCGTCCGGTCGCGCCGCGTGGAGCTTCGCCATCACGTCGGCGGAGACACGGTCGAGGTTGACCGTGCCGTTGGCCAGGATCGCCTCCGGATCATCCTTGGCCTGGAACCGGATCGACACCTCGCGGGTGCCGCCCAGGCTCTGCACCACAGCGTCCTCGAAGCCGCCCTTGGCCAGCGCGCCGCGCACGTCGGCGATCTCCACCGGCTGGTCGTAGTTGACCAGCATCGACACGCCGCCGGTGAAATCCAGCCCGTAGTTGAGCCCGCGGGTGGCGATCAGCACGATCGAGCCGATCATCAGCAGGATCGCCAGGCCGACCGTGTACTTGCGCATCCCCAGGAAGTGGATGTTGCTGTCGTGATTGAAGATTTCCATGGCAATTCTCTGTGTGGACGTTCCGTTCCGGTCAAGCGGCCCTCATGGCCGCACGATCAATTCAGGGAGTCCCTTTCCGGCGAAAGCGGCCGTCCGGGGCCGCACTGTTCGACGCGACGCCTAGACCGACAGGGTCTTGAGCTTGCGGTGGCCGTGGATCGCCGCAGTGAACGCATGGGTCAGCGTCACCGAGGTGAACAGCGAGGTCAGGATGCCGATCATCAGCGTGACGCCGAAGCCCTTGATCGCGCCGGTGCCCATCGTGGTCAGCGCCAGCGCCGCGATCAGGTGGGTGACGTTGGCGTCCAGAATGGTCGACCAGGCCTTCTCGTAGCCGGCGTAGATCGCCGCGTGCGGCGTGGAGCCGTTGCGCAGCTCCTCGCGCACGCGTTCGCAGATCAGCACGTTGGCGTCGATCGCCATGCCCAGGGTGAGCACGATGCCGGCGATGCCGGGCATGGTCAGGGTCACCCCGATCAGCGACATCACCGCCACCAGGATCACCAGGTTGAAGAACAGCGCGATGTCCGCGACCAGGCCGAACAGCTTGTAGTAGACCGCGGCGGCCAGCAGCACCAGGGCCAGGCCCAGCATCACCGACTTGAAGCCCTTGTCGATGTTGTCCGCACCCATGCTGGAACCGATCACGCCTTCCTCGATGATGTCCACCGGAGCAGCGAACGCGCCACCCTTGAGCAGCAGCGCCAGGTCGGATGCTTCCTTCGGGCTGCCCAGGCCGGTGGTCTGGAATTGCCGGCCGAACGGGCTGGCGATGTTGGCGTCGTTGATCACCGACTCGGTGACCTTCGGAACGCGCACTTCCTTGCCGTCGATCATCTTGGTCTCGGTCACGCGCTCGACGTAGACCACCGCCATCGGCTTGCCGACGTTCGCGTTGGTGAAATCGCTCATCTTGCGCGCGCCGGCGGCATTGAGCGTGACGTCGACCTTGGGCGTGCCGCTCTGCTGGTCGATGCCCGAGGAGGCGTCGACCAGCTCCTTGCCGGTCACGATCACCTTCTTGCTGACCAGCACCGGCAGGCCGGTGCCGCGCATGTGGTAGAGGTTGGCGTCCGGCGGGATGTTGCCGGTCTTCTCCGCCTCGCGCGCCTGCGGATCGCCGGGGTGGCCGATGCCGGGGCGGTATTCCAGGGTGGCCACGGTGCCGATCAGCTTCTTCGCCTCGGCCGGGTCCTGCACGCCGGCGAGGTCGACCACGATGTGGTTCTCGCCCTGCTGCTGGATCAGCGGCTCGGACACGCCCAGCGCGTTGATGCGGTTGCGCAGCGTCTGCAGGTTCTGGGTGATCGCGCCGCGGCCGATGTCGCGCAGCTTGTCGGGCTTGATCACCGCATTGAGCACGAAACGGTCGCCGGTGCTGGGACCGTTGGACACCAGCAAGTCGGTGTACTCGTTGGCGATCGCGTCTGCGGCCTTGGCGCGGTCGTCCTCCGAGCGCAGCACCACGGCGACGCCCTTGCCGCGCACGGAATTGCGCGCCACCGATTCATAGCGGATCTTCTTGTCGCGCAGCAGGCTGCGGATGTCGTCGGCGTAGCTGCTCTCCTGCTTGTCGATGACGTCGTTCTGGTCGACCTGCATCAGGAAGTGCACGCCGCCCTGCAGGTCCAGGCCCAGCGGCATGGAACGGGCACCGATCATGCCCAGCCACTCCGGCACGGTGGACTGCAGCTTGAACGCCACCGTGTACTTGTCGCCGAGCAGCGCCTTGATCGCGTCCGAGCCGCTCTTCTGCACGTCGGTGTCGGCGAAGGTGGCAAGCAGGCTGTCGCCTTCCACCACGACCTCGCCGAAGGCGATGCGCTTCTGGGTCAGCGTGTCGATGACCTTCTGGCGTACGGCCTGGTCGATTGCCGGCGCACCGCGATTGGCGCTCACCTGAACGGCGGGCACGGGAACAAAGGCGTTCGGCAGCGCGTAGATCACGCCGAACACCATCACCAGCGCGACCAGCGCGTATTTCCAGCGGGGAAAATCAGTCATGATCCGGTCCTTTGCGATCATCCATGATCGCGAACGTCAACAAGCGGCCATCCATGGCCGAAGCATGTTTTTGCGATCGTCCCTGATCGCGAACGTCAAGAAGCGGCCATCCATGGCCGCGCTATTCGAAAAGGCCCCGCCCCTGGACATCCCGTGGCTCAAGCTGACTTCAGCGAGCCCTTGGGCAGCACCTGCTGCACGGCACCCTTCTGCAGCTTCACCTTCACGTTCGGCGCGATCTCGACCGTGACGAAGGTGTCGCCCACTTCTTCCACGCGCCCGGCCAGGCCGCCGTTGGTGACCACTTCGTCGCCCTTGGCCAGCGCGGCGATCAGGGCGCGGTGCTCCTTCTGCCGCTTCATCTGCGGCCGGATCATCATGAAATACATCAGGCCGAACAGCACCACCATCATGATGATCATGGACATGCCGCCGCCCTGCTGCGGCGTGGCTTGGGCAATCACGGGGGAAAGCGGAAAACTCATCTTCGCGTCTCGCAAGTTGTGGCGCCATCAGCGATTTCCGCCGAACGCCCGATAAAAGATTCTCGATTATGCCTTGCGGGAGGTGTCGGAGTCACCTTTCGCGAGCGAAAGGCGACTCCGCCCCCCGGTGGCGGTAGGAGTCCACCCTGCGGGCGATGGTTCCCGATCCGGGGAAAAGGCATCGCCCACAGGGCGGGCTGCTACGGGATCGCTGCGCCCTGGCGGCAGGCGTAGAACCGTGCGACGAATGCTTCCAGCGCCCGATCGGCGATCGCCGCGCGCAAATCCGCCATCAGCCGCTGGTAGTAGCGCAGGTTGTGCATGGTGGCCAGCTGGCTGCCGAGGATCTCGTTGCAGCGGTCGAGGTGGCGCAGGTAGGCGCGGCTGAACCCGTGGCTGCAGGCGTAGCAGTCGCAGCCTTCCTCGATCACCGCGGTGTCGCTGGCGTACTTCGCATTGCGGATGCGCAGCGTGCCCGCGGCGGTGAACAGGAAGCCGTTGCGCGCGTTGCGGGTAGGCATCACGCAGTCGAACATGTCGATGCCGCGGCGCACTGCTTCCACGATGTCCTCCGGCCGGCCCACGCCCATCAGGTAGCGCGGCTTTTCCGCCGGCAGCAGGGGTACGGTGAAGTCCAGCGCGTGGTTGCGCTCGGCCTCCGGTTCGCCCACCGCCAGGCCGCCGATCGCGTAGCCGTCGAAGCCGAGCTTCACCAGCCCTTCCGCGGAGCGTCGGCGCAGGGTTTCGTAGACGCTGCCCTGCACGATGCCGAACAGCGAGTTCGGATTCTGCAAATCGTCGAACGCGCGGCGCGAGCGCTCGGCCCAGCGCAGGCTGAGCTCCATCGAATCGGCCGCCACCTTCTCCGTCGCCGGGTACGGCGTGCACTCGTCGAAGATCATCGCGATGTCCGAATCCAGCGTCTTCTGGATCTGCATCGACACTTCCGGCGACAGGAACACCTTCGAGCCGTCCACCGGCGAGGCGAAGGTCACGCCTTCCTCCGTGATCTTGCGCTTGTGCGCCAGCGAGAACACCTGGAAGCCGCCCGAATCGGTGAGGATGGGCTTGTCCCAGCCGATGAAGCGGTGCAGCCCGCCGAACTTCTCCACGATCTCCAGCCCGGGTCGCAGGAACAGGTGGAACGTGTTGCCCAGGATGATCTCGGCACCGGTATCGGCAACGTCGCGCGGCGTCATCGCCTTGACCGAGCCATAGGTGCCCACCGGCATGAACGCCGGCGTCTCCACCGTGCCACGGGCAAACGTGAGGCGGCCGCGGCGGGCGGCGCCGTCGGTGGCGTGAAGGTCGAACTGGAGGGAGGTCATCCGGCCATTATCGCGGGTTTGCCCCGTTCCGCCCATCGCCACACCGTGTGTGCAGGAGCCCGCTGGCGGGCTCCTGCAACCATGCAACGTATCGCTCAGGCGCCGTGCGGCAGGATCAGCATGGCGTCGCCGTAGGAGAAGAAGCGGTAGCGCTGCTCGACCGCGTGGCGATACGCGTCCAGCATGAACTCGCGCCCGGCCAGTGCCGACACCAGCATCAGCAGGGTCGACTGCGGCAGGTGGAAGTTGGTGAGCAGGCCGTCGATGCTGCTGAAGCGGTAGCCGGGGAAGATGAAGATCTGCGTCTCGCCGGCGAACGGATGCACCTGGCCATCCTTGCTGGCGCTTTCCAGCGCGCGCACCACCGTGGTGCCGACCGCGATCACCCGCCCTCCGCTGGCGCGCGTGCGTCGGATTTGCTCGACCAGGTGCGCGCCGACATTGAGCCACTCGGTGTGCATGTGGTGATCTTCGAGATTGACCGCGCGCACGGGCTGGAAGGTGCCGGCGCCCACATGCAGGGTGATGTAGCCGAACTCGACGCCGCGCTCGCGCAGCTGGTCCAGGATCGCCTCGTCGAAATGCAGGCCGGCGGTGGGCGCAGCGACCGCGCCGGGCTCGCGCGCGAACACGGTCTGGTAGCGCTCCATGTCGCTGGCGTCGGCGTGCCGCTCGATGTACGGCGGCAACGGCATCTCGCCCAGCTTCAGCAGCAGCTTCTCCAGCGGCTCCGGCGCCTCGAAGCGCAGCCGGAAGAAACCTTCGTCGCGGCCCAACACCACGGCATGGCTGCCGTCGGCCAGTTCGATCCGTGCGCCCTCCTTGGGCTTCTTGCTGACGCCCAATTGCACGGTGGCCTCATGCGCGCCGGTAACCCGTTCGATCAGGATCTCCACCGCACCGCCGGTGTCCTTGCGCCCGTACAGCCGCGCCGGCAGCACGCGGGTGTCGTTGAACACCAGCAGGTCGCCCGGACGCAGGAAGCCGGGCAGCTCGCGAAACATGCGGGCCTGCGCGATCAGCTCATGCGGCAGGTCAAAATCGAAATCGGACTTCTTCAAGGCTGCGGCCGGCATCGGAAAACGGGACATTATCCCGCAGCCGGCCGGTCTCCGTCGCCTGCGCGACCTTTACAACCAGCCTTTTTGCCGCGCCAGCCGATACGCCTCGATGCGGTTGCCGACGCCGAGTTTGCCGATCGCTTCGGACAGATAATTGCGCACGGTGCCGTGCGAGAGGTTGAGTTTTGCGGCGATGTCGCCGGCGGATTGGCCCTCGCCGGCGAGGCGCAGCACCTGGCGTTCGCGATCGTTCAGCGGGTCGGCTTCGGACCAGGCTTCCAGCGCCAGCTGCGGGTCGATCGCGCGCCCACCGCGGTGTACGGTGCGCAACGCCTCGGCGAGGTTCTCGGCGGGAGCGTCCTTCAGCAGGTAGCCCGACACGCCGGCGTCCAGCGCGCGACGAAGGAAGCCCGGGCGGGCGAAGGTGGTGACGATGATGACCTTCACCGGCAGCTCGTCGTGACGCTGGATGCGCTGGGCCAGTTCCAGCCCGGTGAGGCCGGGCATCTCGATATCGGTGACCAGCACATCGGGCTTCAGGCGCTGCATCTCCCGCCACGCCGCCTCGCCGTCGGGTGCGGAGCCGAGCACCTCCATGTCCGGCTCCAGGCTCAGCAGCGCCGACAGTGCGCCGCGCACCATCGCCTGGTCCTCGGCCAGCAGCACGCGGATCATGCGGCGCCTCGTGGCGATTGCTTCAGCGGCATTGGAAAAGCTCCATCGTGATGGCTTCGATCGTCAGGCGGCCGAATGCCCACCCTGCGCCGCGGGCGCCACGCCGCCGGCAGCGGTCGCTGGCATGGCGACCAGTCGCAGCACCGGCAGCGGCGCGCTGACCAGCATGGTCGTGCCGCCGCGCAACGGCGAGCTGATCTCCAGCGTGCCGCCCAGCGAGCGCACGCGCTCGCGCATGCCGCGCAGGCCGTTGCCGGCGCCGTCGATGCCGCCGCGGCCGTTGTCACGGATACTCATGCGCACGCCGGCAGGCTCGCGCACGAAATCGACGTTCGCGCAACTTGCCGCCGCGTGGCGCGCGATATTGGTCGCCGCCTCGCGCAGGATCAGCGAGAGGCTGCGTTCGGTGTCTTGCGGCAAGTCGGTCGGCGGTGCCGCGTATTCCATGCACACCCCGGAGGATTCCAGCAGCAGCCGCGCCGAGGCCAGCTCGGCCGCCAGGTCGGTGGCGTGGATGCCGCTGACCGCACTGCGCACTTCGGCAAGGGCGTGACGCGCCACCTTCTCCGCCTCTTCCACTTCGCGCCTGGCCGCCGCATGGTCCCGGTCGAACAGCTTGCGTGACAACTCCAGCTTCAGCGTGATCAGCGACAGGGTATGGCCCAGCAGATCGTGCAGGTCGCGGCCGATGCGCTCGCGCTCGGCAGTGGCCGCCAGCCGACGCACTTCTTCGTGCGAGAGCCGCAGCTGCGCGTCCTTCTCCTCGCTGCCATGCTCGGCCTTGATGATGATGCCGATGATGAACGAGGTCAGCGGGATGGAGAACACGGCCTGCCATGGGTAACCGAGCAGCGAGGTCTCGGCCAGCAACACCACGTTGAGCCCGGCCAGCCAGCCGAGATAGGCGCGGAAACGACCCACGCTGGTGCAGAGCATCACGCAGCCATAGATGAAATAGGTCAGCCCGCTGGGGTACCAGGGCAGCAACGACATGCTCAGCAGCACCAACGCGAGGGCGCCTGCGCGGACCTGCGCACGCGGCCCCGCGATGCACCGGTAATACAGCAGCAGGAACAGCGGATAGCTAACCAGAGTGGTGACGACCCAGCGCGTGCTCCAGCCGTCGTTGTTCCACACCGGCACGACGAAGATCCACGCCGACCACAACAGGTGCACAGCATCCACCCACGGCGATTTGCCGCGATGCATGCTGCGCGCCGCCGCGGAGTCCGGCGCCGGGGTCAGAAATTGGACGATGCGCTGGTGCATGACGCCAGGCTCCCGCAGATTGGCCATGAGGGTGATCCTACTTCAACCGTTCCGGTGCAAACGCCGCGCCGCCAGCCACAGGAAAACCGCAGCGAAACCGGCCAGCGCCAGCACGTGGCCCAGCACAGGGCCATGGTTCAGACCCACCGCCGCCTGGGTCAGCTGGTTGAGGTGATAGCTGGGCCAGACGGGCGCGATCTGTTGCAGCATCCGCGGCAACATCGACAGCGGCAGCCACAGGCCGGACAGGAACGCCATCGGCAGATAGACCAGGTTGAGCAGCCCCGGCGCGCCCTGCCCCTTGAGCAAGGTGCCGACGAACATGCCCAGCGCGCAGAACGGCAGCACGCCGAAAGCACCGGTGGCGACCAGCGCCAGCATCTGGCCCCACGACAGACTGACGTGCGCCAGGAAGATGCCGATCAGCAGCAGCAGCGCGATCACCACGGTGGCCGCGATCATGGCCATCACCATCTTGCCCAGCAGGTAGGCGCCAGGCGGCATCGGCAAGGCACGCTTGAGCGTGAGCAGGCCGCCATCGCGCTCGATCGCCAGCGAGACGCCGAAGCCGAACAGGCCCGGTCCGATGATGCCGAACGCACCATAGCTGGCCAGCAGGTAGCGCGACGCCTCGCCCTGGTTCAGCAACACGCCGAACATCACGTAGAACACCGTCGAGAACAGCGTCATCGGCAGAATGAAACCCGGCGCGCGCAGGTAGCGCAGGCATTCGCTGCGCATCTCGGCCAGGTAGGCGCCCAGCACGCGCCGGCGCGACATCGGCATCGCGGCGGCAAGCGGAATCGACATGGCTTGATCCATCTCAGGCAACCTCGCGGCGTGTTTCGGGCAAGCCCTGTTCGGCCTCGCGGGTGAGTTCGGTGAATGCCTCGGCCAGGCCGGCGCGCTGCACTTCCAGCTCGCTCAGTTGCGGGTCGGCGTCGAGCAGGCGGCGTACCACCGCTTCGGCCGCGTCGGTGGTCACGTGCAGGCGGTCCTGGCGCCGTTCCGCCGCGGTGACCGCAGGCCAGCCGCCGACCACGCCGGCATCCACCGTGCTGACGCAGCGGATGCGCCGGGTCGCGATCCGTGCGCGCAGCGCCTCGACCGTCCCTTCGTGGATCACCCGCCCGCGCGCCATCACGCAGACCCGGTCGGCCAGCGCCTCGGCTTCCTCCAGGTAATGCGTGGTCAGCAGCACCGCGCAACCTTCGGCCCGCAATTGGCTGATCGCCGCCCACAGCCTCTGCCGCGCCTCGATATCCATGCCCACGGTCGGCTCGTCCAGGAACAGCAGCTCGGGCCGGCCGCACAGCGCCAGCGCGAACTGCACGCGCCGCTGCTGGCCGCCGGACAGCTTCGCGTAGGGGCGAGCCAGCAGGTCGTCGACACCGGCCATGCGGGCGCTCTCCGCCATGCTGCGGGGGGCCGGGTAATAGCTCGCAATCAGACGCAACAGTTCGCCCACCCGCAGCGTGCCGGGCAGTTCGGCGTGCTGCAGCATCACGCCGATGCGCCGGCGTGCGCGGACATCCCGGGGATCGCGCCCGAAAAGCTCGACCGTGCCGGCATCGGCGCGCAGCAAGCCCAGCAGCAGGCTGATCGCGGTGGTCTTGCCGGCGCCGTTGGGGCCCAGCAGGGCCAGCAACTCGCCACGGCGCAGTTGCAAACCGGCATTGTCCAGCGCGACCAGGCGGCCGTAGCGCTTCTCCACGCCGGCCAGCCGGGCCACCACCTGCTCGGAAACAGTCATCGACATGATCCTCCTCGATGCCCGCAGCTTGGGCATTTCGCGGCCGATTGCCCATGCGCCGGCGTCAGTCATCGGGGGTGACAGCCGTCATGCCGGGGGTACCGGAGACCTGCCCGGGCGCGTTATGCTGGGCCAATGATCTTGCGCGACCGGCACGTCCGGGCGCCCCGACGCGGGCTCGCCACGCTGGAATTTGCGCTACGCAAGGATTTCCGGCCCACGACGCCCACGCGCGGATCGAGCGGCCTGCTTCGCGCTGGGTGCGAGGCGCCGACGTCTACGAGGAGAATGTCATGGGTGTGATCAACCAGCTGCGCGAACTGCGCGAATTCGGCGGCAAGCCCCGCACCACCGGCCTGGACGACGCCAGCATCGAGCGCATGGCGGCGAACGATCCGCTGCTGGGCCAGGCAGTCGCCGAGGCCGTCGCGCGCCACCGCGAGCTGCGCGACGAGCTGGGGGATTTCCTCAAGCTCGACGAAGCCGAGCAACTGGCCAAGGCACAGGCGGGTTTCGTCAATTTCTACCCGGACGACGCGATCAACCCGTACCTGCCGGCCGCCGCGCGCGGGCCGTGGATCGTCACGCTGAAGGGCGCCGTGGTGCACGACAACGGCGGCTACGGCATGCTGGGTTTCGGCCACAACGATGCGGCCATCCTGGCGGCGCTGTCGCGCCCGCAGGTGATGGCCAACGTGATGTCGCCCAGCGTGGCGCAGATGCGTTTCACCGCCGCACTGAACAAGGAGCTCGGCCGCAACCGCGGCAAGAATCCGTACGAACATTACCTGTGCCTCAACTCCGGCTCCGAGTCGGTGTCGCTGGCCTGCCGCATCGCGGACGTCAACGCCAAGGCGATGACCGATGCCGGCGCGCGCCATGCGGGCCGCACGATCAAGCGACTGGCGGTGAAGGGCGCCTTCCACGGCCGCACCGAGGCGCCGGCGCTGTATTCGGACTCCTCGCGCAAGACCTACCAGCAGAACCTGGCCAGCTATCGCCACGAGGAGAGCGTGATCACGGTGGCGCCGTATGACGTGGCGCAACTGAAGGCCGTGTTCGCCGATGCCGACAGGCACGGCTGGTTCATCGAGGCCATGTTCCTGGAACCGGTGATGGGCGAAGGCGACCCGGGCCGGGCGGTGACGCCGGAGTTCTACAGTGCCGCCCGCGAGCTGACCGAAGCGCACGGCACCCTGCTGCTGGTCGATTCCATCCAGGCCGGGCTGCGCGCACACGGCGTGTTGTCGATCACCGACTACCCCGGTTTCGAGAAACTGCCGGCGCCGGACATGGAAACCTTCTCCAAGGCGCTCAACGCCGGCCAGTACCCGCTGTCGGTGCTGGCGGTGGGCAACCGCGCCGCCGGGTTGTACCGCAAGGGCATCTACGGCAACACCATGACTGCCAACCCGCGCGCACTCGACGTGGCGCTGGCCACGCTCGGCGAATTGACCGATGAGGTGCGGCAGAACATCCGCGAGCGCGGCAAGGAGTTCGTCGACAAGCTTGGCGCGCTCAAGCACGAGCTGGGAGGCCTGATCACCAAGGTGCAGGGCACCGGGCTGTTGTTCTCCTGCGAACTGGCCCCGGAGTACAAATGCTTCGGCGCCGATTCGACCGAGGAATTCATGCGCGAGCACGGCATCGGCGTGATCCATGGCGGCGTCAACTCGCTGCGCTTCACCCCGCATTTCAAGGTCACCAGCGCCGAGGTCGACCTGATCGTCGCCCACGTGCGCAAGGCCTTGCTGGAAGGCCCGCGCAAGGCCAAGGCCGAAGCGGCCTGAGCCGCGCGGCCACCCACACCGGCTGCGGCGAAACACGACGTTTCGCCGCAGCTGAATACTTCATGCACGTAAGAACTTGCCGACTGCCCTGACGGTGTCCCCCTGCCTAGACTGATCCGGCCGGCAGCTGCCGGTCACCCAGGGAGGATTCACCATGTCACTGTCACTGCGCCTGCTCGCCATCAGCGCCGCCTTCGCCTTTGCCGGCACCGCCTTCGCAGCCAGCCCGGCGACCCCGGCGGCATCCACCAAGCCGCACACTGCCCAGCAGCAGCGGATGATCGACTGCAACCACCAGGCCACCGGCAAGAAGGGCGCCGAGCGCAAGGCGTTCATGAGCTCGTGCCTGAAAGGCCATGCCTCGGCGCCCGCGGCTGCGTCGACCGACACGGCCCAGCACGCGAAGATGAAGAGCTGCAACGCGGACGCCAAGGCCAAGGCGCTCAAGGGTGCCGAACGCAAGGCGTTCATGAGCTCCTGCCTGAAGGGCGGAGCGGCCGCCGCGCCCTGACGCATCGCGGTGCTGTCCATGCCGGCGTGCGTGGACAGCACCGCTTCGCTAAGCTCCCGGACTGTCGCGCCCGGCGCCGCCACCAGACAGTCCACCGATGAAGATCGTCGAAGTCCGCCACCCGCTGATCCGGCACAAGCTGGGCCTGATGCGCCGCGCCGGCATCAGCACCAAGGAGTTTCGCGAACTGGCTTCCGAAGTCGCCGCCCTGCTCACCTACGAGGCCACCAAGGATCTGGAGACTGTCGAGGAGGAGATCGAGGGTTGGGCCGGTCCGCTGCGCGTGCATCGGATCAAGGGCCGCAAGATCACCATCGTGCCGATCCTGCGCGCCGGCCTGGGCATGCTGCCCGGCGTGCTCGACATGATTCCGGCGGCCAAGGTCAGCGTGGTCGGCCTGCAACGCGACGAGCACACGCTCAAGCCCGTCACCTACTACGAGAAACTCACCGGCCGCATGGACGAGCGCATCGCGCTGATCGTCGACCCCATGCTGGCCACCGCCGGCACCCTGGTCGCCACCGTGGACATGCTCAAGGCGGCCGGCTGCAAGCGCATCAAGGGACTGTTCCTGGTCGCCGCGCCGGAAGGGCTTGAACGCATCACCGCGACCCATCCCGATATCGAGATCTATACCGCCTCCATCGACCAGCGGCTCAACGAGAACGGCTACATCCTGCCCGGCCTGGGCGACGCCGGCGACAAGATCTTCGGCACCAAGCAGCTGCCCGCCGGCTGAGCGCCAGATCGCCGCGGAGGCGGCGTGCGCGGTTTCACGGCACGGTCACAAGGCGCCACTAAACTCGGCGCGTTCCGGCTGACCGGACGTCATCGGGGGAGAAACCATGTTCGCAAAGCTCGCGCAACGCGGCCTGTGGCTGCTGCTGGCCGGCATCGCCTCGACGTTCGCCGCACAGGCTGCCGACGTCAGCATCGACCAGTTCCGGGTTCGCGGCCCCGCCGGCGGCAACGACGAGTTCGTCGAACTGTTCAACGCCGGCCCTGCGGCGATTGACTTGTCCGCGTACAAGTTCAACGCCTCCAACGCCAGCGGCACGATCGGCACGCGGCTTACCTTCCCCGCCGGCACGCAACTGGCGTCGGGCTGCCACCTGCTGCTGACCAACAGCGCCAGCGGCGGCTACTCCGGCAGCGTGCCGGGCGATCTCACCTACGCCACCGGTGTCACCGACACCGGCGGCCTGGCCTTGCTCGACGCCGACGGCAACATCGTCGACCAGGTGGGCCTCAGCACCGGTTCGGCCTACAAGGCGGGCACGCCGCTGGCCTCGCTGGGCAGCAGCAATACCGACCAAGGCTACCAGCGGCGGCAGACCGCGGCTGGCCTGCCACAGAACACCGGCGACAACAGCGCCGATTTCGTCACCGTGAGCCCGACCCAGCCGCACAACAGCGCCAGCACCTGCGTGGCCATGGGCCCGTCGCTGTCGATTGCCGACGCCAGCATCAGCGTGCACGGCGCCAGCGACGTGGCGATGCCGTTCACCATCACCATGAATGAACCGGCGCCGAGCGGCGGCACCAGCGTGCACGTGGCCACCGCCAACGGCAGCGCCACCGCGGGCGTGGAGTACGAAGCGCTCGACACTACCCTCACCATCGCCGCGGGCGAGACCCAGGCCAGCTTCAACGTGGTCGTGCATGGGCGCTCCACGCCGGCCGACGACAAGGACTTCAGCGTCACGCTGAGCGATCCCGGCGACGGCGTGGCGCTGGGCGACGCCACCGCCATCGGCACCATCCACTACGACATCCCGGTGCAGGCGGAGATCTGGCAGATCAACGGCAGCGGGCAGCAGGCGGCCCTGCTCGGCAAGTCGGTGCTGACCTACGGCAACGTGGTCACCGCAGTGGGCCCGCTGGGCTTCACCATGCAGACGCCCGACGCGCGCGCCGACGCCAGCCCGCTGACGTCCAATGGCGTGTATGTGTTCACCAACGCCGTACCGACGGTAAGCGTGGGCGAGGCGGTGGACGTCGCGGCGGTGGTGGACGACTACTACGGCCTCACCGAGTTGAAGAACCCGACGATAAGCGTGGTCGGCCGCCACGTGCGCCTGCCGCGCGCCGTCGTGTTCGACCGGCGCACGCCCTCGCCCGATCCGGACCAGCTCTCCTGCGGCACCACCAATTTCCAGTGCTTCATGAGCATGCGTGTGCGCATCGATCACGGCATGATCAACACCGGCAACAAGCGTTTCAGCAGCGAACCGTATGCGGAGGTCAGCATCACCGCCAGTGGCCGGCGCTCGCTGCGCCAGCCCGGCGTGGTGTTCGGCGTGCCGGTGCCTGCGGGCGTGGACCTGCCCAACTGGAGCGGCAACCCGGAAGTGTTCAAGATGAACACTGCCGACTTCGGTGCGGTGCCGCTGAACACGCCGTTCAACGCCGGCAGCACGTTCCGGGCCGAGGGCGTGATCTCCTACGACTTCGGCGCCTACACCTTCATCCCGACGCAGTTCCGGCTGGCGTACGCCGCGCCGATACCACGGCCGGTCTCGCCCACCCCGCTGCTGGCGCTGCGCATCGGCGCGTTCAACATGGAGCGCTTCTGCGACAGCGTGTTCGACACCACCTACAGCTGCAGCGGCGGGAGCAAGGAGCCCACGCCGGACGCCGTCGCGCTGAAGACCCGCCGCCTGTCCAGCTATGTCGGCAGCGTGCTGCAGCTGCCCGACGTGCTGTCGGTGGAGGAAGTGGAAACCCGGCCGCTGCTGCAGGGCCTGGCTACGCAGATCCTTGCCGACTATGGCGTGGCGTACGACGCCTACCTGCTGCCCGGCCACGATCCCAGCGGCATCAACGTCGGATTCCTGGTGCGCCGCGACCACGTGCAGGTGCTCTCGGTGCAGCAACTCGCCGCCGGCGAAACCTGGGACGACGACGGCCACACCGCCTTCATCCACGACCACCCGCCGCTGCTGCTCACCGCGCAGGCAGGCCGCACGCGCTTCCACGTGATTGCCGTGCACATGAAGGCGCGCTCGAACGTCGACGACAATACCGCCGCCGCCGAGCGTGATCGGGAAAAGCGTTTCCTGCAGGCAAAATCGCTGGCCAGCCAGGTGCAGGCGCTGCAGCAGGCCGATCCGCGCATGCCGCTGCTGGTGGTGGGCGACTTCAATGCCTACCAGTTCACCGATGGCTGGACCGACGTGGTGAACCTGGTCGCCGGCCGCTACGACGACAACCAGAACCTGCTCAAGCTCGGCCACAATATCGTGCAGCCGGCGCTGTGGAACGCGGTGAACACGGTGCCGCCCGACGATCGCTACTCGTTCCTGTACACGCAGAACTTCGGCGAGATCCAGGGTTACACCAGGGCCGGCAGCGGCAACCCCGGGCGCACCGTGCCGACCTTCCAGGTGCTGGACCACGCCCTGCTCAACGTGCCGGCGCGGCTGCGCTTCCTGCGCATGCAGTTCGGCCGTGCCGACCTCGACGCGCCGGCGCAGACCGTCGACGACGCCGCCAATGCCAGCGACTGGACGCGGGCGATCGGCGTCTCGGACCATGACGGCTTCGTGGTGGACCTGTTCGTGCCGCTGATCCACCGGCGGCTGCACTGAACACACCCGCGAAGGCCGCCGACCGGCGGCCTTCGCACGTTGACCGGGCTCAGCGACCGAAGCGGTCGGTGGCTTCCAGCAACTGGTGCAGGATGCCCGGCTCGAACGCCGAATGGCCGGCGTCCTGCACGATGTGCAGGTCGGCTTCGGGCCAGGCACGGTGCAGATCCCATGCGCTGCGCAATGGGCACACCACGTCGTAGCGGCCCTGCACGATCACGGCCGGAATATGGCGGATGCGATCCACGTTGCGCAGCAACTGGTCGTCGTGTTCGAAGAAGCCGCCGTTGACGAAGTAATGGCATTCGATGCGGGCAAAGGCCAGCGCGAAGTCGTCCGCGGCACTCGATTCGATGTGCGACTTGTCCTGCCACAGGAAGCTGGTGGCGCCTTCCCATACCGACCAGGCGCGCGCGGCCGCGCTGCGCACCGCCGCGTCGTCGCTGGTCAGGCGGCGGTGGTAGGCGCTCATCAGGTCACCGCGTTCCACCTCGGGGATTGCAGCCAGATAGGTTTCCCATGCGTCCGGATACAGCGCGTCGCAACCCTTCTGGTAGAACCACTCCAGCTCTTCCCGGCGCAGCATGAAGATGCCGCGCAGCACCAGCTCGGTCACCTTGTCCGGATGGGTCTGCGCGTATGCCAGCGCCAGGGTCGAACCCCACGAACCGCCAAACACCTGCCAGCGGTCGATGCCCAGGTGCTCGCGCACGCGCTCGATGTCGGCGACCAGGTCCCAGGTGGTGTTGTCGGCGAGTTCGGCATGCGGGGTCGACTGGCCGCAGCCACGCTGGTCGAACAGCACGATGCGATAGACCGCCGGATCGAAGAAGCGCCGGCATTTCGGATTCGTGCCGCCGCCCGGGCCACCGTGCAGGAACACCACCGGCTTGCCGTGCGGATTGCCGCTCTGCTCGTAGTACAGCGTGTGCAGCGGCGACACCGGCAACATGCCGCGGTCGAACGGCTCGATCTCGGGATACAGCGAACGCAGCGGCGACGACGGCATGACGGCTCCTTCGAATCCACAGACAAGCCGCCAAGGCTAGCACGGGCATGGTTTGCAGGCCCTCAATCGCCAGCAAACAGCTTGCCGGGATTGAGGATGCCGCGTGGGTCGAACACCTTGCGCACGCCGCGCATCAGGTCGATCTCCGCCGCGCTGCGGGTGCTGTCCAGATAGGCCCGCTTGACCAGGCCGATGCCGTGTTCCGCCGAGATGCTGCCGCCATGGCGCTGCAGGGTATCCGCCAGCAGATGGGTGACGTGTTCGCACTGCTCGATGAACGCGGCCTCGGCCAGGTCATCCGGCCGCAGCACGTTGATGTGCAGGTTGCCGTCGCCGATGTGACCGAACCAGACCACCTCGGCTTGCGGATACTCGCGCGCCAGCAACGCCTGCATGTCGTGCAGAAAGGCGGGAACCGCGCCGACCCGCACCGAGATGTCGTTCTTGTACGGCCGCCGCGGCGCCAGACTCTCGGTGATGCCTTCGCGCAGGCGCCACAGCGCGGCTGCCTGCGCTTCGCTCTGCGCGATCACGCCGTCGCTGACCCAGCCCTGTTCCAGTGCCAGCTCGAATGCAGCCAACGCTGCTTCCTGCTGCCGCTCGTCCGCAGCATCGAACTCGGTGACCACGTAGTACGGATAATCACCGTCGACGGCGCGCTGTGCGCCGTGTGCCAGCACGTGGCGCAAGGCGTGATCGGTGAAGAACTCGAACGCCTGCAGTGCCAGCCGCGCGCGGAACAACGCGAACACCTGCATCAGCGCGTCCATGTCCGGCAACGCCAGCAGCATCACCTGCGAGGGTAGCGGCGGATCGGTGAGCTTCAGCGTCGCCTCCACCACGATGCCCAGCGTGCCTTCCGAGCCGACCAGCAACTGGCGAAAATCGTAGCCGCTGGAGTTCTTCACCAAGCCGCGGTTGAGTTCGAGCAGCTCCCCGTTGCCGGCCACCACCTTCAACCCGGCGATCCACTCGCGCGTGTTGCCGTAACGGATCACCCGGATGCCGCCGGCGTTGGTGGCTATGTTGCCGCCGATCGAACACGAGCCGCGCGCCGCGAAATCGACCGGATAGATCAGGCCATGCTGGCGTGCCGCGTCATGGACGTGCTGCAGGATCATCCCCGCCTGCACGGTGAGGGTGCGATCGACTGCATCGAAGCCGAGCACGCGCTGCATCCGCTCCAGGCTGAGCACCAGCTCGCCGTTCGCCGCCACCGCGCCGCCGGACAGGCCCGTACGCCCGCCCGATGGCACGATCGCCACCGCCTGCTCGTTGGCCCAGCGCACGATCGCCTGCACTTCTTCCACCGACGCCGGCAAGGCGATTGCCAGCGGCGCCGGCGTCCAGCGGCGGGTCCAGTCGCGACCGTAGTGTTCGAGGTCGGCCGCGGCCGTCAGCAGGCGCAGTTCGGGCAGTCGGCGGGACAGGTCGGCGAGGCGGTCATCGGACATGCGGCGGCTCCGGGGGCATCCACACAGACTGCCAGCCGCGCCGGAGCGCGTCCAGTGTTGCAGTGCGGCAATTCCTCGCCTACTCTGGACCGACCGCCGCCACCGGACACGCCACGAAGATGCAGACCTCCTATCCGCGCCAGGACATCAAGGTATTGCTGCTGGAGGGGGTCAGCGCCAGCGCGGTGGAGGTATTCCATCGGGCCGGCTACAGCCAGGTCGAGTTGCACGCCAAGTCGCTGCCCGAGGACGAACTCAAGGCGCGCATCGGCGAAGCCCACATCATCGGCATCCGTTCGCGCACGCAGCTCACCGCCGAAGTGCTGGCGCAAGCCAAGCGGCTGATCGCGGTGGGCTGCTTCTGCATCGGCACCAACCAGGTGAACCTGGGCGCCGCCCGCCTGGCCGGCGTGCCGGTGTTCAACGCGCCCTATTCCAACACCCGCAGCGTGGCCGAACTGGTGATTGCCGAGGCGATCATGCTGCTGCGCGGCATTCCGCAGAAGAACGCGCAATGCCACCGCGGCGGCTGGGCCAAGTCGGCCAACGGCAGCTACGAGACGCGCGACAAGGTGCTCGGCATCGTCGGCTACGGCCACATCGGCACCCAGGTCGGCGTACTGGCCGAGAGCCTGGGCATGCGGGTGATCTTCCACGACATCGAGACCAAGCTGGCGCTGGGCAATGCCCGTGCGGTGTCCAGCCTGGACGAACTGCTGGAACGCGCCGACGTGGTCACCCTGCACGTGCCCGAGACCCCGGCCACGCAGCTGATGATCCGCGCCGAACAACTGGCGAAGATGCACGCCGGCGCCATGCTGATCAACGCCTCGCGCGGCAGCGTGGTCGACATCGATGCGCTGGCCGTGGCACTGCGCGAGAAGCGGCTGGCCGGCGCGGCGATCGACGTGTTCCCGCTCGAACCCAAAGGCAACGACGACGCCTTCGTCTCGCCGCTGGCGGGCATGGACAACGTGATCCTGACTCCGCACATCGGCGGCAGCACGCTGGAAGCGCAGGACAACATCGGCATCGAGGTGGCCAGCAAGCTGGTGCGCTACAGCGACAACGGCTCCACCCTGTCGGCGGTGAACTTCCCCGAGGTCACCCTGCCCGAACACCCGCACAGCCGCCGCCTGCTGCACATCCACCGCAACGTGCCCGGCACGCTGTCGCGCATCAACGAACTGTTCTCCGCCGGCAACCTCAACATCGACGCGCAGTTCCTGCAGACCGACAGCGAAGTCGGCTACGTGGTGATCGACGTCAGCGCCGACGAGGCCCAGGCGAATGCGTTGAAGGCGCAGATGGCGACGATTCCGGGGACGTTGCGCAGCCGGGTGTTGTATTGAGGCTGGGAATAGGGAATAGGGAATGGGGAATAGGGAATCGGAAAAGCAGTTGCCGGACCGCGGCTCTGGCTCCTCCATTCCCTATTCCCCATTCCCTATTCCCGACATGAAAAAGGCGCCCAGTGGGCGCCTCTTTCATGTCAAACCATTGGTCGGGGCGGCCGGATTCGAACCGACGACCCTCTGCCCCCCAGGCAGATGCGCTACCAGGCTGCGCTACGCCCCGACGAAACGGCGATTCTAGCAGCTTGTGGTGCGCTGCCGGAAGCGTGATGTCGCTCAGCGGCGCAGCAACGTCAGCACTTCCTCCAGCTCCATCCGCACCTGGCGCACGATCTGGTGCGACATGCTCGATTCCAGCCGTGCCTGCGGGCCTTCAAGGCGCGCGCGCGCACCGGTGATGGTGAAACCCTCGTCGTACAGCAGCGAACGGATCTGACGGATCATCAGCACGTCGTGACGCTGGTAGTAGCGGCGGTTGCCGCGGCGCTTGACCGGGTTGAGGGCCGGAAACTCCTGCTCCCAGTAACGCAGCACGTGGGGCTTCACACCGCACAGCTCGCCCACTTCACCGATGGTGAAGTAGCGCTTGGCCGGGATGGCCGGCAGTTCGGTGTTATTCCCTTGATCCAGCATAGCTTTCGACTCTCACCTTGAGTTTCTGCCCCGGTCGGAAGGTCACCACCCGCCGCGCGGAGATCGGGATCTCCTCGCCGGTCTTGGGGTTGCGCCCCGGCCGCTGGTTTTTCATGCGCAGGTCGAAATTGCCGAACCCGGACAGCTTCACCTGCTCGCCGTTCTCCAGCGCACCACGCACCACCTCGAAGTAGGCATCCACGAATTCCTTGGCCTCACGCTTGTTGAGGCCCACGTCGAGGAAAAGCCGCTCGGCCATTTCCGCCTTGGTCAGCGCCATCTCATCCTCGCAGTTTCCCCTGGCATGTCTGCTCCAACGCGTTCACCGCTTCGCGTACCCAGTGATCCGCGTCGTCGTCTGTAAGGGTGCGTGAAGCGTCCTGCAAAATCAAGCCCATAGCGAGACTCTTTCGGCCTGCTTCGACGCCTTTGCCGCTGTAGCGGTCGAACAGCCGCAGCTCCCGCAACCGCGCGCCCAGCGTGCCGCGAACGGTGTGCTCGATCCGTGACCAGCTGACGCTTTCCGGCAAATCCATCGCGATATCGCGGCGCACCGCAGGAAATCGCGGGATCGCGGTCGCCCGGGGCAGGCGGCGGGCCAGCAGCGGCTCCAGCGCCACCTCCAGCACATGCACGTCGGGGCCAAGATCGAGCTCCCGCGCCAGCCGGGGGTGCAGGGCGCCGAGATAGCCGACCGTCTCGCCGTCGCGCGCGACCCGGGCGCCGCGGCCCGGATGCAGCCAGGACGGCAGCTCATCGGCATGGATCGACCAGCGCTCCGGCTCGCCGCCCCAGGCGATCAGCGTATCCAGGTCGCCCCTGAGATCGTGGAAATCGAGCAGGCGCGACGGCTCGCCCCATTGCTCGGCGCGCGCGTTGCCGCTGGCCACGACGGCCAGGCTGGGGGTTTCCACCGGTGGTTCGCCGGCCTGCGGATGCGTCAGGCCGTGGATGCCCGGCTCCTCGCACCCGGCCGCGCCTTGCCGGAACACCCGCGCCACTTCGAACAGGCGCACGCGACCCTGCTGGCGTGCGCGGTTGTGCCGCAACGCCTCGACCAGGCCCGGCAGCAGCGAGGGGCGCATCACCGCCAGGTCGGCCGACAGCGGATTGGCCAGCGGCACCAGTTGTTCGTTGAAGCCCCAGCGGGAGAGCAACTCGGCCGCCACGAACGACAGGTTGACGGCTTCGTGGTAACCCCGTGCCGCCAATTGCTCGCGCAGCGCCAGCTCGTTGATGCGCGCTTCGGGCTCGATCGCCAGCACCAGCGCGCCGGACGGCGAATGGGTGGGAATCTTGTCGTAGCCGAAGATGCGCGCGACCTCCTCGATCAGGTCTTCCTCGCGCTCGATGTCGAAGCGGCTGCTCGGCGCGGTGACCCGCCAGCCATCGCCGATCGTTTCCACCCGCATGCCCAGCGCGGTGAAGATGCGTGCCACCTCGGCGTCGGCCACGTCCACCCCGAGCACGCGTTTCAGGCGTGCTCGGCGCAAGGTCACCGGCACCGGCTGCGGCAGGTCGGCGGCGTTCTCGGCCACCAGCACCGGGCCGGCCTGCCCGCCGGCGATCGCCAGCAGCAGTTCGCTGGCGCGCTCCAGCGCGCGACGCGGCAAGCCCGGATCGACGCCGCGTTCGAAGCGGTGCGAGGCGTCGGTGTGCAAGCCCAGCTTGCGCGCGCGGCCCATGATCGCGGCCGGGGCGAAGTGCGCGGACTCCAGGAACACGTTGCGCGTGGCGTCGGTGACGCGCGAGTCGTGACCGCCCATCACGCCGGCCACCGCCAGCGCTTTCTTCTCATCGGCGATCAGCACGAAGCCGTCATCCAGCTTTGCTTCGCTGCCATCGAGCAGCTTCAGTGTCTCGCCGGCGCGCGCATGGCGCACCACGATGTCGCCGTCCAGCGTGTCGTTGTCGAACGCGTGCAGCGGCTGGCCCAGTTCCAGCATCACGTAATTGGTGACGTCGACCACCGCGTTGATCGGGCGCAGGCCGGCTCGGCGCAGGCGCTCGGCCAGCCACAACGGCGTTTTTGCCGCCAGGTCGATGCCTTCGATGATGCGCCCGAGATAGCGCGGCGCATCCTTGCCCGCCTCCAGGCGGATGCCGCGGCGCGCTTCGCTGCTCACGGGCACCGCCGCCTGCGCGACGGTCTTCACGTGACTGCCGAACAGCGCAGCCACGTCATGCGCCAGGCCGAGCAGGCCGAGGCAATCGGGGCGATTCGGGGTGAGCTTCAGTTCGAAGCTGGCATCGGGCAGGTCGAGGTAGGCAACCAGCGGCTGGCCCACCGGCGCATCCAGCGGCAGTTCCAGCAGGCCGGAGGCATCGGCATCGATGCCCAATTCCTTCGCCGAGCAAAGCATGCCGAACGACTCGACGCCGCGCAGCTTGGCCGCCTTGATCGAAACATCGCCGGGCAACTGCGCACCAACGGTGGCCAGCGGCACCTTGATGCCCACCCGCGCGTTCGGCGCACCGCAGACGATCTGCAGCGGCTCGCCCTGCCCTGCATCGACCTTGCACACCTGCAGCCGGTCGGCCTGCGGATGCTTTTCGGCTGCGACGATCTCGGCCACCACCACGCCGGCCAGGCCCTCGCCCAGTGGCGTGAGCTCTTCCACCTCCAGCCCGGCCATGGTCAGCGCATGCGCCAATGCCGCACGGTCAGCCTTGACCTCGACCAGTTCACGCAGCCAATTTTCGGAGAATTTCATGGATTGAAGTCCGGGAATAGGGAGTAGGGAATAGGGAATAGAGAATGGGAAAAGCACGAGCACGCGGCTCCAACTATTCCCCATTCCCTATTCCCGATTCACTCTCAGGCAAACTGCCTGAGAAACCGCAGATCGTTCTCGAAGAACGCACGCAGGTCGGAGACGCCGTAGCGCAGCATGGCGAAGCGCTCCACGCCGAGGCCGAAGGCGAAGCCGGTGTAGCGCTCCGGATCGATGCCGCAGTTCTTCAGCACGTTCGGATGCACCATGCCGCAGCCGAGCACCTCCAGCCAGCGGCTCTGGCCATCCTCGGTCTCCCAGCGGATGTCGACCTCGGCCGAAGGCTCGGTAAAGGGGAAATAGCTGGGGCGGAAACGCATCTCGAAATCGCGTTCGAAGAACGCGCGGATGAACTCGGCCAGGGTGCCCTTGAGGTCGGCGAAACTGGAAGTCTCGTCAACCAGCAGGCCTTCGATCTGATGGAACATCGGCGAGTGAGTCTGGTCCGAATCGCTGCGGTAGACCTTGCCCGGCGCGATGATGCGGATCGGCGGCTGGCGACCGGCCATCGTGCGGATCTGCACCGGCGAGGTATGCGTGCGCAGCAGACGGCCGTCTCCGAAGTAGAAGGTGTCGTGCATCGCGCGCGCCGGATGGTGCGGCGGGAAGTTCAACGCCTCGAAGTTGTGCCAGTCGTCCTCGATCTCGGGGCCGTCGGCGCGCTGATAGCCGAGCCGCGCGAAAATCGACGCGATGCGTTCCAGCGCGCGGGTGATCGGGTGAATGCCGCCGCGCTCGCCATCGCGGCCGGGCAGCGAAATGTCGATCGCCTCGGAGGCAAGCCGATGGTCGAGCTCGGCCTGTTCCAGCACGGCCTTGCGTGTCGCCAGTGCGTCGACGAGGCGCTCCTTGACACGGTTCACTTCGGCACCGCGCGCCTTGCGCTGCTCGGGCGCCAGGGTGCCCAGGGTCTTCAGCGCGGCGGTCACGATGCCGCTCTTGCCCAGCAGGCCCACGCGCAGGGACTCCAGCGTATCCAGCGTCTCGGCCTGTTCGATGCCAGCCAGCGCCTGCGCGGCCTGGCGTTCCAGATCATCCATCGGTGCGGTCCCGGTTCGGACGTGCAAAAACGAAAACGGGGAGGAGGCGTGTGGCCTCCTCCCCGCTTGATTCACATTCTATCGTCGCAAGCGACGATCAAGCAGCCAGGGCGGCCTTCGCCTTGTCAGCGATGGCCCCAAACGCCTTGATGTCATGCACGGCGATATCAGCCAGGACCTTGCGGTCGATGGTGATGCCGGCCTTGCTCAGCCCATTGATCAGGCGGCTGTAGGACAGCCCGAACATGCGCGCGGCAGCGTTGATGCGCACGATCCACAGTGCACGGAACTGGCGCTTGCGCTGCTTGCGGCCGATATAGGCGTACTGACCAGCCTTGATGACGGCCTGGTTGGCGACGCGGAAGACCTTGCGGCGGGCGTTGTAGTAGCCCTTGGCGCGGCCGATGATGGTCTTGTGACGACGACGAGCGGTGACGCCACGCTTTACACGAGCCATGGTCTATCTCCTCACAAGTACGGCAGCATGCGAGCCACGCCCGGCGCGTCGCACGCCTTGAGGTGGTTCGGGGCACGGAGACCACGCTTCAGCTTGGTCGACTTCTTGGTCAGGATGTGCGACTTGTATGCGTGGCCGCACTTGATCTTGCCGGATGCGGTCTTGCGAAAACGCTTCGCAGCCGCCCGGTTGGTCTTGATCTTGGGCATGGAATGCTCCTTGAGTGGGAATGATCCCGTTTCTGACTGATCTGGCGGCAACCGCGGGTTGCTCTTTCCGTCCTGCCATGACCGGTGCACGACCCTTCCGGCGGGTCGAACCCGTAATCATACGGGTTCAAAAGGTCAAACGCCAGCACGAAGTGCCGACGCGTGCCTCCTCCCCCTCCGGAGAGGATTGGGGAGAGGGCACGGGGCTTGCCCGCTACCCAATTGAGGGCGGCCGCTCCGGGAGACACGGCAAAAGGAGCATTGCCCGCGAGCGAACTCCCGCAAAGGCGAACAGCCTATTTCTTCTTGGGCCCGATCATCATGACCATCTGGCGCCCTTCGAGCCGGGGGTACGACTCGACCTGGCCGTTGTCGCCGACGTCTTCCTGGATCTTGCGGGCCAGGTTCTGGCCGAGATCCTGGTGCGACATCTCGCGGCCGCGGAAGCGGATGGTGACCTTGACCTTGTCGCCCTCTTCCAGGAAGCGAAGCATGTTGCGCAGCTTGATCTGGTAGTCGCCCACGTCCGTGACCGGACGGAACTTCACTTCCTTGATCTCGACCTGCTTCTGCTTCTTCTTGGCGGCCTGGGCTTTCTTCTGGGCTTCGAACTTGAACTTGCCGTAATCCATGATGCGGCATACGGGCGGATCGCCATTGGGCTGGATCTCGACCAGATCCATGCCGGCTTCCTGCGCCAGCGCCAGCGCTTCGTCACGGGTCAGGATGCCGAGTTGCTCGGAATCTGCGCCAATGACACGCACCCGCGGCACGCGGATTTCCAGGTTGCGACGATTGCCCTTGTTGTCGGTGGTTGCGATACCACGATCCTCCAGAAGAAGTGATGAAACAGACCGTTCGGCGTTCAACGCCGGGTTTCGGTCTCCAGTCGCCCGATGAAATCGGCCAGCGGCATGCTGCCCAGATCCTCGCCGGAACGGGTACGGACAGAAACCGCCCCCGTCTCTTTCTCGCGGTCGCCGACCACGAGCAGATAAGGCACTTTCTGCATCGTATGTTCGCGGATTTTATAGCCGACTTTCTCGTTGCGCAAATCCGATTGTACCCGGAAACCTTTGTCGACAAGGGCTTGCGTGACCTCGCGAACGTAACCGGCCTGCGCATCGGTGATGCTGAACACCATCGCCTGGACCGGCGCCAGCCAGGTCGGCAGCAGGCCGGCATGGTGCTCGATCAAGATGCCGATGAAACGCTCCATGGACCCCACGATGGCCCGGTGCAGCATCACCGGATGCTGCTTCTGGGAGTGCTCGTCCACGTATTCGGCGCCCAGCCGCTCGGGCATCATGAAATCCACCTGCATGGTGCCGACCTGCCAGTCGCGGCCGATCGAATCGCGCATGTGGTACTCGATCTTGGGGCCGTAGAAGGCGCCCTCGCCCGGCAGCTCGGTCCAGGTTACCCCGGCAGCCGCCAAGGCACCCCGCAGCGCGGCCTCGGCCCGATCCCATACCTCGTCGTCGCCGATGCGCTGGTCCGGACGCAGCGCCAGAGCCACCTCGATCTTGTCGAAACCGAAATCGGCGTAGACCTGCATCGCCTGCCGGTGGAAGGCGGTGACCTCCGGCTCGACCTGCCCGGGCGTGCAGAAGATGTGGCCGTCGTCCTGGGTGAACGCGCGCACGCGCATGATGCCGTGCAGCGCGCCGGACGGCTCGTTGCGATGGCAGCCGCCGAACTCGCCATAGCGCAGCGGCAGGTCGCGGTAGCTGCGCAGGCCCTCATTGAAGATCTGCACGTGGCCAGGGCAGTTCATCGGGCGCAGCGCGAAGGTGTGCTTCTCCGACTCGGTGAAGAACATGTTCTCCTTGTAATTGTCCCAGTGCCCCGACTTTTTCCACAACGACACGTCCAGCACCATCGGGCAACGCACCTCCTGGTAACCGCTGCTGCGGTACACGCCGCGCATGTACTGCTCGACCTGCTGCCAAATCGCCCAGCCGTTCGGGTGCCAGAACACCATGCCCGGGCTCTCTTCCTGCTGGTGGAACAGGTCCAGCTGCTTGCCGATCTTGCGATGGTCGCGCTTCTCGGCCTCTTCCAGCTGGAACAGGTAGGCCTTCAGGTCCTTGTCGTTGAGCCAGGCGGTACCGTAGATGCGGCTGAGCATCGCGTTGTTCGAGTCGCCGCGCCAGTAAGCGCCAGCCACCTTCATCAGCTTGAACGAATGCAGCTTGCCGGTGTTCGGCACGTGCGGCCCCCGGCACAGGTCGGTGAATTCGCCCTGCGAATACAGCGACAGATCCTGGTCGGCCGGGATGCCCTCGATGATCTCGGCCTTGTAGTTCTCGCCCAGGCCGCGGAAGAACGCCACCGCCTCGTCGCGTGATTTCACGCTGCGCGTGACCGGCAATTGCTCGGCCACGATCTTGTGCATCTCCGCCTCGATCTTCGGCAGATCCTCGGGCGTGAACGGGCGCTCGTAGGCGAAGTCGTAGTAGAAGCCGTTGTCGATCACCGGGCCGATGGTGACTTGCGCGCCCGGAAACAGCCGCTGCACGGCCTGGCCCATCAGGTGCGCGGTGGAGTGGCGCAGGATCTCCAGCGCCTCCGGGCTCTTCTCGGTGACGATCTGCAGGCTGGCATCGTGTTCGATCGGGAAGCTGGCGTCGACCAGCTTGCCGTCGACCTTGCCGGCCAGCGTGGCCTTGGCCAGGCCGGCGCCGATCGAAGCGGCCACGTCCTGCACGGTGACGGGGTGTTCGAACGGCTTCTTGCTGCCGTCGGGGAGCGTAATCTCGATCATCGCGAAAGCTTCTCTTGAAAAGCAAAAAAGGGCTTGACGCCCTTTCTTTGACAAACGAAGGCGTGGTGGCGGTCAGTCGTGGCAGCACGTAGTCGTCATGTCGCACACTCGGCCGGCGCAAGCGCGGGCCACCTTGGTCTCGTGGATGGTGCCGAAATCCTAGTCTAGCCCAGATCGTGCGCGTCGCGGAGAGCCTCAGAACGGCTTGGCCAGCACCAGCCAGATCACGCCCAGCAGCAACAGCACCGGCAGCTCGTTGAGCCAGCGCAACGTGCGCGCCGAGGGCAACGCAAGGCCCTTTGCGCTGCGCTTGAGCAATCGCCCGGCCCAGGTGAAGTAGACCAGCAACAACGCGACGAGGGTCAGTTTGGCGTCGATCCAGTGCGTGCCGGAGGCCACGTTCGGCAGGCTCTGCGGGAATACCCGCCAACCCTGCCACAGCACCAGGCCGAACAGGAACGCGATGCCGAACATGTTGTGGCCGAACTTGTACAGTCGACGCCCCATCAGCTGCAGCCGCGCCTGCACCGCCGGCTCGTTCGCCGCTTCGGCCATGTTCACCAGGATGCGCGGCAGGTAGAACACCGTGGCCATCCAGGCGATCACGAACAGCAGGTGCAACGATTTGATCAACAGATAGGTCATGACGAATGGGCGTGGCCGCTGCCTCGCGCAGCGGCGGGCATGATAGCGCGAGCCGCCGGCTTCACTCGCGCGCGGGACCGATCCGCGCCAGCAACGCCTGCAGCAGGCGCTGCTGGTGCTGCGCATCGAGCGGCGCGTTGGCGCGATCGGTCAGCAGGAAGAAGTCCTCCACCCGCTCGCCGAAGGTGGCGATGCGTGCGTCGTGCACGCGTACGTCCTCGCTCAGCATCACCTGCGCCACCGCCGCCAGCAGACCGGGCCGGTCGGTCCCCGCCAACGCCAACTGGGTGCGGCCGCCGGCGGCATGGAAGCTGATCTTCGGCGTCACCTGGAAATGCTTCTGATGGCGCGACATGCTGCGCTTGCTCGGCTGCACGCCCACCGCTTGCGCGAGTGCGCGCTGCAGGCGCTGCTGCAACTCTTCGGCACGCGCGGGACTGGCCGGTTGCTGGCTGTCGGCTTCGAGCAACAGGAAGGTATCCAGCGCCATGCCGGTGGGCGAGCTGAGGATGCGCGACTCCATCACCGAAAAGCGCAGCCGATCCAGCATCGCCGTCACGGTGGCGAACAGGCCGTCCCGATCGGGCGTGTAGACGAACAGCTCGGTGCTGCCGCGTACCGACAACGGTTCCACCGCGACCAGCGGCACCGCACCCTGCGCGCGCAGGATCGCCGCGGTCTGCCACGCGATCTGCTCGGGCCGATGGCGCAGGAAGCTGAGTTGCGGAAAATCCCCCCAGACCTGCCGCACCCGGGCTTCGTCGAAGCCATCCTCCTGCAGCCGCGCCAGCGCCTGCGCGCTGCATTCGCGCACGCGCACGCCGGCGTCGCGCGGCAACTCGACGTCGCTGCGCAGGGCATGGCGGGTGCTGGTGCAGAGATCGGCCAGCAGGCGATCCTTCCAGCTGTTCCACAGGCGCGGGCTGGTGCCGATGATGTCGGCAATGGTCAGCAGGTAGAGCTGGCCGAGCTGCTCCCGCTCGCCCACCGTCTCGGCGAAGCGGTGCACCACCTCGGGATCGGTGATGTCCTGGCGTTGCGCCGTGGTGCTCATCAGCAGGTGATGGCGCACCAGCCAGGCGACCCGTTCGACGTCGCCGGAGGGGAGGCCCAGCCGCGTGCAGAAATCCCGCGCATCCTGTTCGCCCAGCACCGAATGGTCGCCGCCGCGACCCTTGGCGATGTCGTGGAACAACGCCGCCAGCAGCAGCACCTCGGGCTTGGGCAGCATGGCCCAGATCTCGCAGCCAAGCGGGAACTCGCCCCGTGCCGCCGGCTCGGCGAAGCGCGCCATGTTGCGCAACACGCGCAAGGTGTGTTCGTCGACCGTGTAGACATGGAACAGGTCGTACTGCATGCGCCCGAACACCTTGCCGAACGCCGGCAGGATCGCCGCCAGCAGGCCGTGCCGGTTCATCCGCCACAACGCCTCCACCGCCGGCGCACCGCGCCGCAACAGGCGCAGGAACGCGGCCAGCACCTCCTCGTCCCGGGCCAGCGCCGCGCCATGGGCGTCGGTCGCCTGATGGATGCGGCGCATGGTGTCGGCACTGAAGCCCAGCACGCCGGACTGCTCCAGCCGGGCGATGAAAATCTCCACCAGCGCCGCGGGCCGGCGCATGAACAATTCCGGATCGCGCGCGGCCAGGCGCGCGCCGTAGCGCACGAAATCGTCGCCCACCGGCTGCTCCGCCGCGGGAGGCTCCAGCATCTCCTCGAAGCGCTCGGCCACCTGCACGCCGAGCCGCTCGACCTGGCTGGCTGCGCGGTAGTAGCCCTGCATGAACTGTTCGACGCCGAGGTTCTTCTCGTGCTCGTCCTGGAATCCCAGGCGTGCGGCCAGCGCCTGCTGATAGTCGAACAGCAGCCGCTCCTCGGCCCGTCCCGCTTCCAGATGCAGGGCATAGCGGTAACGGCGCAGCGTCGATTCGGCTTGTTCCAGCTGGGCTTGCTCGGCCGGATCGAGCAGCCCCTCGGCGACCATCCCCGACAACCCGTCCGCGTGCGCCAGGCGTCGCCCCATCCAGCGCAGCGAGTCGAGCGTACGCAGGCCGCCGGGCCCGTCCTTGAGGTTCGGTTCGAGGTTGTAGGCAGTGTCGTCGTAACGGGCGTGCCGCGCGTTGCGCTCGGCCAGCCGGGCGGCGAGGTATTCGCGCGGCGGCCACAACGCCGGGTCGTCAACGATGCCCCGCAGTTGCGCATCGAAGGCCGGATCGCCGGCCAGCCGTCGCGCGTCGAGCAGGCTGGTGAATACGCTGGCGTCCTGCGCGGCCAGCGCCCGGCATTGCGCTGGTTCGCGCACGGCGTGGCCCACTTTCAGGCCGATGTCCCACAAGGTAGCGAAGAACTGCTCCAGTGCCCGCAGGCGCGCAGGCTCGGGTGCCGCCGCCAGCGCCAGCAGGTCCACATCCGAGTACGGAAACAGCAGGCCGCGGCCAAAGCCGCCAATCGCGAACAGCGCCGCGCCGGCTACCTCACCGAGGCAGGCTGCCCACACATGCGCAACCACCCGCGCCACCGACTCGCCGCGCCGCCGCGCCAACGCACTGGCATCCATGCCGTCGCGAAACGCCGTAGCCAACCCGCGATCCACATCCTCCAGCAACTGCCGCAACGCCCGCCGCGCCTCGGCCGAAACGCCGGAGCGCGGCACTGCCACGGGCAGGCGCGGCAAGGGAGGGAGCGCTGAATTCATTGGAGCGAGAAGTGAGTGGAGAGGAGTGCGGAATGAGAGAAGGCAGTCTGCCATGTCTGCATGGCATCCGGCGCCGGCGCCGCGCGTCCGGCTCTCTTTTCTCACTCCTCCCCACTCATTCCTGCTTCACGCATCCGGCCAGGGCGTGAGGATCTCGAAGCCGTCGTCGGTCACCGCCAGGGTGTGTTCCCACTGGGCGGACAGCGAATGGTCCTTGGTCACCACGGTCCAGCCGTCGGGCATCTGGCGCGTCTGCGGCTTGCCGGCGTTGATCATCGGCTCGATGGTGAAGGTCATGCCCTTCTTCAACTCGACGCCGGTGCCGGGCTTGCCGTAATGCAGCACCTGCGGCTCGTCGTGATAGACCTTGCCGATGCCGTGGCCGCAGTACTCCTTGACCACGCTGAAACCGGCCGCCTCGGCATGCTGCTGGATGGCGTGGCCGATATCCCCAAGCGTGGCGCCGGGACGCACCGCCTCGATGCCGCGCATCATCGCCTCGAAAGTCGTATCCACCAGCCGTTTGGCCAGCACCGACGGGGTGCCGGCGACGTACATGCGACTGGTGTCGCCGTGCCAGCCGTCCTTGATCACGGTGACGTCGAGGTTGACGATGTCGCCGTCCTTGAGCACCTTGCCCTCGCTCGGGATGCCGTGGCAGATCACGTGGTTGACCGAGGTGCACAGGGTCTTGGGGAAGCCGTGATAGCCGACGTTGGCGGGAATCGCCTTCTGCACGTTGACGATGTGCTCGTAGGCGCGGCGGTCCAACTCCTCGGTGGTGACGCCGGGCTTGACGTACTCCTTGAGCATGGCCAGCACTTCGGCAGCCAGCTTGCCGGCGACGCGCATGCCTTCAAGGTCTTCGGGAGATTTCAGGGTAATGGCCATGGATTCCACTCATGTGGCGACAGAACTCCTTGAAATCCAGAGACTTGCCGCACCGCCGGCGTACCGGCTACAATTTCGGAGTTTTGCAGGGCTGATGCCTCCCGAGCGGGAGTCGATCCACGCAAAGCGAGCCGGGATTGTAACGCCCAGCGGTACAACACCCAAACCAACGCCACACACGCATCGGCACCGCCTTCGGGGTGCCGCGCCTCGCCCACCGTCAAAATCGGGCCAGTCGCGGTCGAAGCCGGGGATGCGTGGAGGTCCCAACCCCCAGGTTCCTTCTCGAGGGAACCGACAATCGGAGCGACACCCATGGCACAAGTCACCATGCGTCAGATGCTGGAAGCCGGCGTCCATTTCGGTCATCAGACCCGTTACTGGAATCCCAAGATGGCCCCGTACATCTTCGGCGCCCGCGGCAAGATCCACATCATCAATCTCGAAAAGACCCTGCCGCTGTTCACCGACGCGATGAATTTCCTGTCGGGCCTGGCGCAGAAGCGCGGCACCATCCTGTTCGTCGGCACCAAGCGTTCGGCCCGCGAGCCGTTGGCCGAAGAGGCTGCCCGCGCCGGCATGCCGTTCGTCACCTCGCGCTGGCTCGGCGGCATGCTGACCAACTTCCGCACCGTGAAGCAGTCCGTTTCGCGCCTGAAGGAGCTGGAAGCAGCCGAGACCGATGGCAGCTTCGACAAGCTGGTCAAGCACGAAGTGCTGGCCCGTCGCCGCGAGCGCGACAAGCTGCAGGCCTCGTTGGGCGGCATCAAGGACATGAACCGTCTGCCCGATGCCTTGTTCGTGATCGACATCGGCCACGAAGACATCGCCGTGCAGGAAGCCAAGAAGCTCGGCATCCCGGTGATCGCCGTGGTCGACACCAACTACAACCCGGAGCTGGTCGACTACGCCATCCCGGGCAACGACGACGCGATCCGCGCGATCCAGCTGTATGCCCGCGCCGCCGCCGACTCGATCCTCGAAGGCAAGGCCGCCGCGCCGGCCGCCGCCCAGGGCGACGGCAACGACTTCGTCGAGCTGGACGAGGAAGGCAACCCGGTGGCCAAGGTCGATCGCCCGCGCCGCGAGGCTGCCCCGCGCAAGTCCGCGCCGCGCCGCGACGGCGGCCGTGGCCCGCGCAACGAAGGCGCGCCCGCCAAGTAAGCGCCGAGGCGGCGGTCGCCGACCGCCGCCAGGCTGCCGAGATCAACGCGTGACGGCGTTTGCTTGCCGTCGCGCCATCCAAGCATTGGAGAACTACCGATGAGCAATATTTCCGCCCAGATGGTGAAGGAGCTGCGCGAGCGGTCCGGCGCCGGCATGATGGAATGCAAGAAGGCGCTGGTGGAGAACAACGGCGACCTCGACGCCGCCATGGAGTGGCTGCGCAAGTCCGGCCTCGCCAAGGCCGACAAGAAAGCCAGCCGCATCGCCGCCGAAGGCCGCATCGTCACCGACCAGGCCAGCGGCAAGGCCGTACTGGTCGAGATCAACTGCGAAACCGACTTCGTGGGCAAGGACGCGAGCTTCCTGAAGTTCAGCGACGCCGTCGCCGAAGTCGCGCTGAAGTCCGGCGCCGCCGATATCGACGCGCTCAAGGCAGCCGCCTATCCCGGCGGCGGTACCGTCGAGGACGCGGCCAAGGCGCTGATCGCCACCATCGGCGAGAAGATCGACGTGCGCCGCATGGCCCGCATCGAGAACGACGGCGTGATCGGCAACTACATCCATGGCGGCCGCATCGGCGTGCTGGTGTCGCTCAAGGGCGGCTCCGAGGAGCTGGCCAAAGGCATCGCCATGCACGTGGCGGCGATGAACCCGGCGCACGTCCGCGCCGAGGACGTGCCGGCCGAGTTCGTCGCCAAGGAGAAGGAAATCGCGCTGAGCCTGATGTCCGAGAAGGACAAGGCCAAGCCGGCCGAGATCCTGGAGAAGATCATCAGCGGCAAGATCCACAAGATCGTTTCCGAAGTCACCCTGCTGGGCCAGCCCTACGTGCTGGACACCAACGTCACGGTCGCCGAGGCGCTGAAGAAGGAAGGCGCCGACGTCATCTCGGTCGTCCGCCTGGCCGTCGGCGAAGGCATCGAGAAGGTGGAAGAGGATTTCGCCGCCGAAGTCATGAAGCAGGCAGGCTTGAGGTAATCCGAAGTACCCGTCATCCCTGACGGCAAAGACCGGCCATCGGGCAACCGCTCCTGCGTTGCCTCACCTCGGGCATCCATGCCCTCGCCATGGCCGGACTTTCAGAAAGAGCGGGTGCTTCGAACCAGGGGCCGCGGGAAACCGCGGCCCTTTTCGTTGTCGCGGTCAATCCCGGTAGGCGCCCAGGTCGCGACGATGGCCGAACTGCGTGACGTAGAACCCCAGCCGCCCGCGAAAGCCTCCCAGCGCCACCTCCACGCGATGGCGCGGATGGGCCTCGTAATAGGCCGAACTGGTGCAAAGGTGGTCGAACAGGAAGCCGGTCATGGGGCCGCCCCTCAACTGGTAGTCGCATTCCCGGCGCCGCCGGCGGTGAACGGTGTGCATCTGCACCGGCGGCAGGAATGCGGCATCGCCCAGCATTCGCGTGACCCCGCCCGCCACCCCATGCGCCAGCGCGCACCAGATGAAGCCTGCAGCCAAGGCAGCGCAGAACGGTGCCGCCAGGAGCATTTCGGCGGTACCGCCCTGATAGGCTTCGTTGCGTCCGGTGAGATTGACCCACGCGAGCCACACCGTGACCGCCACGCCAAGCACCAGCGCCACGTAGAAGCTGGATCGTTCCACCCACGGCTCGGGCAGGAAGTCGATCCAGCCACCGTAGAACGCCAGGGCCATCACGATCAGCGTGCCGTGGATGGCGATGCGTCGCCCGCGCGACGGCGCCGGGACCCCGTAATAAAGCGTGTTCCACCCCACCCGTTCGCTCCTTGAACCGAATCCGTCGCGGCGACTTCAATCGACCGAGGCAAGCTTACCCGAGAGCGGCTCTGCCGCTACAATGTGGCGGTTTGCCCCCACAATCCGGAGAACCCATGAGCACCCAGCCCAAGTACCACCGCATCCTGCTCAAGCTCTCCGGTGAAGCGCTGATGGGCGAGGCCGACTACGGCATTGATCCGAACGTGATCGGCCGGCTCGCCGAGGAGATCATCGAGGTGCGCCGCGCCGGCGTGGAAGTGGGCGTGGTGATCGGCGGCGGCAACATCTTCCGCGGCGCCGGCCTGGCCGCGGCCGGCATGGATCGCGTCACCGGCGACCACATGGGCATGCTCGCCACCGTGATGAACGCGCTGGCGATGGCCGATGCGATCGAGAAGCGTGGCGGCTATGCGCGGGTGATGAGCGCGATCCAGATCCACGACGTGGCCGAGGACTACATCCGCCGCCGCGCGATCCGCCACATCGAGAAGGGCCGCATCGTGCTGTTCGCTGCCGGCACCGGCAATCCGTTCTTCACCACCGACTCGGCCGCGGCGCTGCGCGCCGTGGAAGTCGGCGCCGACCTGCTGCTCAAGGCCACCAAGGTCGACGGCGTCTACAGCGCCGATCCCGCCCGTGACGCGCACGCCATCCGCTACGAGCGGCTGAGCTACGAGGAAGTGATCCAGCGCAACCTGCAAGTGATGGACACCGCCGCGATCGCGCTGTGCCGCGACCACGGCATGCCGCTGCGCATCTACGACATGAGCGTGCCCGGCAGCCTGATGCGCATCATGGGCGGCGAGTCGATCGGCACGCTGGTCGGCTGAGTCGGCCCGCGGGGGCGACGCCCGCCACTGCTATAATCACGCGTTGCCAGATTCACCGGGGTACGACACATGCTCAACGACATCAAGAACGATGCCCAGGCCCGCATGGGCAAGAGCATCGACTCGCTCAAGCACGACCTCACGCGTATCCGCACCGGCCGCGCCAGCACCACGTTGGTCGACCACATCAAGGTCAGCTATTACGGCGCGGAAACGCCGCTGTCGCAGGTCGCGTCCGTGACGCTGGCCGATGCGCGCACCATCCTCATCACGCCGTGGGAAAAAAACATGGTGGCGCCGATCGAGAAGGCCCTGATGGCATCGGACATCGGCATCACGCCGACCACCGCCGGCACCGTGATCCGGCTCAACATGCCCGCGCTCACCGAGGAGCGTCGCAAGGAGCTGGCCAAGCACGTGGGCCATGAGGGCGAGAACGCCAAGATCGCCATCCGCAACGTGCGCCGCGATGCCCTGCAGCAGGTCAAGGACCTGCTCAGGGACAAGCAGATCACGGAGGACGAGGATCGCCGTTTCGACGACGAGATCCAGAAGCTCACCGATCGCGCGGTCAAGGACGTCGATACCGTCGTCAAGGCCAAGGAAGAGGAGCTGATGGCGCTCTGAGCGCCATCGCACCCCGCATGCCGGCCGCCACGGCTGCCCGGGTTCCCCGCCATGTCGCCATCGTGATGGACGGCAACGGGCGCTGGGCCCGTGCCCGGCACCGTCCGCGCAGCTTCGGCCACAACGCCGGGCGCCGCGCGGTGCGCGAGGTGATCGAAGCCTGCCTGCGCGAAGGCGTGCCGGTGCTGACCCTGTTCGCCTTCTCCAGCGAAAACTGGCAGCGCCCGCAGGACGAGGTCAGCGCGCTGATGAACCTGTTCGTGCGCGCGCTGGACAAAGAGGTGGAGGAACTGCACGGCCACGGCGTGCGCCTGCGCTTCATCGGCGACCTGGACAGCTTCGACGAGCCGCTGCGCCAGCGCATGCGCGCGGCGACGGACCGCACCGCCGGCAACGCGGCGCTGCAACTGAATATCGCGGTGAGTTACGGCGGCCGCTGGGACATCGTGCAGGCCTGTCGCCACGCTGCCGGCGCGGTCGCGCGCGGCGAGTTGCGCGCCGACGAGATCGACGAATCACGGCTGGGCCAGTGGATGAGCCTGGCCGAGCTGCCGCCGCTGGACCTGTTCATCCGCACCGGCGGCGAACGCCGCATCAGCAACTTCCTGTTGTGGCAGGTCGCCTACGCCGAGCTGTACTTTACCGACACGTTGTGGCCCGATTTCGACCAGGCTTGCCTGCGCGAGGCCATCGCCGACTACGCTTCGCGCGAGCGCCGCTACGGCCGCACCAGCGCGCAGCTGGCCCCTGCCCCCCAGGAGCGTGGGCGATAGAAACCAAGGGGCTATGGCTTCGCGCTTTTGGCCAGCTTTTCCGCTCCTTCTCGTCAGATAGCTACGGCTATCTTCCTCAAACGATCGAAAAAACCTGACTCAAAATCGCTTTGCCTCGCTCCCTTGGTTTCTACCGCCCACGCTCCTAGAGGATTTCCATGCTGCTTCAGCGCATTCTCACCGCCCTGGTGCTCGCGCCGCTGGCGATCCTGATCGTCCTGCTGCCGCCGACCGGCGTCTTCGGCGCGATCGTGGCCGTGGCTTTCCTGGCGGCATGGGGGGAGTGGGCCCAGCTGAGCGGCCTGCATGGCCGTGCCCGGGTGGCCTTGCTGATCGTGGCCGCCGGCGTGTTCGTGCTGCTCTGGCTGGCGCGCGACAGCGCGTGGCTCGACTGGCTGCTGGTCGCTGGCGTGGCATGGTGGCTGGTGGCCTGCCTGTGGCTGCGCCACTTCGCGTTCGCCGCCGCGCCCACGCGCGACAACACCGCGCTGAAACTGCTGGCCGGCGCATTCGTGATCTTTCCGGCCTGGGTCGCCCTGGTCGGCATCCATGGCCACTCGCCGCACGGCCCGTGGTGGACCTTGCTGGCGCTGATGATCGTGTGGGCCTCGGACATCGGCGCCTACGCCGCCGGCCGCGCCTTCGGCAAGCGCAAGCTGGCGCCGCATATCAGCCCGGGCAAGACCTGGGCCGGCGCCTACGGCGCGCTGGTCGCCGGCGTGCTGCTGGCGCTGGTCGGCGCCTGGCTGCTCGACGTGCGTGATGTGCGGTTGCTGGCGCTGGCGCTGCTGGCGGCGGCCACCGTGTCCATTTCTATCGTCGGCGACCTGTTCGAGAGCCTGCTCAAGCGGCATGCCCAGGTGAAGGATTCGGGCAGCATCTTTCCCGGCCATGGCGGCCTGATGGATCGACTGGACAGCGTGTTCGCGGCACTGCCCATTTTCGCCGCCGGCTTGTGGCTGCTGCAGTTGTGACGATGCGCACGGTCGCTGTCCTTGGTGCCACCGGCTCGATCGGCGGCAGCACGCTGGACGTGATCGCGCGCCATCCGGAGCGGTTCCGCGCCAGCGTGCTCACCGCGAACCACCGCGTCGAGGCGCTGGTCGAACTGTGCGTTCGACACCGGCCGGACCTGGCCATCGTCGCCGATCCCGCGCACGAGCGCGAACTGGCCCGGCGCCTGGCCGACGCCGGGGTGCGCTGCGATGTCGCCAGCGGCCCGGACGCGCTGGTCGCCGCGGCGGCCGGCAACCTGTGCGACACCGTGGTGGCGGCCATTGTCGGCGCCGCCGGGCTGGAGTCGACCCTGGCCGCCGCGCAGGCCGGCAAGCGGCTGCTGCTGGCCAACAAGGAGTCCATCGTGATGGCCGGCCCGCTGCTGCTGCAGGCGGTCGAGCGCGGTGGCGGGGTGCTGGTGCCGGTCGACTCCGAGCACAACGCGTTGTTCCAGTGTCTGCCGGGCGGTCGCCCCGCACTGGCCCGCAGTGGCGTGCGCCGATTGATCCTGACCGCGTCCGGCGGCCCGTTCCGCGGCCGCAGCCGCGCCGAGCTGGCTCATGTCACGCCCGACCAGGCCTGCAAGCATCCCAATTGGGTCATGGGCCGCAAGATCTCGGTCGACTCGGCCACCCTGATGAACAAGGGACTGGAGGTGATCGAGGCGCATCACCTGTTCGCCGCGCCGGTCGAGGCCATCGAGGTGGTGGTGCATCCGCAGAGCCTGATCCACTCGATGGTCGACTACGTCGACGGCTCCGTGCTGGCGCAACTGGGCAACCCGGACATGCGCACCGCGATCGCCCACGCGCTGGCCTGGCCGGAGCGGGTCGAGTCCGGGGTCACCCCGCTCGACCTCGCCGCCTGCGCGCCGCTGCAGTTCGAGGCGCCGGATCTGGCCACCTTCCGCTGCCTGGCGCTGGCCTTCCAGGCGCTGCGCGCCGGTGGCGATGCCCCGACCGTGCTGAGCGCGGCCAACGAGGTGGCGGTGGAGGCCTTCCTCGCCGGCACGCTGGCGTTCCTGTCGATCGCCGACGTGGTCGAGGCGGTGCTTGCGGAACTGCCGGCGCAGCCGGTGGTCGATATCCCGACCCTGCTCGAGCGCGACCGGGCGGCCCGCGAGGCGGCCCGGCGCGTACTGCGCAGGGCTTGCTGATATTCTTGTCCCGATGACTTTCCGCTGCGGTACTTGATGACTTCCTTTTTCGGCTCGGTGTTCTGGTTGCTGGTCACGCTCGGCGTGCTGGTGACCTTCCATGAGTTCGGCCACTACTGGGTCGCGCGGCGCTGTGGGGTCAAGGTGCTGCGGTTCTCGATCGGCTTCGGCAAGGCGATCTGGAAGCGCATCGGCCGCGACGGCACCGAATACTGGATCGCGGCGATCCCGCTGGGCGGCTACGTGAAGATGCTGGACGCGCGCGAGGGCGAGGTCGACCCGGCCCTGCGCGACCAGGAGTTCACCGGCAAATCGGTGTGGAAACGCATCGCCATCGTGGCGGCCGGGCCGGGCTTCAACGTGATCTTCACCATCGCCGCGCTGTGGCTGATGTTCATGCTCGGCCGGAGCGACTACGCGCCGATCGTCACCGCCACGCCGGACAGCATCGCCGCCGAGGCAGGCATCCAGCCGGGCGACCGCATCCTCAGCGTCAACGGGCGCCAGGTCTCCACCTGGAGCGATTCGATGGACGCGGTGGGCAACGCGCTGCTGGCGCTGACCCCGCTGCCGCTGACGGTGCGCCACGCCGACGGCCAGACCCGCGAACTCGTGCTGCCGCTGGACCGCCTGCCGGCCGGCCAGCCGATCGACCAGTACTTCGGCAAGCTCGGCCTGCGCCTGGCGCCGCCGCCGGCGATCGCCGGCACGGTCAAGCCCGGGCAACCGGCGGCCCTGGGCGGCATCCAGGGCGGCGATCGCATCGTCAGCATCAACGGCCAGCCGGTGGGCGATTTCGACAGCCTCGGCAAGCTGGTGCAATCGGCGGCGGCCACATCGCCGCGACTGTCGATCGGCGTGCTGCGCGACGGCCGGCCGCTGACCCTCGCGGTCACCGCGACATGGGAGTCGCTCGGCGACCAGCCGGCGAAGTGGATGCTGGGCGTCGCCCCGCCGCCACCGGAGCCGGCCACCGTGCAGTACTCGCCGGCGCGCGCACTGGGCGCCGCGTTCACCACCACCTGGCGCAATACCCGGCAGACCTTCGGCATGATCGGGGAGATGCTCAGCGGGCACGCCTCGACCAAGAACATCTCCAGCGTGATCGGCATCGCCCAGTACGCCAATGCGTCGGCGCAGATGGGGCTGGCGTGGTTCCTGCAGTTCCTGGCGATGGTGTCGCTGAGCCTGGCGATCCTGAACCTGCTGCCGATCCCGGTCCTCGATGGCGGGCACCTGCTGTATTATCTGATCGAACTGGTCAAGGGCAGCCCGGTCAGCGAACAGGCAATGATCATCGGCCAGTACATCGGTCTGGTCCTGCTGTTCAGCCTGGTCGGATGGACGCTATTCAACGACATCCAGCGAACCCTGCTGTCGTGATGCGCATCGCCATCGCCCTCGACCACCTGGCGATCCGCCAGACTGCGCCGGCCGTGCTTGCCCGGGCCGACGCGGTCCGCGACAACTCCCGCTGGAATGCAGCGCCCCTTTTCGCGACGGGCTCATCCCCCGCCGCATGCGTTGACGGAGCGGCCGCGCTGGCCGCCCCGTCAAACTAACCCAACGGAACCGACGATGAAGCGTATCGCCGCGCTGATCCTGCTTGCCTCCCTTGCCGCCAACGCGTACGCGTTCGAGCCCTTCGTGATCTCGGACATCCGCATCGACGGCCTCAGCCGCATCGCGGCCGGCACGGTGTACAACTACCTGCCGGTGAACAAGGGCGATCGGCTCACCAACGCCGAGGCGGCACGCGCCATCCGCGCGCTGTACCAGACCAAGTTCTTCAGCGACGTGGAGCTCGACCGCGACGGCAACATCCTGGTGATCAAGGTGGTCGAGCGGCCGTCCATCGCCAAGCTCAACATCCGCGGCAACCACGACATCAAGACCGACGACCTGAAGAAGGGCCTCAAGCAGACCGGCATCTCCGAAGGCGAGACCTTCGACCGGCTGGCCATCGACGGCGTGCAGCAGGAGCTGATCCGGCAGTACTACAACCGCGGCAAGTACAACGTGTCGGTCGAGCCGCACGTGACCCGGCTCGACCGCAACCGTGTCGCCATCGACATCGGGATCCGCGAGGGCAAGGCCGCCAAGATCCGCGAGATCAACATCCTCGGCAACCACGCCTACACCGACAAGCAGATCCGCGACGATTTCGAGTCCGGCACACCGAACCTGATGTCGTGGTACTCCAAGAATGACCAGTACTCGCGCGAGAAGCTTTCCGGCGACCTGGAGAAGCTGCAGTCCTACTACATGAACCGCGGTTACGCGGATTTCGGCGTGGATTCGACCCAGGTCAGCATCTCGCCGGACAAGCGCAACATGTACATCGACGCCAGCATCAAGGAAGGCGACATCTACAAGGTCACCGACGTCAAGCTGCTCGGCGACCTGATCCTGCCGGAAAAGACGATGCGCCAGCTGGTGTTCGTCAAGGAAGGCGACATCTTCAACCGCGGCGCGATCGAGAACTCCAGCAAGGCGATCAAGGCGGTGCTGTCCAACATCGGCTATGCCTACGCCAAGGTCACGCCGATCCCGAAGCTGGACAAGGACAAGCACACGGTCGACCTGACCATGTACGTCGAGCCGGGCCAGCGCGTGTACGTGCGCCGCGTGATCTTCTCCGGCAACACCAAGACCGAGGACAACGTGCTGCGTCGCGAGATGCGCCAGCTCGAAGGCTCCATGTACTCGCAGGCCGCGATCGACCGCTCGAAGATCCGCCTGCAGCGGCTGGGCTACTTCAAGAAGGTCGACATCGACAAGAAACTGGTGCCCGGCTCGCAGGACCAGGTCGACGTCAGCGTCAAGGTCGAGGAGCAGGCCGCCGGCAGCATGCAGTTCGGCATCGGCTACTCGCAGTACGCCGGCATCATCCTCAACGCCTCGTTGAGCCAGAACAACCTGTTCGGCAGTGGCGACAGCTTCTCGGTGAGCGGCTCGCGCAGCACCTACCAGACCAGTTTCGGCGCCAACTACTACAACCCGTACCTGACCGACAACGGCATCGGCATCGGCTACAGCGTCAACTATTCCAAGACCGACTACGGCAACACCGACTACGCCAACTACAGCACCAGCGCCAAGGGCTTCTCGACCTACCTGGGCATCCCGATCAGCGAAACCGACGGCGTGCGCGTGGGCCTGGGCATCAGCAGCAACAAGGTCAACCTGTTCCCCGGCTACAGCCCGCGGGACCTGATCGACTACCAGAACCAGCTCGGCAACAAGACGATCCATTCGTGGACCGGCACGCTGGGCTGGAACCACGACACCCGCAACGGCTACTGGGCGCCCACCCGCGGCGGCCTGTTGCAGGCCCAGGCGGACGTCGCCCTGCCCGGCTCCACCGTGCAGTACTGGAAGCTCACCGCCGAGGCCAACCATTACTGGCCGATCGGCAAGGGCTTCGTGCTCTACCTGGACGGCCAGGTGGGCTACGGCAAGACCTATGGCAAGAACGGCATCAGCGACGACCAGTTCGCCGTGCTCAAGGCCGCCACCGAAGCGCAGCGCGGCGCAGGCTACGTGATGCCCGACCTGCGCCAGGATTTCCCGTTCTTCGCCAACTTCTCTTCCGGCGGCGTGCGCGACGTACGCGGCTTCCAGGACAACACCCTGGGCCCGCGCGTGTGCATCGACGGCAGCTCGCCGGACGCGCGCGGCAACTGCCTGGGCGCCTACTGGGCGCAACCGATCGGCGGCTCGTTCAAGGTGCTGGGCACTGCCGAGCTGTACCTGCCGCTGCCGTTTCTCAAGGACATCAACACCGCGCGCGTGTCGCTGTTCACCGACGTCGGCAACGTCTACCGGGATTACCAGAGCTTCGACGCCAGCACGCTGCGCGCCTCGGCCGGCGTATCGCTGCACTGGCAGGCGCCGATCGGCCCGCTGATCATCAGCCTCGCCGTGCCGTTCCGCTCGCAGCCGTCGGACGGTCATTACGAGGAGCGCATCCAGTTCACCTTCGGCAGCCAGTTCTGACCATCGGCCGGTGCGGGCGCCGCCACGTGCGGAGCTGCCGGCGTCTCGAAGGAAAACGCGGCGATGCCGCGTTTTCTTTTTCGTCGCCCGGGCACACCTGCGTCGTGCGGCGCCACGCCCTACAATGACGCGCACCGTCCGGAGCCACGCATGAACGCCATCCACTACTCGGCAGCCGAACTGGCCGCGCGCTTCGGCCTCGACGTCCGCGGCGACGGCGCGCGGATGGTGAGCGGCGTGGGCACGCTCGGTGGCGCCGGCGCCAGCGAGTTGAGCTTTCTTTCCAACAGCAAATATACCGCGCAGCTGCTGTCCACCCGCGCGGGCGTGGTGGTGCTGCGCGAGGAGAACCTCGCCGATTGCCCGGCCACCGCGCTGATCGCCAGGGACCCCTACGTCGCCTACGCGCGCATCGCCGCGCTGTTCGAGCGCCTGCCCGCCGCACCGGCTGGCGTGCATCCCAGTGCCGTGGTCGCCGCTTCCGCGCGCGTCAGCGCCGGCGCCAGCATCGGCCCGTGTTGCGTGATCGAGGCCGATGCAGTGGTCGAGGACGGCGCCGTGCTGGGGCCACACTGCATCATCGGCGAGGGCTGCACGGTGGGGGCGCAATCGCGGCTGGTGGCCCGGGTCACCCTGGTCACGCGCGTCATCCTGGGTCGCCGCGTGCTGGTGCATCCCGGCGCGGTGATCGGTTCGGACGGCTTCGGCCTGGCCTTCGACACCGACCACTGGATCAAGCTGCCCCAGTTGGGTGGGGTACGCATCGGCGATGACTGCGAGATCGGCGCCAACACCACGATCGACCGCGGCACGCTGGACGACACCGTGCTGGAAGAAGACGTGCGGCTGGACAACCAGATCCAGATCGCCCACAACGTGCACGTGGGCGCGCACACCGCAATGGCCGGATGCGCCGCCGTGGCCGGCAGCGCCAGGATCGGCCGCTACTGCCAGATCGGCGGCAATGCGGGCGTGCTCGGCCATCTCGAGCTGGCCGACCGGGTTACCATTACCGCCAAGAGCCTGGTCACCCATTCGATACGCGAACCGGGCGAGTACTCCTCCGGCGTGCCGCTGCAGGAAAATCGCCTGTGGCGCAGGAATGCGGCGCGATTCAAGCATCTGGACGAATACGCGCGCCGTCTGGCGGCACTGGAAAAGGACAAGAGCAATGACTGAGGAAAATTTCGAGATCACCCTGCCGGTGCAGGTGGAGCAGATCCAGCGCCTGCTGCCGCACCGCTACCCGTTCCTGCTGGTCGACCGGGTGATCGAGGTCGTGCCGGACGTCAGCGCGGTCGCGCTGAAGAACGTCACCATCAACGAACCGTTCTTCGATGGCCATTTCCCGGGCCATCCGGTGATGCCGGGCGTGCTGATCATCGAGGCGATGGCGCAGGCCGCCGGCCTGCTGACGCAGATCAGCCGCCGCATGAAGGGCGACGCGGGCAGCCCGCTGTTCTATCTGGTCAAGGTCGACAATGCGCGCTTCAGCGCTCCGGTGGTGCCGGGCGACCAGTTGCGCCTGGAAGTGAACCTGAAACGCCTGGTCCGCGGCATGGGTCTGTTCGCCGCGCGCACCACGGTCGACGGCAAGGAAGTGGCAAGCTGCGAACTGATGTGCGCCGCGAGGTCATGAACATGAGTGACAGCACCGCGATCCACCCCACTGCGCAGGTCGACCCGGCTGCCGTGATCGGCGCCGGCGTGCGCATCGGCGCCTATAGCGTCATCGGCGCGCAGGTGGAGATCGGCGACCGCACGGTGATCGGCCCGCACGTGGTGATCGAAGGCCCCACCCGGCTCGGGTGCGACAACCGCGTCGCCCAGTTCGCCTCGCTGGGCGGCGATCCGCAGGACAAGAAATTCGCCGGCGAGCGCACCGAACTGGTCATCGGCGACCGCAACCTGATCCGCGAATTCACCACCATCAACCGCGGCACCGGCGACGGCGGCGGCGTCACGCGCCTCGGCGACGACAACTGGGTGCTTGCCTACGTGCACATCGCGCACGACTGCCAGGTCGGCAATCACGTGGTGTTCTCCAACTATTCCGCCCTGGCCGGGCACGTGGAGATCGGTGACTGGACGATCCTCTCCGGCTATTCGGGCGTGCACCAGTTCTGCAAGGTCGGCGCGCACGCCTTCATCGGCATGGGCTGCCTGGTCGGCCACGACGTGCCGCCGTTCGTGATGATGGCCAACGAGCAGCAGGGCCGCCCGCGCGGCATCAACAGCGAAGGCCTCAAACGCCGGGGCTTCGATGCCACCCGCATCGCCGCGATCAAGCGCGCCTACCGCACCCTCTACATGGCCGGCCTCTCGCTGCCCGAAGCCCGCGAGAAACTCGCCGAGCAGGCGCGCGAAAGCGCCGACGTCATGGCAATGCTGGAGTTCCTCGACCACAGCGAGCGGTCGTTGGCGCGATAAGCGCGTCGCGCTTATCGCAAAATCAAGCACGCGCTCTGGCTCTCGCTTCACGACGGAGACGAAATGCAAAACACCGGCGTCTCCGCACCTGCCCCGCTGATCGCCATCCTCGCCGGTGAGGATTCCGGCGACCAGCTCGGTGCCGACCTGATCGTCGCCTTGCGCCAGCGCTACCCGCAGGCGCGCTTCGTCGGCATCGGCGGGGCGCGGATGCAGCGCGAGGGGTTCGAGTCCTGGTACGACATCCGCGAGCTGTCGCTGTTCGGTTTCAGCGAGGTGATCAGCCACCTGCCGCGCCTGCTGCGTCTGCGCCGTTCCCTGGTCGCGCGCCTAAGGCAGGCCAGGCCGGCGGTGGTGATCGGCATCGACGCCCCGGATTTCAACCTCGGCGTGGAACGGCGCCTGAAGGAGGCCGGCTTGCGCACGGTTCACTACGTCAGCCCCTCAGTGTGGGCATGGCGCGAGAATCGTGTGGAGAAGATCGGTCGCAGCGCGGACCGCGTGCTGTGCCTGTTCCCGATGGAACCGGCGATCTACGCGCGCCATGGCATCGACGCGCGCTTCGTCGGCCACCCGCTGGCCGACCGCTTCGCGCTGGTCGCCGACCGCGTCGGCGCGCGCGAGGCGCTGCACCTGCCGCAGCAGGCGCCGGTGCTGGCGGTACTGCCGGGCAGCCGGATGTCCGAGGTGGATCGGCTGGGCCGGATTTTCCTGGATGCCGCGCAGCACGTTGCTGCAGTCGTGCCCGGCCTGCGCATCGTGGTCCCCGCCGCCAATGCACGGGTGCACGCGCGGTTGCAGGAACTGCTCGCCCGATTGCCGGCCAGCGAACCCGCGCCGCTGCTGCTGGACGGCCAGGCCCACGAGGCGATGCTGGCCGCCGACGTGGTGCTGCTGGCCTCCGGCACCGCCACGCTGGAGGCCATGCTGGCCAAGCGGCCGATGGTGGTCGGCTACCGCGTGGCGCCGCTGAGCTATCGCATCGCGCGCGCCCTGAACATGATCAAGACGGACGTCTATTCGCTGCCCAACATCCTGGCCCGCGCCAGCGGGCTGGGCCCGGGGCCGTGGGTGCCCGAGCTGATGCAGGACGACTGCACCGCCGACAAGCTGGCCGCCGCCACGCTGGCCCTGTTCGGCGACAGCGAGCGCCGCAGCGCGATCGTGGCCGCCTTCGAATACCTGCACCAGGAACTGCGCGGCGACATGGCCGGCCACGCCGGCGAACGGGCCGCGACCGCGGTGGCGGAGCTGGTCGACGATCACGGCCGCGCCGATGGCTGAGCTTGTTCTCGACAGCCATCGCCCACCGCCGCGCTCGCAGGCGGACGAGGACGGATCGGCCACCAGCCTGCTGGTCGCCGGTGTCGACGAAGCCGGTCGCGGCCCTCTCGCCGGTCCGCTGGCGGTGGCGGCGGTGATCCTCGATCCGGTCCGGCCGATCCGCGGCCTCGACGATTCGAAGAGGCTCAGCGAGGCGCGCCGCGAGGCGCTGTTCCCGCTGATTCTCGAACGCGCGCTGGCGTACTGCATCGTGCTGGTCGAGCCGGAGGAAATCGATTCGCTGAACATCTTCCGCGCCACCATGACCGGCATGCGCCGCGCCCTCGCCGGCCTGGCGCCCGCCGCGCAGCACGCGCTGATCGACGGCAACAAGCTGCCGCCGGACCTGCCCTGCCCGGCGCGCGCGATCGTCGGCGGCGACGCGCTGGAACCGGCCATCAGCGCGGCCTCGATCCTGGCCAAGGTCACCCGCGACCGCTTGATGGTGGAACTGGACGCGCTCCATCCCGGCTACGGCTTCGCCCTGCACAAGGGCTACCCCACGCCGGCCCACCTCTCCTCGCTGCAGCGGCTGGGGCCATGCCCACTGCACCGCCGCAGCTTTGCCCCGGTGCGCCTGCTGCTGGATCAGGCCAGCTTGTTCTGAGGCAAACATCGCGGCCGCGATTGCCGCACCCGGCCATCGCTTACACTGGCCTCTCGTGACCGCTGGTCCATGGATATGAAGGGGACGCCATGCGACGGATGAGCCTGCTCCTGGTCGCCTTGATGAGCTGCTTCGCCGCCACCGCGGGCGTGCGGCCCGGCGACGTGCCGCCGGATTCACTGGGGCCAACGATGGATGGACACACGGTGAGCCTGGCCTCGCTGCGCGGCAAGGTCGTGGTGATCAGTTTCTGGGCGACCTGGTGCGGCTACTGCATGAAGGAGATGCCGGTGCTGGCGAAGATGCAATCGCTGGCGACCAAGCGCGGCATGTCGCTGCAGGTGGTGGCGGTCAACTACAAGGAGGATCGCCGCGTCTTCCTGCGTGCCGCGCGCGCACTGGGCAAGAGCCTCCCCGAACTGCTGCTCACCTGGGATCGTCACGGCGCCATCGGCAAGCCGTATGACGTCACGGGAATCCCGGTGATGGTGATGCTGCATCGTGACGGCACCGTGGCCCATGTCCACGTCGGATATGGCGAAGACATGCTCGGTACGCTCGTCGAAGAGATCAACGCGTTGCTGCGCGAACCGCCGATCGCGGCACCGGTGCTCGCGCCGCGATGACCCCCGGTCGGCGCCGGCCCGCGCTTCGCGCAAACCCCGCGCAAGTCAATCTTGCCGCTGCCTGCGGCGGCGGGTAGCCTGCACGGACAACGCGCGCAGATTTGCATGACCGCCAGCTTCGCCCACCTTCACCTGCACAGCGAGTACTCGCTGGTCGACTCGACCATCCGCATCAAGGCGCTGGTCGCCGCCTGCGTGCGCGACGGCATCCCGGCGGTGGCGTTGACCGACGAATGCAACATGTTCGCGCTGGTCAAGTTCTACAAAGCCTGCAGCGCGGCCGGAATCAAGGCCATCGGCGGTTGCGACCTGCTGGTCTCGGCGCCGGACGATCCGCGCCCGTGGCGGCTGACCCTGCTGTGCCAGGACCATGACGGCTACCTCAACCTGTCGCGGCTGGTGTCGCGTGCCTGGCAGGAGGGCCAGCACGGCGGACGCGCACTGATCGACGCCGGCTGGTTGCATGGCGAGGCCTGCAGCGGGTTGATCGCCCTGCTCGGCCGCGACAGCGAAGTAGCCCGCATCGCGGTGCACCAGGGCAGCGATGCCGCGCTGGCGAAACTGCGCGCGCTGGCACGACTGTTTCCGGACCGGCTGTACCTGGAGCTGACCCGCTGCGGCCGCGACGGCGAGGAACTCTGGAACAGCGCCGCCCTGGGCCTGGCCGCCACGCTCGACTTGCCGGTGCTGGCCAGCAACGACGTGCGCTTCCTCAAGCAGGCCGACTTCGACGCGCACGAGGCGCGCGTGTGCATCAACCAGGGCCGCGTGCTGGCCGACCCCAAGCGCCCGCGGGAATACACCGACCAGCAGTACCTGAAGACGCCCGGAGACATGGCGACGCTGTTCGCGGACCTGCCCGAGGCGCTGGCAAATACCGTCGAGCTGGCCAAGCGCTGCACGCTGGAACTCAAGTTCGGCAAGTACTACCTGCCCGACTTCCCCGTGCCGGAGGGCCACGACCTCGACAGCCACATCCGCGAACTGTCGCGGCAGGGCCTGGAACAGCGCCTTGCACTCGCGCCGCTGGCTGCCGGCCACTCGCGCGCGGACTACGACGCGCGGCTCGAACGCGAGCTGGACGTCATCGTCAAGATGGGCTTCCCCGGCTACTTCCTGATCGTCGCGGACTTCATCAACTGGGGCAAGCAACACGGCATTCCGGTGGGCCCCGGGCGTGGTTCCGGCGCCGGCTCGCTGGTGGCGTGGGCGCTGAAGATCACCGACCTCGACCCGCTGCAGTTCGACCTGCTGTTCGAGCGCTTCCTGAATCCCGAACGCGTGTCGATGCCAGACTTCGACATCGACTTCTGCATGGACCGCCGCGACGAGGTGATCGACTACGTCGCGCGCAAGTACGGGCGCGACAAGGTCAGCCAGATCATCACCTACGGCTCGATGGCGGCCAAGGCGGTGCTGCGCGATTCGGGCCGCGTGCTCGGCATGGGTTACGGCCAGGTCGACAAGCTGGCCAAGATGATCCCGCCGCGACCGCTCGACCTGACCCTGTCCGATGCGCTGGGCTTGTCGGAGAAATCGAAGAAGGAAACCGACCGCGTCGTGCGCGAGTTCTGCGACGCCTACGCGCAGGACGAGGACGCCCATGCGCTGATCGACCTGGCGCTGAGCCTGGAAAACCTCACCCGCAACGCCGGCAAGCACGCCGGCGGCGTGGTGATCGCACCGACCCCGCTCACCGATTTCTCCCCGCTGTACTGCGAAGCCGGCGGCGGCGGTGTGGTCACCCAGTACGACAAGGACGACGTCGAGGCGGTCGGCCTGGTGAAGTTCGACTTCCTCGGCCTGCGCACGCTTACCATCATCGACTGGGCGGTGAAGGCGATCAATGCGCGCCGCGCGAAAACCGGCGAGGCGGCGCTGGACATCTCGGCGCTGCCGCTGGACGACCCGGCGCCGTACGAGCTGCTGAAGAAGGCGCAGACGGTCGCCGTGTTCCAGCTCGAATCCTCCGGCATGCAGCGCATGCTGAAGGATGCGAAACCCGATCGCTTCGAGGACATCATCGCGCTGGTGGCGCTGTACCGCCCCGGCCCGATGGATCTGATTCCCAGCTTCATCGCGCGCAAGCACGGCCGCGAGGAAGTCGAATATCCCGACCCGCGCGTCGAGCCGATCCTGAAAGAGACCTACGGCATCATGGTCTACCAGGAGCAGGTGATGCAGATGGCGCAGATCGTGGGCGGCTACACGCTCGGCGGCGCCGACCTGCTGCGCCGTGCGATGGGCAAGAAGAAAGTCGAGGAGATGGTCAAGCACCGCGCGATCTTCCGCGAGGGTGCGGCGAAGGACGGGCTCAGCGGCGAAAAGGCCGACGCCATCTTCGACCTGATGGAGAAGTTCGCCGGCTACGGCTTCAACAAGTCGCACGCGGCCGCCTACGCGCTGGTGTCGTACCAGACCGCCTGGCTGAAGGCGCATTACCCCGCCGAGTTCATGGCCGCGACGATCTCCGCGGACATGGACAACACCGACAAGGCGGTCACCTTCCTCAACGAAGCGCGCGCACTGGGCATCGTGGTGCAGCCGCCGGACGTCAATGCGTCCGAGTACATGTTCGTGGCGGTGGAACCCAAGGTCATCCAGTACGGCCTGGGCGCGATCAAGGGCGTCGGCCACGGCGTGTGCGAGGCGATCGTCGCCGAGCGCGCGCACGGGCGCTACACCGACCTGGCCGATTTCTGCCGACGGATCGATCCGGGCAAGCTCAATCGGCGTGTGCTGGAGGCGCTGATCCTGTCCGGCGCGCTGGACGCGCTGGCGGCCAACCGCGCCAGCCTGATGCTCCAGCTTCCCGACGCGGTCAAGGCCGCCGAACAGCACCAGCGCGACCGGCAATCGGGCCAGAACGACATGTTCGGCGCGGCGATGGGCTCGGCCACGCCGGTACTCGAGATCGACTTGCCGACCGCGCCGGAGTGGCCGCTGGAACAACGCCTGCAAGGTGAACGCGACACCCTCGGCCATTACCTCTCCGGCCACCCCACCGACCCGTGGAAAGACGAGCTGGCGCAGCTGTCCACCTGTCCGCTGGGCGAGATCGTCGACCGCTATCAGCCGCCGAAGCCGCGCCGCAACGACGACGGCAGCGAGAACCGCTTCCGCCGCGGCCCGGACACGCCCTGGACCATCGCCGGCATGGTCGCCGCCGTGCGCAAGCGCGGCGACAGCGACGCGTTCGTGCGCATCGAGGACGGCGGCGGCGCCATCGAGGTGAGTTTCTTCGGCGAGATCTACCACCAGGCCGCGCCGCTGCTCACGCGCGGACAGTTGTTGGTCGTCGACGGCGGCCTGCGCATCGACGAATTCTCCGGCGGCGGTTTCCAGTTGCGCGCGCGCAGCGCCTGCTCGCTCGACGACGCCTGCCGCAGGCACGCGCGCCTGCTGCAACTGAAATTGAACGGCATCCACGCCGACTTCGCCGAACAACTGCAACGCACCCTGGCCGGCTACCGCGGCGGCCAGGCCAGCGTCACCCTGCACGGCTACCGCAACCGCAGCGCCCAGGCCGACCTGGAACTGGGCGAGGAATGGCGCGTGGACGCCATCCCCGCCCTGCTGCGCGCCGTGCGCGCGCTGCCCGGAGTGCAGGCCGCACGCCTGCGCATCGTCAAGCAGCAGGATTGAGACACCGCCGGGGCATGTATCCATTGTCTGCGAGCACGCATGGAGGGACCGATGACCGTTGCCCATAAATGGACTTTCGCGCTGTTCGCGTTGGTTTTTTTCGGCGGCGTCCATGCGCAGCAGACACATCCCGACGCGCCGTTTCTGTGCGAGGGAGGCGATGGCAGCAGCGATCAGACGACACTCGCCGAAGTCGTCGGCGACGGACGCGCCCACTTCGTCGCGGGCACCGACGACTGCCCTTCCACGGCGGATCGCTGCCGGGAAAAGGCCTACCTGATCCCGGGTGACCAGGTACTGGCGGGCGACGTCCGCGGCGACTACGCCTGCGTCATGTTTCCCGACAACCAGGATGGACACGCCGGCTGGCTGCCGCGCAACCGCCTGCGGCCGGTGCTGGCGCAGCCATCACCGTCGGCATGGGAAGGCGACTGGGTGCAGGGGGACAACCGCATCACGATCCGCCATGACAACGGCATGTTGCGTGCCGACGGCGAAGCCTATTACCCGATGGCCGACCCGCCGCCGGACCAGTTCCCCGGCGGCCCCAACCTGGGCGCCATGGGCGGGGAGGCACGGCCCAGCGGCCATCACGCAACCTTTGTCGACGATGCGTGCGAGGTGAGCGCCTTCCTGGTCGGGAAGTTTCTGGTGGTCAGCGACAATCACCAGTGCGGCGGACTCAACGTCCGCTTCGACGGCATCTATCGACGCAGGTAGGCCTTCGCGGGATTACTTGCCGCCCCGCTCCATCATCGCCTTCAGGTCGGCAAACGGATTGCCCGTCGCCGGCGGCGCTTCCTCCACTGCCATCACCCCGCCGCGCACGTGGTCGATATGCCGCGCGTGCTCGTTGTCGTGGCAGTACACGCACAGCAGTTCCCAGTTGCTGCCGTCGGCCGGGTTGAAGTCGTGATCGTGGTTGCGGTGGTGCACGGTCAGTTCCTGCAGATTGGCGCGCGTGAACTCGCGGGCGCAGCGACCGCACACCCACGGATACATCTTCAGCGCCCGCTCGCGATAGCCCAGCTCGCGCTGCTCGGCGGCGCGTCGCGCCTCGGCCACGATGCGGTCGAGTTTCGCGTTGTCGATGGGTTTGCTGGGCATGGCGGCGATCCGGCGGCGGGTGCTCGATGGGGCGGACGATAACGCAATCGCCGCGCCCGCGGCAGGCATCTGTCGACCCGATCACGGCCATACGGCGCCGTTCTCGCCTTTTCTTGCGGAACGGTATACTTGTGCGCTTCCGTGCAATGAACAGCAACGAATGAACCCCAACTTCCTCGATTTCGAACAACCCATCGCCGAACTGGATGCGAAGATCGAGGAGCTTCGCCACGCCAGCGATGGCCAGGCGTTCAACATCGACGAGGAAGTGGCGCGCCTGCGGCAGAAGGTGAAGGTAAAAACGGCGGACATCTTCCGCAACCTCAATTCCTGGCAGACCACCCAGCTTTCCCGCCACCCGGCGCGGCCCTACACACTCGACTACATCGGCGTGATCTGCGAGGAGTTCCACGAACTGGCCGGCGACCGCATGTACGCCGAGGACGCTGCCATCGTGGGCGGCCTGGGCCGCATCAACGGCCGGCCGGTGATGATCATCGGCCACCAGAAAGGCCGCGACACCAAGACCAAGGTGCGCCGCAACTTCGGCATGCCGCGCCCCGAGGGCTACCGCAAGGCGCTGCGCCTGATGCAGATGGCCGAGCGTTTCGGCTTGCCCCTGCTGACCCTGATCGACACCCCGGGCGCCTACCCCGGCGTCGGCGCCGAAGAGCGCGGGCAAAGCGAGGCGATCGCGCGCAACCTGCTGGAAATGGCCGAACTCAAGGTACCGATCATCTGCACCGTGATCGGCGAGGGCGGCTCCGGCGGCGCGCTGGCGATCGGCGTCGGCGACCGCACCAACATGCTGCAGTACTCCACCTATTCGGTGATCTCGCCCGAAGGCTGCGCCTCGATCCTGTGGAAGAGCGCCGACAAGGTAAAAGACGCCGCGGAGGCCCTGGGCATGACCGCCCCGCGCCTGCTCGAACTGGGCCTGATCGACAAGCTCATCCGCGAGCCGCTCGGCGGCGCCCACCGCAACCCGCGCTCGATGGCGATCCGCCTGAAAGCCGTGTTGCTGAACCAGCTCGACGAGCTGCAGGCGATGCCGGTCCCCGACCTGCTCGAACAGCGCTACAAGCGCCTGCGCAGCTACGGGGCTTATCAGGAATAACTTCGCCAGCGACCGATCGCCGGTGCACCAGCCACCCGATGCCGGGCCCTGACTGGCTGCACCACGAGGCCCGCCATGAATCGCGTGCAACTTGCCGTCCTGGTTCTCTGCCTTTCCCCAGCGTGCATCGTGGTTGCCTCGTCGACCGCACCCGCGCCGATCACCTCAAGAGCGGCACTGGCGCGCTATCTGCATGACACGCAGCCAGGCACTTCGCCGCTGGACGACTTGTCGCCTGGCGGGCGCAAACGGTTTCTTGCCCAGCTCGACTTCGGCCCACACGGCCTGCGCGGCATGTCGCTGGAGGACCCGGCCAACGAGCTGACGCGCCCACAGATCGTGCAGCTGCTTGCCCTGTTCGGCGCGCAAAGCCATGCCGTCGACGGACTGACACCCGCCGAGCAGTCCCGCCGAAACCATGAACGCGCGCAGGACGCCGCCAGCCGGGGATGCGCCGTCGACACATGCGGCGAGAGCATGCTGGAGCGACACTATGACGAGTTCGTTCTGCAGGAAACCATCCCCTCACCGTCCCCTGCCGAGCGCTCCACCTGGGTCGAACGGCGTTACGACCGACTGTTCGGCGATGCACAAGCGCCTGAGCGCCTGCGCCTGGCCAGCCACACTGACCTGAGGCTGCTCAAGCGCGCAGCGGAAGCCGTGGTGTTCCACGCGCCAAGCCCGACCCACATCGCCCAACTGCGGATGGATCTGGCTGAAATGCACCGACGAGGCATGGCCTCGGACAAGGACTATGCGCGCCTCCACCAGGCGCTGATCACCGGCCGCGATTTCGATGCCGCGAACACCCTGGCGCGACATCACCCGGAGATGGGCATCCCCGTCATTCCGACGTTCCGCCGTGCCGCATCGCCGCCGCCGGGACAACCGACCGCACTGACCGTGGATGCACGCACCGGCACCATGGCACGCCAATCCTTCGATCTGTCCGCGCCATTGCGCATCGTGGTAGTGGCGTCCTGCCACTTCTCGCGGGATGCCGCGCGCGCGATCCGTGCAGACGCCCAGTTGCGCTCCCTTTTTGCCGGCAACGCCATCTGGCTGGCCAGCCAGAACGAGCAGCTCGACGCGGTCAGCGACTGGAACCGCGAGTTTCCGGATCAACCGATCCACATCGCCTGGCACGACAGCGAGTGGTCCATGCTCGACAGCTGGGCCATGCCCACCTTCTACCTATTCCGTCATGGTCAACTGGTGACGAAGTTCAGCGGTTGGAAAGACGTGGACACCTTGAAGCAATCCTTGCGCGAGGGCGGCGTACTCCAGTGAGGCCCGTCAGGCACCCGCGCGCCGGCGCGCGCTACCATCGACCCACCTTCCGCTGCCGGACACCGCCATGGCCCACGACAAGCTTGCCGTCCTGATCGATGCCGACAATGCCCGCCCGGCGATCGTCGAGGGCCTGCTGGCCGAGATCGCCAAATACGGCACCGCCCACGTCAAGCGCATCTACGGCGACTGGACCAAGCCGGACTTGAACGGCTGGAAGGAAGCGCTGCTGCGCTACTCGATCCAGCCGATCCAGCAGTTCCGCTACACGGTCGGCAAGAACGCCACCGACTCGGCGATGATCATCGACGCGATGGACCTGCTCTACGCCGAGCGCTTCGACGGCTTCTGCATCGTCTCCAGCGACAGCGATTTCACCCGCCTCGCCTCGCGCATCCGCGAATCGGGGCGCATCGTCTACGGTTTCGGCGAGAAGAAGACGCCGGAGCCGTTCCGCACCGCCTGCGACAAATTCATCTATACCGAGGTGCTGGCTGGCACCAGCGAGACCGAAACCGAGACGGCACCGAAACAGCGCTCGGCGAAGGAACTGCGCGGCGACAGCAAATTGATGAACATGCTGCGCAATGCGATCGAGGCCGCGTCCGACGAGACCGGCTGGGCCAGCCTCGGGCCGGTCGGCAGCATCATCAACAAGCAGTCGCCCGACTTCGACTCGCGCAACTATGGCTACGCAAAACTGAGCGGCCTGATCAAGGGCATCGGCCTGTTCGACACCGAGGAGCGCCAGATCGGCAACGGCAAGCACATTTACGTGCGGTCCCGCGCCGACAAGAAATGAGCGACCCGCTGCAAGCCCATCTACTCGCGGCGCTGACCGCGACAGCACCCGCGCCGATCTGTGTCGCCTTCAGCGGCGGCCCCGATTCCAGCGCCCTGCTGCACGCGCTGGCCCGCGAACCGCTGGCCCGGGAACGCGGGTTGCGCGCGGCGCACGTCGATCATGGCTTGCATGCCGACAGCGCGCGTTGGGCGGCACACTGCGCTCGCTTCTGCCAGGACCTCGACGTGCCTTGCGCGCTGGTGCGCGTGGACGTGCCGCGCGATGGCGGCAAGGGCCTGGAGGCCGCTGCGCGGCACGTCCGCCATGCTGCGCTGGCCGACCTGCTGCACGATGGCGAGTGGCTGCTGTTCGGCCACCATCGCGACGACCAGGTCGAGACCGTACTGCTGAAATTGCTGCGCGGCGCAGGGCCGGAGGGCCTGGGCGGGATGCGCGTACGACGACCGTTCGGCGCCGGCCAACTCTGGCGCCCCCTGCTGGAGCTGCCGCGGGCCACGCTGCTCGACTACGTCGCCGCCCACCAACTCGACTGCATCGACGACCCCTCCAACGCCGACATCCGCCTCGCGCGCAATCGCCTGCGCCATGAAATCCTGCCGGGGCTGCTGCGTTACTGGCCGCAGGCCTGCGACTCGATCCTGCACAGCGCCGCGCTGAGCCGCGATGCCGCCGACGCACTGCGCAGCCAATGGCTCCCCGCGTTCGATGCCCTGCACGACCACGCCAGCGGCAGCCTCGACCTGCCCGGCTGGCGCGCGCTGCTGCCCGCATTGCGCGAACCGCTGCTCGACCACTGGCTGCACCTGCGCGGACTGGCCGCTCCCGGTGCGGCGCAGCGCCGGCAGATCGAGCGCCAGTGCGATGCACGTGCCGGCCAGTTGCCGTGCGTGCGCTGGGCCGGCACCGAGTTGCACATCTGGAAGCAGCGATTGTGGGCCCTGCCGACACAGGCACCGATCGACCCCGACTGGCAACAGCGCTGGAGCGGCGAACCGCTGGCGCTGCCGGACGGTGGCGAACTGGCGCTGACGGCGCCGGCCACCCGCCTGGCGCAACCGCTGCAAGTGCGCATGCGCCGCGGCGGCGAGCGCATCCGCCCGGCGGGCAACCCGCACACGCGCGAGTTGCGCAACCTGTTCCAGCAGGCGCAGATGCCGCCGTGGCGACGCGACGCGTGTCCGCTGCTGTATGCCGATGGCGAGCTGATCGCCGTGGCCGGCCGCTGGATCAACGCCCGCGGTGCCGAGCTGTTCGACCGCTGCGGCGCGCAGCCCCGCTGGCGCCCCGGACGCTGATCCAGATCACGCCCGCGGCTTGCGGCGACGCCGCGCCGATTGATTCGCCCGCCGCGCTGCGCTAGCGTTGCGGGCCATGGCCAAGACCGCTCCCAAGACCGCTGCCGACCCCGCTCCCGCCGTCGATTTCGAACACTCGCTCGACGAGCTGGAGCAACTGGTCACCCGGATGGAAGGCGGCGAGTTGAGCCTCGACGAATCGCTTGCCTCGTTCGAGCGCGGCATCGGCCTGTTCCGTCATTGCCAGCAGTCGCTGCAACAAGCGGAACTGCGCGTGCGCCTGCTGCTGGACCCCGATGCCCCCGACCGCGCCGAACCGTTTGAACCCGAACTCTGAGTCCGCCGAACTCGGCCCTGCCCTGCAGTCGCTGGTTGCCCGCGCCGAGCGCGCGCTGCAACGCTGCCTGCCCCCGGCCGCCCACGCCACCGACCATCTGCGTCGCGCCATGCACTATGCCGTGATGGGCGGCGGCAAGCGGCTGCGCCCGATGCTGGTCTACGCCACCGCGCACGCGCTGGACGAAGACGGTCCGGCACTGGACGCCGCCGCCTGCGCGGTGGAACTGATCCACGCCTACTCGCTGGTGCACGACGACCTGCCCGCCATGGACGACGACGCGCTGCGCCGCGGCCGGCCGACCTGCCACGTGGTGTTCGGCGAGGCGATGGCGATCCTCGCCGGCGACGCGCTGCAGGCGCTGGCGTTCGAGGTGCTCGCCGCCGAAGAGGCCGGTGCCATCGACGCCCGCGTGCGCATCGCGATGCTGCAAACGCTGGGTCGCGCCTGCGGCGCCGACGGCATGGCCGGCGGGCAGGCGCTCGACCTGGCCGCGGTCGGGCGTCCGCTGGAACTGGCCGAACTGGAATACATGCATGGCTGCAAGACCGGCGCGCTGATCCGCGCCTCGGTGCGCCTCGGCGCGCTGGTCGCTGCGGCGGACGACGACGCGCTGCAGGCGCTGGACCGCTACGCCAGCGCCGTCGGGCTGGCTTTCCAGGTGCGCGACGACATCCTGGACGTGGAAGGCGACCCTGAAGTGATCGGCAAGACTGCCGGCAAGGACGCCGCCGCGGTCAAGCCCACCTTCCCCTCGATCATCGGCCTCGACGCCTCGCGCGCACGGCTGGCCGAACTGACCGATGCCGCGCTGGCGGCGATCACGCCGTGGGGCGCGCGCGCCGTGCTGCTGCAAGAGCTGGCCCGCTACGCGGCGCATCGCACGCGTTGATTCGCGGCAACGAAAAGGCGGCCCGCAGGCCGCCTTTTCAATCCACTCGCCAAACTACTTGATCAGGCGCAGCGTGAACGGGTAGCGATACGTCACGCCCTCGTTGGCCTTGATCGCGGCGATGATGGTGAACACCAGCCAGGCGATGCCGATGATGAACCACAGCGGGATCGCGATGACCAGGCCGATGCCGAACGTCATCACCGAGAGCAGGAACAGCACCACGAACGCGATGGCCACCGTGATGTTGAAGTTCAGCGCCTCCTTGCCCTGGTCGTTGACGAACGGCATGGTGTCCTTCTTGATGAGCCAGATCACCAGCGGGCCGATGAAGCAGCCCCAGCCGCCGCCCAGCGCACCGGTGAGGATCGCACCGAGCAGCGCGGACAGATGCGCAAACATCGCCCACTGTCTTTCCTCGGCAGGCGGAACGCCCGGCGCCGGATCGGTCGGCGCGGGCGGGATGACGGATTCGGGTGGAACGCTCATGCGCATCTCCTTCGACGTCGAAGCTCACCGGCCGCTTGCCGGTCGTGCCGATGCTAGCAAGGCTTGCGCCGCTTTGCCGCAAGAACCTGCCAACACGCCCAACCCCGCCGGAGGCGCGGCTACTCGCCGGCGACGGTCATGCGATCGAGCAGGATCGAGCCGGTGAGGACCGGCGAGCGCGGATCGACATCGTCGCCCACCGCCACGATGCCGGCGAACATGTCGCGCAGGTTGGCGGCGATGGTGATGCCTTCCACCGGATGCACGATGCGGCCGTGCTCCACCCAGAAACCGGCGGCCCCACGCGAATAATCGCCAGTGACGATCGACACGCCCTGGCCCATCACCTCGGTGACCAGCAGACCGGTACCCAGGCGCCACAGCATGCCGGCGAAATCGGACGCCTCGCCATCGGCCGCGCCCGCGGCCACCACCAGATTGTGCACGCCGCCGGCGTTGCCGGTGGATTCCATGCCGAGCTTGCGCGCCGAATAGCTGCCCAGCATGTAGCGCGCCAGCACGCCGCCTTCGATCAGGGCGCTGTCGCGCGTGGCCACGCCCTCGGCATCGAAATTGGCCGAGCCCTGGCCGCGCTGAAGATGCGGCCGCTCGTCGATATTCAACCATGCAGGCATCACCGCCTGGCCCACATGGTCGAGCAGGAAGCTGGCCCGCCGATACAGCGAGCCACCGCTGACCGCCCCGAGCAGATGCCCGATCACGCCGCGCGCAAGCTCCGGCGCGAACAGCACCGGGCATTGCCGGGTGGACAGGCCGCGCGCCCCAAGCCGCGCCAGCGTGCGCTCGGCGGCCTTGTCGCCGAGCGCCTTCGCGCTGATGAAATCGCCCGCCGCGCGCACGCTGTCGTACCAGTAATCGCGCTGCATGCCGTCCTCGTCGCCGGCGATCAGCGCCAGCGACAACGCGTGGCGGGTGCCGCGCTCGCGGCCCACGAAACCGTGCGAGTTCGCGTACACGGACAGACCCTGCCCGGCCTGCACGGAGGCGCCATCGGAGTTGCTGATGCCGGCATGTGCGCGCCCGGCATCCTCGATCGCGATGCCCAGCTCGATCGCCTGCGTGGTGTCGATGTCCCAGGGGTGCCACAGGTCCAGTTCCGGGAACGCGCTGGCCATGCGCGAGGCATCGGCCAGCCCGGCGGCGGGATCGGCCTCGGTGTAACGGGCAATCGCACAGGCCTGGTCCAGCGTCGCCTGGATCGAATCCGGATGCAGGTCCGCCGTGCTGGCCGAGCCCTTGCGCTGGCCGAAATACACCGTGAGCCCGAAGCCGCGATCGCGGGTGTGCTCGACCGTCTCCACCTCGCCGAGGCGCACATTCACGCTGAGCCCGGTGTCGATGGTGGCGGCCACTTCGGCCTGGCTGGCGCCGGCGATCCGCGCGCGGCGGATCACGTCCTCGGCCAACTCGGCGAGTCGATCCAGTTCGGATGTACTGCTATCGCGGCTGACGACGGCTTCACTCACGTTGGTCTTTCCTGGGCAAGGGGCGGGTAGAATAGGCGGCTCGCAATCGCCAGAGCGTTCACATGGGGGCGCGGCGGGAGAATGAAAGGAGCCATGAGCCTTCCCTCGCCACCTGCCCCGGGCATCTATCGCCACTACAAGGGCCGGCGTTATCGCGTGCTGGGTACCGCGCGGCACAGCGAGACGCTGGAGTCGATGGTGGTCTATCAGGCACTCTACGGCGAACATGGCCTGTGGGTGCGGCCGGCCGCCATGTTCACCGAAACCATTGATCTGCACGGCACGCCGACGGCACGCTTTGCGCTGGAGCAGGCCGAAGCCGACCCCGCCGGCAACGCCGCCGACGATCCACCCGCCCCTGCCGGAATGAACCCGTGAGCCCCAGCCGCAGCCGCAACCAGACCGAACTCGACGAACAGGACTACGGCCCCAGCCGCACCCAGCAGCGACGCGAGGCGCTCGCCGTGCTGACGCTCGCCGGCCAACTGGTCGAGCTGCCCGCCAGCCGGCTGGCCAAGCTCGACCTCCCCGACGACGTGCGCCGCGAGATCGAGATCACCCGTCGCATCACCGCACACGGCGCCAGGAAGCGCCAGATGGCGTTCCTGGCCAAGGTCATGCGCCGCTTCGGCGAGGAGGATTTCGCCGCCGTGCGCGCCGAGCTCGGCGAGAACCGCGAGAAGCAGCGCCAGGACACCGCCGCGATGCACCGTCTGGAAGCGATCCGCGACCGGCTGGTCGACGGTGACGACGCGGCACTGGCCGAAGTGATCGCCGAACACCCGCAGGTCGATCGCCAGCACCTGCGCTCACTGGTGCGCCAGGCGCGGCTGGAGCGGGAGACGCCGAACAAGCCGCCCCGCGCCTTTCGCGAAATCTTCCAGCTGCTGAAGGAACTGACCGCCGGCAATTCCGACGCTTCCTGAGCGCGCCGACGAACGTCCGCGTCGTCCGCTGCAGCAGCTCGCGAACTGCCCTGCATCGCCCGTCGCAAGGACGCGCGGAGTCGGCCCCTGCCAATTGACGGCCATGCGCCGGCTGGCATAGGCTGGCAATCTTTTCCCACCGCCTCGCGAGTCGCCAACCATGAGCCTGGAACTGCACATCACCCTCAGCGACGCTGACCTGAAGCTGTTCGTCGACAGCATCACCGAGGCGCGAAAGCAGGTGGACACCGTGGATGCCATCAGCATCGTCGGCGCCGCGCGCAAGCTGCTCGAGGAAACCAATCGCGCGGAACTGCCCGACTTCGTCGCCAATCGCCTGAAGCATCTGGACACCATGATCAGCATGATCGAGGACGCCGGTTTCGCCCTGCCCGAGGAGGATCGCGACAACGTGCTGGCCGCGCTTGCGTACTTCTCCAGCCAGGATGACGTCCTCCCCGACAATGTTCCCGTGCTGGGCTTCCTCGACGACGCCATCATGATCGAGCTGTGCATGCGCGAGCTGCAGTACGAAATCGAGGCCTACGACGACTTCCGCATCTGGCGCGACAATGAGGCGACCCGCCGCGGCGAAAGCAGGGCCGGCCTGATGCTGAACCGCGTGGAATGGGCCGAGGCTCGCCGCCAGGAGGCCATCGAGCGCATGCACCGCCGCCGCCGCGAAGCCTATGCCGGCGGCAGCTGGACGCCGGTACTGTTCAAGGTGCGCTGAGGCGGCATCGGCCTCACCCGCGAAGGGCGCTGCGGCGCCCTTCGTCGTTTCCGCCAACGACAAAGGCCGGCAGTTTCCTGCCGGCCTTTGTCTTGCATCTGGCGCCCGAAGTTGGACTCGAACCAACGACCCCCTGATTAACAGTCAAGTGCTCTAACCAGCTGAGCTATTCGGGCGGGAGCTGCGTAGTTTGTCGACGCGGCGGCGTACTGTCAAGCCGCCGGCCGCATGATCCGCCGCCGATTCAGTGGGTGATCACGCGATAGCAAGGCACGTAGGCCGAACCGCCCGGCAACTTCATGCGGTGCTGCTGCACGAAGGCCTGCAGCAGCTGGTCCAGCGCGCGCATGATGTCGACATCGCCGTCGATGGCGAACGGCCCGTTGCGCTCGATCGCCTGCACGCCCTCTTCCTTCACGTTGCCGGCGACGATGCCGGAGAACGCCCGCCGCAAGTCGGCGGCAAGCTCGTGACGCGGGCGGCCGTGGCGGATCTGCAGCGCACCCATCGCCTCGTGCGTGGGCCGGAACGGTTGCTGGAATTCCACGGGAATCTGCAACGCCCAGTTGAAGAAGAACGCGTCCTTGGTGTCGAGCCGATTGTGGCGCACTTTCTCCAGCCCCGTGACCATCGTGCGCGCCACTGCCTGCGGATCGTCGACGATGATCTGGTAATGCCGCGCCACCTCGTCGCCGAGGGTCAGCCGCAGGAAGCGGTCGATCTGTTCGAAATAGGCGGCCGAATGGCGCGGCCCGGTGAAGATCAGCGGGAACGGCGTGCTGGCGTTGTCCGGGTGCAGCAGGATGCCGAGCAGGTAGAGGATCTCCTCCGCCGTGCCGACGCCGCCGGGGAACACGATGATGCCGTGGCCCAGGCGCACGAACGCCTCCAGCCGCTTCTCGATGTCCGGCATGATCACCAGGTGGTTGACGATCGGGTTCGGCGACTCGGCCGCGATGATGCCCGGCTCGGTGATGCCGATGTAGCGGTTGTGCCGGCGCCGCTGCTTGGCGTGCGAGATGGTGGCGCCCTTCATCGGCCCCTTCATCGCGCCCGGGCCGCAGCCCGTGCAGATGTCCAGCCCGCGCAGGCCGAGCTGGTAGCCGACCAGCTTGGAGTAGTCGTATTCCTCGCGCGAGATCGAGTGGCCGCCCCAGCACACCACCAGGTTCGGGTCGACCTGCGGCTTCAGGATGCGGGCGTTGCGCAGGATCTCGAACACACCCTGGGTCAGGCCCGCGGAAAGATCCAGGTCGAAGCCGACCTGTTCGAGCTGGGTCGACACGTAGACGATGTCGCGCACCACCGCGACCAGCAGCTCGTTGATGCCGCGGATGATCTCGCCATCGACGAACGCTTGTGCCGGTGCGTTCGAGAGCTCGATCTTCATGCCGCGATCCTGCTGCAGCACCTGGATGTCGAAATCGGGGTATTGCTCCAGCATCGCGCGCGGATCGTCGCTGAAGTTGCCGGAAGTCAGCACCGCCAGCGCGCAGCGCCGCAGCAGCGCGTGCAGCCCCGAACCGCTGGCGCCACGCAGTCGCGCCACCTCGTGCCGCGAGAGCACGTCGAGCCCGCCGATCGGCGTGATGCGGGCGCTCACCGTGCCCGCTTTGCCGGCACGGCCGGCCTGGGAATCATTCATCCACCACTCTCCTGCCGCTGACGACGCGACTGCCTCATGCAGTGTCGTGGCGGGTTGCCAAGCATCCGCTGCGCGAATCATCGGGTCAAGACAGCACGACGCCGATGCGCTCTCCGTCGGGCGAAAAAAAACCGGCACCCTGGGGTGCCGGTTCGTTTCGGGACGATGCAGCGATCAGAACGTGTAACGCAACGTCAGCATGGCCGACCAGCGCGACACCACGCGGGTCGGGTTGGAACCGGCGTCGTAGCGGATCAGCTGCTGCGGCTGGTAATTGCCGTTCTGGTCGGTGGGCAGGTAGTAGATGTACTGGCCCTGCGCATTCACGCCGTCGTAGCCGGCCAGCGTGCGCGTGTTGAACTGGCCGTTGACGGTCTGGCCCCAGTCGCTGTCGAGCAGGTTGAGGAAGTTGTAGACGTCCAGACGCACGACGCCCTTGTTGCCCTTGAAGATGCCGGGCACTTCCTGCGAGAAGCTCATGTCGAGCTGATTCACCCAGCCGTAGTGATCGGTGTTGCGACCGGCAATCTGGCCCCGGTGACGGCTGAGGTACTTGTTGCCGGCAATGTAGTCCTGGAACTGCTGGATCAGTTCGGGCGACGCGCTGCCGTAGCTGACCTTCGCATCGTTCACCGTCGGGATGTAGATCGGGTCCTGGTAGGTGATGCCGTCGCCGTTGGAGTCGCCGGAGAAGATCCAGCTGTACGGCAGGCCGCTGTGGCCGTTGTAGAACGCCGACACGCTGGTCTTGTAGTTGCCGAAGAACGCATGCTGCCAGGTCAGCGACGCCTTGAGCGCCTTGGGAATGTTGCGGTCGGCAGTGGCGGCCACTTCGTCGTTGACGTTTTCGCGCACCACGTACTTGTAGCCGGAGAACGCCTGCGAGCTGTTGCCCGGGTTGACCTCGGTGGCATGGCTGAAGGTGAGGCTCACGTTGCCGAACCAGCTCTCCGAGAAGGGCTTGGCCAGGGCCAGGGTCAGGCTGTCGGACTTGCCCTTGCCGGTGTTGGTGAGCAGCGTGGACTGCTGGTCGAACGCCCGGTCGCGATTGGCGGCCGCATCCTTGCTGCTGCCGCGCTCGCCCGGGGTCTTCCAGTACTGGAAGCGGCCGTCAGGCATCGTGCCGGTCGGCGCACCGATGTTGATGGCCTTGTAGAAGATCGCGTTGTCGGCCTGGATGTGCTGCAACTCCACCGAGCTGATCAGACCCCACCACGGCAGTTCGGCATCGAATGCCAGGGTGGTCTTCCACACGCTGGGCAGCTTGAAGTCGGGATCGATCGTGTCGACGACGCCCGCCGGCTGGACTTGCGTGCCGGTCGGAATGTTCTGGTGGTACGGGTCCGGGCTGAACGGCGCATCCGCCGGATCGAACGACGAATAGCTGGCCACGGTGAGGCCGTTGTTCTGGTACGGATTGGTCATCCATACCGTGGGCGGGGTGGTCTGGAACAGGCCGATGCCGCCGCGCAACTGCATCATGCGCTCGGTGTTGAACGCGTAGTTGAACGCGAAGCGCGGCTCGACCACCTTGTTCTTGCTGCCCAGGCTGCTGTTGTTCGGGTAACCGAACGACTGCTGGAAGGCGGCGTTGTAGAACGGTGCATGGTCGGACTGCGGGATGTTCACGCGCAGGCCGTAGGTCACCGACAGGTTGTTGTTGACCTGCCAGCTGTCCTGGATGAACGGGCTGTACTGGCTGTACACCCACTGTGCCGCCACGTCGTTGAGGGTATAGCCCGGCGCGGGCTGGTACAGGAAGTACGAGTCGTAGTCGCGATTCGCGAAATTGGTCAGCCCGTAGAACGTGTAATTGCCGTGCTGGGTGCGGCCGAACAGGTTGTAGATCTGGTCGCGCTGGAAGTCGATGCCGCCCTTGATGGTGTGGTCGCCAAGGAAGTAGGTGCCGGCGATGAAGGCCGACCACTTCTTGGTGCTGATGGCATTCTCGTGGCGGTACTGATCCTCGCCGAGGTTGACCGACGGCCCCTTGTTGTCATTGCTCAGGTAGACCTTCACCTGCGGCTGGTTGATCGCGTTGCCGGCCAGCTGCTCGAACGTCTGGTAGCTGATCTTGGCTTCGGTCGAGAAGTTCTCGCTCCAGTCATCGTAGAACTGCAGCGCGGCGTTCTTGGTCAGGCTGTCCTTGCTGTACCAGTAGCTGTCCAGGCCCACTTCCTTGGAGCTGTTGCCCTGCACGATGGGCTGGTTCTCCTTGGTGTACTGGTAGGTGAAGCTGGCACGATGGTCGTTGCTGATGTTCCAGTCGATCTTGCCGAGGTAGCGCTTGTCGGTCAGGCCGACCGCACCGCCGCCCAGGCTGCCCGGCTGCAGGCCAAGCGCCTTGGCGGTGTCGATCACCTGCTGCAGGTCGCTGGGCGAGATCTTGTTGGAGGTGGACGCGCCGGTCAGCGACGGATCCAGGCCGTTGGACGAGTCCGCGCCGATACCGGTGGTCTTTTCCTGCTCGGCCGAGAAGAAGAAGAACAGCTTGTCCTTGATGATCGGGCCGCCCACGGTGACGCCGCCGGTCCAGTCGCGCTGGTAGCCGGTGTAGTCGTAACCGCGGTCGCCGTTGTCCAGCCAGCCGGCATTGCCGACCATCTTGTTGGCATTGCGATAGGCGTAATACACCGAGCCGTGAAACTCGTTGGTGCCCGACTTGGTGACCGCATTGATGTCGGCACCGACCGTGTCGGAGGTGACGTCGAAATTGGCGGTGGAGATGTTGTACTCGCCGATCGTGTCGACCGAGATCGGCGAACCCTGGTACGGCAGGCCATTGGCGTTGAGGCCGTAGGGGTCGCCCTGGGAAATGCCGTCGACGCTGATGTTGTTGAAGCGGTTCGGCAGGCCGGCCATCGAGATCGAACCGTCACCCTGGTCGGTCACGTTGATGCGCGGGTCGAGGCGCGCGATGTCGTCGATCGAACGGTTGCCCTGCGGCGTCGTCTCCAGCTCGCGCTGCGAGACGTTCATCGACAGGCCCTTGTTGTCCGCCGAGAAAATCTGGCTGAGCGCCGAGGTGGTGACCGTGACCGCGCTGAGGTCCTTGGCCTGAACCCCGGATGTGCTCATCTGCACGTTGATCGAGGATACCTGGCCCAGTTGCAGGTAGACGTTGTTCTTTTCCGCCTGCCCCATGCCCGTCTTGGACACGGTGATGTCGAACGGGCCGCCCACGCGCAGGCCCTGCGCGGTGTAGCGGCCGTCGGCGTCGGTGGTGACCGTCTTGGTGGTGCCTGACGGCTCATGCACGATCTGCACGGTGGCTCCGGCCACCGGCTGGCCGCTGGCGTCGACGATTCGTCCCGTCGCGCCGGAGGAGGTCACGTTCTGGGCGGCGGCCGGCGCGCCCGCAAGCAACGCAGCAATCGCAAACGGCAGCAATTTGGTGCGAATTCGGCTGTTCATGTCTTGTTCGTCCCTCGAGTCAACGACAAAAGAAAAGTATGTACGGAATCAAACATGCCGCGACCCGGGATGGCCCAAGCATGGTGGCGAAGCGTTTGATGGTCCTGCTTGGCTCCCGGCAGCGGTCCGCGCGGGACCGATGCGGGCGGCTGGCAGCTGTCTCCCTCTGCCAACCAATTGTTAAAAGAATTTTAACGGCATTGTATGACACTTTCATGCCAGTGGCACGTCACCCCGGCGACGGCCAACCGCCCCCGCGGGGCATGGTTTTCAGGGCATCGAACGCAGGAACGAGGCCACGCCGGACATGAACATCTGTACCGACAAGGCGATCAGCAGCATGCCCATCACGCGCTCCAGCGCGGTCAGCACGCTCTCGCCCAGCCAGCGGAACAGGTAGGTCGAGCTGAGCAGGATGATCGCGGTGGCCAACCACGCCAGCAGCAGCGCGAGCACCCAATCCGCGGTGCGCCCGGGCTGGGTGTTGGTGAGCAGCAGCAGCGCGGCCATCGCCGAGGGCCCGGCCACGCCGGGGATCGCCATGGGCACGATGAAGGGCTCGCCCTGCCCCGGCTTGCCGAAGATGCCGCTGCCGTCGGCCGGCGGGAACACCATGCGGATGCCGATCAGGAACAGCACGATGCCGCCGGCGACGCTGATGGAGTCGGGCTTGAGCTGCATCAGGTGCAGGAACTGCTGGCCGCCGAACAGGAACACCAGCAGCACGCCGAGCGCGATCAGCAGCTCGCGCACCATCACCCGGCGCCGGCGCCGCGGCGGCACGTCCTTGAGCAGGCTGAGGAAGATCGGAATGTTGCCCAGCGGGTCCATGATCAGGAACAACATGATGCCCGCCGACAACGTGGTCATTTGCGCTTCCATTTCGACTCCCTGCAGTCAGGTTTGCGACGTGCCCCGATCGTGGATGCGCGGCGGGAGCCTGCCCGCGAGCTCTACGAGCGAAGGTCCAGCACCGCGCCGCGTGCCGCCCGCGCCTGCGGGCCGAGCAGATAGATGGCCGCATCGGCAGTGGCGTCCGGCGTGGGCTGCTGCATGATGTCGTCGCCGAAATAGGCCAGCCGGCGCAACGCCGTGCGCATCGGCGCGGGCAGCAGCGCGTGCACGCGCAGCGAAGTCTCGTCGGTTTCCTCGTGCAGGATCGCCGCCAACCGCTCCAGCGCGGCCTTGGACACGCCGTAACCGCCCCAGTGTGCACGTCGCAGCAGGTCGGGGCTGTCCAGCACGAATACCACGGCGCTGTCGGCAGCCTCGGTCAGCAGTGGCATGCAAGCCTGGGTCAGGGCGAACGGCGCGTTGACGTTGACGTGCATCGCGCGCAGCCAGTCGTCCGGCCGCTGCATGGAAATCGGCGTGAGCCCGGCGAAACTGGCCGCGCAATGCACGATGCCGTCGAGACGGCCGAGGTCGCGCTGCAAGCCCTCGGCCAGTGCGGCGTACTCGCGCGGCGTGGCCACTTCCATGTCCAGCGGATGGATCACCGGCTCGGCCAGGCCCTCCTCGCCCATCGCGTCGTAGAGCTTTTCCAGCTGGCGCTTGCGCTTGCCGGTGATGACCACGGTGGCGCCGGCCAGCGTGGCCGCGCGCACCACCGCGCTGCCGAGCCCGCCATAGGCGCCGGTGACCAGGATCACGCGACCGGCGAGGCTGCCGGCCTCGGGCTGCCAATCGGCCGGCAGGCGCGCCACGGGCAAGCCGCTCAAGAGGCGGCCCCCGCCACGTCGCTGGCCATGCGCGCGAGTTCGCCGGAGGACATCAGCTCCTCGATGATGTCGCAGCCGCCGATCAACTCGCCGTTGATGAACAGTTGCGGGAACGTCGGCCAGTTCGCGAAGTGCGGCAGCGCGGCGCGCACTTGCGGGTCGGCCAGCACGTTGACTGCGTGGAATGTCGCTCCTGCCCGAGTCAGCGCCTGCGCCGCGCGACTTGAAAAACCGCACATGGGATATTGCGGCGTGCCTTTCATGAAAAGCACGATGGGATGCTCGGCCAGCATCGCCTTGATTGGCTCGTTGATGTCCATGGTGGTGTTTCATCTTTACAATGCAGGCAAGCCGCTATTGTATCAGCCGCCCGTCGGCCGCCACCTGTTGCGCCGACATTTTCTCCCTCAGCAACATCCCAAGGAGTCGCTCATGGCCATCGAACTTCCCCCGCTTCCGTACGAAAAGAATGCATTGGAGCCGCACGTCTCCGCCGAGACGCTCGAGTACCACTACGGCAAGCACCACCAGGCCTATGTGACCAACCTCAACAAGCAGATCGAAGGCACCGAGTTCGCCGACGCGAAACTCGAGGACATCATCCGCAAGTCTTCCGGCGGCATCTTCAACAACGCCGCGCAGACCTGGAACCACACTTTCTACTGGAACTCGATGAGCCCGAACGGTGGCGGCGAACCCACCGGCAAGCTCGCCGACGCGATCAACAAGGCGTTCGGCTCGGTGGCCAAGTTCAAGGATGAGTTCAGCAAATCCGCCGCCGGCAACTTCGGCTCCGGCTGGACCTGGCTGGTGCAGCGCCCGGATGGCTCGCTCGGCATCGTGAACACGTCCAACGCCGGTACGCCGATCACCGGCAGCGACAAGCCGCTGCTCACCGCCGACGTGTGGGAGCACGCCTACTACATCGACTACCGCAACGCGCGCCCGAAGTATCTGGAGGCGTTCTGGAACCTGGTCAACTGGGATTTCGCGGCGAAGAACCTGGCCTGATCCCACGGCTCACCGGAAAAAGGCGGCGCCAATGGCGCCGCCTTTTTCATGCCCGCTTTTGCACGAGCGCACCCTGTGCGCGATGGTTCCGGGTCACGTGACGAAAGGCTCGCGCACAGACGGGGGTGCGATCCTACCGGCCCGTCAGCGCACGCAACACGGGTGCCACCTGCGCCTCGCGCCCCAGCGCCTGCGCGATCTCGCGCAAGCGTGACGCCAGCGTGGCGGCATCGGGCGCGCACACGGTGGCATGACCGACCTTGCGCCCCTGCCGCGCCTGCTTGCCGTAGTCATGCCAGTGGGCATCCACGCCGCGCAGCACCGGCGCGGCATCGGGCAGCTCGCCGATCCAGTTGAACATGGCCGCCATGCCGCGCACGTTGGTGTCTCCCAGCGGCAGGCCGAGCACGGCGCGCACGTGGTTCTCGAACTGGCTGGCATGCGCGCCCTCGATCGTCCAATGGCCGGAGTTGTGCACGCGCGGGGCCATTTCGTTGCCGAGCAATTCGCCGTCGCGCACGAACAGTTCCAGCGCGAACACGCCGACGTAGCCCAGGCGTTCGGCCAGGATGCGCGCGTGCTCGCTGGCGCGCTGCTGTAGCGGGCCGAGGTCCGGCGCCGGTGCGAGGCTCATCGACAACACGCCGTCGACGTGCCAGTTGCCGGTCAGCGGCCAGGTGCGGAACTCGCCGTCGCGCCCGCGCACGGCGATCACCGACAGCTCGCGCTCGAACGGCACGAAGGCTTCCAGGATCAGCCCCAGCGTGGCCGCCTGGGCACCCAGCGCCGCCCAGGCCGCATCCGCGTCGGCCGCCGTGGCCAGCCGGAACTGGCCCTTGCCGTCGTAACCCAGGCGACGCGTCTTGAGGATGGCCGGGGCGCCGACCGCGGCCAGCGCCTGATCCAGCTGCTCGCGGGTGTCGACCGCCATGAATTCGGTGGTGGGCAGGCCGCAGGCGCGGAACAGGTTTTTCTCGGCCAGCCGGTCCTGCGCCACCGCCAGCGCCTCGGGCGCCGGGTGCACGGCGACCCGTTCGGCCAGCCAGTGCGCGGTATCGGCCGGCACGTTCTCGAAATCGAAGGTGACCACGTCCACCCGACGGGCGAACGCCTCCAGCGCGGCGCGATCGTCCCAACCGGCCACCACCAGCGGCGCCACCTGGCCGGCGCACGCATCGGCGGAGCCATCCACGACCAGGCAGTTCGCGCCCAGCGGCGCGGCGGCCACGGCCAGCATGCGGGCGAGTTGCCCGCCGCCGAGGATGCCCACCACCGGCTGCTTGCGGTCGCTCATGCCCGCGGGTCCGGCTGGGCGAGCACGGCTCGCGTCTGGCGCGCGCGCCATTGATCCAGCGCATCGGCCAGCGCGTGATCGTGCAGGGCCAGCACGGCGGCGGCCAGCAGGGCGGCATTGACCGCCCCGGCACGTCCGATCGCCAGCGTACCGACCGGAACCCCTGCCGGCATCTGCGCGATCGACAGCAGCGAGTCCATGCCGTTGAGTGCCTTCGACTGGACCGGCACGCCGAACACCGGCAGGCGGGTCTTGGCTGCCAGCATGCCCGGCAGGTGGGCGGCGCCACCGGCGCCGGCAACGACGACCTGGATGCCCCGCCCGGCCGCTTGTTCGGCGTAGCTGAACAGCAGATCCGGCGTACGGTGGGCCGAGACCACGCGAACCTCGTGTGCCACACCCAGCTCGGTCAGCACGTCGGCGGCGTGCTGCATGGTTTCCCAATCCGAATGCGAACCCATCACCACGCCCACGCGTGGTGTTTCTGTGGCTGCTGTCATGGCCGGAGTGTCCAAAAACCGTTATTGTACGGGCTTTCCCGGCCCGACACACCCGAACCCCGATGATGGACAAGCGCCTGCTCGACATCCTGTGCTGCCCCGTCAGCAAGACCCCGCTGCGATCGGTGACGCGCCCGCAACTGGAGGCGCTGAACGAGGCCATCGCCGCGGGCAAGGTCGACACGGTGGCCGGCGTGCCGGTGCGCGAGCGGGTGGCCGAGGCGCTGATCACCACCGACTGCAAGGTCATTTACCGCATCGAGGACGGCATTCCGGTGATGCTGCCGGAGGAAGGCATCGGCACCTTGCAACTGGCCGATTTCCCCACCGGCCAGGGCTAGCGCGTCGTGGCGGGCGGGAATGGGCATGACAGGCGTGCGCGAATTGGCTTATTGTCGGCCTCTGCGCAAGCCTGCAGGGTCCGGCCGTGCGTGCTACAGGTCAGGGGAACAGGGCGATGAACGAGGCCAATGAGCCAACCCGCGTAGTCAACTTGAATCAGCGCCTGGACCCGTCCAGCGAGCGCGTGGGCGAGTTGCTCAATGCCGTGCGCAGCATCGCCAACAAGCGCCTGCAGCAGTGGGTGGGCAATGCCTTCGAGCAGGTCGACGACGCCCTGTTCGACCTCGCCGAGAAGGCCGAGAACAACGCGGCGCAGATGCACTACTTCGACGGCATGCGCGAGGTGCGCAAGCGTCGCCCCGGCATCGAGCGCAACTTCCTCAACGCCATCGCGCGCAAGCTCGGCGATCTGGCGCACCCGGGCAAGGCCACGGCACCAGCGGGGCCATCCTCGCTCGGCACCGCCGAACTGACCCTCGTGGCCGAAAGCGACCTGGAAGAATCGCTGGCGATCACCAGCATGATCAGCAAGAACGACGCGCGCCTGGCGCGTGACCTGTTCGCGGTCAACCAGCGCCTGTCGGTGATCTGCGGCGGCTACAAGATCGAGGACACCAGCAACCCGGTGGCGCCGGCCACACTGTCCCAGGCGTTCCGCGAAGCGCTGCAGGAACTCAGCGCAGACATGCGCGTCAAGCTGATCATCTACAAGCTGTTCGATCGCTACGTGCTGTCGCTGCTGGAGGAGCTGTACCAGGAGATCAACACGGAGCTGGTCCGCGCCGGCGTGTTGCCGCAGCTGCGCCACGGCCTGCTGCGCGGCGGTCAGGCCAAGGGTGGCAGCGGCACCCCGGCGGGAGCCGCGGCCACGGCGGCGGCTGCCATGGACGACGGCACCGAGATCTCCGACGACCTGCTGCATACCCTGCACGCGCTGTTCAGTGCACGCCGCGGCAACGCCGGCGGTGGCCGCATGGCCAGCGGGGGCGGCACGGCGGCGGCCGGGGGTTCGCTGCCGTCGGTCAACGAACTGCTCGGCGCACTCAGCGTGCTGCAGAGCCAGATCAGCAACAGCGGACCGGTCAACTACGACGAATCCGACGACGCCGGCGCGCTCAGCCGCGAAGTCCTGCAGCTGAAGACCCAACTGCTGGCCCAGATCGGTGCCCTGCGCGGCGAACGACCCAGCCATGTGGCCAGCATGGACGAGGACACGATCGACCTGGTCGGCATGCTGTTCGAGTTCATCCTTGAGGACCGCAACCTGCCCGCAGCGATGCAGGTGATGCTGGCGCGGCTGCAGATTCCCTATCTCAAGGCGGCGATCCTCGACCGCAAGATGTTCTCGCACCGCCAGCACCCGGCACGCCGGTTGCTGGACAGCCTGGCCGAACAGGCCAAGAGCTGGTCGGAGGAGTCCGACCGCGACCATCGCCTGCACGAGAAGGTGAAGTCGATCGTCGACCAACTGCTGCACGATTTCGACGACGACATGGGCATCTTCGAGCGCCTGTTGACCGACCTGCAGCAGTTCCAGGACGTCAACAAGCGGCGCTCCGAGCTGGCCGAGCAGCGCGTGGCCGAATCCGCGCGTGGCCGCGAGAAGCTGGAACAGGCACGCCGCCGCGCCGCCCGCGAGATCCTCGAGCGCATCGGCAGCCAGAAGCTGCCACCGCTGATCCACGGCGTGCTGGCGCGTGCCTGGGCCAACCACCTGGTGCTGACCCTGCTGCGCCAGGGCGAGGACTCGCCCGAGTTCAAGACCGCCTTGCGCTTCATCGACGAGTTCATCGCCAGCACCCGGCCGGCCAACGACACCACCAGCCGACAGGCCCTGCGGCAGATGCTGCCGGGTATCGAACGAGCGCTGCGCCAGGGCCTGGCCAACGTCGCTTTCCAGGAACAGGACGTCGAACGCCTGCTGGGCCAGCTGCACGCCTACTATCGCCAGCAGCTGGGCGAAACGACCGCGTCGGAAACGCCGGACGTCGCCGCCGCAGCCGAGGAGGACGTCGCGATGCTGGCGATCCCGGACAGCATCCAGCCGGTCATCGACCGCCAGACGGCACCCGCGGACATCCTGGAAGAAGAGGAAGAGCTGGCCGAGGTGCCGCCGGACAGCCCGGAGTGGTACCAGGTGCAGGCGCTGCAACCGGGCAACTGGCTGGAGTTCACGCTCGACGACGAGGCACCGGCACGCGCCAAGCTGTCGTGGATCAGCCCGATGAGCGGCCGCTACCTGTTCGTCAACCGTCGCGGCCTGAAGGTCGCCGATTACGCCCCGCGCGAGCTGGCTGGCCTGTTTGCGGACGGCAAGGCGCGCGTGCTGGCAGCCAACGCACTGTTCGATCGCGCGATGACCGCGATCGTCGGCAAGCTCAGCCAGGCCGGCGACGACACGCCCGCCAGCGGCACCGCTCCCACGGACACCGAATGACCGCCACGCCCCGTTTCGCGCCGCCCGCTGCCGCCCAGATCGCCGCTGATGTCGAACGCGCCCTGACCGAGGATCTCGGCCAGGGCGATGCCACCGCCGCCCTGCTCCCGGCCGATGCGCGGGCGCAGGCCCGGCTCACCTGCCGTGACGCCGCCGTGATTGCCGGCAGCGCCTGGTTCGACGCCTGCTTCCGGCGGCTGGACCCTTCGGTGCAGATCGACTGGCGGGTAAGCGACGGCGACCAGGTCGCCCCCGGCACGCTGCTCTGCAGCCTGTCCGGACACGCCCGCTCGCTGGTTACCGCCGAACGTACGGCGCTCAACTTCCTGCAACTGCTCTCGGCCACCGCCACTACCACCGCTCGCCATGTCGCCGCGGTAGCCGGCACCGCCGTGCGCGTGCTCGACACCCGCAAGACCGTGCCCGGCCTGCGCGTCGCGCAGAAATATGCCGTGCGCTGCGGCGGCGGCCACAACCAGCGCATGGGCCTGTACGACGCGATCCTGGTCAAGGAGAACCACATCATCGCCGCCGGCGGCATCGCCGCGGCGGTGTCGGCCGCGCGCCGGCTGCACCCCGACCTGCCGCTGGAAGTCGAAGTGGAGAACCTCGACGAGCTCGAACAGGCCCTGCATGCCGGCGTGGACCGCATCATGCTCGACAACTTCGAGCTGGAGCAGATGCGCGAGGCCGTGGCGCGCACGGCCGGCCGCGTGCCGCTGGAGATTTCCGGCAACGTCGACCTGCAGACCATCGGCGACTTTGCCCGCACCGGCGTGGATTTCATCTCGGTCGGCGCACTGACCAAACACGTGCACGCGATCGACCTCTCGCTGCGCCTGCAATTGCTCTGACCCTGGCTTGCGCGGGCGCCGGCGCGCCCACACACTGGGTGCATGTCCGATTTCTCCGCCCTCGTCCTGCTGCTGGTGCTCGGCGCCGCCGTGGGGCTGTGGCTGAAGCTCAGCGTGGCGCGCGAACGCGCGGTGCGGATCGCGCGACAACAGTGCCATTTGCACGGCCTGCAATTGCTGGACGAGACGGTGGGCATGCGTGCACTGCGCCTGCGCCGGGTCAACGGCCTGCGCCGGGTCGAGCGGGGTTACGGTTTCGAAGTCAGCATCGACGGGCACGATCGCGAGCCGGGCCGGCTGTGGATGATCGGCGACGCGCTGACCGGCCTGAGCCTGCCGGTGGTCGAGCCGCTGGCAGTCGCAAGCACGCCCGAAGACGGTTTTGCAGCCTCGTCGGGGAAGGTCGTGGCATTGCGTCCGCGGCGGGCCGATCGACAGCCCTGAAACGGCAGCCGCCCGACGGGGCAGCAACGGGTTACTTCACCACGCGCAGGTGCGGCGTCGCGCGCTTGGGCTTGTCGCCCCCCTCATCGGCTGCAGGGGCGGGGCCGTCCGGCGGCGGCTCGTTCGGCGGAGTGTCGCCGCCCTCGCCTTCGGCCGGAAACATCATGCCCTGGCCGTTCTCCTGCGCATACAGCGCCAGCACGGCCTGCACCGGAATCTGGATCGCCTGGCTGACCCCGGAGAAACGCGCCTGGAAGCTGATCCATTCGTTGCCGAGATCGAGGTTGGCCACCGCGCGGGTAGCCAAGTTGAGCACTACCTGGCCGTTCTGGATCACCTGTGGCGGCACCCGCACGCCGGCCACGCCGGCATCGACCAGCACGTAAGGGGTCAGGTTGTTGTCGGAAATCCAGTCGTAGATCGCCCGCAGCAGGTACGGGCGATTCGAGCTCATGGCGATGGCGTCATGCTTGCTCATGGACCGGCCGCATGGCCTTTTCCTCGTCGGTCATGCTGCGTGCAAAACCCTGGCTGTGGAACAGGCGCTCGCCGTAATCGACGATCGACTTGCCCTCGCGGCCCAGATCCACGCCGAGCCAGGGCAGCCGCCAGATCACCGGCGCCACCAGGCAATCGGCCAGGCTCATCTCGGGGTTGAGGAAGAACCGCGAGGCCTTGAACAGCGGCACCGTGGAGAGCAGGTGTTCGCGCAACCGCTTGCGTGCCGCATCCGCCGGACGGCCGCCTGCGCGGATCTTGTCCACCTCGGGCAACCAGTCCTTCTCGATCCGCACGGCCGCCACGCGCAGGCGCGCGCGCGATTGCGGGTCGATCGGCATCAGCGGTGGGTGCGGGTAGCGCTCGTCGATGTATTCGCACACCACCGCGGTATCGAACAACGTCAGGTCGCGGTCGATCAGGGTCGGCGTGCTGCCGTACGGGTTGAGATCGAGCAGGTCCTGCGGTGGCCGGGCGTGGTCCACCAGCACCCGTTCGTAGCTGACCCCCTTGGCGGCCAGCACCAGTCGGGCACGATGGCACTGGATGTCATCGGCCGTGGTGTACAGCGTCAATGCGTTACGCAAGCGGGGGTTTTGAACCATGCGCGATTTCCCCATCGGTGAGACAGACGCGGCGGCCCGTGGCCGCCGCGTCCGCAGTGCCTTGCGGCTCAGTGGACGTCTTTCCAGTATTCCTTCTTGAGCAGCGCCGCCAGGAAGGTGAACAGGGCCAGGAACAGCAGCACCCAGATACCGTAATGGTGGCGTTGCAGCGCCGCCGGCTCGGAGACGTATTGCAGGAAGCTGGTCAGGTCACGGGTGGCCTGCTGGAACTGCGCCGGGGTCATCTTGCCCGGGTGCGACAGCACCAGCTTCTCCACGCCCGCGGCTTCGCCATCCTTCGCCGGCTTCATCTGCGCGGTCTGCATGCCCTGCAGCTCCCACAGCGGGAACGGCATGGCGGCATTGGGCAAGGTGGTGTTGTTCCAGCCGATCGGGCTCTTCGGGTCGAGGTAGAAGGTGTTGAGGTAGGTGTAGACCCAGTCGGCGCCCTTGGCATCCACTTCCAGCGAGAGATCCGGCGGAGCCTTGCCGAACCACGTGCCGGCCAGCGCTGCCGGCATGTGCGAGACCACCGGCTCCTGGAACTTGGCGCCGGTGAAGTTGAGGTTCTTCATCACCTCGTCTTCGGTCAGGCCCAGGTCCTCGGCCATGCGCGAATAGCGCACGTACTTCAGCGAGTGGCAGCCGACGCAATAGTTGAAGAACAGCCGCGCGCCGCGTTGCAGCGAAGCCTGGTCGCGCACGTCGGCGCCGGACTTCATCAACTCGACCTTGGCGCTCTCGGCTGCGTGCGCCGGCAGCGTGCCGACGAACAGGCCGAGTGCCAGCGCGATACCGGAAAGAAAATGCTTCATCGTCGTTGGCAGCTTAGTCATGCGTGGTCACCCGATCCGGAACCGGCTTGGTCGTCTCCCAGCCGAAATAGGTATAGGCCCAGAGGAAAACGAAGAAACCGAAATACAGCAGCGTCATCAGCCGTCCGAACAGGTTCTCCCAGAACGTGAGGTCGACATTGCCGAACCACGCCGGGATGACCTCCGCCGTGACGCCTGCACCGACCGCACCGAGCCCGAAGAACGACAGCACGAAGACCGTCAGCGCCACCTTGTAGCCGGTGCCGCGGTAACGGATCGACTTGACCTTGCCGCGATCGAGCCAGGGCATCGCGAACAGCACCGCGATCGCGCTGAACATCGCCAGCACGCCCCACACGGCCGAGCCGAGGAAGGACGGAATCATGCGCACGATCGCGTAGAACGGAGTGAAGTACCACACCGGCTTGATCTCCGGCGGAGTCAGCAGGTTGTTGGCCGGGATCGCGTTGTCATGCTCCAGGAACCAGCCGCCGAACGTCGGCGCGAAGAAGATGATGAACGCGGCGATCAGCAGGAAGAAGCCCACGCCCACCAGATCCTTCACCGTGTAATACGGATGGAACGGGATGCCGTCGGCGGGCTTGAGCGCATCCCAGCGGTTGCCCTTGGGACCCTTCTTGATCTCCACGCCGTCCGGGTTGTTCGAGCCAACCTCGTGCAGCGCGGCGATGTGCAGCACTACCAGCAGCAGCAGCACCAGCGGCAGCGCGATCACGTGCAGGGCGAAGAAGCGGTTGAGCGTGGCATCGCCGGGCAGGAAGTCGCCCATGATCCACTGCTCCAGCCCCGAACCGATGTAGGGCAGCGTGCCGAACAGCGAGATGATCACCTTGGCGCCCCAGAACGACATGTTGCCCCACGGCAGCACGTAGCCCATGAAGGCCTCGGCCATCAGCACCAGGAAGATCATCATGCCGAGCAGCCAGACCAGCTCGCGCGGCTTCTTGTACGAGCCGTACATCAGGCCGCGGAACATGTGCAGGAACACCACCACGAAGAACAGCGAGGCGCCGGTGGAGTGCATGTAGCGGATCAGCCAGCCCCACTCCACGTCACGCATGATGTACTGCACCGAGTCGAAGGCTCCCGCCGCGCTCGGGGTGTAGTTCATGGTGAGGAAGATGCCGGTGACGATCTGGTTGACCAGCACCAGCAGAGCCAGCGAACCGAAGTAGTACCAGAGGTTGAAGTTCTTCGGCGCGTAGTACTCGGTCATGTGGGCGCGGTACATCGGCATCATGCCGGGGGCGCGCTCGTTGACCCAGTCGCCGATGTTGCTGAATACGTTGGCCATCAGCCAGCCTCCTTCGGATCAACGCCAATCTGCACGGTGGTGTCGTCCACGAAGTGGTACGGCGGAACCTGCATGTTCTTCGGCGCCGGCACGTTCTTGTAGACCCGGCCCGCGATGTCGTAGCGCGAGTGGTGGCAGGGGCAGTAGTAGCCGCCTTTCCAGTTCGGGTCGAACGGCTCGGGCTTGATCTCGCCGTAGAAGTCCGGCACGCAGCCCAGGTGGGTGCAGATGCCGACCATCACCAGCCACTCGGGCTTGATCGAGCGCGTCTCGTTCTGCGCGTACTTGGGCTGCTGCTCGACCTCGGACTTGGGATCGACCAGCAGCGGGTCTTCCTTCGGCAACTGCGCCAGCTGGGCCGGCGTGCGGTTGACGATGAAGACCGGCAGGCTGCGCCAGGCCACGATCAGCTGCTGGCCCTTCTCGATCTTCTTGAGCGACTGGGTAACCGGAGCGCCGGCGGCCTTGGCCCGCGCGCTGGGCTCCCACGACTTGATGAAGGGCACTGCCGCCGAGACGACCCCGATGCCACCCACCACTGCGGTGGTTGCGGTCAGGAATCGGCGGCGGCCGTGGTCGACGACTTCGTTCGCCATCAGGCTCTCCGGTACTTGCAAGGTCATGCCAGGACGGGGTTTCAGGCCCCGCAAAAATCGCGTTAGTGTAGCGTCAGGGGCCGCGCCGTACAATAAACCGGATGCCTGCCGGACTCTGCCCGGTGCCTCCCCCGCCACGACTCGCCGGAACGTTCTCCCCGACATGAAACATGCCGCCGGCACCCTTCTGTTCATTGCCCGCTTCGTCATCCTTGGACTGGCGCTGGCCTTCGTGATCGGCCTGTTCTGGCCCGGCAGCGGCGAGCGCCTGCGCGCGCGCCTGGGGCTCGCTCCGGCGGCGGTCGCGCCGACCCGGCACGAGCAGGCGGGCGCGGCGCCGGTATCGTACGCCGACGCCGTGGCCGCCGCGGCACCGTCGGTGGTGAACATCTATGCCAACAAGATCGTCACCGAGCAAGCGCTGCGCATGTACGACAACCCGGTGCTGCAGCAGCTGTTCGGCGGCCAGCCGACGACCTACCAGCATCGCGAGCAGACGCTGGGCTCGGGCGTGATCGTCAGCGCCCGCGGCAACGACTACGTGCTGACCAACAACCACGTGATCGCCAACGCTGCCGATATCCAGGTGCTGCTTTACGACGGCCGCATCGCCAAGGCGCGGCTGGTCGGTTCCGACCGCGAGACCGACCTGGCCGTGCTCAAGATCGACGCCAGCAACCTGCCGGTGATCCACATGGCCGACCCCAGCCAGTTGCGCCCCGGCGACGTGGTGCTGGCGATCGGCAACCCGTTCGGCCTCAACCAGACCGTGACGATGGGCATCGTCAGCGCGATCGGGCGGCAGTTGAACAGTTCCAGCGCCGAGGACTTCATCCAGACCGATGCGGCCATCAACCTGGGCAACTCCGGCGGCGCGCTGGTCAACACGCAGGGGCAGCTGGTCGGCATCAATACCCTGCTGATCGGCAAGGGTCAGGCCGCCAACGCGGAGGGCATCGGTTTCGCGATCCCGGTGGCCACCGCCACCAAGGTGCTCGATCAATTGATCACCACCGGCCACGTGGTGCGCGGCTGGCTCGGTGCCGACTACGCCTTCGTGCCGGTGGCGGCGGACAGCGGCCTGCCCGCTGCCGCGCGCGGCGCACAGGTCATCGCGGTGTACTCCGGCGGTCCGGCCGCGCAGGCGGGGATCAAGCCGCGAGACATCCTGCTGCGCATCGGCAACGACGACATCATGGGCCCGGCCGACCTGCGCCGCCGCGAGGCCACGCTCAAGCCCGGCAGCCAGGTGCAGATCTCCGGCCTGCGTGACGGCACGCCGTTCCAGGTCACGGTCACGCTGGCACAGCGCCCGCCGATGGACGGCAGTCTCTCCAGCCAGCCCTGAGCGGGTCACCGCGGCGGGCGGGCGTCAGCCCGGCCCGCGCGAAGCCAGCGGCGGATGGATCGCCGCGCCGTAACGCTTGCGCAGGGTTTCCACCCGCTCCACGTAGACCTGGGTCTCCGCATACGGCGGCACGCCCTTGTAGCGCTGCACCGCCCCCGGCCCGGCGTTGTAGGCCGCTGCGGCCAGCCGCTCGCTGCCGTCGAAATCGCGCAGCAACAGGCTCAGGTAGCGGGCGCCACCGCGGATGTTCTGGGCGGAATTGAAGGCATCGAGCACGCCCATGTCGCTGGCCGTGCCGGGCATCAGCTGCATCAGCCCCTGGGCGCCCTTGAGCGACAGCGCACGCGGGTTGAACGCACTCTCGGCATGGATGATCGCGCGCAGAAACGCCTCGTCGACGCCGTACTCGATGCTGGCCGCGCGGATCGTGTCGGCATACGCGTCGAGGTTCAGCGCCACGCGATCCCAGCGGATCGTCGAATGCAGGTTGCAGGCCACGCAGGTGGAGATGTAGCTGAACAGCATGGTCACCGCGCGGCCCTTGCCGCCGGCGGGACGCAGGTTGGTGTATTCCACGCTGCCGTCGGCGCGCACGATGCGATAGACCGCCCCGCGCAGCACGCGGTCGCCGGCGTCGGCCACCTTGGGCGCGACCGGCGCGGCGTCGGCATGGGCTTCGCGATACTGCCACTGGCCCGGCGTGCCGGCCGCCCTGGCCGCCAGCGGCAACTTCGCCGTGCTGACCGCCGAACTGCTCACCGCGGCCAGCGACTCGCGCTCTACCCGCGCCGTCTCGCGTGTCTGTGCGGTGCTCAGCGCGCCGCCTTGCACGCGCGCCAGCGACACCGGTCGGGCGCCATCGGCCGCAAGGCTCTGCGCCGTGGTGACCACCTGGCCGCTGACCCCGGTCAACGATGCGCGCGCGACCGGCGCGGCCCGGCGCGTCGCCTTCGGGTCGGCGTAGCTGCTGATTGCGCGGCAGCCGTGATACCCCGCCCGCTCGCTGCTGTACACGGTTTCGCCGCTGCTGCCGGTGCACTGGTACAAGGTGCCGGCGCGGGCCGCCGTGGCCAACAGGCAGGCAGCCAGCAGCGCGACCCCGACAAGGATCGAACGCAAGGGGAAACCGCGAACAGGCCGATCGACGCGTCCCCCGTGACTGGCGGCACCGGACATGGGCGCAGTGTGCCGCCACGCGCGGCCAGCGCCAAGTGCGCAAGTCTCATTCCACGACCGTGGCCAGGGCGGCGCCGCAACCTCCGTGGCGGCCGCAAGTGCTTGATCTGGCAGGCACACGGGCCGCGCAGTACACTGCGCGGTTCCGCGGATCGCGCATCCGCCCTGGAATCACGGTACCCACGCGATGAGCGGCAAGCTTTTCATCAAGACCCACGGCTGCCAGATGAACGAGTACGACTCGGCCAAGATGGCCGACGTGCTGAAGGCCTCGCACGGGCTGGAGCTGACCCAGGACGAGTCAGAGGCGGACGTGATCCTGATCAACACCTGCTCGATCCGCGAAAAGGCGCAGGAAAAGGTCTTCAGCCAGCTTGGCCGCTGGAAGCAGCACAAGCAGGACGGCCGCCATGTGGTGATTGGCGTCGGCGGCTGCGTGGCAAGTCAGGAAGGCGCGGCGATCGTCAAGCGCGCGCCGTACGTGGATCTGGTGTTCGGCCCGCAGACCCTGCACCGCCTGCCCCAGCTGATCGAGGCGCAACGCGCCACCGGCAAGCCGCAGGTGGACATCAGCTTCCCCGAGATCGAGAAGTTCGACTGCCTGCCCGAGCCGCGCGCGGAAGGCCCGACCGCCTTCGTCTCGATCATGGAAGGCTGCTCGAAATACTGCAGCTACTGCGTGGTGCCGTACACCCGCGGCACCGAGATCAGCCGTCCGTTCGACGACGTGCTGGTGGAGGTGGCCAAGCTCGCCGCCCAGGGCGTGCGCGAGGTGAACCTGCTCGGCCAGAACGTCAATGCGTACCGCGGCCCCACCTTCGACGGCGGCGTCGCCGACCTCGCCGTGCTGATCCATGCGATCGCGCAGATCGACGGCATCGGTCGCATCCGCTTCACCACCTCGCATCCGCTGGAGTTCTCCGACTCGCTGATCGAGGCCTACGCCAACGTGCCGCAGCTGGCCAACTACCTGCACCTGCCGGTGCAGGCCGGTTCCGACCGCATCCTTTCGGCGATGAAGCGCGGCTACACCGCGCTGGAGTTCAAGCAGAAGATCCGCAAGCTGCGCGCGGTGCGACCGGACATCTGCGTGTCCACCGACATCATCGTCGGCTTCCCCGGCGAGAGCGGCGAGGATTTCGAGAAGACCATGAAGCTGGTCGACGACGTCGGCTTCGACCAGAGCTTCACCTTCATCTTCTCCGCGCGCCCCGGCACGCCGGCGGCGAACCTCGCCGATGACACGCCGATGGCGGTCAAGCACGAGCGCCTCGCGCGCCTGCAGGCCGCGATCAACGCGAACGCCAGGAAGATCAACGAGGCGATGGTCGGCTCCGTGCAGCGCGTGCTGGTGGAAAAGCCCAGTACCCGCAATCCGGACGAACTCAGCGGCCGCACCGAGAACATGCGCTACGTGAACTTCGCCGGCGACGCCCGCATGATCGGCCAGTTCGTCGACGTGGTGATCACCGACGCGATGAGCAATTCGCTGCGCGGGCGGGTGAAAACGTCCGACGACGCGGCCGCACTGGCGTCGTGAGCGAGCTGGTGATCCGGGAAATCGGCGCGGACGAGTTCGCTCGCGTGTGGCCGTTCTTCCAGGCGATCGCCGCTGGCGGCGAGACCTACACCTACCCGCGCGACATCAGCCTCGAACAGGCCCGCTCCATGTGGACCACGCCGCCCGCACGCTGCTTCGTGGCCGAACGCGACGGCCAGGCGCTGGGCTGTTACCGGCTGGCGCCCAACCAGATGGGGCCGGGTGACCACGTGGCCAACGGCAGCTACATGGTGGCGCCGCAAGCGCGCCGCCAGGGCGTGGCGTCGGCCTTGTGCGAGCACTCGCTGGAACAGGCGCGCCGAGCCGGCTTCCGCGCCATGCAGTTCAATGCCGTCGTCGCCAGCAATACCACCGCCGTGCGGCTGTGGCAGCGCCACGGCTTCCGCATCGTTGGCCAGGTGCCCGGTGCGTTCCGCCACGCCCAGCTCGGCCCCACCGATCTGTACGTGATGCACCGCATGCTGTGAGCGCGAGGCGGCACGCGGAACGGCAGGTCAGTCCAACCGCTTGCGGAAGCGCAATATCGCCAGCGCCATCATCGCCAGCGTGAACACCGCCAGCGCCAGCACGTCGAGCCACATCTCCCACAAGCCCGCGCCGCGCAGCATCACGCCACGGATCAGGCGCAGGAAATGGGTCAGCGGCAAGACTTCCGCGAGCCACTGCACCAGCTTCGGCATGCCGGCGAACGGGAACATGAAGCCCGACAGCAGGATCGACGGCAGGAACACGAAGAACGTCATCTGCATCGCCTGGAACTGCGACTGCGCACGCGTCGAGATCAGCAGGCCCAATGCAAGGTTGGCGAGGATCAGCAGGCCCGACGCCAGGTACACGTCGAGCACGCTGCCCAGGATCGGCACCGCGAACAGCCACGTGCCGAGCGCCAGGATCACGCTGGTCTGCACCAGGCCGATCGCCACGTACGGCAGCACCTTGCCGATCATGAGCTCCGAGCTGGTCAGCGGCGTGGCGATCAGCAGCTCCATGTTGCCGCGCTCGCGTTCGCGCACGATCGCGATGGCGGTGAACAGCACCATCGTCATGGTCAGGATCACGCCGATGAGCCCGGGCACGATGTTGACTGCCGAGCGCCGCTGCGGGTTGTAGAAGGCGACCATGCTGATCCGCCCGCCGACCGGCGTGCTGGTGGCCGGCGCACGCATGTCGGGTGCGGCGCTGTCGATCGGCACCTGCATCAGTTGCGCGGCGGCGGCCTGCACCGCCGTATCGCTGCCGTCGACCAGGATCTGCGCCACCGCCCGGCCGTCGATGCGGCGGCGCTCGAAATCCGGCGGCACCACGATGCCGATGCCGACCTGCCCGCGGCGGATCATCGCCATCAGCTCCTGCGGCGTGTCCGCCTGCGCCACCGGCGCCACCACGCCGGTGGCGAGCATGTCCATCACCAATGCGCGCGAACCGGCGGTGTTCGCCTGGTCGACGATGCCCGCGTCGAGTCCGCGCAGGTTGGTGTTGATCGCGTAGCCGAACAGCACCAGCTGGATCACCGGGATGCCCACCACCATCGCCAGCGTGATGCGGTCGCGGCGCAGCTGGCGCAGCTCCTTGACCACGATCGCCCACAGCCGCCGCCCGTTCATGCGGCGCGCTCCGCGTCGCGGCGCGTGGCGGCGACGAACACGTCTTCGAGATTCGGCGGCGTCGCCGTCAGCGCGGCCTGGTGCCCCGTCGTCGCCAGCGCCTTGTCCATGTCCGGCGTGGCGCCGTCGGCGTCGGTCAGCACGCGCAGGATGTTGCCGACCTGGGCCACGCCGAGCACGCCCGCCACGCCGGCGAGCGCGCGCTGGGCGGCCCGCGGGTCGTCCGTTTCGACGGTGAAGGTGCGCCCTTCCAGTTGCGCGGTCAGCTCGCGCGGCGTGCCGTCGGCGACCAGTGCGCCGCGGTCGAGGATGGCCAACCGGTGGCAGCGCTCGGCCTCGTCCATCAGGTGGGTGGAGACCAGCAGCGTGGTGCCGGCATCGGCCAGCTCGAAGAGTTTTTCCCAGAAATCGCGGCGCGATTCCGGGTCGACCGCGCTGGTCGGCTCGTCGAGAAACAGCAATTGCGGCTCGTGCAGCACCGCACAGGCCAGCGCCAGGCGCTGCTTCTGGCCGCCACTGAGGGTGCCGGCCAGTTGCCGCTGGCGATCGCCGAAGTGGTATTGCTCGATCAGCTCGTCGACGCGGCGTTTCGTCTTCGTCTTCGGCACGCCTTGGATGGCGGCGAGGAACTCCAGGTTCTCGCGCACGCCGAGGTCCTCGAACAGCGAGAACTTCTGTGTCATGTAGCCGATGTGCGAACGCAATTCGTCGGCCTGCGCCGGAATCTTCAGGCCGAGCACCTCGATCTCGCCCTCGCTTGGCGTGAGCAAGCCGCACAGCATGCGGATGGTGGTGGACTTGCCCGAGCCGTTCGGCCCGAGGAAGCCGTAGACGCGCCGCGCCGGCACGTCGAGGTCGACGTGATCGACCGCCACCAGCTTGCCGAAGCGCCGGGTCAAACCGCGGGCGCGGATCGCCACGCCTTCGGCGCCGGCATTCATTTCGCCGGTCCGCGGAACTCGACGCGCACCGGCAGGCCGGCGGGCAGTTCCGCCGCGTCCGCACCCAGCGCGACTTCGGCGAGATAGCTGAGCCGCGCCGCGTCGTCGCCGATCAGTGCGTAGTACGGGGTGAAGTCCGGTTCGCTGCGGATCATGCGCAGCTTGCCGGCATAAGGTTTTTCGCGGTCGGCCACGAACACGTCGATGGCGTCGCCGACGTGCATGCCTGCGCGCTGCTGCACCGGCACGTAGATGCGCGCGTACGGCGCGTCGCCGGCCAGCAGGATCGCCAGCGGCGCGCCGACCGGTGCCTGGTCGCCCAGCCGGTACGGCAGAGCGTCGATGCGCCCGGCGCGCGGCGCCACGACGGCCAGCTTGCCCAGCAGCACCTGCTGCGCGCTCACTTGCGCCTCCGCCGCCGCGACCGCGGCTTGCGCCTGGGCGAGCTGCTCCGGACGCGTGCCGTGCAACAACTCGTCGAGCGCTGCGCGTGCGGCCGATGTCTGACCCTCGGCGTTGCCTGCCGCGGCGCGGGCGCGGTCGAGATCGGCCGCGGCCACGTAACCATTGCCTTTCAGGGACGCCAGCCGCGCGTAATAAGCCCGCGCCTCGCGTGCCTGCGCCTGCACCGCGGCCAGATTCGCGCGAGCCTTGGCGATGTCCTCGCGGCGCGGCCCGGCCTGGAGTTCGGCCAGGAGTTCGCGTTGCTGCTCCAGCTGGGCCTGGGCCGCTGCGAGCTGGGCGCGGGTATGCGCGGGGTCCAGTTGCAGCAGCGGCTGGCCCGCCCTGACCTGCTCGCCCTCGCGCACGTCGATCGCCACGATGCGCTCGGCGGCCGGCGCCGGCAGCGTGATGCGGTCGAACTCGAGCGTACCCAGCGCCTGCGGCACCCGCTTGCTGCAACCAGGGGGAACGACGAGCACCAGCGCCGCCAGCGACTGGCAGATCACGGTCGTGAACTTCATGCGGGTTCTCCACGTTTCGTCGTGCCGACGCCCTGCCCCAGCAAGGCCAGCGTGTGTTGAAGCATGGTCTCGGGGCCGAGTGACTCGGCATCGAATGCGCGTCGCCAGATCGGCGCACCGGCAGCAGGGAACAGGGTCAGGCCGACCAGCGAGACGACCAGCAGGCGTGGGTCCAGCGCCGGGTTCAGCCGTCCATTTGCCTGCGCCGCGGCGAAGCGTTGCGCCAGCAGCTGCGGCACGCCCGGCACGGCGCGGTCGAACAGTACCTCACGCAGCGCACCGCCCTCGCACAGCACTTCGCGCACCCACAGCGGCGGCAGCCAGGGATGGCTTGCCACGACGTCGCTGATCCCGCGCACGAATGCTTCGGTCAACGCGACCGGGTCACCGCCGGCGTGCTCCAGCTGCGCGCGCAGCGGCGCCAGCGCCGGCAGCAGGCGCTCGTCGATCACGGCATGCAGCAGCCGCGCCTTGTCGCCGAAGTAGTAATGCAGCATCGCCGGGGTAACGCCCGCCTCGGTGGCGATTGCCCGCAACGAGGTGGCGGCGATGCCTGTGCGCGCGAACTGCCCCAACGCCGCATCCAGCAGATGCCGGCGCAGATCCTGGTCGTCGCCGCTGGGGCGTCCGGCGCGGCGCGGCGGTTTTGCGCGTTTGCCTGAAATAGTCATGAGCCTAAATTAATTCATCGTTTAATTATTTGCAAACCCATCAGCGCCGACCGCCACCGGCATGGTCCTTCCGGCGCCTGCGCGCTACGCTCGCGCCCCTATGAGCGAACTCAACCAGCGCGACTTCACCCTCGACCCCGACGACAACGCACGCCTCGCCAACCTGTGCGGGCCGTTCGACGAGCACCTGCGCCAGATCGAGCTGCGCCTCGGCGTGGAGATCAACCACCGCGGCAGCATCTTCCAGGTGATCGGCGAGAACCCGCCGGCGCGCGCCGCCGAAAATGTGCTGCGCGCGCTGTACGCCAGCACCGCCGGCGAGGCGCTGACCGGCGCGAAGATCAACCTGCATCTGGCCGAATCGGGCATCGACGCGATCACCGAGTCGGCCGCCGAAGGCGCCCAGGAAGTGGTCATCAAGGTCAAGCGCGGCGTGATCAAGGGCCGCGGCCCGAACCAGGCGCGCTACCTGCACGCCATCGCCAGCCACGACATCAACTTCGGCGTGGGCCCGGCCGGCACCGGCAAGACCTACCTGGCCGTGGCCAGCGCGGTCGAGGCGCTGGAGGCGAACCGGGTGCAGCGGCTGATCCTGGTGCGCCCGGCGGTGGAGGCCGGCGAGAAGCTGGGCTTCCTGCCCGGCGATCTGTCACAGAAGGTCGATCCCTACCTGCGTCCGCTGTACGACGCGCTGTACGAGATGCTCGGCTTCGAGAAGGTGGCCAAGCTGATCGAGCGCAACGTGATCGAGATCGCGCCGCTGGCGTACATGCGCGGACGCACCCTGAACGATTCCTACGTGATCCTCGACGAGGCGCAGAACACCACGGTCGAGCAGATGAAGATGTTCCTCACCCGGATCGGCTTCGGCACGGTGGCGGTGATCACCGGCGACGTCACCCAGGTCGACCTGCCGCGCAACACGCGCTCCGGATTGCGCCAGGCGATCGAAGTGCTGCGCGGCGTGGCCGGCATCAGCTTCACCTTCTTCACCTCGCGCGACGTGGTGCGCCATCCGCTGGTGGCCAAGATCGTGCGCGCCTACGAGGCGTTCGAGGAGGCAGGGAATGGGGAATCGGGAATAGAGAATAGGGAAAAGCACTGACTCTCAATCTCCGCTTCGGACGCCCAGACATGCCTCGCCCCGCTCTTGCCATTCCCCATTCCCTATTCCCTATTCCCACCCTTGTCCACCTCGGCTACGCCGTGCCGCGGGCCGGCCTGCCCGCACCGGCCAGCTTCCGCCGCTGGGTCGAGGCGGCCTTGCGCGGAGCCAAACGGCGCAAGCCGGCCGAGCTTTCCATCCGCATCGTCGATGCCGCAGAGGGCCGTACGCTCAACCGCGACTACCGCGGCAAGGACTACGCCACCAATGTGCTGTCGTTCCCCGCCGAGCTGCCGCCCGGCGTGGTGCTGCCGCTGATCGGGGATCTGGCGATCTGCGCGCCGGTGGTGCTGCGCGAGGCCGCCGAACAGGGCAAATTGCCGCGCGACCACTGGGCCCATCTCACGGTACACGGCGTGCTGCACTTGCTCGGCTACGACCACATCGTGGAGACCGAGGCCGAGGCCATGGAAGCGCTGGAAACACGCATCCTGGCCGGCCTCGGCATCGCCGACCCGTACACCTGAATGCTGCAGGGCGGACCCGGCCCGCCGCCATTTCGCCGTACGACGATGACGGGCCGTGCCCGCCCTGCGCGGCCCCCGGGCGATCGCGCATACCGTGCGCCCCTGCCGGGCCAGGATGGATTTTTCCGCTAGAATCAAGCTTCCGCCCGCGTCCGGGCTGATTTTCAACGAGTGATGAACGACGACCCTGGCAGTACCAGCGGCCCGGCCCACCGCACCTGGTGGGATCGACTGGGCCACCTGTTTTCCGGCGAGCCGCGCAACCGCAACGAGTTGCTTGAGGAGTTGCGCGCCGCGCAGAGCAACGGCCTGCTCTCCGTCGACACCCTCACCATGGTCGAGGGGGCGATCAAGGTCACCGAGCTGGATGTCGACGACGTCATGGTGCCGCGCGCGCAGATCGTGATGCTCGCGGCGGACTCTTCCCTGTCCGACCTGCTGGCCACCGTGGTCGAATCCGGCCACTCGCGCTTCCCCGTGCACGGCGAGGACAAGGACGAGATCCTCGGCATCCTGCTGGCCAAGGATCTGCTGAAGTACTTCGGCGCGACCGAACACTTCGACATCCGCTCGATCCTGCGCCCGGCCGTGCTGATCCCCGAGTCGATGCGGCTCAACGTGCTGCTGGAGGAGTTCCGCCTCAGCCGCAACCACATGGCGCTGGTGGTCAATGAATACGGCGGCGTCGCCGGCCTGGTGACCATCGAGGACGTGCTGGAGGAGATCGTCGGCGAGATCGACGACGAGCACGACGACGAGGAAGAACCCGAGCTGATGCACGAACAGCCCGGCGGCGACTGGCTGGTGAGCGCGCTGACCCCGATCGAGGATTTCAACGAGCAGACCGGCGCCGGCTTCCCCGACGAGGAATACGACACCGTCGGCGGCATGGTCACCGCCGAATTCGGCCACCTGCCCGAGGTCGGCGAAGAAGTCGCGATGGGCGACTACCTGTTCCACGTCACCGCGGCGGACGACCGCCGCGTGCAGCAGTTCCGCGTGGTCCGGCAACCCGGCCTGCTGGCCTCCTGATCCGGCGCATGGACCCGCTCCGCCGAATCGCCGTCATGTTCGCCCTGCTCGTGCTCACCGCACTGGCACCGGCGCACGCCGGCATCGCCGAGGCGCCCGGTACCGACCTCGAGGTGTCGCTGGTGACCTACGGCCCCGGCGACATCTACTGGGAGCGCTTCGGCCACGACGCCATCGAGGTGCGCGATCGCGTCTCGGGCGAGTCGGTCAATTTCAACTACGGCGTGTTCGACTTCGAGGAAAAGAACTTTCTCCTCAACTTCGCGCGCGGCCGCATGCATTACATGATGGACGCCGAAGCCAGCGCGCCGGAGGAGGCCTACTACGCCGAAGTCGGCCGCTCGGTGACACGCCAACGGCTGGCGCTGGACGCCGACCAGGCCGCCCGCCTGCGCGACGACCTGCTGTGGAACCTGCGCCCGCAGAACGCCGTCTACGACTACGACTACTACGCCGACAACTGCACCACCCGCGTGCGCGACGCCTTCGATCGCGCACTCGACGGCGCCGTGAAAAGCCAGTTGCAGGCGCGTGCGGGTGAATTCACCTATCGCCAGCAGACGGTGCGGCTGATGAGCGCGCAACCCTGGCTGATGCTGATGCTGGACCTGGGCCTGGGGCCCTACGCCGACCAGCCGTTGACGGCGTGGCAGGAGAGTTTCCTGCCCGCCGTCCTGCAAACGCAGTTGCGCCACGTGCAGGTCACCGGGCCGGGCGGCGACAGCCGACCGCTGGTAAAGGACGAGCGCGTGGTGTCGCCCAACCGCCTCGTTCCGCCGCCGGCCTCGCCGCCCGACCTGCGCATGCCATTGGGCGCGGCGGGCCTGCTGCTGGGTGCGTTGCTGCTGGCCACGCGGCTGTGGTGGCCGCTCGGCCATGCCCTGCTCGGCACGCTGTTCCTGCTGCTGGCCGGTCTTGTCGGCGTGGTGTTGCTGGGCCTGTGGACGCTGACCACGCACCACTCCGCCTGGGCCAACGCCAACCTGCTGCTGTTCAATCCGTTGGCGTGGCTGCTGCTGCCCACGCTGTGGCGCACGCGTCGCGGCTTCGCCGCCTCGCGCTTCGTCGACGGCCTGATCGTGCTGCAGTTGCTGGCCATGCTCGCCGCGCTCGCGCTGCACCTGCTGCCCGGCACGGTGCAGCAGAACCAGCCGTGGCTGCTGTTCGCGCTGCCGTGCTGGCTTGCGCTGGCGTGGGGCCTGCGCCGCAACCGCTGACCCCGCGCGCGTTGCCCCGCCACGGCGGGCACGGCATCATGGGGCATGCTCCCGACCTCGCCATCGCCTGCTGCACTTGCGCCCGTTGCCGAACCGATGGTGGTCAACTGCATCGCCTACCAACGCGACGGCACGCGCCTCGGCGAAATCAGCCTGGACGCCATCAGCGACGTGCTGGCAGCGCCGGACACCTTCGTCTGGGTCGGCCTGCACGAGCCGGACGAGCCGCTGCTGGAAAAACTGCAGGAGGAGTTCTGCCTGCATGACCTGGCGATCGAGGACGCGCACACCGCCCACCAGCGCACCAAGATCGAGACCTACGGCGACTCCCTGTTCCTGGTGGTGCAGACCGCGCAGCTGATCGAGGCCGAGCTGAAGTTCGGCGAGACGCAGATCTTCCTCGGCGCGCGCTACCTGGTCACCGTGCGCCACGGTGCCTCGCTGTCGTACGCCCCGGCGCGGCGTGCCTGCGAGAACGTGCCCGAGCTGCTCGCCAACGGACCCAGCTATGGTCTCTACGGCGTGCTCGACCTGATCGTCGACAACCTGCTGCCGATCGTGCGCGACTTCCGCGAAGAGCTGGGCCTGCTCGAGCAGGACATCTTCGCCGAGACCTTCAAGCGCAGCACGGTGCACCGGCTCTACGACATGCAGCGCGACCTGATGACGCTTCGTCTGGCCGTGGCCCCGCTGCAGGACATCACCAGCCAGCTGGTGCGGCTGCACCAGGGTCTGATCCCCGACGAGCTGCGGCCCTACTTCCGCGACGTCTACGACCACGTGTTCCGCGTCAACGAATCGATCAGCGCAATGCGCGAAATGCTCACCGCCGCGATCAACGTCAACCTCTCGCTGGTCACCTTCGGCCAGAACGAGGTGATGAAGAAACTCGCCGGCTGGGCCGCCATGCTGGCCGCGCCGACCCTGCTCACCAGCTGGTACGGCATGAACTTCCAGCACATGCCCGAGCTGGGTCAGCCGTGGGCATACCCGGCGATCATCGTGGTGATGGCCGGCGTGGTGGGCGGCATCTACGCGGCCCTGAAGCGCAACAAGTGGCTGTGACGCCCGTTCGACCCCGCTGACGACCTGATCCGCGCCCGCCCGCACTGCCGCGGCGCCCCCTGCCGGGCCCTGTCCCGCCGTCCCGCTCCGGCGGCGATGGGGCGCGGGGCTAAAGATTTTCCCGCGCCGGCCGAACACGGTAGTACTCACCACAAAACCCCAGGGGATGCATCGACCCATGAAAACTCTGCTCATGACCACCGCTTTGTTGCTGGCGCCGATGGCGGTCCACGCCGAGTGCACCGTCAAGGATTTCGCCATCACCGAGTTCACCCCGTCGGCCGCCAGCGGCCTGGCCGGCAAGCTGAGCCTGCGCGGCCAACTGGTGAACAGCTGCGCCACGCCGTCGGCGGCGCAGATCCGCATCGAGCTGAAGGACGACGCGGGCAACGTCCTGCAGTCCAAGCAGGCCTGGCCGGCCGGCACCTCCAACATCACCCCGGGCCAGTCGGTGTCGTTCGACCTCGGCCGCCTGTTCCATTACGAGCGCAACATCGCCAGCTTCACCGCCAGCGTGGTGAAGGTGCGCTCCTGGTAAACCTGCCGGTTTCCATCAACAGCAAAAAAGGCTCCCTCGGGAGCCTTTTTACTGTGTGAGTCCCGCAGGAGCGCGCTCGCGGGCGATGCTCTCTTGTCCGGATTGGGGATCAGCGCGGGGACTCGCAAAGGCATCGCCCGCGAGCGGGCCCCTGCGGGAAATGCCGTGGGGGGACAGGGCTCTCTTGAAGCTGATCCCTTGCCCCTCAATGCAACACAAACAGCTTGTCGAAACCCGCCACGCGCAGGGTGCCGCGCAGTTCGGTGCCGGCGTTGACGATGCGGATGTCCGCGTGGTCCGCGCCGGCGTGTTCGCGCAGCAGCAACAGCATGCCCAGCGCGGAGCTGTCCATGTGGGTGACTTCGGCCAGATCGATCAGGTAGCTGCGTGCCACGCGGCCGGCGCCGAGGCAGGCGTCGTGGAACTCGCGGTGGATGCTGAAATCGAAGCGCTCGCCCAGTTGCAGGCTGAGGCAATCGCTTTCGCTGTCGTGGTGAACAATCATGGCCAATCCTCAGAAAAGTTCGATTTCGCCGGCGTCCATGCTGCTTTGCAGGGCCGGGCCGCGCGAGCGCAGGCGCGCCTTTTCGCGTTGTACCGCGAGGCGTGAACGCACGCGTCGCGCGCGCTCGTCCAGCGCCTCGGCGTCCATCGATGCGCAGGCCAGCTCTTCGATGTCGCGGGTGCAATCGGCGGTGATTTCCTGCAGTTCCACCAGCCGCGCGCGGGTCTGCGTGATCAGCTGGCTCAGGATGTCCTCGAACTGCAGCGAGCGGATCGTGGTGGAGACGTCGCTGCCCAGGCCGCGGTTGATCTCCACCACCTGGTCGGCCACCGCGCTGGTGCGCGCGTCGCTCTCGGTGACGTGGGCCATCATCGCGTCGATGCCGCCCTTGGCCGACAGCGCCACGTTGAGATCCTGCGAGGCCATCGTGCCGACCAGGCCGCGCAGCTGCTCCATCGCTGCGCGCGCCCGCTCGACGTGGCTGCCGATCTGTTCGTTGAACTGGTTGGAGTTGCTGGCCAGGTTGCGGATCTCCCCGGCCACCACGGCAAAGCCGCGGCCGGATTCGCCCGCGCGCGCCGCCTCGATCGCGGCGTTGAGCGCCAGCAGGTTGGTTTCCTCGGCGATCGTGTTGACGTTCTTCAGCAGGCCGAACACCGCATCCATCTCCTTGGCCATGCCGTCGATGCGGTAGACGATGCGCAGGCTCTCGCGCGACATCTGCACGATCATGCCGACGAAGTGCTCCAGCAGGTCGCCGGTGCGGCTGGCGAAATCCTGGATCGACACGCCGCCGTCCTGCACCTCGATGATCTGCTTGAGCAGCGACTGCTGCAGCGCGGTCTTGTTGGAGAGGCCGTCGAAGCCGCCGCCGAGCTCGGAGACGGCATCGCGCAGCAGGCCCAGGCCCTGGTGCAGTTCGCGGCTGGCGTGGCCGAGTTCGTCGACCAGCGCGCCGCGCACGTCTTCCAGCGCCTCGCGCACCGGCCCGGCATGGATGGCCGGTACCGGTTCGGCGGCCGGTTCGGCGCGGTGGCAGGTCTCCACGATCCACACCACGGTCAGCAGCACCACCAGCAGCGGCGCCAGCCAGGCCGGGTGCCACAGCAGCGACAGCCCAAGCGCCAGCGCGCTGGCGGCGACGCCGGCAAGCGGGCGTCCGGCAAGAAGGGAGGGCGTGAAAGTCATGATCGAATCCCCGGATCAGGCGCGCATGGCGCCGGCTAGCGGTTGGCGCGCCAGCGCCAGCAGGCGCGGCGCGATGTGGTCCAGCGGCAGCATTTCGCCGGCGGCACCGAGTTTCCAGGCAGCACCGGGCATGCCCCACACCACCGAACTGGCCTCGTCCTGCACCAGCGTGGCGGCACCGGCCTGGCGCAGTTCCAGCAGGCCGCGGGCGCCGTCGTCGCCCATGCCGGTCAGCAGCACGGCCAGCGTGGCCGCGCCCGCGCTGGCGGCCAGCGAACGGAACAGCACGTCCACGCTGGGCTTGTGCCGGTTCACCGGCGGGCCGTCGTGCAGGCGGCAGACGTATTTCGCGCCGTCCCACATCGCCAGCAGGTGGTGGCTGCCGGGGGCGATGTAGGCATGGCCGGACTGGATCGGCTGGCCATCCTGCGCCTCGCACACGCGCATCGCCGAGCAGCGATCCATGCGCGCGGCGAACGGGCCGCTGAACGCAGCCGGGATGTGCTGGGTGACCAGGATCGGCGGCGCATCCGGCGGCATCGCCTCCAGCACCACGCGCACCGCCTCGGTGCCGCCGGTGGAGGCGCCGATGGCGATGATCGGACTGCCGCCGCGGCTGCCGGCGGTCTGTGCCCGCGGCAGCACGGCGTCGGCAGACAGGCGCGGCGCCACGTCCAGCTTGCGCACCGTGGTCCGCGCGCGCGGGCGGGTGCGCGCGGCGAGCTTCACCTTGTCGCAGATCTCCTGCGCGCATTCGCCGAAGCGGCTGGCCAGGTCGTGGTCGGGCTTGGCGAAGAAATCCACCGCGCCCATTTCCAGCGCTCGCAAGGTGACATCGGCGCCTTCCACGGTCAGCGACGACACCATCACCACCGGCATCGGCCGCAGCCGCATCAGGTTTTCCAGGAAGGTGATGCCGTCCATGCGCGGCATCTCCACGTCAAGGGTCAGCACGTCGGGGTTGAGCTGCTTGATCTTCTCGCGGGCGATCAGCGGGTCGGCGGCAGCGCCGACCACCTCGATCTCCGGATCGCAGGCAAGCATCGTCGACATCAGCTTGCGCACCAATGCGGAATCGTCGATCACCAGAACGCGCACCCTTGTCATTGCCTGCTTCTCTGCCTTGTCTTGTCGAGGGTGGTGCGAAACGAGCCGCGAGCGCGGAGGCGGAAGCAGTGCGGCCACTTCCGGCCCCCGCCGCCGCCACTAGAACAGCTCCACCTCACCCTTTATCGGATCGTTTGCCAAACGCTTGAGGTAACCGCTCTCGCCGGCCACCAGCGCCACGTCGTCGCTGCGCCGGAGCAGGCGCACGCGGGCGCGGCCGCTGTGCGGGAAGAACTGCACCTGGCGCGGGAACACGTCGCCGAGATCCGACGCCACCAGCTCCAGGTTCTCCGCCGCGATGTAGCGGCGCACGAACTCGATGTTGCGCTGGCCCACGTCGCTCATGCGCGCCAGCACGCGGCCGCCGCCGAATACCTTCACGCGCAGGTCGGCGCGCTGGCCGCCGGCCTTGAGGATCGCGTTGATCAGCTGCTCCATCGCGTCCGAGCCGTAGCGCGCCGCGCGGCCCACGGTGGAGGACCAGTTGTCGCGCTCGCCGACCGGTTCGGGCAGCATGAAATGGTTCATGCCGCCGATGCCGCGGCGCACGTCGTGGATGCAGGCGGAGACGCACGAGCCCAGCACGGTGCTGAGCATTTCTTCCTGGTCGCTGACGTAGAACTCGCCGGGCAGCACCTTGACCGTCATGCAGCCCTGCGCCGGGTCCCAGAAGCGCCGCAGGTGCTCGAAGCCCGGCGGTGCCGCCGAAATCGCGGGCGCCTTGCGTCGATCGGCCAGCTGCACGTCCATCAACCGCGTTTCCGGTAGACCGTGCGGCCGATCAGTTCGAAATCCTCGCTGATGCCGTGCAGCGACTCGCTGTGGCCCAGGAACAGGTAGCCGCCGACCGGCAACAGCTCCGCGTAGCGACGGAACAGGCGCTGCTTGGTCGGCTGGTCGAAATAGATCACCACGTTGCGGCAGAAGATCGCGTCGAACGGGCCCTTCATCGGCCATTCGTGGAGCAGGTTCAACGGCTGGATGGTGACCAGCTCGCGCAGCGTCGGATGCACGCTGGCGAGGCCTTCGTACTCGCCCGAGCCGCGCAGCATCCAGCGGCGGCGATGGGCGTCGCTGATGCCGCCGAGGCGGTCCAGCGGATAGACGCCGCGGCGCGCGGTTTCCAGCGCCTGCGGCGAGAGGTCGGTGGCGAGGATCTTCGCGTCCACGCCGCTGGCGCCGTGCTGCTCGATCGCCTCGGCCAGCACCATCGCCAGCGCGTAGGGCTCCTCGCCGGTGGAGCAGCCCGCCGACCAGATGCGCAGGCGCTCGCCGCTGCGACGCTTGTCTTCCAGCCAGCGCGGCAGCAGCTCGGCAACCAGCAGGTCGTAGTGGTGCACCTCGCGGAAGAACGAGGTCACATTGGTGCTGATGACGCTGGCCAGTTCGCCCAGTTCGCTTTGCGGATCGCGCTGCAGCAGCTCGCAATAGCTGCTGAACTGCTGCAGGCCCAGCGCGCGCAGGCGACGGAACAGCCGCCCCTGCACCAGTTGCCGCTTGTGCTCGCCCAGCGAGATGCCGCAATGGGTGTAGACGAACTTGCGCAGGAACTCGAACTCGCTGTCGCCCAGGCGCGGACCGCCGGCGAGCTCGGCGACGGGCATGTCGACCGTCGCGTTCATGCTCAGAACTCCTTCCACGCACCAGCCGCGGCGGCGTCCGCCTCGGCCATCGCGCGTGCCGGCTGCGCCTTGCGCACGGCGGCCAATACCGCGGCAGTCTCCACCGCGGCGGCGGCCGCGACCGGCGCCTTGGCCGGCGCCGCCTGGCCGCTGTCGGCGACCTGGAAGAACGCCACCTGGCGTGCCAGTTCGTCGGCCTGCTCGTGCATCGCGCGGGCAGCGGCCGAGGCTTCCTCGACCAGCGCGGCGTTCTGCTGGGTCATCTCGTCCATCTGCATCACGGCGTTGTTGACCTGGTCGATGCCGGCGGACTGCTCATGGCTGGCCGCGGCGATCTCGGCCACGATGTCGGTGACTTTCTTCACGCTGTCGACGATCTCGGCCAGCGCCTTGCCTGACTGGTTGACCAGCTCGGAACCGGTACGCACCTTTTCCTCGCTGTCGCTGATCAGGCCCTTGATCTCCTTCGCCGCGCCGGCGCTGCGCTGGGCCAGGCTGCGCACCTCGGTGGCCACCACGGCGAAGCCGCGGCCCTGCTCGCCGGCGCGCGCCGCTTCCACCGCCGCGTTGAGCGCCAGCAGGTTGGTCTGGAAGGCGATCTCCTGGATCAGCCCCACGATGTCGCCGATCTTGCGGCTGGAGGCGTCGATCTCGGTCATCGCCGCGATCGCCTTGCCGGCCACTTCACCGCCGCGCTCGGCCTGTTCGCGCGCACCGCGGGCGAGCTGGTTGGCGTGGCTGGCGTTCTCCGCATTCTGCTTCACGGTGGAAGTCATCTCCTCCATCGACGAAGCGGTTTCCTCCAGGCTGGAGGCCTGTTCCTGCGTGCGCTGGCTGAGGTCGTCGTTGCCGCGGGCGATCTGCTGGGCGGCCGTGCTCACCGCATCCGAGCCAAGCCGCACTTCGCCCACGATCTCGCTGAGGTGCTGGTCCATGTTGCGGAAGGCGAGCAGCAGGCGACCGAACTCGTCCTTGCGGTTCACGCGTATGTCATGGCCCAGCTTGCCCTCGCCGATCTGGTCGGCGATCTTCACCGCATGGTGCAAGGCGCCGGTGATCGAGCGGATCAGCCGCACCGCCACGAACAGCGCCAGCAGCAGGCCGGCGATCAGCGCCACCAGCGTGGACGTGTGCACCAACTTGTAGCGCTTGACCTGCGACTGATAGATGTCGCGCACCTCATCGCCTTGCGCATTGACCAGTTTGTCCAGCGAATCCTGGCGCATCATCAGCAACGGCCGCAGCTGCATGTCCATCATGTCGGCGGTGCCGGTATCGGCGGAGGCCAGCGCGGAATAGATTTCCTGCTGCGCTTCGCTGTAGTCCGGCGTGGTCTCGTTGTAGTCGGCGAGTTTCTTGGCGACTGCCGGACTCATCCGGATGGTGGCCAGCTGCTTGCCGATCGCCGCAATGTCCTTGTCTATCTGGTTCGCCTCGGCAACCTTCTGCTTCACCTGGTTCGGCTTGTCGATCGCGCCGGCGGCTTCGCCCAGCACGATGAAGTTCATCAGCGACTTGGCCCGCAACTGCCCCATCAGCCGGGCCGGCACCATCGACTCCTCGTAGCTGTGGCGCATGCCCTCGTTCTGCCAGGACATCACGCCCAGGCCGATCGCCGCACCGGCCACCAGCATCGCGCCGAGCAGCGCGAACACGCCGATCAGGCGCGCCTTGACGGTTAGGGTGGGCACCTTGGCGAAACGTGCCAGCACTTTCTTGATCTTCATGAGCATTCCCCGATTCAGGCGGCAACTTCGACTTCGCGGACATGCGGCAGCGCCGCGTCCAGGGTTTCCACGTCTTCCGGACGCATCAGCTTGTCCACGTCCAGCAGCATCACCATGCGTTCGACATGGGTGGCCAGACCTTTCAGGTAGCGGGTGTCCACGACGGCGCCCATGTCGGGCACCGGCTTGATCGCGGACGGGTCGATGTCGACCACGTCGGAAACGGCATCCACCACGATGCCGAACAACCGCTCGGCGACCGCCACGATGATCACCACCGTGCTGTCGCCATAGCTTTCGCGCTCCAGGCCGAAGCGCAGGCGCAGGTCCATGATCGGCACGATCGCGCCGCGCAGGTTGAGCACGCCGAGCAGGTGGTCGGGCGTCTGCGGGATGCGCGTCACGCGCGACCAGCCGCGGATCTCGCGCACCGACAGGATGTCGACGCCGTACTCCTCGCCCGCCAGGTTGAACGTCAGCTGCTGCACCGTCGGTGCCGCGCCATCGGTGTTCTCGTGCATGAGCCTGCTACCTCGTGATGGGCGATTGCGGTCGCCGTGCCGCCATCACCTGTGTCGGCACGGCGACAGGAAACTTGAGCGGAAAGCGGATGCGGCCACTGCTGCCGCGCCGTGCGGAAGACGGGCGCGGTCCCGCCATCGGGCGGCCGCTGGCAGGCAAGCGCCCGTGGGAGGACCGCGAAACGGAGAATCAGAACTCGGTCCAGGCGCCGGCGGCCGCCGCGCGCCGCGGCGCCGGCTCGGCAGCACGAGCCACCGCCTTGCGCGGCAGCTCCACCACGCGTGCCGATTCCGGCGCCGCGACGGGCGCTTGCGCATCGGACGGTGCGCCGCCGAGCTGGAAGAACCTCATCTGCCGCTGCAGTTCCAGCGCCTGTTCCTGCATCGCCCGCGCGGCGGCGGCGGCTTCCTCGACCAGCGCCGCGTTCTGCTGGGTGACCTCGTCCATCTGCATCACGGCGCGGTTGACCTGGTCGATGCCGGCGGACTGCTCGTGGCTGGCCGCGGCGATCTCGGCCACGATGTCGGTGACTTTCTTGACGCTCTCCACGATGCCGGTCAGCGCCGCGCCGGACTGGTCGACCAGCGCGCTGCCGGCCTGCACCCGCTGCACGCTTTCGTTGATCAGCCCCTTGATCTCCTTCGCCGCCGCCGCGCTGCGCTGGGACAGGCTGCGCACCTCGCTGGCCACCACGGCGAAGCCGCGGCCCTGCTCGCCGGCACGCGCGGCTTCCACCGCGGCGTTGAGCGACAGCAGGTTGGTCTGGAACGCGATCTCGTCGATCAGCCCCACGATGTCGGCGATCTTGCGGCTGGAGGCATTGATCTCGTCCATCGCCGCCACCGCCTGCGCGGCCACCTCGCCGCCGCGCTCGGCCTGCTCGCGCGCGCCGCTGGCAAGCTGGTTGGCGTAGCTGGCGTTCTCGGCGTTCTGTTTCACGGTGGAGGTCATCTCCTCCATCGAGGCGGCGGTTTCCTCCAGGCTGGAGGCCTGCTCCTGCGTGCGCTGGCTGAGGTCGTCGTTGCCCTTGGCGATCTGCTGCGCTGCGCTGCTCACCGCCTCCGAGCCATGTTGCACTTCGCCCACGATGCCGGTCAGCCGGTCGCGCATGCGGGCCAATTCGGCCAGCAGGCTGCCGGCGGCAAACGTCTTGCCACCGTCGTCCTTGCCCAGGTCGCCGTTGGCGATGCGCGTGGCCATGGCCACCGCGAAACCCGGCTCGCCGCCGATGCTGCGACGGATGCTGCGCATCGACAGCCACACCAGCGCAATCACCAGCAATGCCAGCAATCCCGCCTTGCCCAGGTTCAGTGCGAGGGTCTGGCGGAACTGCGCATCGATGTCGTCGAAATAGGCGCCGGCGCCGAAGTGCATGCCCCACGGCTGATAGCGCTCGGAGTAGGTGACCTTGCCCACGATCTTCTTGCTGCTGGGCTTGAGCCAGTCGTAATAGGTCAGCCCGCCGCCGTCCTTCATGTCGATGGCGTGCATCGCCTGGAAGATCGGCTTGCCGTTCTGGTCGGTCATCTCGCGCACGCTGGTGCCAAGCTTGTCCAGCATCACCGGGTGCGAGGTCAACGTGTACTTGTCGTCGAATGCGAAGACGTAGCCGGCACCCTTGTTCCACTGCATGTCGTGGATCTGGGCGAGCGCGCGCTTCTGCGCCTCCGCCTCGCTGAACTCGCCCTTGCCCGCGCGCTCGTGGAACGCGGCAGCCACCGACACGGCCGACTCGATCTGGCTGCGCAACAGGCTCTGGAGCCCGTCCATCTGACCGGCGCGATTTTGCAGCGCATTCATCACGGTGAGGCCGAACAGCCCCAGCACGACCACCGACACGACCAGCACCAGCCGTGCGTTCAGGCTGAGCCGATCAAAGAAACCGCGTATTGCCGACAACATCTCGAACACCTCGAAGAGAAGGCCCGCCGGCCACCATGACCGCGCGGGGTGGCGCGCAGAGGCGCCGTAACACTCGCCGGCGAACGCATCCGGGTTCGTCGTCGCCATTCTTGAAGGACGCTTGCAGGTGCCGTCGCGGCATGCACGTTCACGCCGCCGCCTTGCCGCGCTGCCCCAACCGCACCACGCCACACACATCCACGATCAGCGCCACCGAACCATCACTGAGGATGGTGGCGCCCGAAATGCCCTGCACGCGCTGGTAATGCGCCTCCAGCGACTTCACCACCGCCTGTTGCTGGCCGAGCAGGTCGTCCACCAGCAGGCCCACGCGGCGACCCTCTTCCTCGACCACCACCACGATGCCGCGCTCGATCTCGGTGATCGCCGCGTTGCAGCCGAACGCGCGGTGCAGGCGCATGATCGGCAGGTACTCGTTGCGGAAATGGAATACCTCGCCGCCGCCGGCGATCTTGCGCACCATCTCCGGGCGCAGCCGCAGCGACTCGACGATGGAGATCAGCGGCACGATGTAGCGCTCCTCGCCCACCGCGGTGACCAGGCCGTCGATGATGGCCAGCGTGAGCGGCAGGGCGATGGTGAACACGCTGCCCTTGCCGCTCTGGCTGCGCACGCCGACGCTGCCGCCGAGGTCGCGCACGTTGCGGCGCACGACATCCATGCCCACGCCGCGGCCGGACAGGTCGGTGGCCTGCGCGGCGGTGGAGAAGCCCGGCTGGAAGATCAGCTCGGCCACTTCGGCATCGTCCACTTCCTGGCCGGGGCGGATCAGGCCGCGCTGCTCGGCCTTGGCCACGATGGCGGCGCGGTTGAGGCCGGCGCCGTCGTCGCTGATCTGCACCACGATGTTGCCGCCTTCGTGGTAGGCGTCCAGCCGCAAGGTGCCGGTTTCGTTCTTGCCGGCGGCGCGGCGCTGCTCCGGCGATTCCAGGCCGTGGTCGATCGCATTGCGCACCAGATGCACCAGCGGATCGCCGATCTTTTCCAGCACCGTCTTGTCCAGCTCGGTGTGCTCGCCGTGCAGTTCCAGCTTCACCTGCTTGCCGAGCTTGCGCTCGAGGTCGCGCACCAGCCGCGGGAAGCGGTTGAACACCGAACCGATCGGCAGCATGCGGATGCGCATCACGCTCTCCTGCAGCTCGCGCGTGTTGCGCTCCAGCTGCAGCAGGCCCTCGCGCAGGCGTTCGAGCTGCGAGAGGTGGAAATGTTCGCCGATGTCGCTGAGCATCGACTGGGTGATCACCAGCTCGCCCATCATGTTGATCAGCGCATCGACCTTGTCGATGCCGACGCGGATCGAGCTGCCCTCGCTGCTCGCGGCCGCCGTTTCGCGAACCGGGCGCGGCGCGCTGGCGGGCGCGGGGCTGGCGACGGGGGCGGCGGGGGCGGCGACCGGTGGCGCGACGAGGGTCGGCGCGACCGCAACGGGCGCAACGGGCGCAACAGACGCGGCGGCGATCGGCTCGATCGTCAGCTCGCAGTCGCCCTCGACCCAGTCGAACACCGCGGCCACGTCGGCGCGCGCCACGGCACCATGCAGGCGCAATTCCCAGCCCAGCCAGCACTGGCCCGGATCGAGTTCGGCCAGTTGCGTCGGCGCCGCGTCGACCACGAAGGCGCGGCACACGTCGAGCTGCCCCAGTTGCTGCAGTTCGCGGAACAGGCGCAGCGGATCGTTGCCGGTCTGCAACAGGTGCGGCAAGGCCACGAAGCGGATCGCCCAGCCGTCCACGCTCGCTGCCGCGGGGGTCGCCGCCGCCGGCGCGGGGGCCGCTTCGCCGCTGACCAGGCGCACCAGTTCGCCGCGCAGCGCCTCGCTGTCGGCGTCGGCCGCGGGCAGGCCGTGGCTGGTGTGGTCGAGCATCGCGCGCAGGCAATCCACCGAGCGCAGCAGCAGGTCGATCAGTTCGCCGTCCACGCCGCGACGTTCGCTGCGCACTTCCTCCAGCAACGATTCGGCCACGTGGGTAAACGCAGCCACCTCGGCAAAGCCGAAGGTGGCCGCGCCGCCCTTGATCGAGTGCGCGGCACGGAAGATGGTGTGCACCAGCTCATGGTCGGTCGAGCCCGAATCCAGCGCGAGCAACGCCGCTTCCATGGCGTCCAGCCCTTCCAGGCTTTCCTCGAAGAAGGTCTTGTGGAACTGGGTCAGGTCGACGGCGCCCATCGGTATTCCTTCAGCCGAGCACGCGCTTGACGGTGGCCAGCAGCTGTTCCGGGTCGAACGGCTTGACCAGCCAGCCGGTGGCGCCGGCGGCCTTGCCTTCCATTTTTTTCTCGGTGTGCGACTCGGTGGTCAGCATCAGGATCGGCACGCCCTTGTACGCATCCAGCGCGCGCAGCTGGCGCACCATCGCGATGCCATCCATCACCGGCATGTTGACGTCCGCCAGCACCAGCTCGAACGCGTTGCCGCGGGCGGCGTCCAGCGCCAGCTGGCCGTTCTCCGCTTCGGTCACCTCGTGGCCGGCGCCACGCAGGGTGAAGGCCACCATGCCCCGCATCGAGGCCGAATCGTCTACCGCGAGAATCTTTGCCATGCTGCCACCTCGTGTCAGGCCGACGTTGCCGTCGGCAGGTTCAATGACTGTTCCAGCCCGAGCAGGGCCGCGGCCTCGTGCAGGACCTCGTTGGTGCCGCGCCAGGCCAGCGCGCCGCCGTTGTGTTCCAGCTCGCGCCGGAGCAGCACCAGCAACTGCAACGCCGCGGTGTCGACGCGCTCGAGCGCCTGCGCGTCGATCACGATGTCGCCGTGTTGCAGCACCTGCTGCAGTTGTTCCTTCAGCGCCATCTGCACGGCCAGCCGGCAGTCCGCCGGCAGGCAGACCACCGCGGCCCCGTCGGCCGCCGCCGGTGGCTGCTTGTTCTTCGCTGCCCGCTTGCCGCCCATTTCGATGACTCCGTTCGCGCCGTTGTGCGCCGACGCCTGCTCTATCGGCCGCCGGGCGGTTCGCTTTAGGGAGTCTCGAATAACTGCCCTTTTGCCGTCATTTCCGCGAAAGCGGGAATGACGGCAGTCGGGGTTCTCCCGGGTTTCCCTGCCGGCGCCGGCAGGCGTCGCGCGCCCAAACGGCGCGCTCAAGTATTCCCGCAAGCGGCCGATGACCTTCGCGACCGCCGCCTTTCCCATCCGCGCCAGGCGCAGGAACTTACGCTTGAACATCCCACCGATCAGCCTCGCCGCGCTTACCTGGGCTGGTGCCGCCTCCGGCACCACCGCCCAGAGCTGGCGCATCGGCACGGTGCTGGCGGCGCGCCCGCTGGGCGTGAACCCGCAAGGCCTGCTGGTGCTGCAGATCGGCGCGCTCACGGTGGAGGCGGACGTGTCGCACAGCCAACTGCCGGCACAGTTCCAGGTGCGTGTGCTGAGCCTGGGCGCGCAGCCGCAACTGGAGGTGCTCAGCCAGGCGGCCGACCCCACTTTCCAGCGCATGCTGCGCGAACGCCTGCCGCAGCAGAACGGCTACACGCCGCTGCTTTCCACCCTCTCCGCGCTGGCCCAGCGGCCGGCGCTGCGTCAATTGCCGGCCGACGTGCGCACCGCGCTGGCGGTGCTGGAGCAGGCGCTGCGCACGCCGGCGGAAATCACCCGCGGCGACGGCCTGCGCGAGGCGATCCGGCGCAGCGGCCTGTTCTTCGAATCACGACTGCTGCAACCGCGCCCCGGCCAGCCGATGCCGCCCGCCGACGACTGGAAAGGCGCCTTGCTGCGCCTGGCCAGCCTGCTCGACCGGCGTGCGCCGGCACCGCCGCCATCGGATCGCGGCGACGCCGCGCCACCCTTGCTGCAGCGCGCACTGCAGTCGCAGCCGCGCCTGCCGCTGCCGTTGCCGGCGCTGACCGGCGATGACGACGTGGCCCAGTTGCTGCGCCGCCTGCACGGCGACGTGAAGGCCGCGCTGGCGCGCATCGAAGTGGCGCAGCTCGATGCCAGCGCCCATCCCGCCTCGGCCTGGATCATCGAGGTGCCGCTGCTGGGCAAGGGCGGCCACGACGTGCTGCAGATCAAGCTGGAGTTCGGCACCGACGGCGCCGAGGGCAGCAAGGGCTGGACACTGGGTTTCGCGCTGGACCTGCCCCCGCTGGGCCCGGTGCAGGGCGAGCTGCAATTGAACGAGCCGCGGCTGTCGGTGCGGCTGTGGGCCGAGCGCATCGAGACTGCGCAGAAACTGGAGCGCCAGTTCACCCCGCTGCGCCAGCGCCTGGCCGCCTGCGGCGTGCTGCTCGACCAGCTGAGCTGCCAGGTCGGCATACCCAACCCGCCGGGCAGCGGCGCCCTGCTGCTGAAGGCCACCGCATGAACGATCAGCCGCCACCGAAGCGGGTCAGCCTGCGCCTGGCCAGCGCCAGCGAGGAAACCGCGCCGATGTCGGCGCAGTCGCTGGAGCTGCTGCTGGCGCGCGCCCGCGAGATGGGCGTGCCGCTGCACCACGACGCGCAGATCGCCGCCCTGCTGGCCACGTTGCGCCTGCGCGACGACATCCCCGTGCAGCTCTACGCCGCCGCCGCCTCGGTGCTGGCCACGATCTACGACGCGGCGGAAGAGTAGCCGCGTCGCCGGTCGCATGGCGGGCGGTGCCCGCCCTACGCGCGATGCTCTTCTTTGCGTGACGAAAGGCATCGCGCACGACCGAAGGAAGTCCCTTGTGGACAGGGTGCGCTCCTACAGAAACGAGGCGGATCGTAGGGCGGGCAATGCCCGCCATCGTCATATCGCGGAACGGTCGGTCGGCGGGCGGTGCCCGCCCTGCGATGTGTTCGGGCGGTGTCAGGAACCGGCCGGATGCATCTGCATTACCAGCCGGGCCTCGTCGCGCGACAAGCCGCAGCGGCTCACCAGCTGGTCGAGGTCGGCGCCTTCGCGGGCCAGTTGCTGGGCCAGCTCGTAGGACTGGCGGGTGGGCGGCGGTTGCTGCTCGGCGTGGCGGATCTGCCGTTCGACCCGGCCAAGCGCGGCAACCAGCATCGAGGTCGGCACGTCGGTGACGCCGTGGGCGGTGTCATGCACGACCTGTTCGACGCGTTGCTGCAGCTGCAACGAGTGTTGCCACAGCCGGTACAGCACGGCGCACTGGACCAGCGCCAGCACCAGCAGCACCCCCATCCCGATCTCAAGCCACATGGCCCGCTTCTCCCCCCAGTCGACACAACCGACATACATCAAGCAGGGCCACGAATCCACCCTGCCATGACAGTACACCGGTGACCGGATCGTCGCGGCGGCTGGCGCGGCCCGGCGGCGGGGGTTCGATCTCGATGCCGCCGCTGTGCAGCAGCTCGCCGACCGCGCCCACGCGCAGGCCGACCAGGTGTTCGGCGTGGGCCAGCATCACGATGCGCACGCTGGCCGGATCGAGCGGCGCGCTCGCCACGCCCATGCGGCGCTGGCCATCGAGCACCGGCACGATGCGTCCGCGCAGGTGGCGCACGCCGAGCACGTCGGCGGCGGCACCGGGCACGGGGGTGATGTCGCCGTCGCGGATCACCTCGTTCACCGCCGCCAGCGGCGCGGCATAGAGCTGCGTGCCGATGCGGAACGACAGCCAGTGCCCGGCGGCAGCGGCGGGTGCGCAGGCGGGCGCGTTCATGGGCAGGGTCCGGCAAGGTTGAACAGAGGCATGGCGCTCACCGATCCGGGCTCAGGTTGCGCG
>MKTU01000026.1:0-2364 GCA_001898415.1 Rhodanobacter sp. 67-28 | reverse complement strand
CGCCGGCACGACCGGCAGCAGGCCTGCCCCGCTGGCCGCAGCGGGTGCAGGCGCGGGTGTGGCAGCATTCGCGACAGGCGCCGCGGCCGGGCCGGCCAGCTCGCTCCATCGCTGCGCATCGAGCTGCTGGCGCGGCTCGCCCGTGCGCTCGTTCATCACCACCACCAGCACGCGACGGTTCTGGTTGCGGCCTTCGGCGGTGTCGTTGGTGGCCAGCGGACGCACCTCGCCCCAGCCGATGATGCCCAGCCGGTCGGGTGCCACGCCCGTCATCGCGAACAAGCGCGCCACGCTGGCCGCGCGCGCGGCGGAGAGCTCCCAGTTGGACGGATACTGCGCGGTGCTGATCGGCACGTTGTCGGTGAAGCCTTCCACGCGCAACGCGTTGGGGAAGCGGGCCAGGATGCCGGCCAGGTTCTCCAGCACGGCGTTGGCCGAGGTGGAAAGCTGTGCCACGCCGCTGGGGAACAGAATGTCGGTGCGGATCTCGATCTCCAGCCAGTTCGGCGTGTGGCGCACCACCACCAGCTTGCGGTCGATCAGCGGCTGCAGCGCCTTGCGTACCTGGTTCTCGATGTCGTGCATGCTTTGCGCGCCGCCGCGTCCCGGCGCCGGCGGGCGCTGCAGCGGCAACGGCAGCGTCACCGGGTTGCTGCGGTTGACGGAATGGCGGATCGGCACGGCCGCGGCCGGCTGGCGCTGGCCTTCCGACGCGGGCGGCGGCGCGATGACCTGGCTGTTGCCGTTGAAGGCCTGCAGCAGCGATTCGGACATCACGCGGAACTTGCCCTCGTTGACCACCGACACCGCGTACATCACCACGAAGAAGGCCAGCAGCAGGGTCATCAGATCCGCATAGGGGATCGCCCACGCCTCGTGGTTCTGGTGCTCTTCGTGGCGATGCCGCCTCACGCGACGTAACCCTGCAGGCGCGCTTCGATCTGGCGCGGGTTGTCGCCCTGGGCGATCGAGACCAGGCCTTCGACCAGGATCTCGCGCATCTGCGACTGCTTGCCCACCAGGCTCTTCAGCCTTGCGGCCATCGGCAGCATGAACAGGTTGGCCAGCGCCACGCCGTAGATCGTCGCCACGAAGGCCGCGGCGATGCCGTGGCCGAGCTTGCTCGGATCGGCCAGGTTCTGCATCACCGCCATCAGGCCCATCACCGCGCCGATGATGCCCAGCGTGGGCGAGTAGATGCCGGCGTTCTCGTAGACCTTGGCGCCGGCCAGGTCGATCGCCTCGCGCGTGTCCATGTCCACTTCCAGCACGCTGCGGATGGTGTCCGGCTCGCCGCCGTCGACCAGCAGTTGCAGGCCCTTGCTGACGAACGGGTCGCTCTCGGACTCGATCTGCGGCTCCAGCCCGAGCAGGCCCTGGCGGCGCGAGATTTCGCTCCAGCCCACGATGCGGCTGATCAGGTCGCGCGGCTCGTGCCGCGGCGGACGGTAGATCAGTTTCATCATCTTGAGCGCGTGTTTCATCACCGCGCCCTGGTTCTGCACCAGCAGCGCGGCCAGCGTGCCGAAGAACACGATCACGAACGCGGCCGGGTTCCACAGCGCTTCCACGGTGGAGCCCTTGAGCACGGTGCCCATCACGATCACCACGAAGCCCAGGATGGTGCCGATGATGCTGATTCTGTCCATGCGGTCAGACTTCCTTCTGCAGCGAGGCGGAACAGCTGTCGGCCGCGGCGACCAGGCCCGCCAGGTCCATCACCAGCGCCAGCCGTCCGTCGCCGGTGACGGTGGCGCCGGCGATGCCCGAGGCGTCGGCGAACAGCGGGCCGAGCGGCTTGACGATGACGTCCTCGCGCCCGCGCACCTCGTGCACCAGGCAGCCGAGGCGCTGGTGGCCGATGTGCAGCACCACTACGTGGCGGCCGGCACCGGCATCGGTGCCCACCCAGCGCGCGAGATCGGTCAGCGGCAGCGCGCGGCCGCGGTGCTCGGCGACCAGGCGGCCATCCAGCTCGCGATCCTGGCCGTCGGCCAGTTCGAACACTTCCTGCACGTTGCCCAGCGGCAGCGCCAGCAGGCGGTCGGCCACGCGCACCATCAGCACGCGCAGCACGGCGAGGGTCAGCGGCACGGTCAGTTCCAGCTCGCTGCCGTGGCCCAGCCGCGACTGCACGCGCAAGGTGCCGCCCAGCTCGGCCACGCGGGTCTTGACCACGTCCATGCCGACGCCGCGGCCGGAGATGTCCGACACCGCCGCCGCGGTGCTGAAGCCGGGGCGGAAGATCAGTTCATAGCACTCGGCGTCGCTCAGGCGGGCAGCCTGGGCATTGTCCAGCAGGCCCTTCTCGACCGCCTTGCGGCGCAGGATGTCCGGGTCCATGCCGTGGCCGTCGTCGCTGAC
>MKTU01000025.1 GCA_001898415.1 Rhodanobacter sp. 67-28 | reverse complement strand
CGGCAACCTTGTCCTCGGGCTTGACCACGTTGTAGCCGGTGATCTTCTTGTCGATCTTGATTGCCATGGGATTCGCTTCTTTGCTGGGCGCGCCGCAATGGCGGCGACGTGTGACATGAAAAACCATCCGGCCCGGCGCATGACGCCGGGCCGGAGGAGGTACGGCTTACTTCTTCTTGCTGGCAGTGGACCTCTTGGCCGCCCTGGGGGCGGCCTTCTTGCTGGCGGACTTCTTTGCCGCCGCCTTCTTCGGGGCCGCCTTGCGGGCGACCGACTTCTTGCCTGCCGCCTTGCGGGCGGGCTTGGCGCGCTTGACGGCGGCTTTCTTGACCGCCTTCTTCGCCACTTTCTTCGCGCTCTTGCGCACAGCCTTCTTCGGGGCCGCCTTCTTCACCGATTTCCTTGCCGCTTTCTTGGCGGCAGCCTTCTTCGGCGCGGCCTTCCTGGCTGCAGCCTTTTTCTTGGGAGCCGCTTTCTTCGCGGCGGCCTTCTTCTTAGGCGCAGCCTTCTTGGTCGCGGCCTTCTTCTTCGGAGCCGCCTTCTTCGCGGCCGCCTTTTTCTTCGGCGCCGCCTTCTTCGGTGCGGCCTTCTTCACTGCGGCCTTGCGGCGTGCCGGGGCCTTCTTCGCCGGGGCCGCGGCGGGTGCGGCCGGCGCTACCTCGGGCAGCACGGGCAGCACGACGGCGGGTGCCTCGGCGGCCGCTGGGTTGGTGTTTGACTCAAGCTCGTTGTCGATGGACATAACTGGTGTTCCCCTCCGATGAATGTCAGTACGTGCCGTGGCCCTCGGGAAACTGCGCGCAGTTCAGAACTTGCCGTAGTAACCCTCCTTCAAGGCATCGAAGAGGTTGGCGGCCGAATGCATCTCGCCGTCGTATTCCACCTGCTCATTGCCTTTCAGTTCGACAACACTACCGTCCTCCAGCTCGAAGCGGTAGAGGGTGTTTTCAAGGTCCGATTCCTTGACCAGCACACCCTGGAAAGCGGCGGGGTTGAAGCGGAACGTGGTGCATCCCTTGAGCCCCTGCTTGTAGGCGTAGAAGTAGATGTCCTTGAAGTCTTCGTACGGGTAATCGGTGGGCACGTTGGCGGTCTTGGAGATCGACGAATCGATCCATTTCTGCGAGGCGGCCTGGATGTCCACGTGCTGCTTCGGGCCGATGTCGTCGGCGGAGACGAAGTAGTCGGGCAGCTTGTGCGCGGCGTCGTCGGTGAACGGCCTGGCCTCGGCGTTGATCAGCGCGCGGTAGGCGAGCAGCTCGAAGCTGAGCACCTCGACCTTCTCCTTGGATTTCTTGCCTTCGCGGATCACGTTGCGCGAGTAGCTGTGCGCGAAGCTCGGCTCGATGCCGTTGCTGGCGTTGTTGGCCAGGCTGAGCGAGATGGTGCCGGTGGGGGCGATCGAGGTGTGGTGGGTGAAACGCGCGCCGGTCTCGGCCAGTTGCTCGACCAGCTCCGGCGCCACCGTGGCGATGCGCTGCATGTAGCGGCTGTATTTCGCGTGCAGCACGCGGCCGGGGATGGTGTCGCCGATCTTGTAGCCGTCGGCCGCCATTTCCGGGCGCTTGCGCAGCATGTCGCCGGTGACGGTGTAGTCGCGCAGCAGCACCGGCGCGGCGCCCTTCTCTTTCGCCAGCTCCAGCGCCACTTCCCAGCCGGCCAGCGCCATTTCGCGCGAGACGTCCTCGGTGAACGCCACCGCCTCGGCGCTGCCGTAGCTCTGCTTGAGCATGGTCACGGTGGAGCCCAGGCCGAGGAAGCCCATGCCGTGGCGGCGCTTGCCCATGATCTCGTTGCGCTGCTGCTCCAGCGGCAGGCCGTTGATCTCGACCACGTTGTCGAGCATGCGGGTGAACACCTTGACCACCTCGCGGTATTCCTCCCAGTCGAACCGCGCCTTGGGCCCGAACGGGTCGCGCACGAACTTGGTCAGGTTGACCGAGCCGAGCAGGCACGAGCCGTAGGGCGGCAACGGCTGTTCGCCGCAGTTGTGCGCGTGCAGGCCGTTGCCGTCGAAGGTGTTGATGCCGGGTACCTGCACGTCGTAGACGTCCTCGACGCCATCGGCCTGCAGCGATTGCACGGTGGCGACAAAGCGCTCGCGGTTGAGGTGACGCTTGTAGCCCGACAAGGCGGCCTTCAGACGCGCGGCCTTGTCGCTGTCGGCAAAGCCGATCAATTCGGCGAAACGCGGCAGCGACTCGCCGGCAATCACCAGCTCGTGCTGGGCCCGGGTGGCATAGGCATGCCTGCCGCCATGACCATCGGGCAACAGGCTTTCACCTGCGACACGGCGGTCGCGATAGATCCGTGACGGCATGCCCAGGCGCAGCAGCATGCGCTGTACCGCTTCCAACCGCGGCAGGTCCGACTGCGCCAGGCGCACGGACACGCCCTTGGCCTGGCTGCCCTGCACCGAACCGTCGGCGTCGAAGAAGCCGCGCAGGAAGCCGCGATAGGCCTCGCTCGACGCCTGCTCCAGCGCCGGCGTGATCGCCTTGTCGCCAGGATTCATGCCGAACTCGAACGCAAGGTCACGCAGCGCGGCGGACTTCATGCGGAACTCGCCGCGGCCGGCCACTTCCGACCAGCCGGTGAAATCGGCACGGTGCGGCAGCGTCCGGGCGCAGCGCAGGGCTTCGGCCATCAGCGCACGGGTACCGCCATCCACCGGGCCGTTCATCACGGCGGCCTGCGGCCACACCGACAACACCGCGGCCTCGTGCTTGAGCGTGCCGTCACCGACCAGCAGGCCGAGCAGGTAGCCCTGCTCCCCGGTCAGCGCACCGGGCCACTGCGCGTTGGCGCGGTGATCGTTGAGCAGCACGCGGTCGCCAGGCTGCAGCGCGCCGGCGGCGCACCACTCGGTGTCCACGCTCCAGCGGGTCAGGCGCGACACGCGGCGCACGCGGTGGTCCTCGGTCAGGCGCAGGCGGTGGCCTTCCTCGGTCTGCAGCGCCAGCACCGGCTTGGTCGCGGTGCGGAAGAAACCCTCGGCGCCAGTGGCGTGATCGTTGCCGTCCACGCGGGCCATGAAGCCTCGACCGAGCAGGTCACTGACCTGGCGCGGGCCTTCGGCGGTCTGCACCCAAGTGTCGGCCGTGACGCAGGGGTTGGTCGCGCGGATGTGCTCGCACCACCAGTTGTTGTTCATCTCGTTGACCTTGTCGATCAGGATGAACCCGGGCTCGGCGTAGTCGTACGTCGAGACCATGATCATGTCCCACAGATGCCGCGCGCGGATGTGGCTGTAGATCTTGCAGGCGACCAGGCCGTCTTCGCGGTCGACGTAGTTCTCGTGGGTCGGCCATTCGCGCCAGACGACCTTGCTCGGGTCATTGACGTCGATCTCGTCCTTCTCCTTGACGTGCACTGGGAACACCAGCGGCCAGTCCAGGTCGTTTTCCACCGCGTCCATGAAGCCGTCGGTGATCAGCAGGCTAAGGTTGAACTGGCGCAGGCGGCCGTCCTCGCGCTTGGCGCGGATGAACTCCTTGGCGTCCGGATGGCTGATGTCGAAGGTGCCCATCTGCGCGCCGCGGCGGCCGCCGGCGCTGGAGACGGTGAAACACATCTTGTCGTAGATGTCCATGAACGACAGCGGGCCGCTGGTGTACGCGCCGGCGCCGGAGACATAGGCGTTGCGCGGACGCAGGGTGCTGAACTCGTAGCCGATGCCGCAACCGGCCTTCAGGGTGAGGCCGGCCTCGTGCACCTTCTCCAGGATGTCGTCCATCGAATCGTGGATGGTGCCCGAAACGGTGCAGTTGATCGTGCTGGTGGCCGGCTTGTGCGCCAGCGCGCCGGCGTTGGAGGTGATGCGGCCGGCGGGGATGGCCCCGCGGCGCAGCGCCCACAGGAAACGCTCGTACCAGTGGCCGCGCAGCTCGTCGGTGGACTCCACGTCGGACAGCGCGCGCGCCACGCGCTGGTAGGTCTCGTCGATGCTGCCGTCGACCGGCTCGCCGGTCTTGGTCTTCAGGCGATACTTCTTGTCCCAGATGTCCCACGAGGCGGGTTGCAGCGGGATGTCCACGGCAGCATCACGGCCGGTGGCGGGGTGGTTGGCTGGCGCACGCATTGTGCTCATCGTTTTGCTGACCTCTCGGTGTGGCCTCGCGGCCCCCGTTGATTTTTATTGGGATGTAAGGGTGTCGCTCGCGACGCGACGGCGACGAAGATCACGGGCGGGAACGACCTCCCGGCCTGCCCGCCCCCTGGCTTTCCGACAACAGTGGCTCCTCCCCAAGAACGCCGCGGTTGGCACCAGTGCTAGTCTCGGCATTGGCGCTTCAACACAAGATGTTGTGGTTGTTACCAAGGGAGGAAGTTAACCCTGCCGCTCCGGGAAGTAAAGTCCTGCGAGCGGCATCGGCCGGCGGGAACCCGCACGCCGCCGATCGGTCGAACCAGCGCCGAACTCACCCCCGCCAAGGAGCCCCTCATGTCGCCTCGCCATCCCTCCGTGCCGTCGTGGTTGACCGGCTTGCTGGCCGCGCTGGTGATCGCGTTCGGCACGCTGCCGGGCGCCGGCCGCGCCGCCACCTTGCCGGCGGCGATCGACGGCCAGCCGATGCCGTCGCTGGCGCCGATGCTGACCCGGGTGACGCCGGCGGTGGTGAACATTTCCAGCACCACCCACGTGCCGGTGCGCGATGCGTATTTCGACGATCCGATGGTGCGCCAGTTCTTCGGCCTGCCGCCCACGCCACGCGAGCGCGTGGAGCAGAGTCTGGGTTCGGGCGTGATCGTGGACGCCGCCAGGGGCTACATCCTGACCAACAACCATGTGGTCGCCGGCGCCGACGACATCAGCGTGACGCTGCAGGACGGGCGCAGCTTCAAGGGCAAGCTGATCGGCACCGACCCGGCCACCGACGTGGCGGTGGTGCAGATCCGGGCCAGCGACCTGCACGCGCTGCCGATGGCCGACTCCTCCACCCTGCGCGTGGGCGACTACGTGGTGGCGGTGGGCGAACCGTTCGGCCTGGGCCAGACGGTGACCGCCGGCATCGTCTCGGCGCTGGGGCGCTCGGGCCTGGGCGATTCGAGCTACCAGAACTTCATCCAGACCGACGCCTCGATCAACCCGGGCAACTCCGGCGGCCCGCTGGTGAACCTGCGCGGCGAGCTGGTCGGCATCAACACGATGATCTTCTCGCCCTCGGGCGGCAACGTGGGCATCGGCTTCGCGATCCCCAGCAACCTCACCGCCGAGGTGATGAAGCAGCTGATCGCGCATGGCAAGGTCGAGCGCGGCAGCCTGGGCCTGCAGGCGCAGGCGATCACCCCGCGCATCGCCCAGGCGCTGGGGCTGAAGGAGAGCAAGGGCGTGGTGGTGACCGGCGTCGGCGACGGTTCGGCCGCCGCGCGCGCCGGGCTGCAGCCGGGCGACGTGCTGACCTCGCTCAACGGCAAGCCGCTGCAGAGCGTGCAGCAGCTGCGCAACACCGAAGGCCTGCTGCCGCTGGGCAGCAGCCTGCAACTGGGCATCGTGCGCGACGGCCAGCCGCGCCAGGTCAATGCGACGCTGAGCGCCGAGAAGCTGGCCAGCCTCGACGGCGGCCAGCTCGACCCGCGCCTGGCCGGCGTGCGTTTCAGCGAGCTGAGCCAGAGCCAGCGCGACCAGGGTTGGTACGGCGCCGCCGTCAGCACGGTGCAGCCGGGCAGCCGCGCCGCCCAGGCGGGACTGCGTGCGGGCGACGTGGTGGTCGGCATCGGCAACCAGCGCCTCACCAGCCTGCGCATGCTGCGCGGGCTGGCCGGCGTGCGCCTGCGCCAGTTGGTGCTGGTGGTGGCCGATACAGACGGCAGCCACTACGTACTGATCAACTGACGACGCGGCAAAGCGACCGCGCGAAAAACCGGACGTGGGTCGCGTGAACGGCGTGTTCGCGCGCACGCTCTGTGACGCATCGTCACGCAAACGCCAGAAATCGCTTGATATTGTGGGTTCAGGCCGATCCAATATCCTGACGGCTTGTCGAACGCGCCGCACGTCGGCTGCATATCCGCTTTCGATCACGCACCTTCGTCAAGTCGCCAGACGGGTGGGCCGGCCCGATCGGCCAGCTCATCCGCCCATGTCATGAGTTCATCACGCCGGGGTTTCGCATCATCATGTCCGTACGCTTTGCTCGCCTGTTCTGCCTCGCCCTGATCGGCGCCTGTTTCTCCACCGCGGCAACCGCGGCCACCAAGTCCGGCAGCCTGGTCTGGCGCGGCGACGACGCCACCGCCAACGCGGTGATGAACGAAGTGGGCAAGGCATGGACGAAGGCCGGCCACGGCCGCATCGAGCTGCAGCCGTTCAACACCGCCTCGGGCCTCGACGCGGTGAGCAACGGCACCGCCGACCTCGCCGGCAGCGCGCGCCCCTCCGACGGCAGCACGCAGAACGACCGGCTGACCTTCACCCCGGTGGCCTGGAGCGGCCTGGTGATCATCACCCAGGCGTCCAACCCGATCGGCAGCCTCACGCTGAAGCAGGTGCACGACATCTACTACGGCAAGATCCACAACTGGAGCGAAGTCGGCGGCCGCAACGCGCCGATCGACGTCTACGCGGTGGCCAGCCCCGGCGATGGCGTGGAGTACAGCCTGCGCAGCCTGCTGTTCGGCCGCGGCAACCAGCCGGTCGCCGCGCCGCGGCTGTACGTCAACACGCGCAAGCTGGAAGAAGGCATCGCGCTGAACCCGAACGGCCTGGGCGTGGCCATGCTGGCCGGCATCAGTGACAACCCCAAGCTGAAGGCGATCCCGATCAACGGCCGCACGGCGACCACGGCGAACATCGCCAACGGCAGCTACCCGCTGTTCATCCCGCTGTACCTGGTCACCAACCCGCACAGCGCCAAGGCCGAGCAGGCGCAGGATTTCGTGGACTTCCTCAAGACCGAGCCGGCCAAGGCTGCGCTGCGTCGCCACGGCGTGCTGCCCTACGACGACGGCGCGCGGCTGGCGGCGATGGATGCCGAGCGCCGCAGCACGATCCTGGCCGAAGTCGGAGCGCGTGCGCGGTCGCAGGGCACGCCGATCTCGGCGCCCGGCGCCACCTACGCGTCCCGCGCCGCCATCGCGCCCACGTCGGAGCGCACGGTGCAGGCCCGCAACGCGCTGGAAGCGCGCCGCGAGCGCGCGGCGAACGATGCACGGCTGGAGCGCGTCAGCGGCAGCGTCAGCAACGTCGCCGTGACCGGCGTCGAGCGCGCCAGCGGCTCGGCCACCACGGTGAGCCAGGCCAACGGCAAGAATTTCCGCAGCGTCAGCGCCGACGCCACGCAGACCCATTCGACGTACAAGGTGGTGCGCGGCGACACGCTGTCCTCGATCGCCAAGGCACATTCGGTCGAGGTGGCGCAATTGCGCGCGTGGAACCAGCTCAAGAGCGACCACCTGCAACAGGGCCAGGTGTTGCGCGTCAGCAAGCGGTAACCGGGTGAGCCGCGCCGCAGAGGCGGGCGCCGGCATGGTCCAGCGTCCGCTGGCGCTGACGCTGGATCTGGACGACACGCTGTGGCCGGTGCTGCCCGCGCTGGAACGGGCCGACCGGGCCGTCGACGCCTGGCTGCAGCAGCACCATCCGGAGGTGGCGCGTGCGTGGCCGATCACCGCGATGCGGCAACTGCGCGCCAAAGTGGCCGCCGAGCGGATCGACCTGGCGCACGATTTCACCACCCAGCGCCAGCTGACCCTGCGCCATGTGTTCGAGGCCAGCGGCATCGCCGATGCGCCGGTGGACGCGTTGTGGGAAATCTATTTCGCCGCGCGCAACCAGGTGGAACTGTTCCCCGACTGCCCAAGCGCGCTGGAACGCATCGCCGCACGCTGGCCGCTGGCGAGCCTGACCAACGGCAACGCCGACCTGCGCCGCATCGGCATCGAGCGGCATTTCCGCCATCACGTCTGCGCCCGCGACCATGGCGTGGGCAAGCCCGACCGCGCCATCTTCCTTGCCGCCGCCGCGCTGCTCGGCGTCGAACCGGGACAGGTGCTGCACGTGGGCGACGACCCCGCGCTGGACGTGGCCGGCGCGCGCGACGCCGGCTTGCGCACGGCGTGGATCAATCGCCAGGGCGAACCGTGGCCACCCGGCATGGGCCCGCCGCCGGATCTCGACCTGCCCGACCTGGCGGCGCTGGCCGACTGGCTGGAAGCCTCTTCCCGCCGCGACTGACGCCGTTGCGATTGTTCTTCGACGCGGGCATGTCCATCATGGGCCATTTCCCCGCAAGGATTTGCCCATGTCCGCCCTGATCGAACGCCGCCCTGGCCAGCGCCATGGCATCCCCGTCGAGACCACCGACGCCGCGCACCTGGCGGCCAGTCGCCGCCGGCTCGATGCGACGCAGCGGCGCTGGCTCGGCGACAGCGGCTTCGACGCGGCGCCCGGCACGTTCGCTCTGGTGCCCGACGCGGCCGGCAAGCTGGCGCGCGTGCTGGTCGGCGTGGCGCCGGCCGATCCGCTGGCCGCGCTGGCCGGCCTGCCCTGCCACCTGCCCGAAGCCACCTACGAACTGGCCGCCGAAGGCGTGCTCGCCGACACCGCGCTGGCCACGCTGGGCTGGGCGCTGGGCG
>MKTU01000024.1:148928-196809 GCA_001898415.1 Rhodanobacter sp. 67-28 | reverse complement strand
TCACCAGGATCAGGCCCTGCGGCTGCTCGATCAGCTCCTTGAACACGCGCGGCGCGCCCAGGTCTTCCAGCGTCAGCACCTCGGACGGAATCGTGCGGAACACCGCGCCGGCGCCGCGGTTCTGGGTGAACGCGTTGACGCGGAAGCGCGCCAGGCCGGGGATCTCGAACGAGAAATCGGTCTCGAAGAACTCCTCGTAGTCGCGCCGCTGCTTGTCCGACATGATGTCGTAGATCAGCGAGTGCACCTGCTTGTGCTCGAGCGCGGGGATGTTGATCCGGCGGACGTCGCCGTCGACGCGGATCATCGGCGGCAGCCCGGCGGACAAGTGCAGGTCCGAGGCCTTGTTCTTCACCGAGAAGGCAAGCAGTTCGGCAATGTCCATGAAGTCGTTTCCCCTCAACCGATCGTCTGGTGGCATGAATGCGGATGCACAGGGGTCCGGACTGTCGCCGCCAGCCGCCGCCCGGGCGCGCAACCGCTGCCCCTGGAACCCTGCGGACCGGCAACCCGAATCCCCCTGTAGCCGCGTCGATACTACTCGCGCAAGCGGCTGTGCGGCCAGCCTTTCCCGCCTATCATGCCGCAACCGCAACGGGGATTTGCGCATCCCGTCGAAAAACGCGAGGTTGCCCCGCCGTCGGCCTCGTCGCGGCGGCGGCGGCGCGTCGTCCGCGCGCCGGCGCGCCGGCTTCCGGTAAGGTAGGCGGCTGCAACGATCAAGGAGTCCTGCATGACACGATTAGCCTTCATCGGCGGCGGCAACATGGCGCGCAGCCTGATCGGCGGCCTGCTGAAGACGGGCGTCGCCTCCGCCACGATCAGCGTCGCCGAGCCCCGCGCCGAGGGGCGCCAGGAGCTGGGCCGCGATTTCGGCATCGCCTGCTACGCGGAGAACCGGCTGGCGGCGGCCGAGGCCGAGGTGATCGTGCTGGCGGTCAAGCCGCAGGTGCTGCCCTCCGTCCATGGCGAGTTGCAGGACATCCTGCAGCGCCAGCGCCCGTTGCTGATCTCGATCGCCGCCGGCGTGCGGCTGGACCAGCTCGAACGCTGGTTCGGCGCGAGCCTGCCGATCGTGCGCTGCATGCCGAACACGCCTGCGCTGATCGGCGCCGGCGCCACGGGTCTGTGCGCCAACGCGCGCGTCAGCCCCGCGCAGAAGGCGCAGGCGCAGCACATTCTGGACGCTGCCGGACTCACCCGCTGGATCGACGACGAAGCCCTGATGGACACCGTCACCGCGATCTCCGGTTCGGCGCCGGCTTATTTTTTCGCCCTGGTGGAAGCGCTGGAAGAAGCCGCCGTGGCCCAGGGCCTGCCGCGCGACACCGCGCGCGCACTGGCCGCGCAGACCTGTTTCGGCGCCGGCCGCATGCTCACCGAGAGCGGCGACGACCCGGCCGTGCTGCGCCAGCGCGTCACCTCGCCGCACGGCACCACCCAGGCCGCGCTGGAGAGCTTCGGCGCGGACGGACTGCCGCGCATCGTGGCCAGAGCCGTGGCCGCGGCCACCCGCCGCGGCGCCGAGCTCGCCGCCGAACTGGACGCGCAGCCGTGAGCTATCTGTTCAACGCACTCTCGATGCTGATCGGCCTGGCGTTCGACGCCGTGGTGATCCTGTTCCTGCTGCGGGTGACGGCCGAAGCCTGCCGCGCCGATTTCAACAACCCGCTGAGCCAGTTCATCTACCGCACCACCAACCCGGTGCTGGCGCCGATCCGCCGCGTGGTGCCGAACTGGGGCAGGATCAACCTTGCCGGCCTGCTGCTGGCGTGGCTGGCGATGCTGCTCAAGCGCCTGCTGCTGTTCGCGCTGGTCGGGGCGATACCCAACCTTGCCGGTCTGCTGGTGCTGTCGCTTGCCGAGCTGTTCGACTTCGTGCTGCTGTTCTACATCGTGCTCATCTTCGGCTGGTCGCTGCTGAGCATGTTTTCCGTCGATCGCCGCCAGCCGATGCTGCGACTGGTGGAGAAGATCGTCGCCCCGCTGCTGCGTCCGCTGGACGGCAAGCTGGTGTTCGGCCAGATCGACTTCGCGCCGATGGCGGTGATCATCGTGCTGTTTCTCGCCCGCATGCTGATCGCCGCGCCGCTGCTGGATCTTGGCGCCGGGCTGGCCGTGGGCGGCTGAGACAAGGGCGGCGGGCAGTGCCCGCCCTACGCTGCCCGTCGTCCGCGAAGGGTTCCCCTCGGCTGTAGGGCGGGCACTGCCCGCCGGCTCTTGTTCGTCCATGCGGGCAACGGCCACACGACACATCACGCCCCAAGGCGGCCCCACCATCTTTGGCCGGCCCCTGCCGGCACCGTACAATCACGGCTTTACCCCACAACAAAAGCGCGCGCCTGCGCGCCAGCGAGCGTTTCCCGATGGAAAAGAGTTTCGAGCCGGCCCGGATCGAGTCGAAGTGGTACGAGCGCTGGGAAGCCAGCGGCGCGTTCAAGCCGAGCGGCCAGGGCGAGCCGTACTGCATCCTGCTGCCGCCGCCGAACGTCACCGGCACGCTGCACATGGGGCATGCGTTCCAGCAGACGGTGATGGACATGCTGGTGCGCTACCAGCGCATGCGCGGCATGAACACGCTGTGGCAGGTCGGCACCGATCACGCCGGCATCGCGACCCAGAAGATCGTGGAGAACCAGCTCGCCGTCGAGGAAAAGACCCGGCATGACCTGGGCCGCGATGCGTTCATCCAGCGGGTCTGGCAGTGGAAGGAGGAGTCCGGCTCCACCATCACCCACCAGATGCGCCGCATCGGCGCCGCGGCCGACTGGTCGCGCGAACGCTTCACCATGGACGAAGGCCTGTCGGCCGCGGTGCGCAAGGTGTTCATCGACTGGTATCGCGCGGGCCTGATCTATCGCGGCAACCGGCTGGTGAACTGGGACCCGGTGCTGGGCACGGCGGTGTCGGATCTCGAAGTGAACAACGTCGAGCGCGACGGCCACATGTGGTCGATCCGCTACATGACCACCGACGGCGCCGCGTCGCTGGTGGTCGCCACCACGCGTCCGGAGACCATGCTGGGCGACGTCGCCGTGGCCGTGCATCCGGAGGACGAGCGTTATGCGCACCTGATCGGCCAGACGCTGCATTTGCCGCTCACCGGCCGGCAGATTCCGGTAATCGCCGACGACTACGTCGACAAGGATTTCGGCACCGGCTGCGTGAAAATCACTCCGGCGCATGACTTCAACGACTACGCCATCGGCCAGCGGCACAAGCTGCCGCCGATCACCATCTTCACGCTGGACGCGAAGGTCAGCGACAACGCGCCGGAGAAGTATCGCGGACTCGATCGCTACGACGCGCGCAAGGCCGTGCTGGCCGATCTCGAAGCCGCCGGCCTGCTGGTCGAAACGAAGGCGCACAAGCTGCAGGTACCGGTGAGCCAGCGTTCCGACGCGGTGATCGAGCCGATGCTGACCGACCAGTGGTTCGTCGACCTCACTTCGGACGTCCAGGCGGATGGCCGCCCGGGCGGCCGCAAGGCGATCACCGAGCCGGCGCTCGATGCCGTGCGTTCGGGCGATATCAGGTTCGTGCCGGAAAACTGGGCGAACACGTATACACAATGGCTGGACAACATCCAGGACTGGTGCATCAGCCGCCAGCTGTGGTGGGGCCATCGCATCCCGGCGTGGTACGACGAGGCCGGCAACATCTTCGTGGGCGAGGACGAGGCCGACGCACGCGCACATGCCGCGACCGTGCCGGTCGGCGCCCTGCGTCAGGACGACGACGTGCTGGACACCTGGTTTTCCTCCGCGCTGTGGCCGTTCTCCACGCTGGGCTGGCCGGCCGATGGCCCGGTGAAGAACGAGCGCGGCGAGGTCGTGGCGAACTGGGCGCAGGACAAGATCTTCCTGCCCAGCGCGGTGCTGGTCACCGGCTTCGACATCATCTTCTTCTGGGTCGCCCGGATGGTGATGACCACGAAGTACTTCACCGGCCAGATACCGTTCCGCGAGGTGTACATCAACGCCATCGTGCGCGATGCCGAAGGCCAGAAGATGTCCAAGTCCAAGGGCAACACGCTGGACCCGCTGGACCTGATCGACGGCATCGCGCTGGAACCGCTGGTGGAGAAATCCACCAAGTCACTGCTGATTCCGCAGGTGCGCGCCAAGGTCGAGAAGCGCATCCGCAAGGACTACCCCGACGGCATCCCGGCGATCGGCACCGATGCGCTGCGTTTCACCTTCGCCGCGCTGGCCAGCTACAGCCGCACGATCAACTTCGACATCAAGCGGGCTGAGGGCTACAAGGCGTTCTGCAACAAGCTGTGGAATGCGGCGCGGTTTGTTCTTTTGAACGCGGGGAACGGGGAATCAGGAATCGGGAATCGGAGAGATCAAAAGCCGGTGACCGAGGCGGAGCGGTGGATTCTGACGCGGCTCAAGCAGACGCTGGACGAGGTCGAGCGGCACTTTGTCAGCTATCGTTTCGATCATCTGGCGCAAGCGCTGTACGAGTTCGTCTGGAACGAGTACTGCGACTGGTTCCTGGAACTGGCCAAGCCGGCGCTCAACGGCGACGACGCGGCGGCTGCCGCGTCCACCCGCCACACCTTGCTGGTGGTGCTGGAAAGCGTGCTGCGTGCGCTGCATCCGGTGATCCCGTTCATCACCGAGGAAATATGGGCGTCAGTGGCGCCGGTGCTCGGCCTCAGCGAAAGCAGCCTGCTGCAGCGACCCTGGCCACGCGCCGAAGACATCACCGCCGATGATGCGGCCACGACCGAGATCGAATGGTTCAAGAACGTGCTCTCCGGCATCCGCCGGATCCGTTCGGAGATGAATATCCCGCCCGGCAAGACGATCCCGCTGTTGCTCGCAGACGGCGACTCCGGCGATCGTGCGCGGTTGGCAAAGTTTGCCGCACAAATCGCCTTCCTCGCCCGCGTCGAGACTCCGCAGTGGATCGCTGCTGGCGCCGACGAACCCGCCGCCGCGGCCGCCGTGGTCGGCACGTTGCGCGTGCTGATCCCGCTGGCCGGGCTGATCGACGTGGCCGCCGAGAAAGCGCGCCTGGCCAAGGAAATCGGCCGCATCGAGGTCGAGATCAGGAAATGCGAAGGCAAGCTCGGCAACGCGAACTTCGTCGCCAATGCGCCGGCCGAGGTCGTGGCACAAGAGCGCCAGCGCATCGCCGACTGGAACACCACGCTGGGCGCGCTGCGCGAGCAGGCCGGCAAGCTGTAGCGCGGGCACCGCCGCACGCCGCCCCGGGCTTTTTGGCGATCGGGTTCTTGCCTATTTCTCGATATGGCCTGCGGCCATATCGAGCGCCATCACGATCGCGTCCTCGCGTCCGTCGCGTGCCGGGTAATAGCGCGGGCGCCTTCCGATTTCGTGGAAGCCCACCGACTCGTACAAGGCTTTCGCGCCCGGGTTGGACGGGCGCACTTCGAGGAAGAGTCGCTCGGCCCGGTTCCAGCGCGCCACGTCGAGCAGGCGCATCAGCAGATGCCGGCCGAGACCGCGGCCGCGATGCTCCGGGCCGATGCACAAATTGAGCAAGTGCGCCTCGCCGGCGCCGGTCGAGAGAATGCCGTAGCCGGCCACGCTGCCATCCACGCACAGAACCCAGCACGAATGCCCTGCCCGCACGCAATCGCCGAAGATGCCGGGCGACCACGGGAATTCGTACGAGGCGTTCTCCAGCGCGCTGACCGCGGCCAGATCATCCAGGTACATGCCGCGCACCTGGATCGCCGCCTTCGGCACGGCGACCATCGTTCAGGCTCCCGCGCTGGCCAGGGCACGGCGCACGCTGCGCAGCGCGTTCCACAGCCGACGCTTGGCCGTCGCGTCGGCCAGCACCAGCTTCGGCTCATCGGCAAGCACAATCAGCGCCTGGCTCATCACTGCCGCCGGCAAGGCGCGGCCGAGTGCATGCGCCTGCGCATCGCCGAACACCAGGTAGGCGCGCGCCGCCGGCACCGATGACGCCAGTTGGCCACCTTGCACGCTGATGCGCGCCGCGCGCGCCAGCGCCGCACCGCCGGCATGCAGCGCGCGGCCCAGCAGGTCGAGCTCGCGGGCGTTGCACGACGCCGGCAGGATCACCACGCAGGCCACGTCGGCGTCGCCCAGCTCCGGCTCGGCCATGGCCGGCACAACTTTCGCCACGCGGCGAACCCACGGCGTCAGCCCCAGCGCGTGCAGGACGCGGGCGCGGTGGGCGGCAGGCATGGGCGCGTTCATCTGGCGGAGTGCCGTGCACGGCGCCGATGCGCGATCCGCGCCGCGATGGTCCACACCGGCCCGGACAACAGGTACACGGTGAAACCCGCCAGCAGCACCCGCGCCGGCGCCAGATACAGCAAGGCAAGCAGCAGCACCGCCACCACCATCCAGGCGAACGGCACGTTGCCGCGCTCGCCCATCGGCAGCGACTTGAAACTGAAATAGCGGAAGCGGCTGACCATCAGCAGGCCGGTGACCACCACGATCGCCGCGCTGGCGAAGGCCAGCTCGGCGCCGCTCCAGCCGGCCTTCTCCATGGTCCACACGAACGACATGTTCACCGCCGCCGCGGCCGGACTGGCCAGGCCCTGGAAATAGCGCTTGTCGGCCACCCCTGCCTGGGTATTGAAGCGCGCCAGCCGCAGCGCGGCGCAGGCGGCATAGATGAACGCGCACGCCCAGCCCAGCTTGCCCCACAGCGGCCCCACGTCGCGCAGCGCCGACAGCGACCACGTGTACATCACCAGCGCCGGCGCGAGGCCGAAGCTGACCAGGTCCGACAAGGAGTCGTACTGCACGCCGAACTCGGTCTGCGTGCCGGTCATGCGCGCCACGCGCCCATCCATGCCGTCGAGCACCGCCGCCAGGAACACCGCGATGGCCGCCTCGACGTAATGGCCGCCGATGCTGGAAATGATCGCGTAGAACCCGGCGAACATCGCCGCCGTGGTGAACAGGTTCGGCAACAGGTAAATGCCGCGGTGCCGGGGCGGTTGAACGGGCATGGGTGGACTCATGAAGCAGGATCGTGACGGAGTAGGCGCAGTGTAAACCATTGCCTGCTTGAGTCCGGGGCGCCGGAGTGATAACAAGGAACGACTGATTTTCCCCTGTCCGGAGACCCCCATGCGCCGTTCGCTGATTGTCGTGGCACTGCTGCTGTTTGCCCCGTTGTGTGCCGCGCAGGTCTACAAGTGGACCGACGCCAGCGGCACCGTGCACTACTCCGAGGCGCCGCCGACGCAGGGGGTCAAGTACAGCAAGGTCACCACGACCGGCACGGTGGAGCCGCTGGTCAAGCCGGCCGAACGAAGCAATCCGGAGGACGTCGCGGGCGGCAGCAACGAGCCCGCCGTCGCGCCGAAGACCATGGCCGACACCCCGGAGAACCGCAAATCGCTGTGCGCCTCGCTGCAGTCCAACCTGGCGACCCTGCAGGGCAGCGGTCCAGTGGTGATGGAGAAGGATGGCAAGCCCAACGCACTGGACGCCTCGCAACGCCAGCAACAGATCGCCACCGCCCAGGCCCAGTACGACCAGTACTGCCAGGGCAAGTAAGCCCCCGGGCCGCACTCCGGCGGCGGTGGCGCCGCTACAATGGGCGCTTTACACGCCGGAATCGCCCGCATGCGCCTCAGCCAATTCCACCTGGCCACCGTCAAGGAAGTCCCTGCCGACGCCGAGATCGCCAGCCATCGCCTGATGCTGCGCGCCGGCATGATCCGCCGGCTGGCCTCCGGCCTGTACACCTGGAGTCCGCTGGGCCTGCGCGTGTTGCGCAAGGTCGAGCGCATCGTGCGCGAGGAAATGGATCGCGCCGGCGCGATCGAATTGCTGATGCCGACCATCCAGCCGCGTGAACTCTGGGAGGAAACCGGTCGCTGGGCGAAATTCGGCCCGCAGCTGCTGAAGATCCGCGACCGCAAGGAGCAGGAATTCTGCTATGCGCCGACCGCCGAGGAAGTGATTACCGATTACGCCCGCAACGAGCTGAAAAGCTACAAGCAGCTGCCGGTCAATTTCTACCAGATCCAGACCAAGTTCCGCGACGAGATCCGCCCGCGTTTCGGCGTGATGCGCGCGCGCGAATTCCTTATGAAGGATGCCTATTCATTCCATCTCGGGCAGGAGTCGCTGGCGGAAACCTACGCCGCGATGTACCAGGCCTATGTGCGCATTTTCACCCGCCTCGGCCTGAGCTTCCGCGCGGTGCAGGCCGACACCGGCGCCATCGGCGGCAATGCCAGCCATGAATTCCAGGTGCTGGCCGATTCGGGCGAGGACGCGATCGCGTTTTCCGACGGCTCCGACTATGCCGCCAACCTCGAGAAAGCCGAAGCGCTGCCCCCGTCCGTCGAACGCCCTGCGCCCGCCGCCGGCCTGCAGCGCGCGGACACGCCGACCCAGAAAACCATCGCCGACGTCGCCGCCTTCCTGAAAGTGGAACCGCGGCAATGCGTGAAGACCCTGCTGGTGCGCGGCGTCGAAGGGCTGGTCGCGCTGTGCCTGCGCGGCGACCACGAACTCAACGAGGTCAAGGCCGGCAAGCTGGCCGAGCTGCCGGGCGAGATGGTGCTGGCCGGCGAAGAGGAAATCCGCGCCGCCTGCGGCACGCGCCCGGGGTTCATCGGCCCGGTCGGCCTGCCCGATTCCATCCCGGTGATCGTCGATCGCGACGCCGCCGTACTGGCCGACTTCGTCTGCGGCGGCAATGCCGACGGCGTGCACTGCACCGGCGCCAACTGGGAGCGCGACGCGCGCATCAGCCGCATCGCCGACCTGCGCAACGTGGTCGAGGGCGATGCCTCGCCCGACGGCCACGGCGAACTGCACCTGGCCCGCGGCATCGAAGTGGGCCACGTGTTCCAGCTGGGGACGAAATATGCCGACGCCCTGCGCGCCACCGTAATCGACGAAGGCGGCAAGGCCCAGGTGATGGCCATGGGTTGCTACGGCATCGGGATCAGCCGCATCGTCGCCGCCGCCATCGAGCAGCGCCATGACGACGCGGGCATCATCTGGCCCGAGGCGATGGCGCCGTGGCGGGTGGCGGTGTGCGTGATCAACCCGAAGAACGCCTCCGCCGCGGTCAACGAGGCCGCCGAGGCGCTGTACCAGGCACTCGTCCAGCGCGGCATCGAAACCGTGCTGGACGATCGCGGCCTGCGTCCCGGCAACATGTTCGCCGACATGGAGTTGATCGGCATCCCCCATCGCGTGGTGGTGAGCGAACGCGGGCTGGCCGCCGGCACGCTGGAATATCGCGGCCGCGAGGACAGCGAGAGCCGCACGTTGAGCCAGGATGAGTTGTTCGCACTGCTGGCCTGATTAATGAAACCGGCGGGTTTCGAATATCGGCACATTTGCCCGTGCAACCCTGTTTCATAATCGTTTCGAATATGAACTGTGACGCGCGTCGGGGAGTTTGGCGCTTTACAAATGTTTGTCCGATCATGGAGAATCCCCACTGGCCGGCATTCACCAATGCCCGCATTGCCTCGATAATGGGGCATGATTCGTCACCCTCACCGGAGTCCGTCCATGGCCGTCGATATCAAGAATCTCAACCACAATCAGCTCAACGATCTCATCAGCAAGGCACAAATCCGTCAGGACGAATTGCGCAAGGAGAAGGTCGTCAAGCTGCGCGAGAAGGTCCACGCGCTGATCAAGGCCGAGGGTTATTCGTTCGAGGACATTTTCGGCGGTGCCCGCAAGAGCAAGCGCGCCGGCGCCAAGGTTGCCCCGAAGTATCGCAACCCGGCCAACCCGGCGCAGACCTGGTCCGGCCGCGGCAAGCGTCCGCACTGGTTCAACGACGCGCTGAAGGCGGGCAAGAAGGAAAAGGACCTGACGATCTGATCGCCGTCCCCACGCCATGGAAACAGCGCCGGCCTCGCGCCGGCGCTTTTTTTTGGCTTGAACCATGCGACGTCCATTCGCCGCGCAAGGCTCATGCGGACGCAACGCAAAGGGAGGTCAGGAAGGCGCGGCTCTTGATCTTGCCGGGGCCAGGAGCACCCTCCTCAATCCTCCCCTGCTTCAAAGGGGAGGAGGTGAAGGTGCCGCGGGTTCGTCTCCCGTGACGAACCGGTTGGCGTGAAGTCCGGCTAGCCCGGTCGCTTTTGTTTTACAGAGAGCGCCGCGGCGAAATCAGCAAGTCGCCGAACATCAGCCCCGCCACCAGCGACACCAGCAGGGTGACCAGCAGCAAGCCGGCGTCCAGGCCGAGCGAGGTATCGCGTTCGAGCAGGAACGACATGCTGCGGAAGCCCACGCTGCCCGGCACCAGCAACAGGATGCCCGGTTCGCGGATTACCGCGCCGGGCCGATGCGCATAGCGCGCGTAGACGTTGGCCAGCGCGCCCAGCAGCAAGCCGCCCAGGAACACGCCTACCGGCGCGCCCGGCAACGAGGTGGAGATCTCGCCGCCCCAGCGCGTGGCCAGATAACCCACCACCACCGCCGCGATCACTGCCGGCCAGTCGCGCCGGGCGGCGCGGAACAGGATCGCGAAGGCGATCGCGGCGACCAGCAGCACCGGGTAATCGGTCCATGACGGCAGCGGCGGCAAGGCGAAATCGCGCGCAGTGATGCCGAGTGCGCTGCACAACTCGGTCGCGGCGATGACCCCGAAAGTGAGCTTGAGCAGGGTCGCCATCGCACCGCCCATGCGCGCCATGCCGGAAACCAGGTGCTGGCTGGAGATCTCGCGCACGGCGGTGGTCAGCGACATGCCGGGGATCAGGATGATCAGGCTGGCCAGCACCACCGACTTGATCGCCAGCGGCACGATGAAGGCGCTGACCAGGATCGCCACCATGGTCGCCACCAGCGCACTGATTGCATCGCTGGCCGCCGCCAGCTGCGGCCGCACGGCAGCCGCCAGGGTGATGCAGCCGATGATCGTGCCGATCACCGCCGCGACCACCAGGTCCACCCACGAGCTGTGCAGGAACAGCGCCGCGATCGAAGCCGCGGACAAGCCGTAGCTGGCGATCAGGCCGATTTTCTCGCGTCGGCTGTCCGGCCGACCCAGCTCGCGCAGCAGGCGAAAGCCTTCGCGCAGGCCCAGCTCGCCGGCGATCGCGCGGTCGGCGATGTCGTCGGCCTGGCACAGCCGTTCCAGGTTCACCTCGCCCGGCGGCAGCCGCACCACCTGGGTGGTCGTCGCCACGCGCTCCTCGCCCTGGGCGAGGTCGGCGAAGGAAATGATGACCGCGGTAGGGCTGGACCACACGTCGGCGGACAAGCCCAGCCGCTGCGCCACGCCGGCCACGGCCATCTCCAGTCGCGGCGCGGTGGTGCCGTACTGGTGCAGGCGCCGCGCCAGCTCCAGCACGAACGCCATGCGCGTGTTCAGCGCGGTGGTGGCGAATTGCTGCTGGCTGATGGTGCCGCTCATGCCACCGCGCGCACCTGCAGGGTGGAACCATCGACGGCAACCACTTCCACGGTGGCGCCCAGCGGCAGGTCCGGCCCGTTGACCAGCCACTGGCCGTCGCCCACGCGGGCCTTGCCGCGACCATTGACGATCGCCTCGATCAGCTCATAACGCTGGCCGATCATCTGCTCGGCGCGACGGTTGAGGCGTTCGCTGCCCGGCACGCGACGCTCCAGCTTCGGCCGCAGCCAGCGCGCGTAGGCCACGCAGAAGGCGAATGCGAGCAGGCCGAACACGATCGCCTGCGCCAGCAGGCCCAGCGTCGGCACGGCCCACAGCAGCACGCCCATCGCCGCCGCGGCCAGGCCGATCCACAGCAGGAAATAGCCCGGCAGCAGCAGCTCGCCGGCAATCAGCAGCAGCGCCAGGATCCACCACAGGTAATGCACGGCAAGTTGCCACATGGTCGAGGACTCCACTCAGCGCAGCGGCGGCACCGGCGCGGCCGCCGGGCGCTGCTGCTGGGTCAGGGATTCCTTGGCCAGTTCGGCGATGCCGGCCATCGCGCCGATCACGCCGGTGGCCTCGATCGGCAGCAGCAGCATCTTCTGGTTGGGCGAATTGGCCATTTCCTTCAGCGCGCCGATGTAGTTGTTGGCGACGAAATAGTTCAGCGCATTGATGTTGCCGCCGGCGATCGCGTCGGAGACCATCGTGGTGGCCTTGGCCTCGGCCTCGGCGGTGCGCTCACGCGCCTCGGCGGCGCGGAACGCGGCCTCCTTCTCACCCTCGGCAGAGAGGATCGCCGACTGCTTCTCGCCCTCGGCCTTGAGAATCGCCGCCTGGCGGAAGCCCTCGGCGTCGAGGATGTTGGCGCGCTTCTCGCGCTCGGCCTTCATCTGCCGTGCCATCGCGTCGATCAGGTCGCGCGGCGGCGAGATGTCCTTGATCTCGATGCGGTTGACCTTGACGCCCCACGGGTGGGTCGCCTCGTCCACCACGCGCAGCAGGCGGGCGTTGATCTCGTCGCGCTTGCTCAGGCTTTCGTCCAGATCCATCGAGCCGAGCACGGTGCGGATGTTGGTCATCACCAGCGCCAGCGAGGCCTGCTCCAGATTGGCCACTTCATAGGCCGCCTTGGCCGCATCCAGCACCTGGTAGAACACCACGCCGTCGACACGCACCACCGCGTTGTCCTTGGTGATGACGTCCTGCGAGGGCACGTCCAGCACCTGCTCCATCATGTTCATCTTGTGCCCGATCGCCTGGTAGATCGGGATCAGGAAATGCAGCCCCGGGCTCAACGTGCCGGTGTACTTGCCGAACGTCTCCACCGTCCATTCGTAACCCTGCGGCACGATGCGCACCAGCTTGACGATGCCGATGACGACCACGACCAGGATGACCAGCGCCAGCAGTTGTGCGATACCCATGAAGCTCTCCCCTTTCCGTGAAGATGTCAGTATAGGCGAGCGCAGCGCCGTCGAGCGGGCCGGACCATGGCGTCATGGAACGATCATCACGACCGCGGCCGGGCAGCCCGGCGCTGTCATCGTCGCGTAACATGGCCGTGATTCCATGGCGCCGGCTGCCACTGGGCATATGCATGCAAAAACGCATCCTGATCATCGAAGACGAGGCGCCGATCCGCGACATGGTGGCGTTCGCGCTGCGCCGCGCAGAGATGCTGCCGGTCTGCGCCGCCGATGCCGGTGAAGCGCAACTGGCCATCGCCGAGGCGGTGCCCGACCTGATCCTGCTCGACTGGATGCTGCCGGGCATCAGCGGCATGGACCTGGCCCGGCGACTGCGCCGCGAGGAGCTGACCCGCGACCTGCCGATCATCATGCTGACCGCCCGCGGCGAGGAGACCGACCGCGTGGCCGGCCTGGATGCCGGCGTGGACGACTACGTGGTCAAGCCGTTTTCCACCCGCGAGCTGGTGGCGCGGATCAAGGCGGTGCTGCGCCGCAGCCAGGGCGAGGACGGCGCCGGCATGATCGAGCTGGGCGGGCTGCGTCTGGACGGCCAGGCGCACCGGGTGTTCGCCGGCGACGAGCCGGTGCACCTGGGCCCCACCGAATACCGCCTGTTGCACTTCTTCATGAGCCACAGCGAGCGCGTGTATTCCCGCGCGCAACTGCTCGATCATGTCTGGGGCGGCAGCGTCTACGTGGAGGAGCGCACCGTCGACGTGCACATCCGGCGCCTGCGCAAGACCCTGGAGGCATGGGGCCTGGATGCCCTGATCCAGACAGTGCGCGGCACCGGTTACCGCTTCTCCGCCCAGCCCGCACCCGTGCGGCCCTGAGCAGCTCCGGCCGGCGCATGCGCAGCATCCGCACCTCCTTCGACACCGGCTTCCTCGTCATCGTGATCGGCTCGATGGCCGGCGCGATCGTCGCCGCGCTGTGGGCGTCGCCATGGTGGGCGCTCGGCGTCGCCCTGGGCGGTGAAGCCGTCGCGCTGGGGTGGTGGCTGCGCGCACGCCGTGCACGCCGTGCACGCCGGACGCGACCCGATACACCTGGCCAACTCCGCGCCGCACGCGCCTTGCGCCAGTCGCGCCTGCGCGCGCAGTTGCACGACGTGCGCGACGCGGTGGGCGCACTGGCCGATGCCGTGGTGCTGTTCGACGATCAGGGGCGCGTGCGCTGGTTCAACGCGGCCGCTACCCGTCTGCTCGGCGTGCGGCGCGAACACGTCGGGCAGCCGCTCGCGCAATGGCTCGACGGCAGCGAGCTGGGCACGTGGCTGCGCACGAATGCCACGCAGCCGGCCGCCGACCTGCCGGCGCCGGCGGATGCGTCGCTGCGCCTGGCCGCGACGATCATCCCCTTCGGCCAGCAGCTGAAGGTGCTGCTGGCGCGTGACATCAGCACGCTGAGCCGGCTGGAGCAGGTGCGCCGCGATTTCGTGGCCAACGTCTCGCATGAGCTGCGCACTCCGTTGACGGTGATCCACGGCTACCTGGAACTGCTGGACCCCGTGGACGTGCCCGAGCTGGCGCCGGTGCTCGGCGAGATGCGCATGCAGTCGCAGCGGATGCAGCAGATCGTCGAGGATCTGCTGACCCTGTCGCGGCTGGAAACGCGCGAGGCCCTGCCGGACGAGGAAGTGGCCATGATTCCGCTGCTGGAGACGCTGCGGCGCGAGGCGGTGGCGCTCAGCCAGGGCCGGCACCGCATCAGCGTGGAGGCGACCACTGCGGTGCGCCTGCGCGGCTCGATCCATCACCTGCACAGCGCGTTCTCCAACCTGACCAGCAACGCCGTGCGCTATACGCCCAGCGGCGGCGAGATCGTGATCGGCTGGCGGCAGACCGCCGATGGCGGCGCGATCTTCTCCGTGCGCGACAGCGGGCTGGGCATCTCCGCCGAACACCTGGTGCGACTCACCGAGCGCTTCTACCGCGTGTCGTCCAGCCGCTCGCGCGAGTCCGGCGGCACCGGCCTGGGCCTGTCCATCGTCAAGCACGTGCTGAACCTGCACCAGGGGCGCCTGGTGATCGAGAGCGAGCCCGGCCGCGGCTCGACCTTCTCCTGCGTGATGGAAGCCTCGCGCGTGTTGCCGCCGGACCGCGGCGGCATCTTCCGCGCCGAGACCCCGGCCAACTGAGCCGCGCCTGCGCACAACCCCCTTGCCGCAAAAAAAACGGCGTGGAGAAAATCCACGCCGGGAGCCGATTCAGGAGGGGGAGCGGCATCTCGAAGATGCCTGCCATGGAGGGGAGTGCCTGGCAGGCGCAGGCATTGTCGCAACGCCGCGTGACAAGCCGATGACATGCCGGACTCGCTTTTTTGTCACGACGGCTGGGCGCGATGCCCTCCCGCGGCGCGCGCAAGTCGGCAAGCACACAAGCGTCATGCAGCCGTCGTTCGCGTGCAACAGGGCGGCGCCACGATCGGTGCCAGTTCCGATCGGAGAACAGCGATGCGCGTCAGCTTCGTCACGGAGACCTGGCCGCCCCAGGTGAACGGTGTCGCCCTCACCGTGCGCACGCTTGCCGCCGGGCTGGCCGCACGCGGGCTGGGCGTCGACGTGGTCCGCCCCGGCGGCGACGGCCGCGACGGCAAGGTCGAACTGGTACGCGCACGCGGCGTGGCGCTGCCGCGCTACCCGGGCATGCAGTTCGGCCTGCCCGCCGGCAGTGCGCTGCGCCGGCGCTGGCATGCGAAGCGGCCCGATGCGGTGTACATCGCCACGGAAGGTCCGCTGGGCGCGTCGGCGCTGCGCGTGGCCAACGCGCTGCAGGTCCCGGTGGTGAGCGGGTTCCACACGCGCTTCCACGACTACGCCGCCCACTATGGCGTCGGCCTGCTGGCGCCGCTGGTACGCAACCACCTGCTCGGCTTCCACCGTCGCGCGCAGATGACCCTGGTGCCGACCAACGCGCTGCACGCCGAGCTGACGGATGCCGGTGTCGACCACGTGCGCAAGCTGCGCCGCGGCGTCGATGTCCGGCTGTTCTCGCCGGAGCGGCGCGATCCGGCGCTGCGCCGCAGCTGGGGCGTGGATGACGAGACGCCCGTGCTGCTGTGCGTCGGACGGATCGCTGCGGAGAAAAACCTGGGCCTCGCCGTGCAGGCTTTCCGCGCGTTGCAGGCACGCACGCCCGCCGCGCGCCTGGTGATGGTCGGCGACGGTCCGCAACGCGCGGCGCTCGCCAGCGCCTGCCCCGAGGCCTTGTTCGTCGGCACCAGGCACGGCGCGGATCTGGCCGCGCACTACGCCAGCGCGGACGTGTTCCTGTTCCCGAGCCTGTCGGAAACCTTCGGCAACGTGGTACTGGAAGCGATGGCCTCGGGGCTGGCGCTGGTCGCGTTCGACCATGCCGCGGCGCAGGAGCACGTCGTCGACGGCATCTCCGGGCGCATTGTGCCGCCCTCGGACGCGCGCAGTTTCATCACCTCGGCCTATCAGCTCGGCGTCGACCCGACGACCCGCCGCAGGCTCGGCGCCCATGCGCGGCGCGCCGCGCTGCGGTGCCCGCCGGACATGGTGATCGCGGAATTCGAGACTTTGCTGGTCTCGCTGCTGCATGGCCATCCCGATGACCGTCTCCGCGCCGTCGCCTGAACCGGCAACTCTGTCGCTGGACGCGCTGCTGTGCCGCGCGGCCAGCCGCTGGGGCGCGCGTCGCGCGGTGCAACGGATCTTCGGCGCGGCCAGCCGCCTCGGCGATGGCTGGCTCTGGTACGGCCTGATCGCCGCGTTGGCCATCGGCGGCGGTGACCGCGGTCGGCACGCCGCACTGCAGATGGCCGGCACCGGCATCGTGGCGTGGTTGCTCTACCGCACGCTGAAGCGCCGCACGCGTCGCCCGCGGCCGTTCCGCGTGCACCGCGAAGTGATCGCGCGCGCACCGCCGCTGGACGAGTTCAGCTTCCCGTCGGGGCATACGCTGCACGCGGTGAGCTTCGGCATCGTCGCCGCCGGCTGGTTTCCCGTGCTGGCCCTTCCGCTGGCGCTGTTCGCCGTGCTGGTGGCGATGTCGCGCGTGGTGCTGGGCCTGCACTACCCCAGCGACGTGCTCGCCGGTGCCGCACTCGGCGCGGCGCTCGGCCTCGCCTCGCGCGGGCTCGACGCCGCACTCGTCGGCACCCTGGCGGGTTGAACCGCCCTCACCCGCCGACCCTCCGCCCATGACCATCGCAAGCGCGCCGCAGCACGTCGAGCCGGAGCCGGCCAGCGTCGGTTTCCGCGCGGCGAACCTCTGCCTCAACCACGAACTTTCGGCGCTCCAATTCAATGCCCGCGTGCTGGCCCAGGCGCGCGACGCCACGGTACCGCTGCTGGAACGGCTGCACTTCCTGTGCATCTCGGTGCGCAACCTCGACGAGTTTTTCGAGGTGCGCGTGGCCAGCCTCAGGCACTGGATCGCCTACGGCGACGCGCGCCCGGGCCCGGACGGCATGCCCCTGGCCGAGGTGCTCGCGCAGGTGCGCGACAACGCCACCCGGCTGATGCACACCCAGTACGAAACGTGGCACGACGAGCTGCGCCCGGCGCTGGCGCGCGAGGGCATCGTGTTCATCGACGGCGCGCCCTGGTCGCCCGCACAGACGCGCTGGGCGCGCACGCACTTCGAGCGCGAGATCCTGCCGGTGCTCTCGCCGCTGGGCTTGAACTCGGCCCACCCGTTCCCGCGGATACTCAACAAGAGCCTCAATGTCGCGGTGGTGCTGGACGGCGAGGACGCCTTCGGTCGCGAGGGCCATGTCGCGGTCGTGCGCGCGCCGCGCTCGCTGCCGCGCGTGATCCGCCTGCCGCCGGAGGTCGCCGGCGCGCCACACCAGTTCGTGTTCCTCTCCACGCTGCTGGAGCGCTTCGCCGACGCGATGTTCCCCGGCATGACGATCCGCGGCGCCTGCCAGTTCCGCGTGACGCGCGATTCCGAACTGGAGCTGGAAGAAGGCGACACCGAGAACCTGGCGCGCGTGCTGAGCATGGAACTGCGCGAGCGGGCTTACGCCGACGCGGTGCGGCTGGAACTCGGCGAGGGCTGCACGCCCGAGGTGCGGCAGATGCTGCTGGTGAACTTCGGCCTGACCGATGCCGACGTGTACCTGTGCAGCGGCCCGGTCAACCTGCATCGCGCGTCGGCGATCTATGACATGGTCGATCGCCCGGATCTGAAATATCCGCCGTTCGTGCCGGCCGTGCCTCGCGCCTTCACGGCGGACGCCGGCATGTTCGATACCATCAGCCAGGGCGACCTGCTGCTGCATCACCCGTTCGATTCGTTCACGCCCGTGCTCGAACTGCTGCGCCAGGCCAGCACGGACGCCGACGTACTGGCGATCCGGCAGACGCTGTACCGGGTCGGCGAGGACTCGCCGCTGGTCGGCTACCTTGCCGATGCGGCCCGCTCCGGCAAGGAGGTGACGGCGGTCATCGAGTTGCGCGCCCGCTTCGACGAGGAGGCGAACATCCGCCTGGCCGACCGTCTGCAGGAGGCCGGCGTGCAGGTCGTGTACGGCGTCGTCGGCTACAAGACCCACGCCAAGATGCTGCTGATCGTGCGCCGCGAACGGGGCGTGCTGTGCCGCTACGCGCACCTGTCCACCGGCAACTACCACCTGGCCACCAGCCGGCTCTACACCGACATCGGCCTGATGACCCGCGACCCGGGCATCTGCGCCGACGTGGGCCGGATCTTCCAGCAGCTGTGCAGCCTCGGGCCGGCGGTGGAGCTGGAGCACGTGCTGCAGTCGCCCTTCAGCCTGCATCGCGGCCTGCTCGCCCTGGTCGAGCGCGAGATCACGCACGCATGCGCCGGCAAGCCGGCGCGGATCATCGCGCGCATGAACGCGCTGAACGAACCCTCCATGGTCGCCGCGCTCTACCGCGCCTCCTGCGCCGGCGTCGAGATCGACTTGATCGTGCGCGGCGCATGCATCCTGCGCCTAGGCCTGCCCGGGGTCTCCGAGCGCATCCGCGTGCGCTCGGTGCTGGGCCGCTTTCTCGAGCACAGCCGCGTGTACTGGTTCGCCAACGACGGCCGCGCCGAGATCTACGGCTCCTCGGCCGACTGGATGGAGCGCAATCTGCTGCGCCGGGTCGAGGCATGCTTCCCGATACGCGACCCGCGCATCGCGGCGCGTGTCTTCCGCGAGACGCTGCAGAACTACCTGGACGACAACGTGCAGGCCTGGCTGCTGGACGCCGATGGGCACTATCGCCGCGCCACGCCGGGCGACGCACCGGCGCATGCGGCGCAGGGCTGGCTGCTGGACCGGTACAAGACCTGACGCCTCGGCGGACGCGCGCGCAGCGTCATCGCCATCATCCGCGAAAAAAAAAGAAACGGCGGGCATCCTGGCCCGCCGCTCTCCATCCCTGGGTGGAACTCCCTCACGATAACCGTTTGCCCCGCCGCGCCGCCGCGGACTGCCGCGGCGGCACGGGTTCAGAAGCGCACTTCGCCGAACACGCCGATCTCGTTGGTCTTGACGTTGCGCACGTGCGGCGGTACCGGCGTGCTGACGGACTTGTCGGCCTTCTCGTGCTTCCACACGCCGGCCAGCTTGAAGCCCTTGGTCACCTGGTACTCGACGCCGGCGTTGTAGTAGACGTTCTTGTTGGCGCCATCCAGCGTCTTGCTGAGCTTGGCGTTGTCGTAGCGGGCGAACAGGCTCACGTCGTCGGCCACCGCCACGCTGCCCCACAGCGAGTAACCGTCGGCCTTGTCGGTGGCCGTGGTGAGCACGTTGTTCCAGTTCTTCGCCGTGAAGTACTCGGCGCCGAGACGGAACGCGTCGCTGGCATAGGCGACCATGATGTCGCCGCGCTCGGCCGTGTTCACGGCGTTGACGTTCTCGGTCTCCTGGCCGCGATGGCCGCGGTAGCCGCCGATCGCCACCACCATGTTCTCGAACGGCACGAAGCCGAGGCGGCCCTCGACATCCACGCCCTTGCTGCGGCCCGGATTCTTGTAGCCGTTGCCGTTGACCACCGACACCGCGTAGTTGAACGACTTGCCGGCGCCCAGCTCGCCACCCAGGTGCAGGCCCCAGTCCGCCGAGTTGCCGTACTTCAGGCGGTCGGTGATGGTGTTCTCGACGTAGCGGAAACCGTAGTACTGCTCGGCGAACGGAATCCACGGCATGTCGGTCGAACCGATGCGCAGCACCGCCGCGTCGTCGAACTTGCCCTGCACGTAGGCCTTCTTGACGAACAGGCTGGTCTGGCCGTCGCTGCTGGAATAGTTGAAATCGGTGGTCAGGTTCATCGACCAGATGTCGTTGAACTTGTGGTCGACGCCGAGGTAGAAGCGCTTGACGTCCATGCCGATGCCGGACTTGTCGGTCTTGCCGCTGTCGCTGTCCTTCTGGTCGATGTTGGTGAAGTCGAAGTACATGCGGCCGGACAACTTGGTGTTGTTGACCAGCTTCTCCAGCGACTCGAGTTTCTTGTCGCTGGCGGTGGTCACCGCCGTCGCCTTCTCCACCGCCTGGCCGGTGCTGACGTTGATGTCGGACTGCGCATCGGTGCGCTGTTCCAGTTCGTTCACCTTGGCCTGCAGTGCGGCGAGCTGGGCCTTCAGCGACTCGACCTCGGCGCTGGTGGTCGCCGACGTCCGGTTCTGCGGCGCGGCCGCGGCCGTGAAGCTGGCAACCCCGAGGCCGGCGGCAATCGCCACCGCAATCAGTTTGGAACGCATGTCTTTCTCCGCAAGTGGGTGGGAAATCGCTGGGTCGCCGCCCGAACCGGAGGGGCCTGGCCGGCGATTGGTTAAAAGTTTGCAGACGGACTTTTACGGCTGGATGCCACTGACATGACAGATTCGAGACACTCCCGCGCGCGGCCCGCCGGCACTGTCGCAGGGGCTGTCATCTTGCTGCAACATTCATTTCATTCAATGGCAACACGAAAAGCCTGAAATGGCGGGGTCGCATCCGACCCCACTCGAAAGGAGCTTCCATGTTGACCCTCCGCAAACTGCCAGTCCGGCTCGCCGCCGTCGCCACGTTCGCCGTGGCCTCGACCTTCGGCGTGGCCGCCCACGCCACCGACATCACCGGCGCCGGCTCCAGCTTCGTCTACCCGGTCATGTCCAAGTGGTCGGCCGCGTATGCCGAGAAGACCGGCAACCGCCTCAACTACCAGTCGATCGGTTCCGGCGCCGGCATCGCGCAGATCAAGGAAGGCACCATCGACTTCGGCGCCTCCGACGCGCCGATGAAGGCCGAGGACCTGAAGAAGTACGGCCTGGGCCAGTTCCCGATCGTGGTCGGCGGCATCGTGCCGGTGGTCAACATCGCCGGCGTGCAGGCCGGCCAGATCAAGCTGGACGGCGCCACCCTGGCCGACATCTTCCTGGGCAAGATCAGGAACTGGAACGATCCGAAGATCGCCGCGCTGAACGCGGGCCTGGCCCTGCCGGCCGGCAAGATCACCGTGGTGCATCGCTCGGACGGTTCGGGCACCTCGTTCAACTTCACCAACTACCTGTCCAAGGTCAGCCCGGAGTGGGCCGGCAAGGTCAAGTTCGGCACCGCCGTGGAATGGCCGACCGGCGTGGGCGGCAAGGGCAACGAGGGCGTGTCGCAGTACGTGCGCCAGATCAAGGGCTCGATCGGCTACGTCGAATACGCCTACGCGGTGAAGAACAAGATCAGCTGGGTGAACATGAAGAACGCCGCCGGCAACGTGATTGCGCCGGAAGCGGAGAGCTTCGCGGCCGCCGCGGCTACCGCCGACTGGGCCAGCGCCAAGGACTTCAACCTGATCATGACCAACGCGCCGGGCGCCAAGGCGTGGCCGATCACCGCCACCACCTGGATCATCATGTACAAGTCGCCGAAGAACGCGGGCAACAGCAAGGTCGCCTTCGACTTCTTCAAGTACGCGCTGGAGCATGGCCAGCAAGCCGCCAGCGAACTCGACTACGTGCCGCTGCCGGCGTCGCTTGTCAGCCAGATCGAGGCGTACTGGACGTCCGAGTTCAAGCATTGATGGCTTGATCGAAGCCGCCGCCCGCCCCGTTCGCCCCGAGCGCGTGGCGCAGGGTCGGAGCCGAAGGAGACTGCCCTTCGGCTCCGCTGCGCTACGCTCGGGGCGAACGGGGTTTGTTCAATCACAAGCCGGTCACCGAGTCCCGCATGACGACAGCCATCACCACCGACATCCTGGAACAGCGCAGCCGCCGTGACGCCCGTCACGAGCGGCTGTTCCGCTGGCTGTTGAAGGCCTGCGCGCTGCTGGTGCTGGCATCCCTGCTCGGCGCCGCCGCGGCCACCCTGTGGGGCGGGCGCGACGCGTTCGCCACCTTCGGCTGGCACTTCCTGGTCAGCTCCGAATGGGACCCGGGCAACGAGGTCTACGGTGCCCTGGTGCCGGTGTACGGCACCCTGGCCACCTCCTTCATCGCCTTGCTGATCGCCGTGCCGGTGAGTTTCGGCATCGCGGTCTATCTCTCCGAAGTGGCGCCGGCCTGGCTGCGCACGCCGGTGGCCTCGGCCATCGAACTGCTGGCCGGCATCCCCTCGATCATCTACGGCATGTGGGGGCTTTTCATCTTCGCCCCGTTCTTCGCCGAACACGTCAAGCCGTGGCTGACCAACAACCTCGGCAACCAGCCCGACGACGGCCAGCTGTCGTGGGTGGCCGAGCACGTGCCCTTCGTGGGCAAGCTGTTCGGCAGCAGCTATCCGTTCGGCGCCAGCATCCTGGTCGCCGGCATCGTGCTGGCGATCATGATCATCCCGTTCATCTCCTCGGTGATGCGCGAGGTGTTCCAGACCGTGCCGACGCGGCTGAAGGAATCGGCCTATGCGCTGGGTTCCAGCACCTGGGAGGTGTCGTGGGACATCGTGCTGCCGTACACCCGCTCGGCGGTGATCGGCGGCATCTTCCTCGGCCTCGGCCGCGCGCTGGGCGAGACGATGGCGGTGACCTTCGTGCTGGGCAACGCGATGCAGCTGTCGGCCTCGCTGCTCGACCCCGGCACCTCGATTGCCTCGACCATCGCCAACCAGTTCAGCGAAGCCGCCGGCCTGCAGAAGTCCGCACTGATGGCGCTGGCCTTCCTGTTGTTCGTGGTCACCTTCATCGTGCTGCTGATCGCCCGCCTGATGCTGCGCCGCCTGGCGAGCAAGGAGGGTCGTTGATGAACGCGCTCTACCTGCGCCGGCGGATCACCAATGCGCTGGCCATGACCATGAGCATGCTGGCCACGCTGGTGGGGCTGGCCTTCCTCGCCTGGATTCTCTGGGAAACGCTGCGCCAGGGCATCAGCGCGCTGGACCTGAAGCTGTTCACGAAAATCACCGCCTACGGCGAGGACGGCGGCCTGCTGAACTCGATGGTCGGCAGCCTGGTGATCAACTTCATCGGCATCGGCATCGCCACGCCGATCGGCGTGCTGGCCGGCACCTGGCTGGCCGAGTACGCCAACCGCACGAAGCTGGGGGAGTCGATCCGCTTCCTCAACGACATCCTGCTGTCGGCGCCGTCGATCGTGATGGGCCTGTTCGTCTACACCATCATCGTGCTGCCCAGCACGGCGCTGACCCACGGCAACACCACCTTCTCCGGCTTCGCCGGCGGCGTGGCGCTGGCGCTGATCGCGTTGCCGGTGATCGTGCGCACCACCGACGAGATGTTGCGGCTGGTGCCCTCCACCTTGCGCGAAGCCGCGCTGTCGCTGGGCGTGCCGCAGTGGAAGCTGACCGTGCAGATCCTGATCCGCGCGGCGCGCTCGGGCATCATCACCGGCGTGCTGCTGGCGCTGGCGCGGATCAGCGGCGAGACCGCGCCGCTGCTGTTCACCGCGTTCGGCAACAACTACATGGCCATCAACCCGATGGAGAAGATGTCCAGCCTGCCGCAGATCATCTACCAGTACGCCAACGACCCGGGCGAATCGATGCACGCGCTGGCGTGGGCCGGCGCGTTCGTGATCACCATGTTCGTGCTGCTGCTGAGCCTGGCCTCGCGCCTGATCCTTTCCCGCACCAAGGTGTCCCATGACTGATCCCGCCCTCGCCGCCCGGTCGTTGCCGGTGGCGTCGCCCAAGTTCACCGTGCGCGACCTGCACTTCCACTACGGCGATTTCCATGCGCTGAAAGGCATCGACATGGATATCCCCGAGAAGCAGGTCACTGCGATCATCGGGCCGTCCGGTTGCGGCAAGTCCACCTTGCTGCGCATCTTCAACCGCATCTACGCCATCTATCCGAAGCTGCGGGCCACCGGCTCGATCCTGCTCGACGGCGAGAACATCCTCGACCCGCGCTATTCGATGAACCGCCTGCGCAGCAAGATCGGCATGGTGTTCCAGAAGCCGGTGCCGTTCCCGATGACGATCTTCGAGAACGTCGCCTACGGCATCCGCCACCACGAGAAGCTGTCCAGGTCCGACATGGAAGGCCGCGTCGAGCAGGCACTGCGCAGCTCGGCGCTGTGGGACGAGGTGAAGGACAAGCTCAAGCACAACGCGCTCGGCCTCTCCGGCGGCCAGCAGCAGCGCCTGTGCATCGCCCGCGCGATCGCGCTGAAACCCGAAGTGCTGTTGCTGGACGAACCCACCTCGGCGCTCGACCCGATCGCCACCGGCCGCATCGAGCAATTGGTGGAGGAACTGAAAAGCCAGTTCACCATCGTCATCGTCACCCACAACATGCAGCAGGCCGCCCGCGTCTCCGACCTCACCGCCTTCATGTACCTGGGCGAGCTGATCGAGTTCGACAAGACCGAGAAAATCTTCACCAAGCCGGACAAGAAGCAGACCGAGGATTACATCACCGGGCGATTCGGCTAGACGATTGAAAGCCCCTCTCCCTTCGGGAGAGGGGGTGGGGTGAGGGTACGGGCGGGGCCTCGGCGCCCCGCTCCGCCCGAACCCTCATCCGCCCCTTCGGGGCACCTTCTCCCAAAGGCAGAAGGAACAAGCAGAGGCACATCATGAGCACTGGCACAGACCACATCATCAAGAGCTACGACACCGAACTGAGCCGGCTCACCGCCGAGATCGTGCGCATGGGCGAGTTGTCGGTGAAACAGCTGGAGGCGGCGATCGACGTGGTCGAGCGGCGCGACGAGCGCGCCGCCCAGCGCGTGGTCGACAACGACGACACCATCGACCGGATGGAGCGCGACATCAGCCACGACGTGGTGCGTCTGCTGGCATTGCGCGCGCCGATGGCCGGCGACCTGCGCAACGTGTTCGCGGCGCTGCGCACGGCGGCCGACATCGAGCGCATCGGCGATTACGCCGCCAACGTGGCCAAACGCTCGATCCCCCTGTCGATGGTGGCCCCGGTGCAGCCGGCCAGGGGCCTGGAACACCTGGCGCGGCTGGCGGCCACCGGCGTGCGCGAGGTGCTCGCGGCCTACCAGGAGCGCGATGCCGAGCGCGCGCACGCGGTGTGGAAGAACGACACCGTGCTGGACGAGGCCTATACCGGCTACTTCCGCCAGCTGCTGACCTACATGATGGAAGACCCGCGCAACATCACCCCATGCACGCACCTGCTGTTCATGGCCAAGAACATCGAGCGCATCGGCGACCATGCCACCAACATCGCCGAGAACGTGTGGTTCCAGGTCACCGGCGAACCGCTGCAATCGCAGCGCAGGAAACTCGACCAGACCTCCAGCGCGGACTTCTCCGGCCTGGCCGGATCGGGGGACAAGCCCGCGCGCCCTTGATCAGCCGCGCGGCGGCGCCTTGGCGGTCGGCAACAGCAAGGTCACGCGCAGGCCGCCGCCCTCGCGGTTGGCCAGCAACACGCGCCCGCCGTGCGCCTCGGCGATCTCGCGCGCCAGCGCCAGGCCCAGGCCGGTGCCGGAGCGCTTGGTCGAATAGAACGGCAGCAGCGCCTGCGCCAGCACCGTTTCGCTCATGCCCGGGCCACGGTCGGCCACCTCCACGCGCATCTCGGCGCCGACATCGTGGATCGACAGCGTGACCTCGTCGTCCGGGCCGCCGGCTTCGTGCGCGTTCTTGATGAGGTTGATCAACACCTGCTCGACCTGCGCGGCGTCGAACCAGCCCGGCCGCTCCGGAACGGCCGAGGCCAGACGATAGCGGCAGTGCAGCGACAGGCCTTCCAGAAAGGCCGCCCACTCCACCGCGACCGGTCGCGGTGTCGGCAGCTTGGCGAAGCTGGCATAGCCGGCGATGAAGCCGTGCAGGTGGCGGGCACGTTCGCCGATGGTGGCGAACACGCTGGGCAGGCGATCGACGTCGCCGCGCCGCGCCAGCTCCGCGCCAGAGTGCGCCAGCGAGGAGATCGGCGCCAGCGAGTTGTTGAGCTCGTGGCTGATCACCCGGATCACCCGCTTCCAGGTCGCCACCTCCTGCCGCGAGAGCTCGCGCGTCATGCGCCGGAACGAATGCAGGCGATGCGGCCGCCCCTGCAGGCGGAACGCACGCTGCGACAGGTGGAAGGTTTCGTCGCTGCCGTCCATGTCCACCGTGAGCAGCGCATCCTCGCCGCTCTCCACCGCCTGGCGCAGCACCTGCGGCGCCTCGGCCAGCAGTTCGGCGAAATCCAGCCCGGCCAGGCTGCGCCCCTCATTGAACAGGTGCCTTGAGGCGATGTTGGCGTAGGCCACGCGGCCCGCGGCATCGGTGAGCACCAGCGCCACCGGCGTGTTCTGCACCACCGTGTCCAGCAGCAGCTCGCGTTGCGCCAGGTGCTGGCGCTGCTCACGCAAGGTGTGGCCCAGCTCGTTGTGCATGCGGATCAGCTTGCCCAGTTCGTCGCGGCGGTTGGCCGCGATGGAGAAGCTGAAATCACCGTCGCGATAACTGGCCACCGCGCCTTCCAGCGCCCGCAGCAGGCGGCTCACCGGGTCCAGCGCGCGCCCGGCCAGCCAGATCGCGGCCAGCATCAGCAACACCAGCCCCACAGCCAGTGCGATGTAGACATCCTGCGGCGGCGTCGCGGTGACCGCGGCCGATGCCGCCTCGCCGGCGCCGGCCGCGCCGCCATGCAACCACGCGAGCAGTTGCGGCAGTGGCCAGCGGGTGACGCCGACGAGGATCAGTGCGCCGACCACGCCGGCGGCGACCAGCAGCAGACTCAGCCGCGCGCGCAGCGAGTTCAGCAGTTGCCACATGGGGCGCCGCTCCGGCCGCTGCGCACGGCGGCAGGCACCGACCCCGGCCCGCGCGTCCACCGCATCAGCGGCATCCCGGCGCCCTCGGATGCATCGCGCAATCGAGTGGCGGCCGGCCGTTCTGCCACGGCCGCGACTTGCCCATCACGGCGGCCTTGTCGTTGGCCTGCGGCGGCGGCTCATAGGCGGGGCCCTGATGCTTCGCCTGCCTGAACTGGAACACGCCATGGGCGTCGTTGCCGGGCAGCACCGGTACGCTGCGGTAATTCGTCGAGCCGGCCGCCGGCGGTGCGGCATCCCAGCGATCGTCGCGGGAGTCGCTCTGCGGCGCGGCCGACTGCGCGGCCACGGCGCCGGCCAGCAACATCGCGCAAGGGATCAACAGACCTCGAAACTTCATCGCACACCTCCGCCTTCTCGATCGCGCATCTTTGTCCGCCGCACGCGCGGCGGCAAGCCCGCTCCGGTCAGCCCGAGGTGGCCAGCCCGTAGCGCTCCATCCGCCGATACAGCGCCTGGCGCGACAGGCCAAGCTGCTGCGCGGCGCGACTGACCACGCCGCCGGCATGCTGCAAGGCGTCCTCCACGGCGTCGCGGCTGGGTTCGTCCAGGTTGCGGTTGCTCGCTGCCGCATGTTGCGGCAGGTTGAGCAGCTCCGGCGTGATCGGGTTGCCGCCCGCCAGCAGGGCGGCGCGCTCGATCGCGTTCTTCAGCTCGCGCACGTTGCCCGGCCACGGATAGCTCTGCATCGCCTCGCGCGCGGCGTCGCCCAGTTCCGCGCGGCCGTCGAGGAAGAATTCCGCCAGCGGCAGGATGTCGTCGGTGCGCTCGGTGAGCGGCGGCAGGTTCACCTCGATCACGTTGAGCCGGTAGTACAGGTCCTCGCGAAAGGTACCGGCCTGGATCATCGCCTTGAGGTCGGCGTTGGTGGCGCTGAGCACGCGCACCTTGGCGTGGCGCGTCTTGCCCGAACCGAGCCGCTCGAACTGGCCGGTTTCCAGCACGCGCAGCAGCTTCATCTGGCCGGGCAGCGGCAGGTTGCCGATCTCGTCGAGGAACAGGGTCCCGCCGTCGGCCAGCTCGAAGCGGCCCTCGCGCGCCTTGTTGGCGCCGGTATAGGCGCCGGCCTCGGCGCCGAACAGCTCCGCCTCGATCAGCTCGCCCGGCAGTGCGCCGCAATTGACCGCCACGAACGGCCCGCGCTTCACCGCGGAGTTCGCGTGCACGATCGCCGCGATGCGCTCCTTGCCGGTGCCGTTGGGGCCGGTGATCAGCACCGGCACGTCGGAGCGGGCGACCTGGCAGGCCAGGTTGAGCGTGCGCCCCATTGCCTCGGAAGCGAATACCAGCCCGTCGAGGTCGTACTTGCTGCGCAGGTGCTCGCGCCGCTGGCGCCGCTCGCGCCGGCTGCGGGTCAGCTCGCGGCTGGATTCGGACAACTCCAGCAGGTTCTCCACCGTGGCCAGCAGCTTGTGGTCGTCCCAGGGCTTGGCCAGGTAATCGGCCGCGCCGGCCTTGACCAGCTCCACCGCGGTTTCCAGGTGCGTCCAGGCGGTGAGCAGGATCACCGGCAGGTCGGGATGGCGCTCGCGGATGGCGCGGAACAGCTCCACGCCCTCCTCGCCCGAGGTGGTGTCGGCGGTGAAGTTCATGTCCTGGATCACCACGTCGACGGTGTCGCGCTCCAGCATGGCCAGGCCGTCTTCCGGGGTCAGCGCGGTCAGCGGGAGGATCTCGTGCAGCGACAGCGCCAGCGAGAGCGCCTCGCCCACGGCGGGATTGTCGTCGATGATGAGTACGGTTCGGGTCATTCGTTTTCTGCACATGCGGACATGGATGCCGCTCGTGTCCGCAAGGTTGCCATGACCATCGGGCTATGCAAGCCCCGATGGCGTCATCGACCGGCCCGGCTAGCGTGTAGGGCGGGCACCGCCCGCCGGCTATTCCACAGCGGGACGATGGCGGGCGGTGCCCGCCCTACAAGGGGCCAACCGGCTAGATCGCCGCCGGATGCGCCGGCGCCTTGCCGGCCTTCACCGCGGCGATCCAGTCGTTGACGCGGTCCTCCAGCACGTCCAGCGGCAGCGCGCCGCCGCCGAGGATCTCGTCGTGGAAGGCGCGGATGTCGAACTGGTCGCCCAACGCCTGCTTGGCTCGCGCGCGCAACGCCAGGATCTTCAGCTCGCCGGTCTTGTACGCCAGCGCCTGCCCGGGCCAGGTGATGTAGCGGTCGGTCTCGGCCTGCACGTCGGGCTCGTCCTCGCTGGAATGGGCGTGGAAGAAATCGACCATCTGCTGGCGCGTCCAGTGCTTGTAGTGCACGCCGGTGTCGAGCACCAGGCGATCGGCGCGCAGCAGCTCATCGGACAGGCGGCCGTAGTCGGACAGCGGGTCCTTGTAGAAGCCCACCTCCTTGCCCAGCTGCTCGGCGTACAGCGCCCAGCCCTCGACATAGGCGGTGTAGCCGGCCTGCTGGCGGAACGGCGGCAGCTTGGGCAGGCTCTGCGCGATCGAGATCTGCAGGTGATGGCCCGGAATGCCCTCGTGGTAGGCGGTGGATTCGATGGTCAGCACGCTGCGGTTGGCGAAATCGCCGGTGTTGACGAAGATCTGCCCGGGCCGCGAGCCATCCGGCGTGCCCTGATGGTATTCGGCCGCCGCGGCCTCCTTCTCGCGGAACTTCTCCACCGGCTTGACCACCACCTCGGTCTTGGGCAGGCGCCCGAACAGTTTGGGCAGCTCCGGCTCCATGCCGGCGATGTAGCCGCGATAGCGATTGAGGATGTCCTCGCGCGAGGTGGCGTGCGTCTTCGGGTTGGTCTTCAGCGAGGCGCGGAAACTGGCCAGGTCCTTGAAGCCCTGCGCGTGGGCAATCTTCGTCATTTCGCCCTCGATGCGCTTGACCTCGGCCAGGCCGATCTCGTGGATCTGCTGCGGGGTTTCCCTGGTAGTGGTCATCTGCTCGACCTGGAAGCGGTAGATCGCCTCGCCGTTGGGCAGATCCCACACGCCGGGCTGGCTGCGCCCGTGCGGGGCGTAGTCGTCGGCCACGAACTTGCCCAGCTTTGCGTAGGCCGGGCGCACGTCGTGGTCGATCGCGGCGACGATGGAGTCATGCAGGCGCTTCTGGTCGGCCGCCGAGACCGACTTGGGAAAATGCTTCAGCGGCTCGGCGAACACGCTGTCCATGCCGGCCGGCTGCTCGATGCTGGCGATCTGCTTGACCACTTTTTCCAGCAGGTACTTCGGCGGCATCATCTTGTCGGCCATGCCCTGCCGCGCCACCGCGGCGACCTGGTCGAACAGCTTCGGCACTGCCTTCAGGCGCGCCAGGTAGTCGTCGTATTCCCTGGTGCTGTTGAACGGGATCGAGCTGACGAAGCCGGCCAGCGCGATGTGCACGCCGCTCATCTGGTCCAGCGGCATCTCGTAGAGCTTGAGGTCGTAGGAACGCAGCGAATCCTTCAGCTGGCGCACCATCAACTGCTGGTTGAGCTTGTCGCTGTCGGGGAAACCGCTGGTGTCGATCGCCTCGAAGCGCTTGAGGAAATCCTGCGTCGCCTGATGGTCCGCGCGCATGTGCGCCAGCGAGACATCGCTCCAATGATCGTTGTAGCGCAAGTCGCCCAGGATGGTGGCGAACTCGGGGCTGTTCTTCAGCGTGTACTCCCATTGCTCCGCCAGCAGCGCGTTGAGCGCCTGCACGCGACTGGCCACGTCGCCCTTGGCAACGGACTGCGCCGCGGGCGCCGCCTGCAGCGGAGCGGCCATGGTCACCGAGCCCGCGAGGGCCAGACAGATCAACAACGGCAGGGTTTTCATCGGCAGCGTCCTTTGGGTCGTGGTGAATCGATACGGTGGATTGTGATCGCGTCGAGGGGCGGTCAGCCCGTGCCGGAATGCACGGAGCCTGGAAGGGGGAATCGGGGAATCGCAAGGCCGTGACGCTTCACGCTCTGGTCTTTCCCGTTTCCCATTGCCGACCCTCCATTCCCGGCACCGCTATCCCCTCGTCGCCACCACCGGCGGCACGGCCGCGGCGCGCAACGCGGGGCCGAGCACGGCGAGCTGGCCGAGCAGCCACAGTGCGACGGCGCCGATCGGCAGGTAGGCCAGCGGCAGGCGCGGCAGTTCGTAGTGCGTCATCAGCAACAGATTGAGTGCATAGGCCAGCACCATGCCCAGCACGATGCCGAAGCTGACGATCAGGAAGTTCTCGGTCTGGAAGTAGTGCAGGATGTCGCGGCGGGTGGCGCCGATGGCGCGGCGGATGCCGATCTGCCGGCGCCGCTGCGCCACCCAGAAACTGGCCAGGCCGACGATGCCCAGGGCGGTGACCAGCAGCAGCGCCACGATCACGCCCACCAGCATGCCGATCATCGCGCGGTCCTTCTGGAAACTGCGGGTGCGCAGGTCGCCGAGGGTCTGCGTGCCGTCCTGGTCGAGCACGGCATCCGGGGCGATCTTCGCGATCGCGGCGCGGGCATCGCGCAACACCCGCGGCAGGTCCGTCGGCGCGGCGCGCAGCAGGTAGCTGCCGGAGAGATAGACGCTCGACTGCGCCGGCACGAACACCGACCAGTCGCGGCTGTCGCCGGGCCAGCCGCCCGGGTCGGGTCGCACCAGGTGGTCGATCACGCCGACCACGCGAAAGTGCGACTTGTCCAGCCAGAACTCCTTGCCCAGCGGATCGACGCCCGGCCACAGGTGCTCGGCCAGTGCCCGCGTCACCTGCACCGAGGCGTCGTCCGGCATCAAGGCGGTGAACGGACGGAAATCGTCGGGCTGCGGATTGCGCCCGGCAACCAGCCGCGTGCCCAACGCCGAAAGGCTGCCCGGGCCACCGACGTAGAACTCGACCACGCCGCCGAAGTGCTTGCCGGCCATGTCCGTGGTGATGCCCGCGGTGCCGCGGCGCGCGCCGAACGGGATGGAGTTGAGCAGGCTCACCGACTGCACGCCCGCAATGCTGCCCAGCCCGGTCAGCACCCGGGCGTTGAGGTCGACCGCGTGCGCGTTCTCGTAGCCGGCCAGTTGCACCGTCGCCAGCGAGGCCTCGTCGACGCCGCTGTCGACCTGGATCGCGTCGATCCGGCCGGCGATCAGGAAACAGGCGTTGCACAGCACCGCGCAGGCCAGCGCGATCTCCAGCGCGATCAGCACGGTGGCCATGCGATGGCGGCGCAACGCGGCGAGGATGGGTCGAATCTGCATGTCTCGTTACCTGATGCCTGGTGAAAACGGTGCCTGTCTGAGATGTCCGGCCAGGGATGGCCGGGCTCCTGCGCAGGAACAGCGCACTACAAAGTCTTTAGCTGAAGGCCCGGCGCCACCCGGCTGGCGCGGAACGCCGGCAGGACCCCGGCCAGCAGGCTGGCGGCGATCGCAGTGACGAAGGTGGCGACGAACATCGACACGTCCAGGTGCGCCAGATCGGCGTACGCCACCGGCTGCCGGCGAACCAGCCACAGGCCGAGCAGGGTCAGGCCCAGGCCACCGATGCCGCCGATCAGGCCGACCAGCCCGGCCTCCACCAGGCATTGCGCGAACACCGCGCCGCGGCTGGCGCCGAGCGCGCGACGCACGCCGATCTCGCCGCTGCGACGCAGGAACTTCGCCAGCAGCAGGCCGATCATGTTGAACAGGCAGATGGCGAGAAACGCAAACGCCAGCCAGGTCTGCAGTCGCACGTCGCCGGGCACCACGCCGTTGTAGTCCAGCCATTGCATCAGGCTGCGCAGGCGCGTGTTCTGCGGCCGCACGATGCGTCCCAGCGAGGCCTGCTGCGCCGCGTAGCCATCCAGGAACTGCTTGTACGCGGCGACCTTGCCGGCGTCGCCAAGCTGCACCCACAGGCGCACCCACGCACACGGCGAGTTCTGCAGATGGCCGGGCCGCTCGGGCATGTGCCAGCAGGTGAACTGCTGGAAGTTGCCGTCGTTGAGTTCGAGACCGGTGAAGAACGGCGTGAACACGTCCTGCGTCTTGCCGTAGAAGTCCGCGGTGTCGCCATTGGCAAAGCGGCCGCCGGCCACGGTGTAGAACACCGGCGACGGGCGCCATGAACGCAGCACGCCGACGATGCGCACGTCCGTGTCGCGCAGGCGCAGCACCTGGCCGACACTGTCGCGGCCGCCGAACAGCTTGTGGTTGAGATCGTCGGAGATCACCGCCACCCGCGCGTGCCGGGCATCGTCATCCGCGCTCCAGCCGCTGCCGTAGCGGAACGGCACGTCGAACATCGGAAAGAAGTCGCTGGTGGTGGACAGCATGCTCGGCATCAAGGTCGGCAGGTTGACCCCCGGCGCGCTCAGCCGCACCGGGCTGTCCACCACCAGCGTCTGGGCATCGGCCCGATGCGCGCCCCACAGGTCCACTGCCGACTGGTAATCCATCACGTCCAGCGGCTGCTTGAAATCGCCGGGCGTCGGGTTGCCGTCCACCTGCGGATAGAACAGCGTGCCGCTGCGCGTGGGCACCGGGTCGCCGGAGAGCAGATGCATCACCGTCAACGTGGTCATGCTGGCGCCGATGCCCACCGCGATGGCGATGACCATCAGCGCGGTGAGCACCTTGTTGCGCTTGAGGCTGCGCAGGGCCAGATCCAGGTAATAGCCGAACATCATTGACCTCCGTCGAGAACGGTTCGGGATACACCCGCAGTACGTAGGGCGGGCACCGCCCGCCGCTCTGCCTCGGCGCTATCCGATACGGCTTTGGCGGGCAATGCCCGCCCTACGTGCGAACGATCCGCGGATCCGTCCATCACACGCTCCGAGTCGCCACCACCGGCGGCACCGCCGCGGCGCGCAGCGCCGGACCGAGCACGGCGAGCTGGCCGATCAGCCACAGCGCGATCGCGCCCACCGGGAAATAGATCGCCGGCAATCGCGGCAGCTCGTAGTGCAGCATCAGGAACAGGTTGATGGCGTAGGCCAGCACCATGCCGAGCACGATGCCGATCGTGGCCAGCAGCAGGTTCTCGGTCTGGAAATAGTTGAGGATGTTGCGGCGCGTGGCGCCCAGCGCGCGGCGCACGCCGATGGTGCGCCGGCGTTGCGCGACCCAGAAGCTGGCCAGGCCGACGATGCCGAGCGCGGTGACGATCAGCAGCGCGGCGATCGCGCCCACCAGGATGCCGGCCATCGAGCGGTCGTTCTCGAAGAACTTGTCGCGCACTTCGTCGTAGGTGCGCTGCTCGGTCACCACGCGCCGCGGGTCGGCTTTCTTCAGCGCCGCCACGGCGGCTTTCAGCACGGCCTGGCGATCCTGCGGGCGCGTGCGGATCAGGTAGCTCTGGTCCTTGCCGGCGCCCATGAACATCGGCAGGATCATCGAGTAGTGCGCGGTCGCGTCATCGTAGGCATTGGCGCGCGCCAGGTCGGCGACCACGCCGACCACGCGCACGCCGACCGGGCCGACGTAGATCGTCTTGCCGAGCGCGTCGGCGCCCGGCCACAGCCGTTGCGCCATGGCCTGCGTGATGACCGTGACCGGTGCGATGACCTTGGTGTCGCCGGTGGCCAGCGCCTTGAGCACCACGTCGGCGTCGAGCACCTCGTCGGGCTGCAGGTGGCGCCCCGCCAGCAGGCGCAGACCCATCGTCTGCGCCAGGTTCCCGCCGAAATAGGTGCCGGCGCTGAGGGTCGGCTGGCGTTGCTCCGGGTCCAGCTTGATGCTGGCATTGGACGAGGAGCCGCCCAGCGGCAACTGGTTGACCAGCGCCACGTCCAGCACGCCGGGCACTTGCCGGATCACGGCAAGATCCTCCCTTGCCCGCGCGTAGATGTCCGGCGATGGCGTCACCTCGGCCAGCTGGATCTGCACCAGCGCATGTTCGTCGATGCCGGTGGGCATCTCCATGTGCTGCAGGCGGTGGTTGATCATGAACACCGCGTTGCACACGATCGCGCAGGTCAGCGCGATCTCCAGGATCAGCAGCCAGGCGGTGGTCTTGTGCCGCCGCAGCGTGGAGAGGATCGGTCGCAGTTCCATGTCGGTAACCCTCAGTTGCTCTTGAGCTGCAGGGCCGGCGGCACCTGGCAGGCGCGCCACGCCGGCAGCATGCCGGCCAGCAGGGTCGAACCCAGCGCCAGCGCGAAGGTGGTCAGCAGCATCGTGCCGTCCAGGTGCGCCAACGCGGCATAGCTGGAGGGACGCTGGCGCACCACCCACAGGCCCAGTCCCGCCAGCAGCAGGCCGCCCACGCCGCCCACCACGCCGATCACGCCGGACTCGACCAGCAGTTGTCCGAACAGCGAGCGCTTGGAGGCGCCCAGCGCGCGCCGCACGCCGAGGTCGCCGGCGCGCCGCATGAACTTGGCCAGCATCAGCCCGACCGTGTTGACCAGGCACACCAGCAGGAAGCCGAACGCCAGACCGGTCTGCAGGCGCACGTCGTCGGGCACCACCCGTTCATGGGCCAGCCACTGCATCACGTTGCGCAGGCGCACGTTCGGCGCCTTCGCGAAACGCCCCAGCGCCTTCTGCTCCTGCGAGTAATTCACCAGGAACTGCTGGTAGTCGGCCGCCTTGGACGAGCTGTCCAGCTGCACCCAGAACTGCAGCCACACGCAGCTTTCCGAGGGGTAGATCCGGCCCACGCCACCGGCGCCCCTGCCCCAGCAGTCGTTGGAGCCGTTGTGCTCCATCTTCAGATCCAGCGCCGTCTGCAACGGCACGAATACCTGCTCGGCGCGGCCGTAGGAGCCGGTGTTGAGATCGTAGAAGTGCGGGTTGGGCTCCCAGTCGTCGAGCACGCCGACGATGCGGAAGCTGGCGTCGGCGATGCGCAGGTTGCGGCCCACGCTGTCGGCGCCGCCGAACAGGCGCTCGTTGAGCTCGCCGTTGATCACCACCTCGCGCGCCTTGGCCTCGTCGTCGGCGGCGTTCCAGCCGCGGCCGTAGCGAAACCGCGTGCCGAACATCGGGAAGAAGTCGGCAGTGGTGTAACGCGACTCCACGTAGAACGGGTCCACGGCCGAGGAGTCGGGCTGGATCGGCACGGAGCCGCCGGTCATCAGCGCCTGGCGATCGGCGCGCCCGGCGTGCAGCAGGTTCAGGCCATCGGTCAGGGTGACCTGCTCCGGCGGCTCGACCCCGGGCAGCTGGCCACTGTTGTCGCGCGGGTCGATCTGCGGGTAGTACAGCGTGCCGCTGCGCCCCGGCAGCGGGTCGCCCGACAGCACGTGCAGCACCGTGAGCGTGGTCATCGACGCACCGATGCCCAGCGCGATCGCCAGCACCATCAGCGCGGTGAGCGCCTTGTTGCGCTTGAGGCTGCGCAGGGCCAGGTCGAGGTAGTAGGCAAGCACGTTCGGTGTCTCCTTCAGAGGAGGGAACAGGGAATGGAGAATGGGGAATAGGAAGCACCAAAGCACGCGGCTTTTGCCTTTGACGACTCCCTATTCCCGATTCCCGATTCCCGGCTTCAAGCCGCCCGCGTCGCCGACACCGGCGGCACGTTGGACGCGCGCCGCGCGGGCACGAACACGGCGGCCTGGCCGATCACCAGCATGGCCAGCACGCCGACGAGCACGTAGGACACCGGCAGGCGGGTCATCTCGTAGCGCGTCATCAGCCACAGGTTCAGGGCTATCGCCAGCGCGATGCCGAGCAGTACGCCGATGCCGGCAATCAGCAGGTTCTCGATCTGGAAGTAATGCAGGATGTCGATCTTGCGTGCGCCCAGCGCGCGGCGCACGCCGATCTGGCGATGACGCTGGCCGACCCAGAAGCTGGTCAGACCCACGATGCCGGCGGCAGTGACCGCGACCAGGATCAGGCAGATCACCCCCATCAGGATCGCCATGCCCACGTCGGCGCGATACGCCTTGGCGCGGATCTCGCTGAAGGGCCTGACGCTGTCGTCATCGAGCACGCGCAGCGGGTTGACCTTGTACAGCAGCGGCGTCACCGCGCGCATCGCCGTGTCGAGCTGGCCCGGCCGCGTACGCACGGCGTAGCGGGCAAAGTTGGCGTCGAGCCGGGTCGGGATCAGCGTCGAGTACCACGCGAAATCGTTGCCCCAGCTGCCGCTGGCGGGCGTCTGCATGCGCTCGACCACGCCGATGATGGTGGTCGGCGCATTGCTGCCGTCGCTGTAGATCACCTTGCCCACCGCGCCGCCGTTCGGGAACAGCTTGTCGGCCAGCGCCTTGGTGATGATCGCGATGGGACGCGGCGGCTGGTCGCGAAAGCCCTGGTGCTGCACGTCGCCGGCGGTGAACGCGCGGCCGGCCACCAGCTTCAGGCCCAACGTATCCAGCGCCTGGTCGTCGGTGAAGTAGTACGCCGTACGGGTGTTGTCGTTGCCGCCGAGCTTGGCGCCCGGATCGTGCGACATCGAGCCCGTCCACGACGAGTTGAGCAGCGGCAGCGAATTGATCGGCGCCACCGACGTCACGCCGGGCAGGTTGCGCAACGCGGCGAGATCCTCGCGCTGCATCGCGTCGAGCTTCTCCACGCCGTCGGCGGTGTCGGCGCTGGGCGCGCCCACCCATTGCTGGGTGACCAGGAACAGGTTGCTCTCGTCCAGCCCGGTGGGCCGGTTCACCCGCTCGATGCGCTGGCCGATGATGAAGATCGCATTGCACACGATCGCCAGGGTCAGCGCGATCTGCAGCGAGATGAGCACGGTGCCGGCCTTGTGCTTGCGCAGGGCGGCGAGGATGGGATGCAGTTTCATGATGTAGTTCCTTGTCGCACCGTCAAATGGAACGGGTTTCCTTGAGGAGTGCGGCCATGGATGGCCGCTTTCTCGCGCAGGGAGAGCGCATCAGTTGCTCTTCAGTTGCCAGGCGGGCTGCACCCGCGAAGCCCGATAGGTGGGATACAGGCCGGCCAGCATCGTGGCGACCACCGCCACCAGCAGGGTCAGCACCAGCAGCGACACGTCGATCCGCGCCAGCGAGGCGATGTCGCGCGGCAACACCCAGCCCACGCTGGCCACGCCGGCGCCGGTCAGCAGCAAGCCGAGCACGCCGCCGGCCGCACCGACGATGCCCGCCTCGACCAGGAACTGCGTGTAGATCGCCGCACGCGGCGCGCCGAGTGCGCGACGCACGCCGATCTCGCTGCTGCGGCGCAGGAACTTGGCCAGCAGCAGGCCCACCGTATTGACCAGGCACACCAGCAGCAGGCCGAGTGCCACCAGCAACGACACCCTGGTGTCGCTGGGCACCACGTGCTGGTTTTCCAGCCACGCCGGCACGTCGCGCAGGCGGTTGTTCGGCGCCCAGCGGAAGCGCCCGGCGGATTGCTGATCCTTGGCATAGCCGTCGAGATAGGCGCGATACGCCGTCACCGCCGCGGCATCGTCCAGTTCGGCCATGAACGCGATCCACGCGCAGGGCGAATGCTGCAGGCCGACGAAGCCCGGTTCGTCCGGCACCGCGTTGCAGTTGGTATTGCCGTCGTTGGTGATGCCCGTCTGGATCGCGGTCTGGAACGGCAGGAACACGTCGGCGTCGGTGGTGGAGAAGCCACCGCTGTTGACCACGTCGTAGAAGCGCGGCTGCGGGTTCCACTGGTCGAGCACGCCAACCACCCGGTAATCGCGGCCTTCGACATTGACGATGCGGCCGACGCTGTCGATACCGCCGAACAGCTTCTGGTTGAGCTTGCTGCTGATCACCACGACCTGCGCGCGGTTGCTGTCGTCGCTGGCGCTCCAGCCGCGGCCATACCGGAACGGCACGTCCAGCATCGGAAAGAACTCGCCATACACGGCATGCCCGCTGACGTTGAGCGGATGTTTGCTGGCGTCGGTCGGCACGATCGAGGGCGAGATCTGGTACATCGCCGACTGCCGCTTGGCGCGGTGATCGCGCATCAGGGCGACCGCGTCGGTGTAGTCCATCGCGTTCGGCGGCTCGCCGTCGGGACTGCGGCCGTTCGGCCCCCACATGTCGATCTGCGGCACGAACAGCTTGGACGACTTCCACGGAATCGGGTCGCCCGACACCGCACGGAACACCGACCACGAGGTCATCGACGCAGCCACGCCGAAGCCGATCGCCAGCACCATCAGTATGGTGAGGCCAGGGCTGCGTTTCAGGCTGCGCATCGCCAGTTCGAGGTAGTAGGCAAACATCTCGTTCCTCCGGAACAGGGAATGGGGAATGGGGATTGGGGAATTGGAAAACCGGTGCACGCAAGGCTTCTGCCTTTGACGATTCCCCATTCCCTATTCCCTACTCCCGGGTTTTCATCACACGCTCCGCGTCGCCTCCACCGGCGACACGCGCGAGGCGCGCAGCGCCGGCGCCAGCGTGGCGGCCTGGCCGAGCAGCACCAGCACCAGCACGCCCGCGCCCACGTAGGCCAGCGACATCCGGTCCATCGCGAAGCGGGTCACCGTCCACAAGTTGAAGGCGAAGCCCAGCACGATGCCCAGCACCGTGCCCGACACGCTGATCAGGAAGTTCTCGGTGAGGAAATAGGCGAGGATGTCGCGCTGCCGGGCACCCAGGGCGCGGCGCACGCCGATCTGCTTGCGGCGCTGGCCGACCCAGAAGCTGGTCAGGCCCACGATGCCGGCCGCGGTGATCGCCAGCAGCACCACGCTGATGATGCCCATCAGGATCGCCATGCCACGGTCGCGGTCGTAGACCTTGTGACGGATGGTGGCGTAGTCCTGGATGCCGTCCTTCGAATCGATGATGCGCAGGCGATTCTGCGCGTACAGCGCCTTGGGCGCCTCGCGCATGGCGTCGGCAAGCTGGCCGGGCCTGGCGCGCACGATGTAGAACACGCCGCGCGAATCATCCGCCCGCAACGGCCAGATCAGCGCCTGGCCGGCATAGCCGTTGCTCCACGAGTCCACGCCCTGCCGGTGCAGCGGATCGACGATGCCGACAATGGTGGTCGGCGTGGCGCCCATCGCATAGAAACTCTTGCCCAGCGCGTCGCCGTCGGGAAACAGGCGATCGGCCAGCACCTTGCTCACGATCACCGTCGGCGGGGTGACGGCTTCCTGGGTGCCCATCACCATCACCTCATCGGGGCGGAAGTTGCGGCCCGCGACGAGATTCAGGCCCAGCGTGTCGATGAAGTGCTCGTCGCCGGTGTACACCGCGGCATCCGTGGTCGGCTTGACCTGCTCGGGCGTCATGGTGACGAAGTTGTCCCAGCCGCCGCCCCTGAGCGGATACCCGCTGGCCGGCGTGGCGTCGCGCACGGCGGGCAACTGCCGCAGCGCGATCAGGTCCGCGCGCACCTGCGCATCGACCTGGGACGTCGACTGGCCCATGTCGGCCCACATGTTGGTGATGACGAACACGTTGGCCTCGTCCACGCCGCTGCTCGCGGAGAGGTTGCCCAGTCGCTGGTGGATGATGAACAGCGCGTTGCACACGATGGCCAGCGTCAACGCGATCTGCAGCGCGATCAGCAAGGTGCCTGCCTTGTGCTGGCGCAGCGCGGTGAGGATGGGCCTGACCTGAAAATTCATGGCGCTCTCCTCAGCTCGATTTCAGTTGCCAGGCGGGTTGCACGTGTGCCGCGCGCCACGCCGGGTAGAACGCCGCCAGCACGGTGGCGATGATGGCGACGACGAACGTCAGGCCCACCAGTGAGAGATCGAGCCGGGCCAGCCGGGCGATCTCCGGCTGGAACAGGATGCCCACGCCGGACACGCCCGCGGCCGTGAGCAGCAAGCCCAGCACGCCACCGGCCAGGCCTACCGTGGCAGCCTCGACCAGATACTGGGTGTAGATCTCGCGCCGCGTTGCGCCCAGGGCGCGGCGCACGCCGATCTCGCCGGCGCGGCGCATGAACTTCGCCAGCAGCAGGCCGATGGTGTTGACCAGGCAGATCAGGAAAAAGCCCAGCGCCACCGCCAGCGAGATGCGGCTTTCCGGCGGCACCACGTGTTCGTATTCGAGCCACTGCATCACGTCGCGCAGACGCACGTTGGCGGCCCAGCCGAAGCGACCGGCGCGCTGCTGGTCGGCGGCATAGTTGGTGAGGAAACGGCGATAGGCGGCGACTTCGGCGGCGCTGTCCAGTTCCACCCACGGCGTGATCCACACGCAGTTGCTCTGCAGATAACCCTGCCAGCTCGTGTAGGTGATCGAACCGCGGCAACTGTTGCGGCCGCCCGAGCGCATCTGCAAGTCCAGTGCACGGTTGAACACCATGTAGATGTCCGGCTCGTCGGCAAACCCGCTGGTGCTGAACAGGTCGTAGAAACGCGGGCGCGGATTCCAGTGGCTGGTGACGCCCACCACGTGGTAGTCATGCCCGCCAAGGTTGAACGTGCGCCCCACGCTGTTGGCGCCGCCGAACAGCTTCCGGTTGAGTTCGCCGCTGATGACGACGGCGCTGGCTCGCGCGTCGTCGTCCTGCGCACTCCAGCCGCTGCCGAAGCGGAACGGCACCTCGAACATGGTGAAGAAGTCGGCGGTGACGGCATAGCCGTTGGCGTTCAGGGGAAGGTCGCGGTTGCCGCCCGGCATCACCGAGAGTTGCACCGGATACAACAGGGTCTGGCGCTTCGCCTCGTGCGCCCGCATCAGCGCCATCGCGTCGATGTAAGCCAGTGCTTCGGCCGGCTCGCCCTTCAGGTTCTGCTGCGGCCCCCAGCCGTCCACCTGCGGCGTGAACAGCTGCGCCGACTTGCCAGGTATCGGGTTGCCGGACACGGCCCGGAACACGGAGTACGTGATCATCGACGCGGCCACGCCGAAACCGATCGCCATCACCATCAGCGCGGTGAGGGCGGGGTTGCGGCGCAGGCTGCGCAGTCCGAGCTGGAGGTAGTAGGCAAACATCTCTGGTTCCGGGATACGGGATTCGTAATTCGCGATTCGGAAAGGCCGATGCCCTTCCGATTCCCTATTCCCTACTCCCTATTCCCTGCCTTCACGGCATGGAAGCGCGGCTCCTCGGCCAGATCCACCACCTGGCCGTCGATGATGTGCACGTTGCGCTGGGCGCGGGCGGCCAGCTCCGGATCATGCGTGACCATCACGATGGTGGCGCCGTCGCGGTGGATCTCCTCCAGCAGCTCCATCACGCCGCGGGCCATCTGGGTGTCGAGGTTGCCGGTGGGCTCATCCGCCAGCAGCAGACGCGGCGAGCCGGCCAGCGCGCGGGCGATCGCCACGCGCTGCTGCTGGCCGCCGGAGAGTTCGGCGGGGTAGTGCTTGGCGCGCGAGGCCAGGCCCACGCGTTCCAGCGAGTCCATGATCCGCTGCTTGCGCTCGGCCGACTTCATGCCGCGATAGCGCAGCGGCACCTCGATGTTGTCGAACACGTTGAGGTCGGGGATCAGGTTGAACGCCTGGAAAATGAAGCCGATCTTCTCGTTGCGGATCTTCGAGCGGGCGTTGTCGTTGAGGTTGCTGACCTCCACGCCGTCGAGGTGGTACTCGCCGCCGGTGAACGTCTCCAGCAGGCCGGCGATGGTCAGGAAGGTGGTCTTGCCCGAACCGGACGGCCCGGTCACGGCCACGAACTCGCCCTCCTTCACGTCGATGTTGAAATCGCGCAGCGCATAGGTCTCCACCACTTCGGTGCGGTAGACCTTGGACAGGTGGGTCATCTTGAGCATGCTGGTTCCTCGGTGGTTGGTGTAGTGGGAATAGGGAATAGAGAATCGGGAATAGAGAGCAGAGGCGTGGGATCGCGAGTTTTTCCGATTCCCTATTCCCTATTCCCTATTCCCGGCTGCCATCTCGCTATTGCGAGATGGCAACCTTCGCCGCGCCCTTGAAGCTGTCGGTGCCGGAGATCACGATCTTGTCGCCTTCCTTCAGGCCTTCGAGGATCTCCACCTTGTCGATGCTGGAGGCGCCGATGCGGATCGGGGTTTTCGTGGCGATGCCGTCGTGCACCAGGTAGGCGTAGCTGCCGCCGGATTCGTCGACGAAGGAGCCGCGCTGCACGGTGAGCACGTTGTCGCGCTTGTCCAGCAGCACGCGCACCGACAGGCGCTGGTTCTGGCGCAGCTGGTTCGGCGTGGTGCCGTCGAAGCGCAGCCGCGCGGCGACCTGGCCGTTGACCACTTCGGGCGAGATCGCGCTGACGATGCCCTTCCAGGTGTGGCCGTTGCCGCTGATCTCGCCGGTCATGCCGATGCCGAGGTCGCGGGCGAAACTCTCCGGCACCTGCATCTCCACCTGCAGTGCGGACAGGTCGACCACGCTGAGCAGCTGCGCATCCTTGGCCACGGTGGCCTTTTCGGCGATGAACAGCTGGCCGACCTGGCCATCCACCGGCGACTTCACATGGAGGTCGTCGACCTGGCGCTTGAGGTCGGCCACCAGCAGCAGCTGGCGGTCATGCGCCAGCTTCTTGGACTGGATGTCGAAGTTGAGACTGGCGTTGTCCATGCCCAGGTCGCTGCGCGCGTGTTCCAGGGCGATGTTGGCCTTGTCCAGGGTGTCCTTGGCGCGGTCGACGTCCATGCTGGGCACGGCACCGCGGGCGAACGCCTTCTGGTAGCGGGCGAGATCGCGCTGCGCGGTCTGCAGGTCGATCTTGGCGTTGTCGTACGCCTTCTGCAGGGCGGAGCGCTGCTTGCGCGCGTCGACCTGAGCACGCAGGTAGTCGACCTGCATCGCGTCGGCGTTGCTCTGTTCCTGCGCCAGCTTGTTGGTCAGCTCGGGGCTGTCGATGGTGGCCAGCACCTGGCCTTTCTTCACCGTGTCGCCGGCGTGCACCTGCAGCGTCACCGCGCCGCCGGAGGTCGCGTACAAGGTGGGGCTGACCGCGGCCACCACCTTGCCCTCGGCGGCGATGTCGCGCACGAACGGGCCGCGCTCGACGGTGGCGAACGACAGCCGCGAGGCGCTCACCGAACCGGAGGCGGAGAACAGCCGGCCGATCCCCGGCGCCAGCCAGGCCAGCAGGCCGATCACGAGCACGCCGACGGCAGCGAGGATCAGCTGCCGCTTGCGATTGGGTTTGACCTCTACCAGTTTGTCCTGTGCCGATGTGTCGCGAATCATCGTGTCGTTCCCGGCCGCGTGCAGGGCGGCTACGCAGGAGACAGAGCAATCCGCATGCCATCGAGGCGATGCCGCGAAAACACCGTTTTTTCAATGTGTTGCGACGCACCCGTGGCGGTTGTGCAGTGTCCGCGGACAGTGCACGGACAGCCGGACGCCGCCACTGGCGACGACCGGCGGGTTCAGCGGAGCGTGGCCGCGTCGCGGGCGATGCGCGCTGCCACGTCGCGCCCCAGCGGCGAGGCGGACGCCACGGCATCTGCGCCCAGCAATTTCAGGCCGGCGGCGAAGCGGCGCAATCGGAAACGCAGCACCCGCACCGCGGCCGGCGGCGATGCGAACGCGTCCGCGCGAGCGCCGGCCGCCGCGATGTCGGCACCGGCGCACAAGGCGTCCCAGGCCAGATAGTCGGTATCCGGCAACAGGTAGAGCCGGGCGAGCAGGCACTCTTGCGCATCGCGGCATTCCATCCACTCGCGCGGGCCATCGGCAGTGACTGCGCTGGCGAACGCCAGGGTGCGCGTATGCAGCAACGGCGCGAGATCGGCGGATTCGACCAGCAAGCCCGGCAACGGCCTGCCGCGCAACATGCAGGGCATCACACTCGGCGCATACAACACGTTGCCCAGCGCCGGCAGTCCGGCCAGCCATCGCGCGGTGGACAAGCACAACCGCGACCTGCACGTGGCGGCGGCCTCCTCCGATCCACAGATGCCGGTTCGCCTGCCTGTGGCGAACTGCGCCGTCATCCGCCGCAACAGGGCGGCACGATCCAGCCGCATGCCCATGGCTATTTGGTCAGGATCAGTTTGTCGTTGCGGGTCAGGCGCAGGTGGTACTCGCTGCCCTGATGCTGGATCACCAGCTCGCGCCCGCCGGCCAGCAGCAGATCGCTGGCGACCCGGCGCGTGGCGGTGGCGAGCCGCGGCGCCGCGCCGCGGTGCACGGCAGAAGGGGGAAACGGGGACGGACGCAAGGAGAGGACGGGCATCGGAGTTCCTGCGGTGGCGGGTACTCAAATAATAATCATTCTCATTTGAGAGTCAACCACCCTCGCGGACTCCACGCGCGACGGGTCAGCCGCCCACCGCCTGCCGCATGCGCCCGGCGAGCGCCGCATCCAGTCGCGGCAGCAGCTCCAGCGCGTCCAGGTTCTGCGCCAGCTGCTCGCGCTTGCTCGCACCCAGCATCACGGTGGACACGTGCGGGTTCAGCAGGCACCAGGCGATCGCCAGTTGCGCCAGGCTGGTGCCCAGCTCCTCGGCGATCGGCTGCAGCGCACGCACCCGCGCCAGGTGCCCGTCGCCCTCGCCCAGCACGCTTTTGCGCAACCACTCGTAGCCCGGCTGCGCCAGTCGCGAATCGGCGGGAATGCCCTGGTTGTACTTGCCGCTGAGCAGCCCCGAGGCCAGCGGCGACCAGGTCGTGGTGCCCATGCCGTACTTTTCGTACAGCGGTGCGTACTCGCGCTCCACCCGCTCGCGATGCAGCAGGTTGTACTGCGGCTGCTCCACCACCGGCGCGTAGAAACGGTTTTCCCGGGCCACGCGATGGGCCTCCCCGATTGCCTCGGCCGGCCATTCGCTGGTGCCCCAGTACAGCACCTTGCCCTGGCGGATCAGCGTATCCATCGCGGCCACGGTTTCGTCGACCGGGGTGTCCGGATCGGGTCGGTGGCAGAAGTACAGGTCCAGGTAGTCCACGCGCAGGCGCTGCAGCGCCTGATGGCAGGCCTCGATCACATGCTTGCGCGACAGGCCGCGCTGGGTCGGCCGCGGCTCATCCACCGCGCCGAAGAACACCTTGCTGGACACGCAGTAGCTGTCGCGCGGAAAGCGCAGATCGGCCAGCACGTCACCCATCACCTGCTCGGCGACGCCGTTGTTGTAGGTCTCGGCGTTGTCGAAGTAGTTCACCCCGCGATCGTGCGCCAGCGCCAGCATGTCGCGCGCTTCCTTGCGCCCGACCTGGCGGCCGAAGGTGACCCAGGCGCCGAACGACAGCGCGGACAACTGCAGGCCGGATCGGCCGACGCGACGGTATTGCATGGGGAACTCCTTCGGGGACGAACAAACGCCTGTGGAAACGCACAGCATGGCATGGTCGACGGCGACGACGCGGATGCGCCATCCGGGCCGGCACTGCCGCCACGATACGCCCGCGATTGCCACCTGGCCGCCAGTCTCGTCTGCCTGCCTGAAGCCGAATTCACCGCATGGTTGCGCCAGCACATCAGACTCGACGCCGGTCAAAGCGTCAACGAGGCACCGGCATGCTACGCGCGCTGAACGGGACCGCCAACCATGCATCACGCAGCATCAACCGGGAGGGCATCGGCGCCCGGCCATGCTCAGTCCCGCACCATGCCGATCGTGTGCAGCCACGCTTCGGCCAGCTTCGACCAGCCGGTGATCGGGTTCGCGGTGGGACGCAGGCCGAAGGCATGGCCACCATGCGCATACAGGTGCATTTCCGCCGGCACCTTCGCCTGCGCCAGCGCGGTGTAGTAGACCAGCGCCTGATCCACCCCATCCACGTAATCGTCTTCCGCCTGCAGCAGGAACGTCGGCGGCGTCGTGGCTGAAACCGGAATGTTCGGGTTCAACTTGCCGTCACCCCGGGTCAGGTGCCCGGGATAGATCGGCATGGCGAAATCCGGTCGCGCGCTTTCCCGGTCCGCCGCATCCACCGGCGCATACAGGTGGCGATCGAAGTTCGTGCTGATCTCCGCCACCAGGAAACCGCCGGCCGAGTAGCCCAGCACGCCGATCCTGTGCGGATCGACGTGCAGTGCGGCGGCTTGCGAACGCACCAGCCGCATCGTCCGCTGCACGTCCTGCAACGACGACACCGACAAGGCGAAATTGTGCGGACGGCAGTCGCACTTCCAGTCGTAAGGAAGGCTCGGCACGCGATACTTCAGCAGCACGCAGGTGATGCCTCGCGAAGTCAGCCAGTCGCAGGTCTCGGTGCCTTCCAGGTCGATGGCAAGGATCTGGAACCCGCCGCCGGGAATCACGATCACCGCCGCGCCGGTGTTCTTCCCCGTGGGCGCATACACCGTCATGGTGGGCTGCGTGACATTGGTGACCGCCGTCGCCGGCTTGCCGGCCAGCAGCTTCTCGCTGACCTTCGCCGTTTCCGGCCCGGGCACCGGCTGCAGATCCGGCGCCGCGCCCGGCCATATTGGCACCTGCGCGTGTCCGGCAGCAGGCTGCCACACCGGTGTCTCCGCCTGCACGCTGGCGCAAAGCGCCAGCAGTCCAAGCGCGGCGATGCGAAGTTTCATGGCGACTCATCCTTGCTGGCGCGTGGCCAGGCAGCATGTGCGGAGGGGGAAATCAGCGGAAGCGCAACATGCCTATCCTGCGTGAGGTATCGGCCCGACGGCGGCAGGTTTCATGACTTTCCCGGGACGCCCTCTCCGAATCATTCCGCGCATGGCTAAGGTTGGGGTCCGCCTCGGTCCGACGTCGCCAGCGACAGGAACCGGCCACGTCCATTGGTGCAGCCATTGAATCGCACTTCACCAGCTTGCAGCGCGCTTGAAGAGACTGATCAGCCCGCAGCACTGCCGCACGCCCAACGAGTTGCTTGCCATCCTGCAGGCGTCGAGGCCGTTCCTGGATGCGCTGAGCGGCATGCCGGTGTAATGAAGATCGGTCGGCCAATGCGTTCTACCAGCGCGCTGGCGAAGCGATCGAAACCTGTCCGATACCGCCTGAATGGACCTCCGACAGCTTTCCGTCATGCGACCCTCATGCATGCCGGTTCAGGGCGTTGACATCCACAATGGTTAGTCCTAACTTACCGTTAGTGAAGACTAACCTTAAACAACGGGTGCAGGCGCTGGCCGATCCCACGCGGATGGCCATCTTCGAGCGGATCGCCGAGGCGGGCCGCCCCTTGGCCGTGGTGGATATCGCCGATGGCCTGGCGGTCAGCCGATCAGCGGTGTCGCAACACCTGAAAGTGCTCAAAGTGGCCGGCCTCGTCATCG
>MKTU01000024.1:0-148655 GCA_001898415.1 Rhodanobacter sp. 67-28 | reverse complement strand
GTACGAGCGCGGCGTCGATGGCAGCGAGTGCGACTGGGGCCATGTGCTGGCCTGGGATCCGCCCGCCAGCGTGCGGGTTTCGTGGCAGATCAACGGCCAGTGGCAGTTCGAACCCGAGCTCGCCCGCAGCAGCGAGTTCGAAGTGCGCTTCATCGCGGAATCGCCCACGCGCACGCGGGTCGAGTTCGAGCATCGCGGCTTCGAGCGCCATGGCGCGGCCGGCCAGGCCATCCACGATGCCGTTTCCGGCGGCTGGGGCGCCCTGCTGGCTGCCTTCGCGGCAGCCACCGGCCCGGACGGCGAGGCGCGCGCATGAAGACCTCCCGCAGTTTTGCCCTGGCGCTTGCACTGGCCCTGGCGGCGTGCGCGTCAACCTCGCCGCGCACCACCGACGCCCGCGGCGAGGTTGAACAGCAGGTCGACAAGCTGCTGCACGCCTACGCCGCGAACGACCCGGCTGCCGTGCTGGCCATGCTCGACCCGCGCGGCTTCACGATCTACGGCAGCGACGTCACCGAGGTCGTCCGCGACGACGCCGGACTGCGGCAGCTGATGGCCGACGACTTCGCGTTGTGGAAGACCGCGCGCTTCGGCGCTCCCGCCAACCTGGACATCCGCGTCGAAGGCACGGTCGCCAGCGCGTTCTTCGACGTACCGTTCTCGGCCGGCGGCAGGCCACCGGTCACGGTGCGCTTCGGCACCAGCTGGCGCCACGACGATGGCCGCTGGGTGCTGATGCAGAGCAGCAACACCGTGCCCACCACCGGCTCGTCGGCGCACCAGCTGCTCCACGGCCATTCCTGAGCGGCTGCGGGCCATGCCCTCATCGAGATCCGCGAACCGCGCAGGAGGAACGCCGTGATCGCTTCCACTTTCGAATACGTCGCCTACATCCGCACCAACCCGGACAAGCTGTGGCTGCTGCTGACCGAGCCCAGGTTCATCGCACAATACTGGTTCGGCATGCGCTGCGAAAGCCAGTGGACGCCGGGATCCTCCTGGGAGCTTTTGTCCGCCGACGGGCAAGTGTTCGACTCCGGCACCATCGTCGAGGCCGAACCGCTGCGGTGGTTGTCGATCCGCTGGCAGCACCAGCTCAAGCCCGAGCTCCGGGCCGAAGGCCCCTCGCATTGCACGATGCAACTGGAGCCCAGCGGCACCGCCGTCAAGCTCACCATCATCCACAGCATCGACCGCAGCCCCTCCAAGCTCATCGAGGCGGTGTCGGCCGGGTGGCCGAAAGTCGTTTCGAACCTCAAGTCCTTGCTCGAGACCGGACTCGTCGCGCTGATGGAACCCTACCCGGCGAACCCGTCCCGCGCCGGGCTGCCGGCCACGCATTGAGGCATCCACCCCGCGGAGGAAATCCGTCATGGCAAAGGTCGTTCTTGGAAACCATTCGTCGGTGCTGGTGCCCCGGCAGGACCGCGACGGCATCCGCCGGTTCTACTGCGACGTGCTCGGCGGAGCGCTGAAGAAGGCCGACCCGGATCGCGACTTCATCCGCCTCGGCGACGACTTCTATATCGCCTTCCTGTATGGCGACGTTCCCGACGAGAGCGAATTCCTTCGGACGGCGCGATCGGTCTGGCTGGAACTCAAGACCGACGACGTGGAAGCCATGACCCGCCGGATCCTAGACTCCGGCGTGAGGAAGCTCGCCCTGCCCGACCCGCACCTCTATTTCCAGGCGCCCGGCGGCCAGTGCCTGAGGCTGGTCGGCATCGACGAGGACCTGTCATTCTACGAGGGAGTCGGGGCGGGCCCGGACATGGTGAAGATCAAGCAGGCGCTCGGGCAACTCCAGGCGTGACGCCGGCGCTTCAGCCGCGTGGTGCGCCCTCGATTCCCAAGCCGTCGATGCCGGCAATCGTGGCCGCATCGAACCCGGCCAGCGCACTGAACCGGCGCCCCCGCTGCGCATAGTCCTTGAACTGGTCGAAGCTGGGCGCACCGGGCGACAGCAGGATCACGCCCTGTGCGGGCGTGTGCGCCCGGGCCGCCTCCACCGCGTCGGCCAGCTCGCCCACCCGCAGAACCGGACAGCCGACGCCGGCCGCGCGCAGCGCTGTGTCGATGCGCGCCCCGTTGCTGCCCATGCACACGATCGCGTGTGCCGGCGAGGTCCGCATCGCCTCGACGAACGGCGTCCAGTCCAGCCCGCGGTCGTGCCCACCGACCAGCACGGTCACCGTGCGGTCGTGCAGGCTTTCCAGCGCGGCCAGCGTGGCCAGCGGCGTGGTGCTGATCGAGTCGTTGACCCAGTGCCAGCCGTCGTGTTCTCCCAGCGGCTGCAGCCGGTGCGGCAGCGGGCGGAAGGTGGCCAGTGCCGGCGCGGCGGCGAGCGCGTCCATGCCGATCGTTTCCAGCGCGGCCAGCGCGGCGCAGGCGTTGAGCGCGTTGTGCAGGCCGGGCGCCGCCAGCGCGACGCTGTCGAATACCGGCTGCGCACCGCGGCAGACCATGCCATCGCGCACGTGCCAGCCTTCCGGCGTGCCGAACACCAGGCGACGCGGATGCGCGGCGGTGTACTGCAGCAGATTCGGCTGCAGGCCGTTGACCAGCAGCGTGCGCGACACGTCGGCCAGCTTCAGTTTGTCGGCCACGTAGCGCTCGCGCGAGCCGTGCCAGTCCAGGTGTTCCTCGTACAGGCTGGTGACCACGCCCAGTTCCAGCGGACCGGCTTCGCCGGTCTGGAAGCTGGACAGTTCGATCACCCACAGGTCCGCGTGCTGGTCGAGCAGCTCCGGCAACGGCAGGCCGATGTTGCCGGCCAGTGCGGTGCGCACGCCGAGTGCGCGCGCCAGGTGCGCGAGCAGCGCGCTGGTGGTGCTCTTGCCCTTGGTGCCGGTGACCGCGATCACGCGCGCATCCGGATGCTCGCCAAACCAAAGCGCGGTACCGGAAGTGAACCGCGTGCCCTGCGCCTGCGCGGCCAGCAACGCCGGCTTGTAGGCGGAGATGCCGGGCGACTTCACCACCACGTCGAAGCGGGCCAGCGCCACCGCATCCGGCTCGCCGACGATGATGTCCAGCGCCGCGTCGAACGCACGCGCCGCCTCGACTTCGGCGGCGCTGCAGAACAAGGTCAGTGCCTGCGTCGGCAGCCGCGAACGCAGCGCCTTGATCACCGCATGGCCTTCGCGGCCGAAACCCCAGATCGCCACGCGGCGATCGCGAAGCTCGTCGAAGCGCATCAACCGATCGCCGCCAGCGCCGCCTGCAGGCGTGCCGGCACGCGGTGTTCGGGCGACGGCTGCAGCCACGGCTCCAGCGCCAGCTGCGTTGCGTCGAGCTGCGGCAGGATTTCGCTGCGGAAGCGTTCGACCAGCGCATCTTCCTGCCACTCCGGCCGCTGGCTCAGCGCATGCATCGCCGCGCGCGCCTCGGCGCCCTCGCCCACGCACTCGAACGGCTTGTGGTCCCGGTATTCCAGCAGCGCGTCGAAGCCGGCGGCCTGGTTTTCGTCATCCAGCAGGTTGCGGCCGAAGATCGCCAGCAGCCGCGGCTTGGGCAGGAACGGCGCCAGCGCGAGGAACACGAAGTGGCATTTCGGGCACTGCCCGCACCAGCGGTCCACCGGCTTCGGGCCGAGCAGCCTGAAGTTGCGGTTGCAACTGGAGAACACATCGAAGTACGGCGTCAGTTTCGCGAACGCGCGGGTGATCGCCAGCTCCGAGTACGGCCGCAGCAGCGAGCAGTAGTCGAGGTCGGCGGCCACGTGGGTATGCAACCAGTCACCCAGCAGCGTCTCGAACGCGAGGCTCTTGCTCCACTGATGGTTCACCTGCTGGCCGTCGTACTCCAGCGTGGCGGCGGAGGCCGAACGCTCGTTGGCGAACGCGATCGAATCGTAGCCGTACAGGACCGCAGCCACGGCGAGGATCGCCGAGTTCACCGCGGTCACCGGGATGTGCCCGTTCCACGCGCCGAGCCGGTTCAGCTCGAACAGGCCCGGCGCCAGTTCGCGTTGGATGTTCAAGGTGGGCAGGCCAGTCCGCTCGGCGCAGCCGGCGATCAGCGCGGAGCTGCCGACCCATGCCGCAGTCGCCTCGCCGCCGATGGACTTGATCGCCTCCACCGCCACCAGCGAATCCTTGCCGCCGCCGATCGGCACCAGGGTGCGTTTGGGCAACTCCAGCGCGCCGACCGTGGGCGTGCTGCCGCCACGCGGGAAGTTGATCCGCCCGCGCAGGTCCAGCCCGTTGCGATAGGCGAACTCGGCCAGCCCGTGCAGGTACAGCTGTTCCAGCAGTTCGGCGGTGGCATCGTCGAGCGGACCATCGGCCAGCTCGATCTTCGGCGGCACGCCGGCCTTGTAGTAGCTGACGCCGGCGACCAGGTGCAGCAGTTTCAGCGCCGCATCGAACGCCGCGCGCCGCTCGGCGGGAACCGCCGGCGCCTGCGGAAAGCGGATCGTCTCGACCAGTTCCTCGCCGTCGTCGAACGCATACGCCAGCTCGGCCACGCCGTCGGTGTAGCTCGCACGCACGAAGCGGAAGACCCGGGTGAGGCGCGGTTGCATCGTGTTGCTCACATCTTTCTCCATCGCCCGCATCGTCGGGAGCGAACAGGCTGATTCTAGCTTCAGGCGGTGCCCGTTCGATGGCTTTCGCCGGCCAAAGAGCGGGACAGGCGCGCTCCGGATCAGTCGTCGATCACCACCTCGTCGGCCTCGTCGCGCAGGTTGTAATGCGAGGACATCACCTTGCCGTAGGCACCGGCCTGCGCGATCAGGATCACGTCGCCCTCGGCCGCCTCCTGCAGTCGGCGGTCGGTGCCCAGCACGTCGCCCGACTCGCAGATCGGGCCGACCACCTGGTAAAGCGCGGTGGCCGGTTCGCCAAGCCGGGTGAGGTTGACGATCTTGTGCCAGGCGTCGTACAGCGCGGGGCGGATCAGGCTGTTCATGCCGGTGTCCACGCCGAGGTAGCGGAAGCCGCCCTTGTCCTTCAGCTGGGTCACCCGCGTCAGCAGCACGCCGGCGTCGGCGACCAGGTAACGGCCCGGCTCCATCCACAGCTGGTATTGCGGATAGACCGCCTTGACCTCACGCAGCGCACGGTCGAGCGCAGCGATGTCCAGCGGCGCCTCGCCCGGGTGCGCCGGCACGCCGAGGCCACCGCCGATGTTGAGGAACACCACGCTGGCGATGCGCTCGGCCAGGCTGGCCAACTGCGCATACACCTCGCCCCAATGCGCGGCGTCGAGCACGCCCGAGCCAAGATGCGCGTGCAGGCCGCGCACGGCCACGCCATGCGCATCGGCCAGCTGCAGGAATGTCGGCAACTGATCCAGCGGCAGGCCGAACTTGCTGGCGCTGCCACCGGTACGCACTTTTTCGTGGTGGCCCAGGCCGCGGCCCAGGTCGACCCGCAACACGATCTCGCGACCGCGGAACAGCTCGCCCCAGTGCTGCAGCGGATGCAACGCGTCCAGCGTGACGCTGGCGCGGGTGCCCAGCGCATGGACGTAATCCTCGCGCGGCGCGAAGTTCGGCGTGAACAGCAGCGGCACCGATTCCGCCACCACCGCGGCGACCGCTTTCAGTTCACCCGGCGACACGCACTCGAACGCGAAGCCCTCCGCCGCCAGCGCGCGCAGGATCGCCGGATGCGTGTTCGCCTTCACCGCGTAGTGCAGCCGATCCACCGCCGCCAGCGATTTCAGCTCGCGCGCCTGCTGGCGCACCGTGGGCAGGTGGTAGACGTAGCGCGGCGTGGCTTCGGCGGCCAGTTCCAGCAGGCGCGGACGCTGCGCCTGGCGCCACCATGCCGGCACGGCGGGAACGATTTCGCCGCCGCCATACAGCATCTGCCAGCTGGGGCCGAACAGCGCGCTGTCGTCCGTGCGCAGGGCGCCGGCGCCAATCAGCAAGTCGTGCAGATGCGGCAGCAGCGCATCAACCACTTCCTCGTCCACCACGAACGTCAGGTTCAGGTTGTTCGACGACTGCGAAATCATGTGCACGCGCAGCTGGCCGAACTCGGCCAGCACGCCGGACAAGGTGTGCAGCAGCGAGCGCATGCCGCGGCCGACCAGGGTGATCGCCGCGCACGGCGCGATCACCTTGACCCGGCACACCTTGGCCAGGTCGCTGGCCAGCGCGGCGATCGCGTCGGAGTCGAGCAGGTTCTCGGTGGGATCGAGCGACACGGTGACGTTGGTCTCGGCCGAACCGATCAGGTCCACCGACAGGCCGTGCTGCTTGAAATGCGCGAACACGTCGGCGAGGAAGCCGACCTGTTGCCACATGCCGACCGACTCCATCGAGACCAGGGTGATGCCCTTGCGCGCGCTGATCGCCTTGACGCTGGGTGCATGCGCGCGCACCTCCGGGCCGATCACGGTGCCGTCGAGTTCGGGCCGGTTGGTGTCCTTGATCAGCAGCGGCACACGCGGCTCGCGCAGCGGCGACAGGCAGCGCGGATGCAGCACCTTGGCGCCGGTCGAGGCGATTTCCTGCGCCTCCTCGTAATCCAGCCGCTGCAGCAGGCGGGCGCCCGGCACCTGGCGCGGGTTGGCGGTGAACATGCCGGCCACGTCGGTCCATATCTCCACCCGCTGCGCCTTCAGCAATGCGCCGAAATAGGCGGCCGAGGTATCCGAGCCGCCGCGGCCGAGCAGCACGGTGCGGCCATGCGTCTCGCGCGCAATGAAGCCCTGGGTGATGAACACCTCGCCCAGCGCGGCCAGCCGCGCCGCCAGCGCCGGATCGGGCTTCGCCTCGACCATTGCCGACAGCAGCCGGGTGCGCTCGTTCTGGTTCGGCAGCGCCACCGCCGCCAGGCAGTCGCGCGCGTCCAGCCACTGCGTGGGCAGGCCGCTGTGGCTGAGGAACGCCGCGCCGAGCGCGCTGGACATCAGCTCGCCGTGCGCCTGCACCTGCGCCTGCCAGGCCAGCTCGCCGCGCGCCGCGGGGCCGTCCTCGGCCAGCCGCGCCAGCTCGCCCAGCCGCTCGCCGAGCGTGTCCGGCAACGCCAGCTGCATGTGCTCCAGCAGGTCGTAGTGGCGTTGCGCGATCGCGCCGGCCGCCGCCTTGCGCTTGTCCTGCCCGCCCTCGCCGCACAGTTGTTTCAGCGCGTCGGTGATGCCAGTCAGCGCGGAAACGACGACCAGCACGCGCGCGCCTTCGGCGCGGCGGCTGGCGACCAGCTCACGGATGTTCTGCCAGCGAGGAAGCGTGGCGACGCTGGTGCCGCCGAACTTCATCACGATCCAGGGAGCGTCGGCGGGCAGCGGCGCGGAGGTTGGCGAGGTCACGGGGGTTCGCTGTCAGGGGATGGTTGTTCAGTCAGTGTTGCGCTGCGGCATTGGAATTGCAAATGGTTTTTCGAGGACGACTCGTTTGGACGTCTAGACTGCTGTTTGCCGTATGCGGGCAGTACCCTCCGGCCCTTCCTTTGCCTCGTGCGGGGCGGCGGGCAGTGCCCGCCCTGCGGGGTGTTCGGGTTTTCGATGGAGAGCTGAGGTGATCCTGAAACTCCCTCTCCTCAATCCTCCCCCGGAGGGGGAAGGAGGCAAACGCGTGCGGTCGCGCACTGCCTTTACTGCATGAAGACGGGGATCTTGCCGATCCTCGCCTGCCACTCGCGCGGACCGGTCTGGTGCACCGAGCTGCCGCCCGAGTCGACGGCCACGGTCACCGGCATGTCCTCGACGGTGAATTCGTAGATCGCTTCCATGCCCAGGTCGGCGAAGCCGACCACGCGCGAGGCCTTGATCGCCTTGGAGACCAGGTACGCGGCGCCGCCCACCGCCATCAGGTACACCGAGCGGTGCTTCCTGATCGCCTCGATCGCGGCGGGGCCGCGCTCGGCCTTTCCGACCATGCCGAGCAGGCCGGTCTGCGCCAGTACCTGTTCGGTGAACTTGTCCATGCGCGTGGCGGTGGTGGGGCCGGCCGGGCCGACCACTTCCTCGCGCACCGGATCGACCGGGCCGACGTAGTAGATGAAGCGGCCGCTGAAATCCACCGGCAGCGGCTCGCCCCGGTTGAGCATCTCGACCATGCGCTTGTGCGCGGCGTCGCGGCCGGTGAGCAGCTTGCCGTTGAGCAGCAGCGTCTCGCCCGGCTTCCAGCTTGCCACTTCCTCGCGCGTCACCGTGTCGAGGTTCACCCGGCGGCCTTTCGATGCGTCGTAGGTGAGCTTGGGCCAGTCTTCCAGCGACGGCGGATCGAGCATCACCGGACCGGAGCCGTCCAGCACGAAGTGCGCGTGGCGGGTGGCGGCGCAGTTCGGGATCAGCGCCACCGGCAGGTTCGCCGCGTGGGTGGGGAAATCCTTCACCTTGACGTCGAGCACGGTGGTAAGGCCGCCCAGCCCCTGCGCGCCGATGCCCAGCGCGTTGACCTTCTCGAACAGCTCGATGCGCAGTTCCTCGGCGCGATTGGCCGGACCGCGCGCGATCAGTTCCTGGATGTCGATCGACTCCATCAGCGCCTCCTTCGCCATCAGCATCGCCTTCTCGGCGGTGCCGCCGATGCCGATGCCGAGCATGCCCGGCGGGCACCAGCCGGCGCCCATCGTGGGCACCGTCTTGAGCACCCAGTCGACGATCGAGTCGGACGGGTTGAGCATGGCGAATTTCGATTTCGCCTCGGAGCCGCCGCCCTTCGCCGCCACGATCACCTCGACGGTGTCGCCGGGCACGATCGTCATGTTGACCACCGATGGCGTGTTGTCCTTCGTGTTGATGCGCTTGCCGGCGGGGTCGGCCAGCACGCTGGCGCGCAGCTTGTTGTCCGGGTCCAGGTAGGCGCGGCGCACGCCCTCGTTGGCCATGTCCTCCAGGCTCATGGTGGCGTCGTCCCAGCGCACGTTCATGCCGACTTTCAGGAACACGGTGACGATGCCGGTGTCCTGGCACAGCGGCCGGTGGCCTTCGGCGGCCATGCGCGAGTTGATCAGGATCTGCGCCATGGCGTCTTTCGCGGCGGGCGATTCCTCGCGCTCGTACGCGGCGGCGAGGCTCTTGATGTAGTCGACCGGGTGGTAGTAGCTGATGTACTGCAGCGCGTCGGCGACGGACTGGATCAGGTCTTCTTGCTTGATGGAGGCCATGGATTCGCTGTGGGCAGACCGGGAAAACCGCCATTGTGCCGCACCGGCCACCGGCGGCAAAACCCGGCCGGACGCAGTGCAGGCCGGCCTGCGGACGAAGGCACCCGGGCTTCTTTATCTCGGCAGGCACTTGGTACTAATCTCGCGCGAGCGGCGCAACGCCGGTCGTCAGGGGGAACTGACGACGTCGCTGGGGAAGTTGCAATTCGCACGTGAAACGCAGGGCTGAGCTTCAAAGCGCCGCCACCTTCCGTTCGTTGCCTGCCGAAAGTGCACCCGCTTTCCAGCCAGCCCTGTCCACTCCAGGGAGAAGCACTCATGCACTTCAAATTGCGCAGGAAAGTTCTCGCCATCAGCCTCGCGGCCATGCTGGCCGGTGTGGCCACCTCGGTCTCCGCCGCGGGTTTGCAGGCCGTCACCGACCAGGGCCTGGCACCCACCGACCAGAGCGTCACCGTCAGCCTCGTGCTGCGATTGCGCCACGAGGCCGAGCTTGAAAACTACGTTCGTCAGACCGCCACGCCCGGCAGCGCGAACTTCCAGAAGTTCCTCACCACGGCGCAGTTCGCCGAGCGCTACGGCGCCACCGATGCGCAAATCGCCAAAGTGCAGGGCTACCTGAGCCAGCATGGGCTGCAGGGCGAGCTGCTGGACAACCACCTGGTAATCAGTGTGCGCGGCACGATCGGCCAGTTCAGCCAGCTGTTCGGCACGCCGGTGCACAACTACGTGTCGCGCAAGACGGGCCAGCGCTTCCATCGCCCGGCGCGTCCGCTGGTGATGCCGGTCGGCCTGGGCGACAACGTGATCCTGGCCAGCGGCCTCAGCAACGAGTGGCATTACGTGCCGCACCACACGTCGAAGCTGCCGGTGACCAACCTGCGGCTGGCCAACCCGCCGACCACGCTGTCGGCGCAGGCACGTGCGGCAGCGACCGGCAACCCCACCGCCACCGGGGTGCCTGGCCAGTACACCGTGGGCGACGTGGCCAACCTGTACAACATCAACCCGCTGTACCGGCGCGGCATCACCGGCAAGGGTTCGACCCTGGCGATCGTCACCCTGGCCACCTTCGACCCGTCTGACGCGGAGGATTACTGGACCGCGATCGGGCTCGACACCAAGCCGAACCGCATCACCCAGGTGCATGTCGATGGCGGCGGCGGCACCAACGGCGCGGACGAGACCACGCTCGACGTGCAGCAGGCCGGCGGGCTGGCGCCGCAGGCCAACATCATCGTCTACGACGCGCCGAACGCCGGCTCCGGCTTCGTCGACGCGTTCGCCCGCGCGGTCTCCGACAACCGGGCGGACAGCATCTCGGCCAGTTGGGGCCTGGGCGAGATCTTCAACTTCGCGGCGCTGAACGTGGACGGCGCGCGCAACACCGACACCACCGACGTCGGCGACCTGCGTGCCTATCACCAGATTTTCCTGGAAGCAGCCGCGCAGGGGCAGTCGATGTTCGCCGCCAGCGGCGACTCCGGCGCCTACGACACGGTACGCGCCCTCGGCGCCGGCGACGGACCGGGCGAGTTCAGCGCACCGCTCACCGTCGATGCCCCGGCGTCTGATCCGTACATCACCGCTGCCGGCGGCACCACGGTGCCGGTGAAGTTCGTCAACTCCTCCGGCCAGGTGGTGCTGTCGATCGACCAGGAGAGCGTGTGGGGCTGGGATTACCTGCTGCCGTTCGTGCCCAGCCGTGACTATGTGTTCTCGGTCGGCGGCGGCGGTGGCGTCAGCGTCTACTGGCGCCAGCCGATGTACCAGCTCTTCACCAGCGGCATGGAGCGCAGCGAGAAAAACCAGGAGCTGACCTACAACGATCCGGCCACCGGCCCGTACACCTACCTGAAGCTGCCCGGCAACTTCAAGGGTCGCAACCTGCCGGACATCTCGCTCAACGCGGATCCGGAAACCGGCTACCTGCTGGTGTTCCAGGGCGGCCTGTACAGCTCCGGCGGCACCAGCTTCGTCGCACCGCAGTTGAACGGCATCACCGCGCTGTTGCGGCAGAGCACGGGCCATCGCATCGGCCTGTGGAACCCGCACATGTACCTGCTGCAGAACCTCTTCGGCTACGGCAAGTGGTCGGCGTTCAACCGCATCAGTGCCGGCGACAACTGGTTCTACGCCGGCAATGGCCGTTACAACCCGGGCGCCGGCATCGGCACCCTGGACGTGGCCAATTTCGACACGTTCCTGCGCGTGGGCTTCTGAGCGAACGCCCCGGCCCGCGCCGAATGCGCGGGCCGGTTCGCCGGCTTGTCGGCGAACGCCATCAATGCGATCTTCCGGCGACTCCCTCCCCCGGAACCGCCATGCCAGCACGCCGTTTCCTGCAACTGGACGTTTTCGCCGACCGCCTGCTCAACGGCAACCCGCTGGCCGTCGTGGTGGACGCCGAGGGGCTGGATGGCGCAGCGATGCAGCGCATCGCGCGCTGGACCAACCTCTCCGAAACCAGTTTCCTGCTGCCGCCTACCGAGCCGCAGGCAGACTACCGCGTGCGCATCTTCACGCCGCGCCAGGAGTTGCCGTTCGCCGGCCACCCCAGTGTGGGCAGCGCGTATGCAGCGATCGAGGCGGGGCTGGTCGATGCCGGCAAGCGCAGACTGACCCAGCAGTGCGAGGCCGGCCTGCTGCCGGTGCAGGTGGTCGGCGACGGCCCGACACGGATCATCCACGTGCAGGCGCCGCCGGCCCGGTTGGGCGAGATCGATGATGCCCTGCGCGCGCAGCTCGCATCTGCATTGCGGGTGGAACTTGCGCGCGACGACGTCGTCCTGGTCGACAACGGACCGCACTGGATCCTGTGCAACCTGGGCGAGGCGGCACCGGTGCGCGCGCTGCTGCCGGACATGGCGGCGCTGGCGGCGCTGTGCCTCCGGCACGACGCGGTCGGCGTCAGTGTGTTCGGGCATGAACGTTCCGGTGTCGCGGCCATGGCGGTGCGCGCCTTCTGTCCCGCCGACGGCATCCCGGAGGACCCGGTCACCGGCAGCGCCAATGCGGCGATCATGGCCTGGCTCGGCGCGCGCGGCGATCGTGACGGCCATGGCCTGAACTATCGCGCCAGCCAGGGGCGCGAGGTGGGTCGCGACGGCCTGGTCGATGTGGCGCGCGACGCAGCCACCGGCGCCGTCACCATCGGCGGAGCCTGCGTCATCGGCGTGCGCGGCGAACTGCTGTTTCCGGCCGCGGACTGATCATCGCCGCCTTGCCGAACGCGCGGCGCGCCGCCATGCTGTCGCGCCGCCATCCACATGACCCGACCGATGCCCTCAGCCCATCCCTCCGGCAGCTACCTGCGCAGCCTGCGCCCATGGGACGCCGCCCTGATCGTGGTCGGCGGCATCATCGGCGGCGGGATCTTCCTCAACCCCGGCATCGTGGCGCAGCGCACCGAGTCGGGGCTGGCGCTGCTGCTGATGTGTGTGGCCGCCGGCGTGCTCACCCTGATCGGCGCGCTGTGCTACGCCGAGCTCGGCGCGCGCCGGCCGCACGCGGGCGGCACCTACGTCTACCTGCGCGAGGCGTTCGGGCCGCTGGCCGGCTTCCTGTTCGGCTGGACCATGCTGCTGGTGATCTACTCCGGCTCCAGCGCGGCGGTGGCGACGATCTTCGCCAGCTACGCCGCTTCGCTGTTCGGGCTGCCGCCGGCCTGGGCGCTGCCGCTGACCGTCGGCGCGCTGGTCTTCGTCGGCGGCATCAACCTGTTCGGCATCCGCCTCGGCGCGCAGATCCAGAACCTGTTCGCCCTGCTCAAGCTGCTGGCGGTGGCGGTGCTGGTGGTGTGCGGCCTGTTCCTCGCCGGCGCCGGCCACGGCCAGGTGCTGGCCGCCGATCCGGCGCGCCACGGCGTCGGCTTCATCAGCGCGGCGCTGCCGGTGCTGTTCGCGTACTCCGGCTTCACCTACCTCAACAACCTGGCCGGCGAAGTGCGCGACCCGCAGCGCACGCTGCCGCGCGCGCTGACCCTGGGCATGCTGCTGGTGATCGGCGCCTACGCGCTGGTCAACGTGGCCTACCTCGCCGTGCTCGGTCACGCCGGGCTCGCCGCCAGCAGTGCGCCGGCGGCGGACGTGATGCAGCAGGTGGCCGGCCCGGTCGGCGCGAAGGTGATCGCGCTGGGCGTGGCGATCTCCACCCTCGGCTTCTGCAATATCACCCTGGTTGCCGGTGCGCGGGTGCTGCAGGTGATGGGCGAGGACGGGCTGTTCTTCCGCGCGGTGGCGCGGCTGCATCCGCGCTGGCGCACGCCGAACACCGCGCTGCTGCTGCTGACCGGCTGGGCCATCGTGCTGGCCCTTTCGGGCGGCTACGGCCAGTTGCTGGACTACGCCACCTTCGGCGACTGGCTGGCCTGCGCGGTGGGCGTGGCCACGCTGTTCTGGTATCGCCGGCACGATCCAGCCAACCCCGGCTTCCGCGTGCCCGGCTACCCGTGGCTGCCGTGGCTGTTCATCGCGACGGTTGGCGCGGTGGTGGTGGCCACCCTGCTCGACAACCCGCGCAACGCGGGCATGGGCCTGCTGATCATGGCTGCGGGCATCCCGGTGTACGGCATCTGGCGCCGCCTGGGCGAGCAGCACCGCGGCGCGTGACGCCGGCCCGGCGCACCGCTCGCCGCCGTCGACGATGAACGGCATGTGGCTGCGGGGCTGCTGCGGCCACACGGCAATGCCACAATAGGCAGACGATCCGCGGAGAAGTCCCGATGCTCCAATCCCACATCCTGCCGGCCGAACCGGCCAGCGCCATCGTGCCGGAGAAGGCGCGCGAGGGCATCGATGTGCAGATCAACGGCGAGCATTACCGGCACACCGGCGACCCGCAGATGCCGCTGCTGTGGTACCTGCGCGACGTGTTGCGGCTGACCGGCACCAAGTACGGCGGCGCGCACGGCGAGAACGGCGCCGACCTCGTGCTGGTGGCGGACGCGGCGGTTTCCGCGGTCACGGCGCCGATGCAGACGCTGGCCGGCAAGTCGATCACCACGGTGGAGGGGCTGGCCGGCGGCGACGACAGCCTGCATCCGCTGCAGCAGGCCTTCATCGACGAGGACGCGATCGGCTGCGGCTACTGCACGCCGGGCTGGCTGATCGCCGGCGTGGCGCTGCTGCGGCGCAAGCCCAAGCCGAGCGACGACGACATCGACCAGTTGCCCAATCTGTGCCGCTGCGGCTGCCAGACCCGCGTGCGCCGCGCGATCAAGCGGGCGGCGGCCGGCAAGGCGGGCCAGTCGTGAGCAGCGAGGGCGGCAACTCCACGATCCGCCTCGATCGCCGTCGATTCCTGCAGGTGCTGGCCGGCACCGCCGGTGCGCTGGTGGTCGGCATCCGCCTGGCCGACGCCGCCGACGCTCCGTTGCCGCCAGCGCTGCTCGGCAACGATTTCCACGACCTCGGCGCCTATGTGCGCATCGACGCCGACGGCCTGGTGCTGATCGGTGCGCGCGACCCGGATACCGGCACCGGCGTGGCCACGGCCTTGCCGCGGATCATCGCCGACGAACTCGACGCCGACTGGGAGCGGGTCCGCGTGGTTGCGTTGGGGCTGGGCGTCAGCAATGACAACGGCCGGCCGAAGTGGACCTACGGCCACCAGGTGGGCGGTACCGGCAATTCCATCCCGGCCGCGTGGCGCGACCTGCGCCAGGTCGGCGCTCTGGCGCGCTGGCTGCTGTTGCAGGCGGCGGCGCGACGGCTCGGCGTTTCCGCCAGCCGGCTGCGCTGCGATGCGGGCACCGTGATCGCGCCCGACGGGCGCCGGGCCACCTACGGCAGTCTCGCCGCCGACGCCAGCCAGGTCGCGCTGCCCACGCAGGCGCCACCGGTGAAGGCCGCCAGCAGCTACCAGCTGATCGGCCGGCCCGCCGGCGACGTGGACGCGCATGCCATCGTCACCGGCCAGGCGCGCTACGCGATCGACGAGCATCTCGGCGATGCACTGGTCGCCGTGCTGGTGCACTGCCCGTGGCCGGACGGCACGCTGGCGCGCATCGACACCGGCGACGCGCTGGCGCAGCCCGGCGTGGTCAAGGTGATCCAGCTCAAGCCCGAGCCGGGCCAGCCGCGCGGCATGACGGTGATCGCCCCGGCCGTCGCCGTGCTGGCCACCGACACCTGGGCTGCGCTGCGGGGCCGCGCCAAGCTCAAGCTCGAATGGAAGCCCGGCGCAGGCGGCGGCGAAAGCAGCAGCGCGCTGGAGCAACAGGCGCTGGCCACGCTCGCCGGCACCGATGCGCCGACCACGCGCGTGCGCGACGACGGCGACGTCGACGCCGCCGGCAAGAAAGCCGCGCGCCGCCTGCAGGCCACCTACGTGCAGCCGTGGCTGGCGCACGCCACCGCCGAGCCGATGAACTGCCTGGTGCGGCTGGACAAGGATCGCGCCAGCCTGGTGGTGCCGACCCAGGCGCCGCAGAAAGCCTGGGCGGTGGTGCAGCGCCTGACCGGGCTGCAGCCGGCGCAGATCGACATCCGCGTGCCGCGCGTGGGCGGCGGTTACGGTCGCCGGCTGGACCACGATTTCGTCGCCGAGGCGGTGATCCTGGCGCAGGCGGTCGGCAAGCCGATACGCCTGCTGTGGACCCGCGACGAGGATTTCAGCCACGACTTCTACCGCTCCGGCTGCGTGCACCAGCTAAACGCCGTCGTCGACCGCAAGCGCCGGCTGATCGGCTGGAACCAGCGCATGGTCAGCGCCTCGGCGGCGAGCCTGCGCGGCGTGCCGGAAGATCGACTGTGGCGCTCCGAGCTGCGCGCCGACCAGTTGCCCGCCGGCCTGGTGCCGAACTACCGCAGCGACTGGTACGCGCAGGCCTCGGCGATGCCGCGGGGACCGTTCCGCGGCATGCCGCATCTCAGCAACGCGTTCGCGGTGGAAAGCTTCATCGACGAGATCGCCCACCAGCTGCGCGAAGATCCGCTGAAGACGCGGCTGCGCATCCTCGGCGAACCGCGCCAGCTGCCGTTGGGCGGCGACGCCGTGCTCGACGTCGGCCGCCTTCGCAACGTGCTGCAACTGGTCGCCGACCGCATCGTGTGGAAGAACTGGCTGCACAGCATCAACGGCCTGGGCCTCGCCTGCTGGCACGTCGACGGCGCCTACGTGGCGCATGCCATCGAGGTCGCTCTGCAAGGCCAGACGCTGGTGGTCCGCCGTGTGGCGTGCGCCGTCGACGTGGGTCGCGTGGTGAATCCGCTGGGCCTGGAAGGACAGATCGCCGGCGCCACGCTGGACGCCTTGTCGCTCGCGCTGCACCCGGCGATCACCTTCAAGGATGGCCAGGTCCAGCAGCACGGCTACAAGGATTACCTGCTGGCCACCATGACCGAGCTGCCGCGCGAGGTGGAAGTGATCACCGTGCCCGGCGACCGCGACCCCAGTGGCGCGAGCTTCCTGGCGATGCCCAGCGTCGCGCCCGCGCTGGCCAATGCCGTGTTCCGCGCCAGCGCCGTGCGCGTGCGCCGGTTGCCGCTGATGAAGGAACTGATGCGGCTGCTCTGAGCGAGATCAGTCCGTCGGCATGCCCGTCACGGTCACCACCACCCGGCGCCGGTGCGCGGCGTGGCGGTGTTCCCACAGGTAGATGCCCTGCCAGGTGCCGAGCGTCGGCGCGGCGTTGCGCACTGGCACGCCGAGGCTGACCCCGGTGAGGATCGAGCGCACGTGCGCGGGCATGTCGTCGGGGCCTTCGGCGTCATGCCGGAAGAGCGGATCGCCGTCCGGCACCGCGCGGGCGAACCAGCGCTCGAGGTCGGCGCGCACGGCGGGGTCGGCATTCTCGCCGAGCAGCAGCGAGCAACTGGTGTGCGGCGTGAACACCAGCGCGGTGCCGATGCGCACCGCGCTGGCCGCGACCGCATCGGCGACTTCGGCGGTGATGTCGTGGAAGCCGCGGCCGCGGGTGTCGACCACGAACTCGCGCTGCGCCACCACCACCGCCGACGCGCTCACGGGTACAGCATCCGGGACGTCCAGGTCTGCCCGTGGCGGCTCCAGCGCACGCGCTCGTGCAGGCGGAACTCGGCGCCATACCAGAACTCGATCATGTCCGGCTCCACCAGGTAACCGCCCCAGTGCGGCGGCCGGCTGACGTTGCGCCCGGCGAACTCCTCCTCGTAGTGCTGCACGCGCCGCTCGAAGGTCTCGCGGTCGGGCAGGGTCTGCGACTGCAGCGAGGCCCAGGCGCCGATCTGGCTGCCGCGCGGGCGGCTGGCGAAGTAGGCGTCGGACTCCTCCTCCTGCAGTTTCCGCGCGACTCCCTCGACGCGCACCTGCACGCCCTGGCGCACGTGTTTCCAGTGGAAGCACAGCGCGACCTGCGCGTGCGCCTCCAATTGGCCGCCCTTGTCGCTCTGGTAGTTGCTGAAAAAGCGAAAGCCGCGCTCGTCGACGCCCTTCAGGAGCACGATGCGCGAGGCGACCCGGCCGGCGCTTTCCGCGGTGGCCAGGTTCATCGCCGTGGGTTCGGGGTCGCCGCTGGCCTTGGCCTCGTCCAGCAGCCGGATGAAAGTGTCCAGGATTTCAGGTTTGAGCATGATGTGTGAAACTTCCCTTTTGCGTCGTGGCCAAAGCGCGCCATCATGGAGCGAATGAAACTGTCCGATGATAGTGCAATGATCCCCGCACCCCGCATCCCGCCCCCGGCGGCAACGGCGCGATGCTTCTCCACGCAAGGTGAAAATGGCGGCAATGGCCATGCGCCAGCCTGCCGTCGTGCCGGCCCGGGCCAGGCCGGGAGTCGCCGCCGATGATGTCGCTGGCGCAGCAGCAGAACGAGGCGCTGGCCGGACACCTTCTGGACCAGTACGCCGGGCGCATTGCGCGCTCGCGCAGGCCCTACATCCTGGGCCTGTCGGGCCTGCAGGGCAGCGGCAAGAGCACCCTGGCGCGAGTCATGAAGGCGCAGGCCAAGGCGCGCGGCTGGGACACCGAGGTGCTCTCGCTGGACGATTTCTACTACGCCCGCAGCGAGCGCGAGGCGCTGGCGCGCGACGTGCACCCGCTGCTGCGTTCGCGCGGCGTGCCGGGCACCCACGAGATCGAGCTGCTGCTGTCGGTGCTGGCGGCGGTGCCGCACGCCTCCGCCCGGCTGGCGGTGACCCATCCGCGCTTCGACAAGGGCCGCGACACGCGCCTGCCGCCCTCGCGCTGGCCGCGGATCACCAAGCGACCCGCGCTGGTGATCGTGGAAGGTTGGGCGCTGGGCATCCGGCCGCAGCCGCTGACGGCGCTGGCCCGGCCGATCAATGCACTGGAACGCGACGAGGATCCGGACGGCGCCTGGCGGCGCTGGGTCAACAAGCAGTTGCGCGGCTACCAGCCGCTATGGCGCAAGTTCGACGCGCTGATCGTGCTGCAGGCACCGAACTGGGACATCGTGCGCCGCTGGCGCGGCGAGCAGGAGGAGGAACTGGTCGCACGCCACGCCCCGCTGGCGATGGACGCGGCCAGCATGGGCCGCTTCCTGATGCACTTCGAACGCCTCAGCCGCCACGCATTGGCGACGCTGCCGGCGCTGGCCGACACGGTGGTGGAGTACGACGACGACCGCCACGTGACCGGCCTCACGCACGGCTGACAGGGCAGCGTCGAGGCGCCGCCCTGACGCCGCGCGCCCTCAGTCGACGACGAAGTTGACCTTCATGTTGACGCGCCACTCGGTGACGCTGCCGTCGTCGGCGGTGACCACCTTGATCTCGTTGATCCAGGCTCCCTTGATCTTCTTCACCGATTCCCCGGCCTTGCGCAACCCGTGCTGCACGGCATCCTCGATGCCCTGCTTCGACGACGCGTTGATCTCGATGACCTTGGCTACTGACATGGCGTGAACCTCCCGTCCGGGCGTGCAAGCGGCACGCGGCGCTCCCTGTCCCGAAGCCCGAGTCTGGCCCGCACGCACGACGCGGCACAAGCCGCACCGCGTCATGCATTCAGGCGGGCTGCACCTGCACGGCGGTGCCATAGGCCAGCACTTCGGTGACGCCCTGGGCCACGTCGTTGGCGTCGTAGCGCATCGCCACCACGGCGTTGGCGCCCATCGCGGCGGCATGCTGCAGCATCAGTTCGAAGGCTTCCTCGCGCGCCTTCTCGCACAGTTCCGTGTAGATGGAGATATTGCCGCCGACGATGGTCTGCAGCGCGGCGCCGAGGTTGCCGACCACGCTGCGCGAACGCACGGTAATGCCGCGCACGATGCCGAACGAGCGCACGATGCGGCAACCGGGGATGTCGTTGCCGGTGCTGACCTGGTGATGCGGGATGGATGCAGTCATGGCGCTCTCCTGGATGGCGGGTGGAACGAAGATCAGCTGTCGAGCAGCGCGGCGTAGCCGAGGCGCGCATCCGGCCAGCGCGGCGCGAAGCCGCTGGCGCGCAGCCGCGCATTGCTCAGCCGCTTGCTGCCGATGCCCGGCGGCGGCGCGCCGGCGGCCGGCGGGGGTACGCCGAGCAGTCGCGCCAGATGATCGTGCAGCACGTCGAGCGGCAGCGGCGTGTCGTCCACGCCGAGATAGCACGCCTGCGGATCGGGCAGCGCCAGCAAGTGCGCGATCGCCGCGGCCGCATCGTCCACATGGATGCGATTGGCCCAGTGCGGCGCGGCCCGCGGCACCTGCACCGTGCCGGCGCGCAGGCGCTCGAACAGCTGGGTTCGCCCCGGCCCGTACAGCCCGGCCAGGCGCAGCACCACCGAGCACACCGGTTGCGCGGCCAGCCAGCGCTCCGCCTCGAGCAAGGTGGCGCCGTTGAAACCGGGTGGGGCGGGCGGCGTGTCCTCGTCCACCCAGTCGCCGTCGTGCGCGCCGTACACCGCGCTGGAGGAAACCAGCAGCACACGCTGCAACCTGCCATCGTCGAGCGCGGCCAGCAGATGGCGCAGCCCGTCGACGAAAGTCGCGCGATAGGCTGCCGCGTCGCGGTGGTCCGGCGTGGGCAGGTAAACCAGCTGCGTGAATGCGCGCGGCAAGGCGGCGAGGCTGTCCGGCCGGGTGAGGTCCGCCTGCAGCCAGCGGATGTCCGGGCCCCCTGCCACAGGCGGGTGCCGGCGCAATGCCCATACCTCGTCACCGCGCCCGCGCAGCTGCTGCGCCACGCGCAGACCGAGATCGCCACAACCGGCCAGCAGTACCCTTTCGCTCACCGCAGCCCTCCTCCGGCGCCTGTTAGCATCAAGCCATGAATCCGTCGTGCAACCTGTTCATCGTCGGTCCGACCGGTGCCGGCAAGACCTCGGTCGGCAGGCGGCTCGCCGTGCATTATGGGCTCTCGTTCATCGATCTCGACCAGGAGGTCGAGCAGCATTGCGGCGTGGACGTGAGCACCGTGTTCGAGGTCGAGGGCGAAGCCGGCTTCCGCCAGCGCGAGAGCGCGCAGCTGGAAGCGCTGGGCCAGCGCTGCGGCATGCTGCTGGCGACCGGCGCGGGTGCCGTGCTGGCGAGCGACAACCGCCGCTGGCTGAGCCAGCGCGGTTTCGTGGTGTGGCTGCAGGCCAGCGTGGAGCAGCAACTCGAACGCCTCGAACGCGACCATCGTCGCCCGCTGCTGGCCGTGCCCGACCGCCTCGCGCGCCTGCAGGCGATGGCCAGCGTGCGCGAGCCGATCTACCGCGAACTTGCCGACCTCGCCGTGCCCGGCCACCATGGCAGTGTCGGCGCCGCCAGCGAGCGCTGCATTGCCCTGATCGATGCGCACTGGCAACGCGCCCCTCTTTCCTGTCCCCCGCACCACGCATGAACAAGCCGCCCCTGCACAGCATCAACGTCTCGCTCGGCCTGCGCAGCTACCCGGTATGGATCGGCAGCGGGCTGCTCGACGATCCCGCGCGCTGGCGCCCGTTGCTGCGCGGGCGCCATGCGCTGGTGGTCAGCAATACCACGGTGGCGCCGCTGTACCTGCCGCGGGTCGAGTCGGGGCTGGAGGGTTTGCACTGGTCGTCGTTCCTGCTGGACGACGGCGAGGTGCACAAGAGCTTCGCCAACGTCGGCCGCGTGCTGGACGCGCTGGGCCAGCTCGGCGCCACCCGCGACGCCTGCGTGATCGCACTGGGCGGCGGCGTGGTCGGCGACCTCGCCGGCTTCAGTGCCGCCTGCTGGATGCGCGGCATCGACTTCATCCAGATGCCGACCACCTTGCTGGCGATGGTCGACTCCTCGGTCGGCGGCAAGACCGGGGTGAACCTGCCGGTGGGCAAGAACCTGGCCGGCGCCTTCCACCAGCCGCGCGCGGTGATCGCCGACATCGACACGCTCGCCACCCTGCCCGCGCGCGAGTACCGCGCCGGCCTCGCCGAAGTGGTCAAGGGCGCGGCGATCGGCGACGAGGCGTTCTTCGCGTGGCTGGAACAGCACGCCGACGCGCTGGCCGCACGCGACGTCGACACCGTGCTGGAGGCCATCGCGCGCAAGGTGCAGTACAAGGCCGGCGTGGTGGCGCGCGACGAGACCGAACAAGGCGAACGCGCACTGCTCAATTTCGGCCACACCTTCGGCCACGCGCTGGAAACCGCGGGCCACTACGCCAGCCTGCTGCACGGCGAGGCGGTGGCGATCGGCATGCTGCTGGCCGCGCAATTGTCCGAACGTTCCGGCATGAGCGAGCCGCGCGACACCGCGCGACTGCAACGCCTGCTGCACGCACTCGGCCTGCCGCTGGCGATCCCGCCCGGCCTGGAAACGGAGCAACTGCTGCAGTGGATGCGACTCGACAAGAAGAACACGGCCGGCGAGCTGCGCCTGATCCTGTGGCGCGGCATCGGCCGCGCGGAGATCGTCGGCGCCGTGCCGGAACGCGAGGTCGCGGCGACGCTGGATGCCACCATCGCGAACGGACGGCAAGTCCCTGCCACCTGAGCGCGCCGGGCTCGCACGGAACCCGGCGCCGACAGATCACTGCACGCTGATGGTGCCCTTCATCAGGGCCGCATGGCCCGGGAAGCTGCAGAAGAACACGTACGGGCCACCGCTCTGGATCTTGCTGACCGGGAAACTCACCGAGGTGGTCTCGCCGCCACCGATCAGGCTGGTGTGCGCGATGACACGCGGATCATCGGCCTTGACGTAGCCGGAGGCTGCACCCGCGGCGACGCCGTCCGCATCCACCGCCTGCATGTCGGACTGTTTGGTGATCACCACGTCATGACCCATCGCGGTAACCGGCATGGTTCCGGTGTGCTTGAGGGTGATCTTGAAGTCCTTGCACGACGACGGCACCACGATCGAGGACACGTTGTACTGCATCGCGTCCGAACCCTCGATCTCGGTGGCGCAATCGGTGACCACCGCGGTGCCCTTGCTGGTGTCCATGGCTGACCCGGCAGGCGCGTTGGTCATGCTGCCGGCGGTAGCCGCCGGGGCGGGCGTCATCGTCACCGGGGCCTCCGCCGGAGTCGTGGTGGCGGACGGGGCCGGCGCCGATGTCGGCGACGACGAGTTGTCGCTGCAGGCGGCCAGCGCCAGCGCACAGGCGACCGCAAGCAGACTCGGTTTGATGTTCATCGATCGTCCTCCTGGGTGGCAAAGCCGCATCATCGAACAGCGATGCTCTGCATCCCGTGAAGACGCCCCGCCCAAGCATGCCGCAGGGGCGGGGGGCGCCGGCACCTGCGTGCTGCCGGACCATTTCTCCGCGAACGCCCCGTGTGCATCCATAGGCTGGCTGGCAACGTACAACACCCATGGCCCGCCGGTGGCGTGCGTGGCCGCGTCTTGACGTTGTGGACCTGCCGGGAGAGTTGGAGATGACGACTGAATTGCAGATGCTGGGCTGGTCGGTGCTGCTCGGGATCGTTTACGTGCTGTTCGCTGCCGCGCTGGGCACATGGCAGCGTGGCCTGCGCTGGAATGTCGGCAACCGCGACGGCGACCCCGAGCCGCTTCGCGGGCCCGCCGCACGCGCCGCCCGCGCCAGCCACAATTTCCTCGAGACTTTCGCCTTCTTCGCCGCGGCGACCTTGGCGGTGATGGCGACACAGCAGACCGATGCGCACACCGCGATCGGGGCGCAGGTCTATTTCTGGACGCGAGTCGCGTATCTGCCGATCTATGTGGTGGGCATCCCCTACCTGCGTACGGCCGTGTGGGCCGCCAGCCTGTGGGGCATCCTGCAGATGGTGGAACCATTGCTGCGCTGAACCCGGCAAACCCTCCGGACCACTGCATGGAGACGCTCCGGCGGGCGTGCGGCCAGCTGCTTGTCGTCCCGGCGAGATGAGGCATCCAGCGTCCGACAGACCTGGAGTCCCGGCTTGCGCCGGGACGACGGGCGGTTTCAGGCGATGCGGCGGCAGCAGACGTCAGAAGCTGTAGCCGACGCTGATGCCGTAGATCCAGGGGTCTACCTTCGCCTTGCCGATGCCCGCCCCGTTGAGCCTCACGTCGCTGCTCCAGTTGAAGTACTTCGCATCGGCACGCACGAACACGTTCGACGTGGCGTGGAAATCCAGGCCCAGCTGCCCGACGACACCGCTGCCGTCCTTCACGTCCAGGTTCGTGCCCGCGATGGGGCCCGTGGTGCGCTCGTCGCTCACGTTCACCCAGCCATAGCCCAGGGCGACGAAGGGCTGCCACGCCTGGTCGGCGAGGAAGTGGTACTGGGCGGTGAGCAGCAGCGGCATGTGCTTGATGGTGGCGGACTTCGCGCCATCGAGCTTCACGTCGTGCTCGAACTTCACGAACGGCAGCCACAGCTCGGCGCCCCAGTTCGGCGCGAAGCGATAGCCCAGCGTGAGGGTCGGCTCCCAGTCATCGCCGATGCTGGACTGGAAGGCGCCCGCCAGCACGCCGTTGTTGCTCCTGGGTGCGACACCGCTGTAGCCCACCGCGCCGTAGAAGCCTGGCGCGCTGTAATCCTGGGCCCGGGCACTGCCGGCACCGGCAACAGCCAAGGCGCAAGCGGCGACAATCAGGGGGAAAACTTTCATGTTGGCATCTCCAATAGGGGGACAAACCGGTTCGAGACCCTCGGGCAGAGAGTCCTGCTTCGCGCTGGGAAATGCCCCGACGCGAGTGTCTATACGGTTGGCCGCGAGTTTTGGATTGAATTTGTGCGGAACCGATGTGCACGCTGTGGATCGCGCGACATGCTCGTGAAAAGCGGATCGCTCCGGGCGTGGGCATGCCGGCGTGGTCGTGAGGGGGCTGAACTCACCCCAGTCCTCAGGGATGCCTGCGGCGATGCAGGAAGGAATTGCGCTGATCCCCGCCACGGCACGAGCAGGCCGGATGCGGGAGAAGCCATCACCAGAGGCCACGTTCCGGATCATCGACCTCCGGGTGGCGGGTCACGGATTGCAGAAATCGCAGCGCCCGGGATCGGCCCACGCCGCCTCGAACGATTGCTCGCGGCGATGACCACAGCCCGCGCAGATCGCGACCACGCCACGGATCATGTCGGTGGGTGCGTGACAGGCCCCGCACGGCAGGCCGGCGATGCGTTCGGTGGGCACGAATCCGCGTCGTCCGCATTGAGGGCAACAGGATCGGTAGCGCCGCACGAGATCGATGGTCGCGCGTTTGATGGCACGCATCCGCGTCGGGTTGCTGCATGCGCGCATGTCCGTTTCCACGCAGGCCGCGCCGCTGATGGCAATGGCATCGACGACATTGGCCAGCAATTGCGCCCGGCTCAGGTTGTCCTTGCGCAGCAAGAGCGCCGGGTGGGACTTGCCGTCAACCGCAGCCGTCACGATCACCCCATGCCGGGGAAAGCCGATGCCTTCGGCGAAGGCGACGGCCAGGCGCGCATCCGCCACCACGCGCTGGGCGTAATTGGTGCGCGGCGTGACATGCGTTCCGATGATTTCGACGCCATCGCGACGATCCACAAGCATCACCAGCTCGCTGTCGATCGGCACGAACGGGATTTGTGGATGGGGGCCGAAGCTGCCCTCGCTGGCAACACCGGCATGCGCCTCGGGCACGCACTCCAGGGCTGCCGCGATCTTGGCCCTTGCCGTTGCATGCGGGGAATCGAGGCGGGGAATGTCTCGGCTGAAGGTGCCGAACCGGTCCGTATCGAATCCGGCCGGCAAGAGTGGCTGCAGACCCAGGGCCCGCTGCAACAGAGGGGCAATCACCGCCTCCTTGCCGTGCATGGTGGCGATCACGACGCGATCCGATGGCATCAGAAGTAACCCTCGCGCTTCTGCCTTTCCAGGCTTGCACCCGGATCCTGGCCACCCAGCCGACCCTGGCGTTCGGATGCAGATGAAGCAAGGGTTTCGGCCAACACGGCCGCTGGGTCCGCCGCAGTCGATTCGATGGCGCCGGTCACCGGCCAGCAACCCAGGGTACGGAAACGCACGTGGCGGCGACTCGTCGTCTCGCCGGCCAGGAAGCGCATGCGCTCGGGTTCGTCCACCACGATGAGCACGCCATCGCGTTGAACCACCGGTCGCCAGGCCGCGAAATACAGAGGCACCAGCTCGACCTTCCTCAGCATGGCGTAATGCCAGACGTCCGCTTCCGTCCAGTTGGACAACGGATAGACGCGCAACGACTGCCCCTCGGCCAACCGGGTGTTGTAGAGGTTCCACAACTCCGGCCGCTGCCGGCGAGGGTTCCATGTGTGCCCGCGCTCGCGCAGCGAGAACACGCGTTCCTTTGCCCGGGATTTTTCCTCGTCGCGGCGCGCCCCGCCGAAGACCACGTCGTACCCGCCGTCGTCCAGCGCCTGCTTCAGCGCATCCGTGCGCATGGCCGTGGTGTAGGCATCGCCATGGTCGAAGGGATTCACGCCGGCGGCGCGGCCCTGTTCATTGGCGTGTACGTGCAGTTGGAACCCATGCTTGCGCGCAAAGCTGTCGCGGAATGCGAGCACCTCGCGAAACTCCCAGGTGGAGTCGACGTGGAGCAGCGGCAGGGGTGGCGGCGCGGGGTGGAAGGCGCGCAGCGCGAGATGGGCGAGCACGGTGGAATCCTTGCCTCCGGAAAACAGGAGCACCGGCTTGCGTGCCTGCGCCACGGCCTCGCGCAGGATGAAAACGGCCTCGTTCTCCAGGTGTGCGAGATGGCTGGTGTCCGGGAAGGCATCCTCGTCACGCGAGTGCATGGCCGAGGCCCGCCGCTCGCCACAACCGGTCGCGCAGGGCATGGTTCAGTCCGCGGCCATCCGGCGGCACCACGATCAGCACGGCGAGATCCATGTCGTCTGCTTCGCGCAGCCGCCGGTACAGCTGCTGCGCCTGCTGGTCCGGAGAATGACCCATGGACAACCAGGGCACCTGTGCCGGCCAGCTCTCGGCACGCCGCGCGGAGAGCACGCCCACGCGAGCGCTGAGCGCGGCATATTCGGCGATGCGCTCGGGCACCTGTTCCATCGATGCCAGCACCACGCGGGCGTTGGGGGCGTAGTGAAGCTTCATGCGGCCGGGGCTGCGTATCGCGGTGTCCACCGGCGACTCGACCGGCTTGCCGGTCACCCGCTCCAGGTCCTCCCCGGTGATCGCACCGGGCCGGAGCAGCCGCGGCAGGCCGGTGGAAAGATCGACGATGGTCGACTCGATGCCCACGCGGCAGGGGCCGCCATCCAGCAGCACCTCGACCGCATCGCCAAGCTCTTCCCGGACGTGCCGGGCGGTGGTCGGACTGATCTTCTTGTGCCGGTTGGCAGAGGGCGCAGCGATCCCCCCGCCGAACGCTTCCAGCACGTCCAGCGCCAGCGGGTGTGCGGGCACGCGCAGCGCCACCGTATCCAGGCCGCCCGTCACGCCGTCGCTCACCGTGGCGGCGCGGGGCAACACCAGCGTGAGCGGGCCAGGCCAGAAGGCTTCGGCAAGGCTCCATGCGAGCGCGGGAATGTCCCGCGCCCACTGCGCCAACTGGGCGGCCCGATGCAGGTGCACGATGAGCGGATGGTCTGCCGGGCGCTGCTTGGCCGCGAAGATCTTCGCGACCGCGGCGGGGTTGCCGGCATCCGCGCCCAGTCCGTAGACCGTCTCGGTCGGCAGGCCGATCAAGGCGCCGCGGCGCAGCGCATCCACCGCGTCGCGCACGCCAGCACTCCCGGAGAGCCTGATGTCTTCCCGATCCTTGATGTTCATGCCGCGTCCTCCCAGGTCAGATGGCCGGTGTAGCGATGCATGGACCCTGGCTTGTCGCCGAAGGCGAACAGGTGGGCCCAGCCGTGGTCGAACAGGTGCCGCACGGCTTCATGCCTGGCGACGATGGCGTTGATGGCGTCCAGCGGAGCGGCGATGACGACGGACAGCCGCAGCGGCTCATGGACATAGCGCTTGCCGTCATGCAGCGACTGCCATGGCAAGCCGGTGCGCAGGTCGCCGCCATTGCCCTCCAGCACGCCCAGCTTGCCGACCACGTTGTGGAGCGTCTTGTTGCCGCTTCCGAAGACCCGGTTGTCCACCGCCGAGCCGTAATACTGCAGGCTGATCCACGCGCCCACGATCATCGGCGCGGTCATGATGGATTCCAGGGTCTTGAAGCCGTCATCGCGCTGCCAGTCGTAGGAATTGAGGAAGGCACGCCCCGCCAGGTCGAGGCCCGCGGTGCGGCTGCGCGGGGCGATGATGTAGGCCGCGCAGCCGGCCAGGCCCCACTCCGGCCGCACCTCGCTCCAGTCCCTGCTGCGCGCCAGGAGCTGGCGCTCGACCGGGCGCCGGTCGTGCAAGGTAAGGATGGCGGCACGTTCCTGCCGGGTCACCCGGCCGGCCTCGGCCAGCGCTGCCTGCAGTCGGGCCAGGTCGTCGGCATGCGTCGCCGGCAAGCCGTCGGTGTCGAAGATCGTCACCTGGTCGGTGGTGGTGTCGTGCAGCGCGCCGAGGAAATGCGTCTCGTCGGGAATCACCGTGCCGCGTCCCGCCAAGGCCTGGCGCACCTCGCGGTCGTTCAGCACGGCGGCCGCCACCCGTGCGTTGGCATCGCCTGCGTGCCCACCGCAGGCCCCGCAATCCAGGCCGCTGGCATGCGGGTTGTTGACCGAGCTGGCGCCGTGCCCGACGAACAGCACCACGCGCGCGAACTGCTGCCGCAGCGACATGGCGCGCAGGGCGCCCTCTGCCAGCGCGACCCTGGTTTCCAGCGGCATGCCGGTGGCGCGGTCGTTCGCGGTCGAGGGCGTGATGTCCGGCGCCAGTCGCGTGAGTGCAGCGGCGTCGATACCGCGCTCCGCCGGGTGCGCTTCGGGCCGGGTGAAGCCCAGGCTGTCGGCGATGAGCTTGCCGGCGAATTTCCATCCCATCGCTTCGACGAAGGTGAACGACGACACCGCGGCCAGCTTGAACCAGCGCCATTGGCCGATGGCGCGAAGCCGCCGCCGCCGCCGCGTGGCGATGTCGGCTTGCTCCTGCGCCGTCGCGCCCTTGACGGTCTCGTGCACCGACAGGCCGGGTGCCAGCAACACCGGGCAGCGGGGACCACCCTGGCCCCGACCGAGCGGCACATACTCCATCGGCATGCCGAAAAAGCCGGCCATGCCCAGCGTCTCCACGCCGGGCGCCACTTTCTCCAGCGCGCGCCGGAAGGTTTCGGAGCGCACGTCGATGCAGAAGGCCGCCTGCACCGCCGGACGCATGGCGATCACGGACGGCCGCGGCGCGGCGAGTTTGGCGAGGAAGCATCGCTGCCAGGCGATTTCGTAGGCGTCCTGCAGGATTTCTTCCAGCGTCGGCGCGGCCGGCTCGTTTTCGCAGGCCGGTGCAGCGAAACATGCGCGGGCCTGCTCCCATCCGGCCGCCAGTGCGGCGACCGGCTGGCACGTTTCCAGCAGCGCCACCTCGAAAGCCAGCCGTATCGCCAGCAGTTCGAGCAAGGTGTCGTCGCGGCGCCCCGCCAGCTCGCTTTGCCAGACCTGGTAGCGGGCGTAGCCGGCCCAGCCGCCCACGCTCATCAGCAGCCGGTGGAAATAATCGGCAAGGCCCGGTTCGTCCATCTTCAGGCGGGCCGCTCCATGGGCGATCATCGCTTCGGCAGTGGCAGGAAGCGCGCCGATCGTGCGGTGGAATCCGGCGAGCCCCATGACCTGGGGCGTGCGATCGATGGCGGCCTCCTCACGCCAGGCCGCATAAGGGCCCAGGTGCCGTGTCGACGCTGGCCACAGCGCCTGCCCCGCGTCGAAGTAGCCGGCCGCCCACAGCGAGACCCGCTCGCCGGCAAAGCTGGCCCAGTCCCGTCCGGTCAGCTTGCCGGCGACGTCGGCAACGGTCGGCAGCGGCGCATGCGTTGCCACATCCTCGGTTTGCAGTTGGCGGCGCAGCGCCGCGACGTCGAGGGTGCGAGGGGCGGCACTTCCCTTGCGCAGCAGGGCCTGGCCAAGATCCCGGTCGGTGATGCGACCCTGGGCGATGGCGTCGCGGTAGAACGCGCGCGGCATGGTCATGCGGGCGCCTGCCACCTCGGCCATGACGCGCGCGACCTCGCCGAAGCGGCGGTCGGCCATGCCGAGGAAGGGATTGACGGCCACGAAATTCTTCAGCGGCCACAGTGGCGCGATGCGTCCACACGCGCGCTGCGCGGCTTCACATGCACGCCCTGCCCCGATGTCGGAGGAAGGTGGGATGGGATCGGCTTGTTCCCTGATCTTCAATGCGATGGCGTTCATGGGCGGCTCCTCAGGCGATGGTCCGGGCGTGATGGCGCGCGTCTTCCCGACGCAAGGCACCCACCAGGCGATTGAAGATGGCGTTGACGTAGAGGCCGTTGGCCAGGTGGACGCGTGCCGCCCGCCAGAGCGGCCGCTGGTTCCACAGCACGACCAGGCTTTGCAGCACGGTGACCGCGGTGAACGATGCGATGGCCAGCCCCATGATCAGCAGGCCCGTGCCGTCGGGCCGGGGAATCGCCGGCAGGCTGCCGGCGGTCAGCCGCGTGAAGGCGGTTTCCAGGATGAAATAGGCCAGCGTGGTTCCGGCGGCCCCGAGCAGGGTCTGCACAACCAGGCGGGAAGTGGTGGCCCCTTGCAGTGACGATGCCAGCAGCATGCTGACGCCCATCACCAGGATCGCGCCCAGGGTCAGCACGGCAGGCTCCGCCCGCACGAAGGTTCCGAATACCCAGGCAAACAGCACGTAGATCGCGGTCGCCAGCAACAGGCTCAGCAGGACGGGGCGCAGGCGCGGCCTGGCGAAACGCGGCAGCGTCTCGGTTTCCACCACGCCCCCGGCCGAGAGGAAGGCGTGGGCCTTGTACAGCGAATGGGCGACCAGGTGAAGCAGCGCGATCGCGAACGCGCCGAGCCCGCATTGCAGTGTCATGAAACCCATCTGCGCCACGGTCGAGAAAGCCAGCGATCCTTTCACGCTGGTCTGGGTCAGCATCACCACGCCGCCGAACAAGGCGGTGAAGCCGCCCACGATGGCAACGCCGTGCAGCGTCGGCATCGAGAGCACCATCACGTCGGCAAAGCGGATCAACAGGAATCCACCCGCATTGATGATGCCCGCATGCAACAGGGCCGACACCGGCGTCGGCGTGTCCATCACCTCCGGCAGCCAGCCGTGGGTGGGGAACTGCGCCGACTTCATGAGTGCCGCGACACCCAGCAGCAAGGCCGCCAGCGAGAGTGCGGGCGGCGCGGCGTCGGCGGCGATGGCCTGCGCCCGGGCCAGCACGGTGGCCAGGTCGGTCGTGCCGAACGTGGTCACCAGCAGGGCGGCGGCACCGAGCATGCACGCATCACCGAGGCGGGCGGCGAGGAACTTTTTGCGGGCGGCAATCCTTGCGGGTCGGCGCTCCGGGTAGAACACCAGCAAGCGGTGCAGGGAGAGGCTCATCGCCACCCACGCAACCACCAGCTGCACGAGGTTGCCCGCGAAGACCAGCAGCGTCACGGCTGCCAGCGTCCGGCACAGGCCGGCCATGAAGGCGCCCTGGCGCGGCTCGCCGTCCATGTAGTTGCGGCTGTACTGGACCACGACGACGCCGACGAAGGCGACCAGCAGGAACATGGTGCAACTGATGGCATCCAGCCTGACCGACAAGCCGATGCCATTGTCTCCCAGCAACCCGCTGGTGGCCGGGCCTTCCCACGCGGTCAGCAGGCAGGCCAGCACCGCGAGCACCAGGCAAAACCACGTCGCCAGGCGGCTTGCGAGAAGCATGGCGTGCGGCCGACGAGGTCCCGGCCGTGAAGGAAACAGGGTCGCCAACAACAGGCTGGCGGGGGCAAGCAGAAACAGCGTCGCAAGGGCAGGCAACATCAATCACTCCGCGGTCAGGTGAGCCGCGGCAAGCCTACGCTTCGCGCATCATTCTAAAAAATTCATTTAACGAAACCTGTCGATATACAAAATAGAATGATTGCATGGCCGCACTGAACTACAACCACTTGCGCTACTTCTGGGCAGTCGCCCGCGAGGGAAACCTCACGCGCGCCGCGGAGAAGCTGCTGATCTCGCAGTCGGCGCTGTCGATCCAGATCAGGAAGCTCGAGGCTCAGCTGGGGCAGGACCTGTTCGAACGCAGCGGCCGGCAACTCGTGCTGACGGAAGCCGGGCGCATCGCCTTCGACCACGCGGAATCGATCTTCGCCACCGGTGGCGACCTGCTCGCCACGCTCAAGCAGCGCTCCGGCGGCCGGCGTGCGATTCTCAGGGTCGGGGCATTGGCCACGCTGTCGCGCAATTTCCAGATCGGTTTCCTGCGGCCATTGCTGGGACGCCGGAATGTCGAGGTCATCGTTCGCTCGGGCACCACCGCCTTCCTGTTGCAAAGCCTGGAAGCACACCGGCTGGACGTGGCGCTGGTCAATGTCGCGCCCGCCCGCGATGCGGCCACTCCCTGGGTTTCCCACGCCATTGCCGAACAACCCGTCAGCCTGATCGGAACGCCGAAACGCATCGGCAAGGGCGGCACGCTGAAGACACTGCTGACCAGGCAACCCCTCGTGCTGCCGACGATGGAGAGCAGCGTGCGCATCGGATTCGACGCGCTGGTCGAACGCATGGGCTGGAAAGTGCGGGTGGCGGCGGAGATCGACGACATGGCGATGCTGCGACTGATCGCCCGGGAGGACGTCGGCCTGGCGGTGGTTCCGCCGATCGTGGTCAAGGATGAATTGAGCAGCGGCCGCCTGGTGGAGGTTCACCAGTTGCCGCAGCTCAGCGAGACCTTTTTTGCCGTCACCATGAAGCGGCGTTTTCCCAATCCGCTGTTGCGCGAGCTGATCCGTCCACGTACGGCGCTTGAGCTCGCCGATTAGCGCGGGCGTCCGCCGGGCGACCCGAGGGACATCGACCGCCATGCCGTCGTGCATGTGCCGCCATCCGCCGGCAACGGAATCTGTTCGGCCTCAGAAGGCGTAGACGAAACCCGCCAGCACGGTGCTTGCCGAGGAGCGCTCCACCAGCGGACTGTCGGTGATCGCGCGAGGCAGCCGCTGGTACTTCAGGGCACTCCAGAACGTCCAGCGGCGACCCATCGGAGCCACCGCGCCGAGGCTGGCTTCCGGCACCAGCACGCCGGGAACGGCATAGGGCCCCGGTGCGCCGTTGGCTGCCTCGGAAGGATGGATGCCGTAGTAATAGTCGGCAAGCCGGGGCGACCACCAGCGCACACCCAGGCCGGGCGTGACGCGCCATTTGCCGAACCGCAGCGGATAGCCGTACTGCAGGGCGAGCTCCTGCCCGCGGCTTCGCGACAAGGCATCGGTCAGCACGGTCAGCTGCAGGTTTCCCAGCCTGCCGGAGCGGGTCAACACGGCGCCGACATCCATGCTCCGGCGCCGGTCCCGAAGACCGTCCAGGGGAATGTCGTCGGCATCGAATCCGTCGAGCCGTGCCTGCGCCACCAGGTCCAGCCGCCAGTCGTCGCGTTGCCAGGCATGCCAGCCGAGTTGCAGGCCGCGCAGGAAGGCGTGCTCGCCTTCGTAAGCCGCCGCGGGAACCACCAGCTGGCGACGGGAGGAACCGGCATAGCCACCGTTGCTGACCAGCGCGATGGCACCGGCTTGCCAGCCTCGCTGTACCCGGCGCGAGGCCGTCTCCCCGGCGGCGAAGGCCTCCGAGCAGCACGCGCAGAGCAACCCGGCAACAACGATCCAGAGGAAGGGGGGAAGCATGGGTCGGCACTCCGGTCGGATGGGGAAGGCAACGCTCGCCTGCAGACGTTGCCACGCAGAAGGGCATATCCATCCATACGGAGCGCGTCCACCGGCGGATGCGCATTCACCGGCGATGAAGGACGTCCGCGACGCTGATCGTTCCCCGTGCTTCTCCGCCGGCGCTGCCGAAAGCCTTGCATCCATTCGCACCGGATCTCCGTACCTGTAATCAGGCACCCACAGGCTCTGGCCATGTCCTCATCCATACTCATCTACGGCGCCACGGGCGGCGTCGGCGCATGCCTGGCCCGGCTACTCGCCGATACGGGATCGCAGTTGCACCTGGTGGCGCGCCATGAGGAGACGTTGCGACCATTGGCGCAATCCCTGGGGGCGACATGGACGGTGGCCGACGTACTGGATGAAGCATCCTTTGCGGCGGTGACCGAGGCTGCGCCCGCGAGCCTCGACGGCCTGGTCTATGCGGTCGGCAACATCGCGGTGAAGCCGATCTCGCGCGTCTCCGAAGCTGACCTGGCCCACGATTACCGGCTGAACGCGATCGGCGCCGCGCTGGCCGTCCGGGCGGCCCTGCCGTCGCTGCGCAAAAGCACCACCGGTGCGTCCGTGGTGCTGTTTTCCTCCGTAGCAGCATCGCGCGGCTTTCCGTCGCATGCGTCCATCGCCATGGCCAAGGCGGCGGTAGAGGGTCTGACCCGGTCGCTTGCCGCCGAACTGGCACCCGCGGTGCGGGTCAACGCGATTGCGCCATCGCTCATCCGGACGCCGCTGGCCGCACGCATGGTGGCCAACCCGAAGCTTCGCGAGGCGTTCGCCGCAGCCCATCCCTTGGGCCGCCTGGGAGAACCCGAAGACATCGCCCAACTTGCCGCCCACCTGCTCTGGCCGCGCTCCGGCTGGATGACCGGGCAAGTGATCGGCGTGGATGGCGGGCGCGCGGCCATTGCCGGAAAGTGACCGGAGCAGGCAGCGCAATGCGCAGCAATCGCGAGTTGCCTGGCAAGCCTGGCGTGCACCCTCGCCGCGGGGTCCACGGGTGCGGAAGATGGGCACGCGGGCCGGCCGGGGTGGAATACTGGTCCAAGCGCTGTCGATGGCGGGCCTGCCCGGGAGGTCACCCATGAAGATACTGCTGGTCGGAGCGAGCGGACTGGTCGGACAAGGCGTCCTCAAGGTGCTGCTGCAGGACGCCGCGCGGCCCGGGGTGACGTTGCTGGTCCGCCGCCGGTCGCCAGACGTGCCGCAGGGAGTGCGCGTGCTGCAAGTACCGGAACTCTGCGACAAGGCACTGGAAGGACTCGACCTTGGCGGCATCGATGCCTGCCTGTACTGCGCCGGGCCGTTGCCCCTGCTTCTCTCGGAAGCGGCCTATCGCGAGGCGACGGTGGCCACCCTCGAGTGTGTGTCGCGGGCCTTTGCACGCGCCAATCCGCGAGGACGGATGATCTATGTCTCCGGCGCCGGCGCCGACATCCGCAGCCGCTTGATGCCGTTGCGGATCAAGGGCGAGGCCGAGCAGGTGCCCGGCCGCTTCGCGCTGGCCACCACGGTACTGCGGCCCGGTGCCATCTGCCCCGTGCAGGGCGAGCGGTCTCCGCATCGCGCGCGGCGGGCACTCTATGCGCTGGCCGGTCCCGTGCTGTCCGTGGCGGTGCGCCTGATGCCCGGCAGCTTCACCACGAGCGCGGCCGTGGGAAGGTGCATGCTGGCCATGGCGAGGGCCGAGACCTCAGGGACCGGGATGGTCGTGGTCGAGAACAGGCAGATCAACACATTCGCCGCGCCCTGATCGGGCCCGAGGTGGTTAGCGCGGAGCACCCGGCAAGTTTCGTGCAGCCGAGCGGCCATGCACGACGGCGAGGCTCAAGCCCTGCGCTCGGCCAACAGGCTCAGGAATTCCTTTCGCAACGAGGTGTCCTCGAGGAAGGATCCGCGCATCACGCTGTTCACCATCCTGGCGCCATCGTCCTTCACGCCGCGCCAGTGCATGCAGTAATGATCGGCTTCCAGCACCACGGCGAGGCCGTCGGGCCGCAGGCGTGATTCGAGCAGGTCGGCGATCTGCACCACCGCTTCCTCCTGGATCTGCGGCCGGCTCATCACCCAGTCGATCAGTCGCGCGTACTTGGACAAGCCGATCAGGTTGGATGCGGCATGGGGCATGACGCCCACCCACACGCGTCCCATGATCGGGCACAGGTGGTGCGAACAGGCGCTGCGCACGCGCATCGGCCCGACGATCATCAGCTCGTTCAGATGCTGCACGTTGGGAAACTCGGTGACCTCGGGCGCGGCCCGATAGCGGCCCGCGAAGACCTCGCGCACGAACATCTTGGCCAGCCGCTTTGCGGTCTCGCGGGTGTTGTGGTCGTGCTCGACGTCGATCACCAGGGCGCGCAGCAGCGCGTCCGCCTTGTCGGCCACCTCCCGTTGCAGTTCGTCCAGCTCGCCGGGCCGGATGAACTCCGCCAGGTTGTCGTTGGCGTGGAACCGTGCGCCGGCCTCGCGCAGGCGGTGGCGGATGCGGTCCGAGATGGCGGTGGCATCGGCATGGCGAATGGATGCCACATCGGAGGGTGCTGTTTGCATGATCAGGCCTTTGGCAGCGGCGGATGGCGTCGTGCGCTGTCGAACCCGAATGCCCGGCATGCACCATCAGCTCATACGCAGCACCGGGCCATCCGGATGCATGCTTGCCGTCCATCGACGGATTCAGGCGGCCAGGGGTTTGCCCGAAGGCTGTCGGGAGAGCGCCGCGACGGCATCGACCCACTGTGGCTGGTCATTGAGGCACGGGATCAGGGTGAGCTCCTCGCCGCCGGCGGCGAGGAAGGTTTCGCGTCCGCGGATCCCGATCTCCTCCAGGGTCTCGATGCAATCGGCCACGAACGCCGGGCAGGCCACGAGCAATCGGCGTACGCCCTGCGCAGCCAGCTCCTTGAGCACGACGTCGGTATGCGGTTCGATCCACTTCGCGCGGCCCAGCCGCGACTGGAACGCCAGCGACCAGCGCTCGTGCGGGACGCCGAGTGCGGCGGTCAGGCGCTCGCTGGTGCGCACGCATTGGGCGCGATAGCAGCGCTCCAGCACGTTTGCCGGAGGCTCTAGGCAGCACGACGGACCGCACAGGCAGTGCCGGCCGGTCGGGTCCGCCTTGCGGATGTGACGCTCGGGCAGGCCGTGATAGCTCAGCAGCAGATGGTCGTGCGGCTGCGCCAGATAGGGCCGCATGCTGGCGCCGAGCGCGGACAGGTACTCCGGCCGGTCATGGAACGGCGCAACCAGATCCAGCTGCAGCCGCAGGCGATGGCGCTGCAGGGTCTGCCGCGCCTCTTCCAGGACCGTGGTGACGGTGCTGTCGGCAAACTGCGGATACAGCGGCAGCAGGGTCGCGCGTTGGATGCCGCGGCGGGCGAGGTCGCACAGCACCTTCTCGATGGAGGGTTCGCCGTAGCGCATCGCCAGTTCCACCGGCGCGCCGTGCCAGCGTTCGGCCACCCGCGCCTGCAGGCGTCGGCCGATCACCAGCAGCGGCGAGCCTTCGTCCCACCAGATCGAGCGATAGGCCGCGGCCGATGCCGCCGGACGCGTGCGCAACACCAGCGAGACGATCAGCCGGCGCAGCGGCCACGGCACGTCGATGACGTGGCGATCCATCAGGAACTGGTCGAGATAACGCCGCACGTCGGCGACGTCGGTGGAGGGCGTGGAGCCGAGGTTCACCAGGATCAGGGCTTGGTCGGGCATCGATGGTTTTCCGGTGGAGGCAGGAAGCGGGTGCGAGGTGCGTTGCCGGTCACAAGGCGTCGAGATCGCCGAGCACGACCTCGGCCCGCCGCAGCACTTCGGCGCGTTGTGCGGGCGGCATGCGCTCGAGCTGGCGCAGGGCCATGCCGAGGCGCGGATGGGATGCCAGTGCGCGGTGATGGCGTGCCAGGAAATCCCAGTACAACGCGTTGAACGGACAGGCGCGTTCGCCGGTGCGCTGATCGTGCCGGTAGCGGCAGCCGGCGCAGTAATCGCTCATCCTGTGGATGTAGTTCGCCGACGAAACGTAGGGTTTGGTCGCCAGCAGGCCGCCATCGGCGAACTGGCTCATGCCCAGCGTGTTGGGCAGCTCCACCCACTCGAAGGCATCGACGTAGATGCCGAGATACCAGCGGTGCACCTGTCCGGGGTCCAGGCCGGCCAGCAGCGCGAAGTTGCCGATCACCATCAACCGCTGGATGTGGTGCGCGTGGGCATGCTCCAGCGACTGCGTGATGGCCTGGTGCAGGCAGTTCATGCCGGTGGCGCCGGTCCAGAACCAGGCCGGCAGATCGCGCCGGTGGCCGAAGAAGTTGGCCTCGGCGTACACGGGCATGCGCGCCCAGTACACGCCGCGCACGTACTCGCGCCAGCCGAGGATCTGGCGGATGAAACCCTCGACCGCCGCCAGCGGCGCGCGACCCTCGCGCCAGCACGCTTCGGCGCGTTCGATCACCTCGCCTGGCGAAAGCATCTTGACGTTGAGCGCGAACGAGATCAGTGAATGGAACAGGCGCGGCGCCTGCGTGCTCATCGCGTCCTGGTAGTCGCCGAAATCGGCGAGCCCGTCGCGCAGGAAGGCATCGAGCTGGCGCAGCGCCTCGTCCCGGTTGAGCGGCCAGCGAAACGCTCCGGCTTCGGGCGCCCCGAAGCTTTGCACGCCGGCGGCCACGATGCGCCGCCACAGCGCGCGGTGGTCGTGCGACGGTCGCGCATCGGCCGGTTCGGACGGCGCGCCTGGCCAGCGCCTGCGATTGTCGGCATCGAAGTTCCATCGGCCGCCCACCGGCCGCCCCTGCATGTCCAGCAACACGCGGTGCTTCGCGCGCATGTGCCGGTAGAACGACTCCATCTTCCAGCGCCGTCGACCGGCAAAGAATGTCGCGACGTCGTCGCGGCGGGTCAGGAAGTGCTCGCTGTCCACCTTCCGTGCGGGGATGCGCAAGTGCTGCGCGTACTCCGCCAGCTGCCGGTCCAGGCGCCACTCGTCCGGCGCCTGGTATTCGAACGTGCGCACGCGGTACTCCCGGATCAGCTGGTCGAGGTTGGCGGTGATCGACTGACGGTTGGCCGCATCGTCGATCGCGAGATAGCGCACGCGATGGCCGGTCGCCTCCAGCCTGCGGGCGAAGTCGCGCATGGCGGCGAAGATCGCCAGGATCTTCTGCGCGTGGTGGAGGACGTAATCCGTTTCCTGGCGGACTTCCATAAGCACGTAGAGCACGTCGGGATCGCTGGCCGCGAACCAGGAATGTCCGGGGTCGAGCTGGTCTCCCAGCAGCAGGCGCAGCATGGTCATGGGGCGTGGCCGTCCGGTTCAGCGCGCCGTCGGCGAAGTCGCCGCCCGGCGCTGGCGCAGCGTCGAGACCAGCGACACCAAGAGCACCGCCACGGCCAGCAGCAGGGCCACGCTGGCGGCCGCATCCGCGCCGGCCAGGCCGGCGCTGCGCTGTTTCACGCATACCCCCAGCAGGCCCCACAGCGCCGCGAGCGCATACCAGGGATTGCCGCGCATGCGCACGATCATGGTCAGTACCAGCGCCGCCGCCAGCGCGAACAGCACCAGCGTCCACGCCAGCATGTCCGCCACCGGCAACAGGCGGAACGCCACGATCACCTGGGCCAGGTTGAGGAACACCGCCAGCGACACCCAGCCGGCGTGCAGCGACAGCGGGACCCACTGCCACCACGGCCCGCGCGCGTGGCCGGCGGTGTGCGACGCCTGCCAGGCGGCTGCGAGCAGGCACGCCAGGCTGGCCCAGATGACGAACAGCGCGAGCCAGAACCACTGCTGCGAGAACACGATCATCCATGCCGAGGTCAGCGCGAAGCCGGCCGCCGTCAACCCCCGGATGCGGCGCAGCGCCGCCGTGGCGTGCCGCTCGAACAGCTGTCGCGTGCCGAAGATCGCGTCCAGCACGAAGATCGGCCCCCAGATGGCGAACGCGTAGCCGGCGGCCACGATCAGGGTGGGATAGCGATCCGAGATTTCGCCATTGGTCGGCCCGAACGCGCCGGTGTTGGACAGCCGGGCGACGACGGGCATCGCCCAGGCGAGAAAGACGACGAGGTATTTCACGGGCATTCTCCAGCAAAGCGATCGCGGTCTGCGCCAAGCTCGGGCCAGCGCTGGGGCACCCGGCGGATCGCGGTCGGGTCGTACCCCATGGCGGACGCCCGATCGAGCATGGCGGCGTAGTCGGCCTCCGACACGGTGGGCGTACGGGAAAGGAACCACAGATAGTCGCGCGCATCGCGCACCACCATCGCCTGGGTGCCGTCGGCCTTCAGCCAGCCGACCAGATACCGGGCGCTCAGGAAGGCGAAGAAGCGTACGCGCCATTCGCCATGGCCGCTGCCCTCGACCACGCTCGCGGTCGACTTGAACAGCCTTGCCGGCGCGTCGAACCCCCCGTGGCGCTGGCGCAGCCAGATGCAGAGCGAGCCGTCGTCGTTGCGCCGGAAGGTTTCCACCGCGTTGTAGCTGTCGCGCTCGAAACGGGGCGTGATGGCAGCGAGGACATGCCAGCGCCCCAGGTAGCGACCCACATCCGCGGTGTGCACCGGCCGGATCGGGTCGAACTGGCGCGCACGCGCTGCCGGCGTGGGCAGCACCCACACGGCGAGGAGCGTCAGGATGACCAAGCGTTTCACCCGGGGCAATCTCGTCTGCTGCGATCAGGACCGCTACATGCAGCTCATACGGCGCACGTTCGCATTTGGATGCCCTGTCGCCACCAGGCGCGGCGTCGGCGGCCTAGGAGCGGATATCGCTCCGGTGCCGCCCCGCTCCCCTTGCCATGCTGGCGAACACGCCATCGCGGCGTATCCAGGCGTGGTACAGCGCCGCCGCCAGATGCATGAGCACGACGGCGAACAGCAGCAACGCCAGCCAGGTATGGGCCGTACGCAACACGGCGTACACCGTCGGGTCGTGCGGTGCGATCGCCGGCAGGCTGAACCCGCCGGGCATGGTCACCGGATAGCCGCCAGCCGACACCATGGCCCAGCCCACCAGCGGCATGGCGAACATCAGGGCGTACAGCAGGATGTGCGAGGCCGTCGCTGCAGCCTTCTGGATGGCCGGCAGGTCGGCCGGCAACGCCGGTGGCGGATGGCGCAGGCGATTGGCCAGGCGCACCGCCGCCAGCAGGAGGATCGCGATGCCCAGCGGGCGATGCAGGCTCACCAGGGTGGGACGCAGGCTCAGCGAGGCGACCATGCCGACGCCGACGAAGAGCATCGCCAGGATCGCCAGCGCCATCGTCCAGTGCAGCACGCGGGCGAGCAGGTTGAAATGGGCGGAGCTGCCGGCGCGGTTCATCGGTCCGACTCCGGTGTCGCGGCGTGGCCGGTGGCGGCGCCGGCCTCGCCGCTGGCGATGTCGTGCTCGCGGCGGTTGAACGACACCGAATAGACGGCCGAACGCGCCGCCAGGATCGGATCGTCGGAAGCCTCCACGCCGGTGGGCAGCACCAGCGGATCGTAGTTGATGTCGCGGCAGGCGCCGGTGGCCTGCGCGCTGCTGCTCTCCACCACCACGGTGCCGACCGTGACCCGCGGGCGATCCTCCGGCCAGCTCTGCGAGGGGTTCACCGGATCGTCGGCTTGCGCCAGCGTCACCACCATGTCCCAGCGCAGTTCGCCCTTCGCCAGACGCGCCGCAAGATCCTCGGCCAGGTAATCGGCATCGGCCTGCTCGCGTTGTTCCGGCGTCATCCCGGCAAACGGGGTTTGCGGCTGCATCGACCAGCGCACGTTGCGCACGTTGCCGGCGCGGTTGACGAAGCGGAAGGTGTCGACGCCGTTGAACGTGGTGTTCGCCCAACTGGTGGACCACGGCGCGTGGGCGGCCCAATCGGCGAAGCGGGCGAATTCCGGATGCGCCTTGGCAAACGCCGCCTGGCGCGCCGGATCGGGCTTGCCGGTGGCGGGATCGGGGGTGTTGGCGCGGGTCTGCTCATAGAAGGCCTCGACCGAGGACACGCCGAAGAACGGAAAGCTGTTCATCGCCATGCGCCATTGCTGGCCGTCGTCGCTGTCGAGCTTGAGCGCCATGCTGCGCACGCGCGCCCTGGCGTCCAGCCCGTAGGGCGAGCCGCCGCCGATCGACAACCTGCCGACGAACGGCGTGCGCACCGGTGCGAGCAATCGCGCGCTCGACAGCGCCGTTCCCTGCCCGTTGCCCTCGAAGTAGCCGGCCACGCAGACGCCCTTGGCGTGAGCCCGGCGAAACCCGCGCCAGACCTGGCCGTTGGCGGTTTCGATCGCGTTGGTGAAACGTTGCGACGTGAGACGGCTGGAACCCAGCCAGCCGCCGACCCATGCGAACGCAAGGGCGACGGCGGCGACGATCAGCGCGATGGCAAGCCATGCCAAGGTCGCACGCCGACGGCTGGCGGGAATGGCGGCAGGATCGGAATCAAGCATGGAGCCTCCGGTCAATGGAGATGAAACGAGGGTGCCTGGTTCCTTTCGCTGGTACGACGGCCGCGGTTACCCCGATGCGCCGCCGGCGCCGGCCGGAGACGCCGCGTACGCGTCCGGCGCCTGCTGCCGCGACTGCCCCTGATCGACCATCGACGCCGGCTAACCGCCGTGCCGGAGCATTGCTTCGTCCCATGCGCACGCGGTTGTGCATCCCGGCCCGGGCCGAATGCCCGAGGCCGGCGGGACTCAGGCCAGGATGCGCAGCAGCGCGGCCAGCGCGATCGCGGCGAACACGCCGGCGATCACGTCGTCGATCATGACGCCGAAACCGCCCTTCACGCGCCGGTCCAGCCAGCGGATCGGCCATGGCTTCCAGACGTCGAACAGGCGGAACAGCGCGAAACCGGCCACCGGCATCCACCACGCGAGGCCATCGGCGGGAAGCAGCGCGCCCAGCAGCGGCAGCAGCGCCAGCCACTGGCCGATGAACTCGTCCCAGACCAGGCTGCGATGATCGTCCACGCCCAGCGCGCGGCCGGCGATGTCGCAGGCACGCACGCCGACGGCGAAGCCCGTCAGCAGCACCAGCACGTAGCCCCACGCGGGCAGGCCGCGCAGGACCAGCCACGGCAGCAGCGCGGCCAGCGAACCGAACGTGCCCTGCGCCAGCGGCGCCAGGCCGGAACCAAACCCGCAGGCGAGCCAGCCCCACGGCGTGGCCAGCAGGGCACGCCTTTGCGTGGCGCTCAGGCGTTTTCTGTCATTCACGCGAAATGCTCCCAGCCCGGCGTGCCGGGCTCCATCCAGCCACCGTCGTGGCCACGTACGCGCACCCCGGTGCCGGCCACGATCCGGCCGATGCGAGTGGCACCGCAGCCGAGCCGCGACAGGTCGGCCTGCACCTGGCTCAACCGGTCGGGCGGCACGCAGAAGCACAACTCGTAATCGTCGCCGCCGCCCAGCGCAAAGTGCAGCGCGGTGGCGTCGTCGTAGAGGCCCAAGAGCGCCGACGAGCGCGGCAGCAGCGCGGCGTCGATCTCGGCTCCCACGCCGCTGGCGGCGCAGATGTGGCCCAGGTCGGCGAGCAGGCCGTCGGAAACGTCGACGCAGGCATGCGCCTGCCCACGCAGCGCGACACCGGCGGCCAGCCGCGGCGTCGGCCGGTTCAGCCGTTCGACGAGGTAGTCGCGCAACTGGCCGCGATCATCCTCCTCGCGGCGCCATTGCTGCAGCACGTTCAGGCCGGCGGCGGCATCGCCCAGCGTGCCGGTGACCAGCACCGCGTCGCCCACGCGCGCACCGGCCCGGGTCAGCGCCTTGCCCGGCGGCACGAAGCCGTGCACCGCGACGCTCACGGTCAGCGGGCCGCGCGTGGTATCGCCACCGACCAGCGCCAGCCGGTGCACAGCGGCCAGCCGCGAAAATCCGTCGACGAAGCCTTCTACGAAGGCGCGATCCGCCTGCGGCAGGGTCAGCCCCAGCAGCGCCCAGGCCGGCGTGGCACCCATCGCCGCCAGGTCGGAGAGGTTCACCGCCAGCGCCTTCCAGCCGATGTCGGCCGGATCGGTACCGCGCGGAAAATGCACGCCTTCGACCAGCGTGTCGATCGCCACCGCCAGCTCCTGCCCGGCGGGCACGGCGAGCACGGCCGCGTCGTCGCCGATGCCCAGCCGCACGTCGTCGCGCGCCTGCACGGTGCGCTGCCGGATCAGCTCGATCAGGTCGAATTCCATCAGCGTCGCTCGCCTCTGTTGCCGGGCTCGTCAGCGCGTGAACAGCAGCACCGGGTCGCCCATGTAGGTGGTCTGCTGGCGCAGCGCAAAGCCGGCCTTTTCGGCAAGGCGGATCGAGGCGGCGTTGTCCGGATCGATGATGCATACCGCGGTGTGGTCGCCCAGATGCGCCTGGCCCCAGGCCAGCACCGCCGCCAGCGCTTCGCTGGCGTAACCCTTGCCGTGACTGTCCGCGGCCAGCACCCAGCCGAGTTCGGGCATGCCTTCGAGCGAGGGTTCGATCTCGCGCCGGAAATCGGCGTAGCCGATGTCGCCGATGCAGCGACCGCTGGATTTCTCCTCGATCGCCCAGTAGCCGTAGCCGAGCACGCACCACAGGCCCGGATAGCGCAGCAGCCGCAACCAGGCTTCCTGCCGCGTGGACGGGCGACCGCCGATGTAACGCACCACGACCGGATCGGACCAGATCGCCAGCAGGGCGTCGTGGTCGTCGGCGCGATGGCCGCGCAGGCGCAGGCGCGCGGTTTCGAGCGGAGGCACCGGATCGATGCCCGCAGGCACGACGGCGGGCTGCATCAAGCGCCCTTCTCGAGCGCGCGCAACTCGGCGGCCAGCTTGTCCAGCACGCCGTTGACGTAGCTGTGACCGTGATCGGCGCCGAAGCGCTTGGTCACTTCGATCGCCTCGTTCAGCACCACGCGGTAAGGCACGTCGGGCCGATGCTTCAGTTCGTAGGCGGCCAGCCGCAGCGCGGCGCGTTCGATCGGATCGACCTGCGCCACCTCGCGATCCAGGTGCGGACGCAGGCAGGCATCGAGCTCGTCGACGTGCTGCTCGACGCCGTGCAGCAGGTCCTCGAAATACTCCAGGTCGGCCACTTCCATGTCCTGTTCGTGGCGGAACTGCTCGATCACCGCATTCATGTGGCTGCCGCTGAGCTGCCATGCGTACAGCGCCTGCAAGGCACGGCGGCGTGCCCGCGAGCGCGCCTGCAGGTCGAGGCCGTGGACGCGCGCGCTCATCCGAGTTTCCGGTAGAGGTTGGCCATCTCCAGCGCCGCCAGGGCGGCGTCGGCACCCTTGTTGCCGGCCTTGGTGCCGGCGCGCTCGATCGCCTGTTCGATGGAGTCGGTGGTGAGCACGCCGAACGCCACCGGCACGCCGGAGCCGAGCGCGGCCGAGGCCAGGCCCTTGGCGCATTCGCCGGCGACGAAATCGAAATGGGGGGTGGCGCCGCGGATCACCGCGCCGAGCGCGATCACGGCCGCGTACTCACCCGAATGCGCCAGCTTGTGCGCGACCAGCGCGATTTCCCAGGCGCCGGGCACGCGCACCAGCTCGATCGCGTCATCCGCCACGCCATGGCGCAGCAGCGCGTCGCGGGCGCCGGCAACCAGCGGCTCCACCACGAAACCGTTGAAGCGTCCGGCGACGATGGCAAAGCGGCCGTGGGGCGTGGCGAAATCGCCTTCGATGGTCTTCATGGTCTGTTCCTGGGAGCAAGCCCGTGCGGGCCGGCCATTTTACGGCTTTTCGGGCGGGCCGGCCGGGTTGGCGCAATCGAGGTGGGGATAGCCGCCGATTTCCAGCCGCGCGCGGCCGTCCTCGACGCGCAGGCGCGCAGGCGCGCCGAACGGCAACGTGAGCTGTTCGGCGCCATGGCCGTGCGGCAGGCCGTCGACCAGCGGCACGCCGGCCACGGCGCGGATCTGGGCGAACGCGTCGCGCAATTCGTAGCCGTTGTCGCGATGGCCGGGCGCGCACTGGCTGAAGCTGCCCAGCAGCAACGCCTGCTGCCGCCCCAGCACGCCGGACAGATGCAGTTGGTACAACATGCGCTCCACCCGGTACGGCGCCTCGCCGACGTCCTCGACGAACAGGATGCCGTCGTCGATGACGGGGAAGTACGGCGTGCCGAGCAGGCTGCACAACATCGCCAGGTTGCCGCCCCACAGCGGGCCGTGCAGGTCGAGCCCGGCGCGGGCGGAGGTCGTCCAGCATACCTGCGCCGTCGGCGCGGTCAGCGTGGCCCAGAACTGGCGCCAGCTGAAGTCATCCGGCACCTCGGCGCCGAGGTCGGCCAGCAGCGGGCCACTGAACGTGCACAGGCCGCTCTTCGCATGCAGGGCCAGTTGCAGCGCGGTGAAATCGCTGTGGCCGACCAGCGCGATCGGTGCGCCGTGCAGGCGCTCGCGCAGCGCAGGGTAGTCGAGCTGCGGCAACAAGCGCGCCGCGCCGTAGCCACCGCGCGTGGTCAGCGCGATGTCCGGCAGCACCGCCGCCGTCGCCAGCGCGTTGATGTCGGCCGCCCGCTCGGCGTCGCTGCCGGCGAAACGCTGCGCGAAACGCGCCAGCACCTCCTCGCCGTCGACCGTGCAGCCCGCCTCGCGCAGGCGCGCCACGCCGCGCGCCATGGCGACAGGATCATGCGCATGGCCCGAGGGGGCGATCAGGCGAATGTGGGCGGGATGCATCGCAAGCTCTCGGCGACAGGAATGCCGGCAAGTATCCCGCGCACGACCGGGCGGCGCAGGGGCAACCGCAGGGCGGTTCGGCGGTTCGGGCGCACGCCGCTCAGCAGGGTACGGCCAGCGGATCGTCGGGCATCTCGTCGATCGCGTGGCGGGCTTCGCCCAGCACCGCCTCGACCTCTCGCACCACGTCCTGCGCCCGTGCCAGCCCCGCTTCCGGCACCATCACCGCGATGAAATCCATCGCCGGCAACTGGCCGACGCCGCCGGTGAGGTACTCGCCGGCGATGAACGCCGGAATCTCGGCCGCCTCCAGCGCATCCTTGACCAGATGGGCGTCGAACAGGTTCTGCGCGCGGTAGACGGTGTGCATGAGCGGCAAGCTACCCCGCGGCGCGGCGCGGGGCAAGGCCACGGCGTTCTTCGCCCGGTCCGGGCGACGGGGTAAACTTTGCGGTTTCCACCACCGCGCGCGAGCGTCACTCGATGCCGACCGACCACCCCGCCCCCATCCCCGCCTCCGCGCCGCAGGACTTCATCCGGCAGATCGTGCGCGACGACCTGGCCTCGGGCAAGCACGTGGAGATCCATACCCGCTTTCCACCGGAGCCCAACGGCTACCTGCACATCGGCCACGCGAAGGCGATCTGCCTCTCCTTCGGTATCGCCCGCGAGTTCGACGGCTGGTGCAACCTGCGCCTGGACGACACCAACCCCGGCAGGGAAGACCCCGAGTTCGTCGAAGGCATCAAGGAGGACGTGCGCTGGCTCGGCTTCCGGTGGCACGAGCTGCGCCACGCGTCGGACTACTTCGACGTGTTCTATCGCGGCGCGCTCAAGCTGATCGAGGACGGCAAGGCCTACGTCGACGACCTCGACGCCGAGCAGGTGCGTGCCTATCGCGGCACGCTGACCGAGCCGGGCCGCGACTCGCCGTATCGCACGCGCTCGATCGAAGAGAATCTCGACCTGTTCAAGCGCATGCGCGCCGGCGAATTCGCCGACGGCAGCAAGACCCTGCGCGCGAAGATCGACATGGCCGCCGGCAACATCAACCTGCGCGATCCCGCGCTTTACCGCATCCGCAAGATCGCCCACCAGAACACCGGCGACGCGTGGCCGATCTACCCGATGTACGACTACGCGCACGCGCTGTCCGACGCGATGGAAGGCATCACCCACTCGCTGTGCACGCTGGAGTTCGAGGATCACCGGCCGCTGTACGACTGGTGCGTGGACAACGTCGACCTGCCCGCGAACCCGTCGCTGTGGCAGTCGGTGGTCGAGGCCGGGCTCACGGCTGCGCCGGCCAAGCCGCGGCAGATCGAGTTTTCCCGGCTCAACCTCAGCTACTGCATCACCAGCAAGCGCAAGCTGGCGCAGCTGGTCAGCGAGAACTTCGTCGACGGCTGGGACGACCCGCGCATGAACACCTTGCGCGGCCTGCGCCGGCGCGGCTTCACCCCGGCCGGGCTGCGCCTGCTGGTCGAGCGCGTGGGCGTCTCCAAGCAGAACAGCGTGATCGACTACGCCGTGCTGGAAGGTTGCATCCGCGAGGATCTGGACGCCACGGCCGCGCGGCGCATGGCGGTGCTCGACCCGCTCAAGCTGGTGCTGACCAACCTGCCCGCGGGCCATGAGGAAACCCTGACCTTCCCCAACCATCCCAAGGACGAAAGCTTCGGCACCCGTCTGGTGCCGTTTGCCCGTGAGGTATGGATCGAGCGCGACGATTTCGCCGAGGTGCCGCCGAAGGGCTTCCACCGGCTGAAGCCGGACGGCGAGGTGCGCCTGCGCGGCGTCGGCATCGTCAAGTGCACCGAAGTCGTCAAGGATGCCGCGGGCAACGTGACCGAACTGCACGGCACGCTCGATCCGGACACGCGCCACGGCCTGCCCGGCGCGGACCGCAAGGTGAAGGGCACGATCCACTGGGTCAGCGCGAAGCACGCGGTGGCCGCCGAGGTGCGCCTGTACGACCGCCTGTTCAGCGTGCCCGCGCCCGATGGCGAGGACGATGGCAAGAGCTGGCTGGAGCACATCAACCCCGAGGCCAAGCGCGTGGTCAGCGGCTGGCTGGAGCCGGCCGCCGCGAACGTCGACCCCGAGCAACGTTTCCAGTTCGAGCGGTTGGGCTACTTCGTCGCCGATCGCCACGACCACCGCGCCGACGCGCCGGTGTTCAACCGCACCGTGACCCTGCGCGACGTCTGGGCGCGCGCGGCCGGCCAGTAGGAAGACCGCGATGCTGCCGCTGCAGATCCACCTGACCCTGCCGCCCTGGATCGGCGACGTGGCCGATACCAACAAGCGCTACCACAGCGACGAGGAGCGCGTGGGGCTGGCGATCGAGCTGTCCCGGCAGAACGTGGAGCGCGGCGGCGGCGGGCCGTTCGGCGCGGCCGTGTTCAACAACCACAGCGGGCGGCTGGTCGCCGTCGGCGTCAACCGCGTGGTGCCGCAAGGCTGCTCGGTCGCCCACGCCGAGATGATGGCGATCATGATCGCCCAGCAGCGGCTCAGCCGGCACCGCCTCAACGAGGACGGCAGCCAATACGCGCTGGCCACCAGCTCGCAGCCGTGCTGCCAGTGCTACGGCGCCAGCGTGTGGGCAGGCATCGACGAGTTGCTGATCGGCGCACGCGCGGAAGACGTGGAGGAGCTCACCCAGTTCGACGAAGGCCCGCTGCCGGCGGACTGGATCGGCGAACTGGCCCGCCGCCATATCGCCGTGCGCCGCGACATCCTGCGCGACCAGGCCCGTGACGTGCTCGCCAGCTACGGCGCCACCGGCACGCCGTATTGAGCCGCTGGCGCGCCGCGCTGCCGCTGGCCCTGCTGTTGCTGGCAGGCGTGCTGCTGTTCGCCTCGGGCTCGCTGCACGCGCTGACCCCGCGCCAGTTGCTGGCCCACCAGGCCGAGCTGCACGCCCTGATCGAGCAACACCCGTGGCTGGCCCGGCTGGCCTACGTCGGCCTGCTGACCCTCGGCGTGGCTACCGGCATCCCCGGCACCATCGTGATCATCCTGGCCGGCGGCTTCGCCTTCGGCGTGGTCGACGCGACACTGACCTCGTCGCTCGGGCTCACCCTTGGCGCGCTGATCCTGTATCTCGCCAGCCGCCAGGCGTTCGGCCCGGGCAGCGCGCAGCCGCCGCCGCTGGTCGCGCGGCTGCACCACGGCTTCGAACGCCATCCGGTCAGCTACACCCTGTTCCTGCGCTTCGTGCCGGTACTGCCGTTCGGCGCGGTCACCGTGGCACTGGCCTGGCTGCGCTGTCCGCTGTGGCTGTTCCTCGGCGCCAGCTGGCTGGGCGGCACGGTGTCGCTGGTGTTCGAGACGTCGGTTGGCGCCGGCCTGGCCGACGCGATGAGCGAGAGCGACCGCATCGGCCTGGGCCTGTTCATGCACCGCGAAGTCCTGCTGCCGCTGGGCGCGATCGCCCTGCTCGCCCTGCTGCCGCTGCTGTTCGAGCGGCTGGCCCGCCGCCGGCGTCGCCGCACGGGGGAGTAAGCGCGCGCCGGCGCTTCCCTTTGCGCGGGGTTGCGCTACATTCCCGGCAACGGCGCCCGGCGTGCACGACGCATCCCGCGGCGGTACCGGGGTATCGGCGGGGTGTTCCGACGGGGCGGGCAGACGATGGATCTGGCGGGCAACTCGTGGCTGGCAAGGTTGTGGCACCACACGTCGCTGGTCCAGCGCATGGCCTTCGTGGCGCTGGTGCCCACCCTGATCACGGCTGCATTGCTGGTGACCCTGCTCACCCAGCGGCAACTGGACACCCTGCATCAGATGGCGCGCGGCAACGCCAACGCCATCGCCACCCAGACCGCGTCGGTGTGCGTGCAGCCTCTGCGGACGATGCGGCTGCGCGAACTGCTGCGCATCGCCGATTCGATCGGTGAACTGCCCCATGTGACACGCGTGCAGATCCGCACCGCGGACGGCCAGATCCTGGCCGATCATCGCGCCGCCGACGACGGCCACGACGTCACCAGCGTGGTGCGCGAGGTCGTCGACACCGCGCAGGCGACGCCCCAGGTGCTGGGCTCGGTACTGGTCAACGTGAGCCTGCGCGACGCCGTCGCCGCGCAACGGGCCACGCTGCGCCACGCCTTGATCGCGCTGCTGCTGAGCCTGCTGGTGGCCGGCGTGATCGGCTGGCAGGCGGCGCGCTGGATCAGCGCACCGCTGCGGCGCCTGGCCGGCGCGGTGGGGCAACTGGGTCGGGACGACCAGCCCGCCAGCGTGCCGGTGACCGATCACACCGAGATCGGCGAGCTGCAGCGGGGCTTCAACCACGCTGCCGCCGCGCTGTTCGAGAGTCGCCGCGGCCTGCGCGAGCGCATCGAGGAGGCCACGCTCGAACTGGAACACAAGAATGCCGCGCTGGAAGCGGCCAGCGAGGCCCGTTCGCGTTTCCTCGCCGCCGCCGCGCACGACCTGCGCCAGCCGCTGTACGCGCTGACCCTGTTCTCGGCCGCGCTGGCGCTCGACGAACACGACCCGCAGCGGCTGGACCGCATCGCACACATCCAGGAATGCGTGCACTCGCTCGACCATCTGTTCGGCGAGCTGCTGGACCTGTCGCGGCTGGAAGCCGGCGCGGTGCAGGTCGAGATCAGCGAATTTCCGCTCAACCAGGTGTTCGCCGCGGTCAGCCGCACCTTCAGCATGGTGGCCGAGCAACGCGGGTTGGTGCTGCGCCTCCACCCCGTGCGCGACTGGGTACGCAGCGACCGCACGATGCTCACGCGCATGCTCAACAATCTGGTCAGCAACGCCTTGCGCTTCACCCGCCGCGGCGGCGCCCTGATCGGTGCGCGCCGCTGCGGCGGCGACCGCCTGCGCATCGAGGTGTGGGATACCGGCAGCGGCATCGCCGCCGAACACCTGGCGCACGTGTTCGACGAGTTCTACCGCATCGACGACCACAGCGACCCCGGGCTCGCCGACGGCTCCCAGTCGGGCCTCGGCCTGGGCCTGGCCACGGTACAGCGCCTGGCGCAACTGCTCGACACCGTGGTCGGGGTGGACTCGCGCCCCGGCCGCGGCAGCATGTTCCACTTCGAGCTGCCGCTGGCCAGCGCGCAGATGTTGCCGCCGCCGACGGAGGCGGAGGAAGAGCCCGCCGGCGACCTGGCTGGCCGCCGGGTGCTGGTGCTCGACGACGATCCGGCGATCCTCTCCGGCATCCGCTTCCTGCTGCGCAGCTGGGGCTGCGACGTGGCGGTGGCCGAAGATCATCAGCAGGCGCAGGAGGCGATCGAGAACTGGCCGGCGCCGGTCGACATCGTGATCTGCGACCTGCACCTGCGCTCGGGCGAGCGCGGCATCGACCTGTTCGCGGAACTCGACCGCCTCTACCAACGCGACGGCGAAGCGCGCTTCGCGCGTCTGCTGGTGACCGGCGAGACGCGCGCCGAGCGCCTGCAGGAGGTGCTCGCCGACAAGCTGACGGTGCTGTACAAACCGGTCTCGCCGCAGCGCTTGCGCAGTGCGATGCTGGCCGCGCTGGCCGCCCGTGACGGGGCGTGACGCCGCCTGGATTCGCGAACGGCGGCGCGTGGGGAGTTGGTGGGTCGTCCGGGATTCGAACCCGGGACCAATAGATTAAAAGTCTACTGCTCTACCAACTGAGCTAACGACCCGTGCAAGCGCCCGGCCGTGGCCGGGCAAGCCTTCGATTTTACGGTGTGCTCCATGATGGCACAAGCAAACGCGCGCTCAGGCGTAGCGCGTGGGATCGGCCATGCCCGCTTCGCGGAAGCCCTGCGCGCGCAGCCGGCAGGCGTCGCAGTGGCCGCAGGCGCGACCCTCGTCATCGGCGCGGTAGCAGCTGACCGTGGCCGAAAAGTCGACGCCGAGGCGACGACCTTCGCGCGCGATGTCGGCCTTGCTCATGTGCATCAGCGGCGCGTGCACGCGGATACCCGCCCCCTCGACCCCGGCCTTCGTGGCCACGTTGGCCAGCGCTTCGAACGCCGCGACGAAGGCAGGCCGGCAATCCGGATAGCCCGAGTAGTCGACCGCGTTGACGCCACACCAGATGTCGCTGGAGCCGAGCACCTCGGCCCAGCCCAGCGCGATCGACAGCATGATCGTGTTGCGTGCCGGCACGTAGGTCACCGGGATCTCGCTGCTGTCGCCCGCATCCAGCGGCACCTCGATGTCGGCGGTGAGGGCCGACCCGCCGATGCTGCGCAGGTCGACCGCCACGGTCTTGTGCTCGACCGCACCGAGCATGCTCGCCACCCGATCGGATGCCGCCAGCTCGGAACGGTGGCGCTGGCCATAGGCCACGCTCAACGCGTGCACCTGGTAGCCCTGCTCGCGGGCGATCGCGATGGTGACGGCCGAATCCATGCCGCCGGAAACGAGTACGACGGCCTTGCGGGATTGTGGGTCAGGCATGGTTTGCATCCATGGAAAAAGAAAAACGGCGAGAAGCGAGTGAAGAGGAGTGAGAAGTGGGAAAAGGCGTTGCTCGCCGCTGTTCTCTCACTTCTCGCTTCCTCTACTTGCCTTTCGCGTCGTTCCACAGCAGCTTGTGCAGCTGCAGCTGGAACCGCACGTCGAGCTTGTCGGCGAGGATCCACTCGGCCAGTTCGCGCGGTTCGACCGCGCCGTGCACCGGGGAGAACAGCACCATGCAGCGACCGGTCAGGGCGTGCTCGGTCAGCATGGCGCGCGCCCACTCGTAGTCACCGCGGCTGGCGAGCACGATCTTGATCTGGTCGTGCGGCAGCAGATGATCCAGGTTGGACCACAGGTTGCGGCCGCTCTCGCCGGAATCGGGCGCCTTCAGGTCCATCACCTTGTGCACGCGCGCGTCCACGGCGGACACGTCCAGCGCGCCGGAAGTCTCCAGCGACACCTCATAGCCGGCGTCGCACAGCTTGCGCAGCAGGATCAGGCAGCGCTTCTGCGCCAGCGGCTCGCCGCCGGTGACGCAGACATGCTTCGCGCCGTGCCGCGCGACCTCGGCCATGATGTCGTCGATCGCGTGCCAGTCGCCGCCGTGGAACGAATACTCGGTGTCGCACCACACGCAGCGCAGCGGGCAACCGGTGAGGCGCACGAACACGGTGCGCCAGCCGATGGCGTCGGCTTCGCCCTGGATCGAGTGGAAGATCTCGGTGATGCGCAGGCGCTCGGCAACTGCCGTCGCAGGCGTGGCGGAGGCCACGCGCGTATCGTCACCACTCACCGCCGCCTCAACCGCCGGCTTGGACTTGCAGGCGCTGCAGGCGCTCCTGCGCCAAGCTCGCCGAGTCCGACCCGGGATACTTGGCAATGACCTGCTTCAGCGTGGCCTTGGCCGCGTCGACCTGCTTCAACTCGATCTGGCAATAGCCGATCTTGAGCAGCGCGTCGGGGGTCTTGTCGCTCTGCGGGAACTGCCCGACCAGTTGCTTGAACGCATCCAGCGCCACGCCGTAGTTGGTGGTGACGAAATACGATTGCCCCAGCCAGTACCAGGCATTGGGCACCAGCGCATGGTTCGGATACTGCTGGATGAAGGCACGGAACTGCCGCGAGGCCGCCGCGTAATTGCCACCGCGGATCGACTGGAATGCCGTGTCGTAAGCTGCCTGTGCCGCGGCCGGATCGGCCGTGGCAGCGCTGCTCGATGCCGGCGCTGGCGCGCTCGACGCGCTGGCGGAAGTCGCCGCTGTCGTCGCCGCTGCCGCTGCCGGGGTGCCGGATGGCGCCGGCGGATTGCCCGCACCGCCGCCTTCGAGGCGCGCCAGGCGCGCGTCGAGGTCGCCGTACTGGGCCTTGTTCTTGTCCTCGAGCACCTGCAACTGATGCTGCAGCTCCTCGATCTGACCTTGCATCTGGCGTACCTGCGAGCTCAGTTGCTGGATCTGGTTGACCAGGCCGGTGCCGCTCTGGTCGCGATTCTGCGTCTGCTGCTCCAGCCGGCTGACACGATCCGCCAGGCTGAGCCGGGCGTCCTGGGCCAGTACCGGGAACGCGAACAGCATGGCGGACGCCAAGGCGCCCGCCATGCTGATCCTGGCCGAAAAACCCTTAGCCAGTCGCTTCATCATTACTGCGCCGTGTAGACGATCTCGACGCGGCGGTTCTTGCTCCAGCAGTCTTCATTGTGCTCGCGGCAGACCGGCTTTTCCTTGCCGTAGCTGATGACCGTCATCTGGCTGGCCGAGGCACCGTTGGCCTGCAGCGCGCTGTCGACGGCATTGGCACGACGCTCGCCGAGGCCCAGGTTGTACTCGCGGGTGCCGCGCTCGTCGGTGTTGCCTTCCAGACGCAGCTGGGCGCTCGGGCGATCCTGCAGGTACTTGGCGTGGCACGCCATGATCTGCTGGAACTCCGGCTTGATCTCGGACTTGTCGAAGTCGAAGTACACGACGCGCTGACGCAGGCAGGCATCGGTATCGAGGTCGGCGGGGGTGTACTTGCCATCGGACGCGGGCGCGGTCGGCGCCGGTGCGGTCTGCTCGACCGGCGGCTGCGGCTTGACTTCCTGCTTCTTGCTGCACGCTGCTGCACCCACGCAGAGCAAGGCAACCAGGGCAATGCGAACGGTTTTGTTCATGGTGACGTTCCTTATAACGAGTTGAGTTCCGACAAACAGATGACGAGGAGGTTACAAACGCTGGCCGCCGGTTGACCGGCTGTTATTTTCACATGCGAAAGATCGACGATGCGTGACGCTGCATGCCGCTCTGCCCGGCGGGTCCGCAACTGCGTCCCACCCGAAACCGAAACGCGCCGATGGCGCCGTCCGGGCCCGTTCCATGGGCATCATGCCGCCGTGCGGCTGACCGCACGGCGACATGAAAATTCAAGGTTCCCGATAAGGCCCCCAGGCGGGTTCCTGCACGTTGCCCTCGGCGAGGCGCAGGCGATCACGCACCATGCCGTCGCTGGACACGGAATACAGGACTCCACGACTACCTTCGGTGGCTGAATACAGCAGCATGCTGGCATTGGGTGCGAAGCTGACCGAGTCGTCCAGCGGGCCCGGCGAAATGAATCGTTGCTGCCCGCCCAGACTCTGATCCTGAATGACAATACGATACACGTTCCCGCCGCCCTGCACCATCGCGATCTGCTTGCCGTCGTAGCTCACCGAGGCCTTGGCGTTGTACTGCCCCTGGAAGGTGATCCGCTGCGGCGTGCCCCCGGCGACCGGGACCTGGTAGATCTGCGGCCGGCCGGACCGGTCGGAGGTGAAGTAGATGCTCTGGCCGTCCGGCGCCCAGACCGGCTCGGTGTCGATCGACAGGCTGTTGGTCAACCGGGTGGCCTGGTGGCTGGCCAGGTCGATCACGAAGATCTCCGGGTTGCCGACATAGGACAGCGACACCGCCAGCTTCTTCCCGTCCGGCGACCACGACGGCGCGCCGTTGATGCCCTTGCGGGCCGATACCAGCTGGCGCGCGCCGGTGAGGATGTTCTGGATGCGGATCGAGGAGTTGCCGTCCTCGAACGAGACATAGGCGATGCTGGAGCCGTCCGGCGACCACGCCGGCGACAGCAGCGACTCGCGCGAGCGCACCGCCACCTGCGGGTTGTAGCCATCCGAATCGGCGACGATCAGCGAATAGGTCGTGCTGTTGCCCAGCCCCACCGAGGTGACGTAGGCGATGCGCGTCCAGAACGCGCCGCGCACGCCGGTGATCTTCTCGTAGACCTTGTCGGCCATCCGGTGCGCCACGCCGCGCAGGTCGCCGGCCGGCGTGGTGAAGGTGCCGCCGAGCAGTTCCTGCTGCTTGTTGACGTCCCACAGCTCGTAGGTGACGGTGAGCGTGCCGTTGCCGGCATCCGCGATACGCCCCACCACGATGTAATCCTGCTTGAGCAGCCGCCAGGTGGCGAACTTGATCTCCGAACCCTGCGCCGGCGTCTCCACGATGTCGCTCCTGGCCAGCGAGCGGAACTTGCCGGAGCGGTTGAAATCGCTGCGCATCACGTCGGCCACGTCGGTCGACAGCGGCGCACCGCCCTGCTGGGCGAACGGCACCACCACGATCGGCGTGGCGGTCTTGACGCCGCCGATGATGTCCACCGTCAGCGGCGACTGGGCCACCACCGGGCCGGCAAACAGCGCGGCCGCGGCCACCATGAGTAGGGCGATGCCTAGGCTGAACTTTCGCGTGGGCTTGGTCATTGCGGCCTGAAGGTGAAGGTGAGATTGCGCCGGAACACTTTTTCGAAACCCTTGTACGGCAAGGTCTTGGTGCGGAGCACGGCGTTTTCCACCGAGCGCCTTCCGGCCTCGTCGTACGGGCAGCTGGAGTCGACTGTGGCGCTCAGGACGTCACCACCGGGTGATTGCACGATGTGAACATCGCAGGGAGCCTCGGGCATGTTATCCGGACGCAGCCAGTTCGGTGTGACCGCATTCTGAATGGCCGCTGCGTACTCGCTGCTCAGATCGCTGTCCGGACTGTTGTTGCCGCTCTGCAGCTGGTCGGTGGCCGGCAGGTCGGGACGGGCGTTGTCCTGGGCGTTTTTCAGGTCGGCCAGCTGCTGCTGGGCCTGTTTGGCCTTGTTGTCCAGCTGCCGGGTCTGCGCCGAGGCGGCCGCCATCTTGGCGAAGATCGCGTCGAGCTTCTTGCGCTCCTCCTCCTTCTTTTTGGCCGCCTGGGCGTCCAGTTCGGCCTGGCGCTGGCGCTCCTTCTCCTCCTGCACTTTCTTGGCCTCTTCGGCCTTCAGTGCGGCGTCCTCGACCACGCGCTCCTGGTCGACCGTGTCCGGATGCTTCGGCGGCGGCGGCAACTGGCTGACCGCCGGCTTCTCCGGCGTCGGCTTGGGCGGGGTCACGGTGGGCGGCGGCGGGACCGTGTTGGGCACCGGCTTGACCTTGACCGCCTTCGGCGGCGGGCTGCCGGTGGGGCCGATCAGGGTGGCCTCGATGATCGGACCCTGCAGCTTTAGCGGTGCCGAGCAGGTGATCGGGTTCATCCACGACGGCAGGTGCAGCGCGTTGAAGAAGCTCTCGTACGACGCGCACGGCAGCACGGCGAGGAACAGGAACCCCACGATGCCGATATGCAATACGGCGGACAGCACGACCGCCTTCGGCGTCGCCCTACTTTCGTCCATGGGACGTGCCCTTGTCCTGCACCGGCTGAGCCATCAAACCGACCTTGGACACGCCCACCTGCTGCAGTTCGGCCAAGACCTGGACCACGCCACCGTAATGCCCCTGGTCGTCGCCTGCCACCAGCACGTTCACCTCGGGATTCTCACGCACGAAGGCGCCGACCTTGAGCTTGAGCGCATCGGCGTCCAGCGATTCCTTCTCGGTGCCCGGCAGCGTCAGGAAAAGCTGCCCATCCTGTCGAACGGTAACCACGACGGGATCTTTCTTCTGCTGCAGCGACTTCGCGTCGGCCTGCGGCAAGTTGACGTCGACGTTGGACTTCATCATCGGCGTGGTGACCATGAAGATGATCAGCAGCACCAGCATCACGTCGATGTAGGGCACGACGTTGATCTCGGATTTCAGCTTGTAGCGCTTGTGGCGCCCGGAGGTTCGCATGATCGCTCTCCGCTCAGGCTGCGTCGTCGGTCTGGATCTGCCGCTGCAGCACGGAGGAGAACTCCTCCTGGAATACGTCGTAGCGCGAGGCGATGCGCTCGACCTTGGTGGCGTAGCGGTTGTACGCCCACTGCGCCGGAATCGCGGCGAACAGGCCCATGGCGGTGGCGATCAGCGCCTCGGAGATGTGCGGCGCCACCACGGCGATGGTCACGTCCTTCATGTCGCCCAGGCCCTGGAACGCGCCCATGATGCCCCACACCGTGCCGAACAGGCCCACGTACGGGCTGATCGAGCCGACGTTGGCGAGAAACTCCAGGTTGCGCTCGAGCAGGCCGATCTCGCGGGTGCCGGCCACCTGCATCGCGCGCTCGGAGCCCTCGATCGCCGCGCGCGCGTCGTGCGTCTTGCGCTGGCGCTGGCGGGCGAACTCGCGGAAGCCCGATTCGAAGATGTTCTCGATGCCGCCGCTGTCGCCGCGATTGCTGACCTCGCGGAACAGCTGGGCGAGATCGCCGCCGGACCAGAAGCGCTCCTCGAACGCCTCGGCGTCTTCCAGCGCTGCCTTGGTCTGGGTGTACTTGCGGATGATGATCACCCACGACAGGAACGAGAACACCAGCAGGATAAGCAGCACCAGTTGCACCGGCAGGCTCGAATCGGCCACCAGCGTGAAAATGTTCAGTCCACCATTCATGGCTTGCAGGTACTCCGCGGATTTCGACGAGGGACGGGTGTCAGGCTTCGGGTTGCGGGATCAGATCCGGCGGTATCGCCGCCGGCCGCATGCGTTCCAGCTCCACGCACGCCACGCGCACGCTGGCGCGAACCAGGCACTTGCCGTCCGCCTTCATGATCGTCTGGGCGAACAGGATACTGGCAGCGCGGCGTTCTTTGACTTCCACCGTTACCGACAGTTCATCATCCAGCAGGGCGGGACGCAGGAAGTCGATGTGCATGTCGCGCACCATGAAGGCCAGCCCGGTAGCCTGCTTGTAGGCCATCTGGTCCACGCCCAGCGCGCGCATCCACTCGCTGCGGGCGCGTTCCATGAAACGCAGGTAGCCGGCGTGGTAGACCACGCCGCCGGCGTCGGTGTCTTCCCAATAGACGCGCACCTTCCAGCTAAAGGGGGGCTCCGCGGCAAGCTCAGGCATCGTCGGCCCCGCCGTCGAACAGGTCGGCCGCCTGCGCCTGCCGCGGCGGCGGGGTCAGCCCCAGATGGCGCCAGCCCCGGGCGCTGACCATGCGGCCGCGGGCGGTACGTACCAGGTAGCCTTGCTGGATCAGGTACGGCTCGACCACGTCTTCCAGCGTGCCGCGGTCCTCGCTCAGGGCGGCGGCCAGCGATTCCACCCCGACCGGGCCGCCGTCGAAGTTCTCGATGATCAGGGCAAGCAGGCGTCGGTCCAGTTCGTCGAAACCCTGCGGATCGATCTTCAGCATGTCCAGCGCCGCCTGCGCCGCTGCCAGGGTGATCTCGCCGCCGGCGCGCACCTCGGCGTAGTCGCGCACCCGACGCAGCAGGCGGTTGGCGATGCGCGGCGTGCCGCGCGACCGGCGGGCGATCTCCTGCGCGCCGTCCGCCGCGCACACGATGCCGAGAATCCTCGCCGCCCGCCGCACGATCGCGGTGAGCTCGTCGGTGGTGTAGAACTCCAGCCGCTGCACGATGCCGAAGCGATCGCGCAGCGGGGCGGTGAGCATGCCGGCGCGGGTGGTGGCGCCGATCAGGGTGAACGGCGGCAGGTCCAGCTTGATCGAGCGCGCGGCGGGGCCTTCGCCGATCATGATGTCGATCTGGAAATCCTCCATCGCCGGATAGAGCACCTCCTCGACCACCGGCGACAGGCGGTGGATCTCGTCGACGAACAGCACGTCGTTCGCCTCCAGGTTGGTCAGCAGCGCGGCGAGGTCGCCGGCGCGTTCCAGCACCGGGCCGGAGGTGGAGCGCAGGTTCACGCCCAGCTCGTTGGCGATCACGTGGCTCAGCGTGGTCTTGCCCAGGCCCGGCGGACCGAACACCAGCACGTGGTCCAGGGCGCCGCCGCGCTTCTTCGCCGCCTCGATGTAGATCGAGAGCTGCTCGCGCACCGCCTGCTGGCCCAGGTATTCGGCCAGCCGCCTGGGGCGGATGGTCGCCTCCAGCGCTTCGTCGTCGAGCTGGGCGGCGGCGGTGATGATGCGCGCTTCGGTCATGCGGGGATTATGGCAGGCTCACACCGGGTATGTAGGAGCGCACCTTGTGCCCGGTGCCCCTCTTCACGGCGCGCAAAAGCTTCGCGCAAACAGGGCGCTGTCCTGCAGCTTCAGATTTCCACCTGAGCGCCCAGCTCGATCAGCCGGTTGCCGGGGATCTGGAAGAAGGCGGTGGCGGGCAGCGCATTGCGCGCCATGAAGGCGAACAGCTTGTCGCGCCACGGCGCCATGCCCGGGCGCCGCTCGCTGGAAACGATGCTCTCGCGCGACAGGAAGAAGGTGGTATCCATCATGTCGAAACCGAGCCCTTCGCGGGTGCAGCGCGACAGTGCCAGCGGGATGTTGGGGTCCTCGGCGAAACCGAAGCGCAACTCCAGGCTGTAGAAATCGTCGCTCAGCCGGCTGATGTGGATGCGCTCCTCGGCATCGGCCACCGGCGTCTCCAGGATTGCCACGGTGAGCAGCACGTTGCGCTCATGCAGCACCTTGTTGTGCTTCAGGTTGTGCAGCAGCGCATGCGGCACGGCCTCCTGGTTGGCGGTCAGGAACACTGCCGTGCCCGGTACCCGCATCGGCGGATGCTCGGTCATGTTCTCGATGAACGGCGCCAGTGCCAGGCCGCCCTGCTTGATCTCGCGCACCACCAGCTCGCGGCCGCGGCGCCAGGTAGTCATCACGGTGAACAGCAGCACGCCGAGCACCAGCGGGAACCAGCCGCCGTCGGGAATCTTCAGCGTGTTGGCGCCGAAGTAGCTCAGGTCGATCACCAGCAGCAGCAGGCCGGTGAGGATCACCACAGTGCGGCTCCAGTGCCACATGCGGCGCGCCACGATCATGGTCAGCACGGTGTCGATCGCCATGGTGCCGGTCACCGCGATGCCGTAGGCGCCAGCCAGGGCGTTGGAGGAGCCGAAACCGATCACGGTGGCGATCACCGCCACCATCAGGCCGCGGTTGACCCACGGCAGGAAGATCTGCCCGATCGCCTCGCGCGAGGTGTGCACCACCTGCATGCGTGGCAGGAAGCCGAGCTGGATCGCCTGCCGGCACACGGTGAACGCGCCGGAGATCACCGCCTGCGAGGCGATCACGGTAGCCAGCGTGGCCAGCCCGATCATCGGGTACAACGCCCAGCCCGGCACCGAATGGTAGAACGGGTTGGCGATCGCCTCGGGGTGGTTGAGCAGCAAGCCACCCTGCCCGTAGTAGTTCAGCAGCAGCGCCGGCATCACGAAACCGAACCACGCCGCGCGGATCGGGTAGCGGCCGAAGTGGCCCATGTCGGTATACAGCGCCTCGGCGCCGGTCACGCACAGCACCACCGAACCCAGCGCCAGGAACGACGCCGCCCCATGGCTCATGAAGAACTGCACCGCATGGTACGGATTGAGTGCCCACAGCACGCCCGGCGCCTTGATGATGTTGTGCACGCCGATCACCGCCAGCGCCAGGAACCACAACACCATGATCGGCCCGAACAGCACCCCGATGCGCGCGGTGCCGTGGCGCTGCAGCCAGAACAGGCCGAGCAGGATCGCCACCGTGATCGGCACCACGTAGTGCGACAGCGCCGGCGCGGCCACCTGCAGGCCCTCGACCGCCGAGAGCACCGAGATCGACGGCGTGATCACGCCATCGCCGAAGAACAGCGCGGCGCCGAGCAAGGCCATCAGCATGATCGCCCGCCGTGCACGCACCGACTTGCCGGCCGCGCGCTGGGCCAGGGTCATCAACGCCATGATGCCGCCCTCGCCCTTGTTGTCGGCGCGCATCACCAGGCTGACGTACTTCACCGCCACCACCATGATCAACGACCAGGTGACCAGCGACAGGATGCCCAGCACCGTGCTCGGGTGCGGGTGCAGGCCGTGGTCGGGCAGGAAGGTCTCGTGCATCGTGTACAGCGGGCTGGTGCCGATGTCGCCGAACACCACGCCCAGCGCCCCGAGGATCAAGGCCGACTTGGCGCCGTGGCCGTTGTCGGTGCCGCTGGAAGCGGGCGCCTGGTCGTGCACTTGTTCGCTCATGGAAATCCTGACGGCCTAGTTGCCCAACGCAGCGCGCAAGGCCTTGCGGATGATGGCCTCGGCGCTGTCGCCGTCGGCGGCGACCTTCTGCACCAGCCGGCTCACCTCGGCCGGCTTGTAGCCGAGCTGCTGCAGCGCCACCGTGGCCTCGCCCGCCGCGTCCAGCGCCGCGGCGGCACCGGGCAGGGATACGCCGCCGGGAGTGGACAAGCCGTCGACGCGGTCGCGCAGCTCCACCACGATGCGCTCGGCGGTCTTCTTGCCGATGCCGGGGATCTTGGTCAGCGCCACTACGTCGCCGGCATGCACCAGCCGGGCGAAGTGATCGGTGGAAACCCCCGACAGCACCGCCAGCGCGATCTTCGCGCCGATGCCGCTGACCTTGAGCAGGCTGCGGAACAGCGTGCGTTCGTTCTCGCGCAGGAAACCGTACAGCGCGACGCTGTCCTCCTTCACCGCGTGATGGATCAGCAAGGTCACTTCGGTGCCGGTGGCGGGCAGGTCGTAGATCGTGGACATCGGCGCCTCGACCTCGTAGCCGACGCCGGCCACCTCCACCAGCAGCGAGGGCGGCTGGCGGGAAACCAGGGTGCCACGCAGTCGGCCGATCACCGGCGCCGCCTCCACGCCGTGCGCGGGATGCCGACGCGGGCCAGGCTGGCGCGGGTGTGCGCGTGCGCCACCGCGATGGCCAATGCATCGGCGGCGTCGGCCTGCAGCGGGCCCTTGAGGCCGAGCAGCACGCCGATCATGTGCTGCACCTGCGCCTTGTCGGCGCGGCCACTGCCGACCACGGACTGCTTGACCTCGGTTGCCGCGTATTCGTGCACCACGATCCCCCGACTGACCACCGCGCAGATCGCGGCGCCGCGTGCCTGCCCCAGTTTCAGCGCGGAATCCGCATTGCGCGCCATGAACACGCGCTCGATGCCGCACTCGACCGGGTGATGGGCGGCGATGATGTCACACAGTTCGTCAAAGATGCGTTTCAGGCGCAGCGGGAAGCTGGCCTCGCCGGCCACCGCCAGCGCGCCATGGAAGACATGGGCGAGCCGGCCCGCCTCGTCCACGTCGATGATGCCCACGCCGGTGCGCTGGCTGCCGGGATCGATGCCGATGATGCGGATCATCACGATGCGATGCGAAGGCGCGAGGCCTCCGACTTATTCGGCCGTCCCGGCGGGCAGCAGGGCGTTGTGCGAGACCTCGCTCACGTCGTCCAGCGCATCGAGCTTCTCGAGCAGGTCGAGCAGCGCCTCCAGCGCTTCCGCCGGCACCTCGACGCGATTGTTCGGGCGCATCACCACGCCGGCGTGCACGGCGTTGAGGCCGGCGTCGATCAGGGCCTGCTGCACCGCCTCGAAGTGCTCCGGCGCGCACAGCACGATGCTCTCGCCGTGCTCGTTGATCACGTCGTCGGCGCCCGCTTCCAGCGCCGAATCGAGCACGAACTCCTCGGCGCTGGCGTCGTTGTCGGTGGCGAACACCAGTTCGCCGCAGCGGGTGAACTGGAACGCGACCGAACCGGACGTGCCCAGGTTGCCGCCGTGCTTGGTCAGCGCGTAACGCACGTCGGCGACGGTGCGGGTGGGGTTGTCGGTGAAGCAGTCGATGATCAGCGCGATGCCGGCCGGGCCGTAGCCTTCGTAGCGCAGCTCCTGCATGTCGGCGCCACCATCGGCACCGGAGCCGCGCTTGATCGCGCGCTCGATGGTGTCCTTGGTCATGTTGGCCGACAGCGCCTTGTCCACCGCCGCGCGCAGGCGCGGGTTGCCGCCAGGATCCGCGACGCCCGCGCGGGTAGCCACGGTGATCTCGCGGATCAGCTTGGTGAACACCTTGGCGCGCTTGGCGTCCTCGGCGTTCTTGCGACCTTCGATGGACGGGCCTCTACCCATGGCGATTCCTGCATGAAGCGATTGGACAAGCGGGCAATTTTACCTGAAATCGGCAGGTGTGCCGGCGCCCGGCTCCGCGGCAAATCGCCCCTCGCGCAGGAAACAGGCCACCCGCCGCGCCACCTCCGGCGAGAACAGCAGACTGGTGTGGCTCGATTCGACCACGCAATGGTCGGCCAACCCCGGCAGGCGCGTCTCGGCCACCGCCACGGTGCCGTCGTGCTCGCCCTCCAGCTGACCCAGCACGGCGCCCAGCCCCAGCGCGACGCGGCCGGCGATCACGCCCACCTCGCGCTCGCCATCCCAGCGCTCGAAACCTTCTTCCAGCAGTTGGCGGTTGTGTCCCAGCAACAGCTCGCCGCCGCGACCCCAGCGGGCAAAACCGCGCGCGGCGGCACTGCCGCGCAGTGGCGAGCCGAGGCAGACGATGCGTCCCGGCGGCAGCGCCTTGCCGTCGCTGCAGGCCCGCAGCGCGAGCAGCCCGCCCAGGCTGTGGCCGACCAGGTGCACCGCGTCGGCCTCGCCGGCCAGCGTGGCGATGCGCTGGTGCAGGCGATCCAGGATGTGCTGCTGGCTGGCGGCCACGCTCAGGTAATCGAAGCGGTGCACGCGAAAGCCGGCCTCCATCAACCGGTGATGCAGCATGGACAGCGCGAACCCGCGCATCCACAGGCCGTGCAGCAGGATCACGTGGGCCTGCAGCCGGGACTCGGGATCGGGATTTCGGGATTCGGTCATCACGCGTCTCGCCACCACCGGCTGTCGGCAAGGGTACGCGCCTCGCGCCTCAGGGCTTGCCCTCGACGGTCGCCACCGACAACTCCTTCAGCTGGGCGGCGGATACCGGCGACGGTGCGTCGGTCATCAAGTCCTGCGCGCTGGTGGTCTTGGGGAAGGCGATCACGTCGCGGATCGACTCGGTGCCGGCCATCAACGCGGCGATGCGGTCGATGCCGAAGGCGATGCCGCCGTGCGGCGGCGCGCCGAACTTCAGTGCCTTGAGCAGGAAACCGAACTTGGCCTCCGCTTCGTCGGCGCCGATGCCCAGCAGGCCGAACACCGCGCTCTGCATCTCCGGGCGATGGATGCGGATCGAGCCGCCGCCGATCTCGTTGCCGTTGAGCACCATGTCGTAGCCGCGGCTGACGGCAGTGGCTGCATGGCTCTTCAGGTCGGCGATGTCGTCGATCTTCGGCGCGGTGAACGGATGATGCAGGGCCACGTAGCGCTGCTCGTCCTCGTCGTACTCGAACATCGGGAAGTCGGTAACCCACAGCGGCTTCCAGCCCTCCTCGACCAGGGAACGATCCTTGCCGACCTTGAGCCGCAGCGCGCCCATGAAGTCGGTGACGGTCTTCCACTTGCCCGCACCGACGAACACGATGTCGCCGGATTGCGCGCCGGTCGCATCGAGCACGGCATCGAGCGCCATGTCATCGAGGAACTTGGCCACCGGCGAGCTGATGCCCTCGCGGCCCTTCGCGCGATCCTCGACCTTGATCCAGGCCAGCCCCCTGGCGCCGTAGCGGGCGACGTACTCGGTGAGCCCGTCGATGTCCTTGCGCGACAGCGCCGCAGCGCCGGGCACGCGCAGCGCGGCCACGCGGCCGGCCGGATCGTTGGCCGGTTCGGCGAACACCTTGAACTCCACGCCCTTCAGCGCGTCGGCCACGTCGACCAGTTCCAGAGCGATGCGCAGGTCCGGCTTGTCCGAACCGAAGCGGCGCATGGCTTCGGCCCAGGTCATGCGCGGGAAGCTCGTATCGAGCTCCACACCCTGCACCTCGCGGAACACGTGGCGGATCAGGTCCTCCACCATGTCCTGCACGTCCTTCTCCTCGACGAAGGCGAACTCCATGTCGAGCTGGGTGAACTCCGGCTGGCGATCGGCGCGCAGGTCCTCGTCGCGGAAGCAGCGCGCGATCTGGTAGTAGCGGTCGAAGCCGGCCATCATCAGGATCTGCTTGAACAGCTGCGGCGACTGCGGCAGCGCGTAGAACTGGCCCGGATGCACGCGGCTGGGCACCAGGTAGTCGCGCGCGCCCTCGGGCGTGGCCTTGGTCAGGATCGGCGTCTCGATGTCCTGGAAACCGCGCGCGTCGAGGTAGCGCCGCAGCGTCTGCACCAGACGTGTGCGCTTGCGCAGCATCGCCTGCATCTCGGGGCGGCGCAGGTCGAGGTAGCGGTAGGTCATCCGCATGTCCTCGTTGGGATTCTCGTGCAGCGCGAACGGCAGGTCCTTCGCCGCGTTGAGGATCTCCACGCGGTCGGCGAGCAGTTCGACCGTGCCGGTCTTGAGCTTGTCGTTCGCCGCCAGCCGGCGACGCAGCGTGCCGGTGACACGCAGGCAGTACTCATTGCCGATCTCGCCGGCGATGGCGAACGCCGCGGCGTTGTCGCGCTCGATCACCACCTGCGCCACGCCCTCGTGGTCACGCAGGTCGACGAAGGCCACGTGCGCCTGCAGGCGGATCGTGTTGACCCAGCCGCAGAGGGTGACGGTCTGGTCGATCAGGGCCTCGTTGACGAGGCCGCAGTAATGCGTGCGCATGCGCTGGAAACTCCGGGCCGACTGGCGGCATGAACGGGGGAAAAGACCCGGAATCTTAGCATCGCCGGCCTTCCGGCAAACGCCGGGCCGCCGCGGCTGGAGCCGAACGGGAGGACGCGCGGGCGGACTCAATCCGCCGCCGCGGCCGCCTTGGCGGGTGCAGCGGGCTTGGCGGTGGACGCCTCCGGCGCCGCCGCCGGCTTGCCTTCCGGGGCCGGCTTGCTGCCCTCGCCCGCCGTGGTGCCGGCGAGATTGTGCTTCTTCTCGCCGTCCTTCTTGAAATCGGTCTCGTACCAGCCGCTGCCGGCCAGGCGGAACGCCGGCGCACTGACCCGGCGGTGCAGTTTGGCTGCCGCGCAGGCGGGGCAGACGGTGGGATCGGCATCGGACAGCTTCTGCAGGCGATCAAAACGATGGCCGCAGCCGCTGCATTCAAATTCGTAGATGGGCATGGTGGTTTCTGGACTCCGGACCAGGATGGAGCGGGACTGGTCGCAATATCGGGTGGGCCGGCGCCGATTTCAACGCGGGCGGCGCGACCGGGCCGCGGGGCCGGCACGCACAGGGCGTCATCGTAGCGGCGCCACCGGGTGGTCGCCAGATCCGCGGGCGGCGGCGGTTCCCGGCGGCCGCGGGAGGGGCGACGACCTGGCCGGCGGAATCCCGCGGACAGGGTTTCACGGCCGGCGCCTACACGTCCACGGCGCGCCACGCTTGAACAGGGAGCCGAAAAACGGCCACTATGGCCTGCGCCGCACGCGGTGCAGCCGGGTGGGCGCCGCCACGGCGTCGGCCACGCCGTCGGCGCCGCGGCTTGCCGGCGCGAGGGCCGGCAATCAGGGGGTTATCAGCGCTCCATCAAGCGGAGGGGACAACGATGAAACGAACACGACGATTTGCCACCGGCACCATGCTGGCGCTTGCCGTGCTGGCGAGTGGCGCCGCCATGGCCCGCGAAGCACCGACCTTGACCGTCGCGGTGGTCGACTTCACCAACAACAGTGACTCCGTCGCCTGGTGGCACGGCGGCGTCGGCTCGCAACTGGCTGACGTGCTCAGCAACGAACTCAGCGCCACCGGCGACTTCAAGGTGATCGAGCGGCAGAAGATCAACGCCGTGCTGGCCGAGCAGGATCTGGCCAGCTCCTACCGCATGCGCCCGGGCAGCAGTCCGCACACCGGCAACATCACCGGTGCGCAGTACCTGATCACCGGCAGCGTCGCCTCGTACACGGAAGACACCTCCAACACCGGCGGCGGCCTCAGCTTCGCGGGCTTCCACGTCGGCGGCGGCCAGGCCAAGGCCTATGTGGCGATCGACCTGCGCGTGATCGACGCGGAAACCTCGGAGGTCGTGTTCTCGCGCACGGTGGAAGGGCGCAGCACCGACAAGGCGATTCGCCTGAGCGGCTACACCCGCGGCGTCGGCGGCGACTTCGGCCACAAGGAGAAGACACCGGCCAGCAAGGCGGTGCGCGCCGCGCTGATCGAGGCCACCGATTATCTCGACTGCGCCATGGTCAAGCGCGACGGCTGCGAGGCCCGCTACGAGCAGAAGGAACAGAAGCGTCGCCAGGGCGACCGCGATTCGCTGGATCTCGACTGAAGAGGTCGCCGGGTTCTCGATGTCGAAGCCCGGCCGCGCACCACCGGATGCGGATCGGGCACACCGGTGCCCGATCCGCGCGAGCGCAGCCACGCCTGCATCATGTCGCCGTTTGCGTGGCACCGATGGCGCCATGATGCGTTCGCGAGGCGCTCGTGCGGAGGATGGCGCAAGCCCCTCGCAAGTTCCTTCGCCGCGCCGACGGCGCCGCGCTTGACAGGTCATTCTGCAGCAACCTAAGTTCGAGCCCGTCAGGGACGCACGACACCACATCCCCGAGCGAATGCGCGTGCCAGGTCGCAGTCATGGACCCGCCGACTACATGCTCGCCATTGCCCGGGGTTCGCGCATGCAAGCCAAATCATTCCCGATCCGGGGCGGCCTCGCCGCCGCCATCGCCCTCGTCCTGTCCTCGTTTTCCCTCTCCCTGCCCGCGCGCGCCCAGGACCCCGGCGCCGCGCCGGACAAGCCTGCCGCCAAGGATGTCACCGCACTGCAGGCGGTGGTGGTCACCGGCACCCGCGTGTTCGACCGCACCGAAGCCACCTCGCTGGCGCCGATCGACGTGCTGACGCCGAAGGACCTGGTCGGTACCGGTGCCACCGACCTGGCCACCGCGCTGCGCGTGCTGCTGCCCTCGTTCAACTTTCCGCAGCCCTCGGTGACTGACGCCACCGACGCGATCCAGCCCGCGCAACTGCGCGGGCTCTCGCCGGACCAGACGCTGGTGCTGATCAACGGCAAGCGCCAGCACACCACCGCGATCGTCAACGTCAACGGCTCACTGGGCCGCGGCTCCTCGCCGGTGGACATCAACGCGATCCCGGTCAACGCGATCGAGCGCGTCGAGGTACTGCGCGACGGCGCCGCGGCGCAATACGGTTCGGACGCGATCGCCGGCGTGATCAACATCATCCTCAAGGGTGGCGCGCAACACGGCTCGCTCAGCCTCACCGGCGGCCAGTACAGCAAGGGTGACGGCACCACCTGGCAGGGCGGCGCCGATGGCGGCTTCAAACTCGGCGACAAGGGCTGGGTGCACCTGAGCGCGAACGCCAGCCACCAGGACCCGACCAATCGTGCCGGTGCCGACGTGCGCTACCCGGGTGATCCCAGCTACGGGCAAGTCACCTTCCACTACGGCATCCCGCTGGTGCGGGCCAGGCAGGCGGCGATCAACCTGCAGTACGACTTCACCCCGAACGCGCAGCTCTACGCCTTCAGCCTGTTCAACAAGCGCGACGTCAGCGCCGGCGGCTTCTTCCGTTCGCTGTCGACCTATGCCGGCAGCTACCCCGGCGCGGCGGCGGTCTATCCGGACGGCTATCTGCCGATCGAGAACAGCGCGATCCGCGACGACAGCGAAGTGCTCGGCTTGCGCGGCACGGTGGCCGGCTGGCATTACGACCTCAGCGCCAACACCGGCGGCAACCACTGGAAGCTGCACACCAGCGACACCTACAACTACTCGCTGGACCCGGATTCGCCCACCGGCTTCTACATCGGCACCCTGACCAACCGGCAGGATGTCTACAACGCCGACTTCAGCCGCGACTTCCAGCCCGCCATGCTGCCGAACGGCTTGTCCGTGGCCTGGGGCCTGGAATACCGCCGCGAGGAGTTCACCCTCAAGCAGGGCGACGCGGCCTCGTACGCCGGCTCCGGCGCGCAGGTGTTCCCCGGCTACCAGCCCGGCGACGCCGGCTCGCACTCGCGCAAAAGCCGCGCGCTTTACGTGGACCTGGAGAGCGACCTCACCGACAAGCTCTCTGCCGGGCTGGCGGTGCGCCGCGAGCATTACAGCGATTTCGGCGGCACCACCTCGGCCAAGTTGTCCGGGCGTTTCGCGTTGACCGACACGCTGGCCCTGCGCGGCACCGTGTCGAACGGTTTCCGCGCGCCTTCGCTGCAGCAGGAGTACTACTCCAGCACCGCGATCAACTTCGTCGCCGACGGCAGCGGCAACCTGATCCCGTACACGATCCGTACCTTCCCGGTCAGCAACCCCGCCGCGCAGGCGCTGGGTGCGCAGGCACTGAAGCCGGAGAAATCGCGCAACTACAGCCTCGGTTTGGTGCTGACCCCTTCCAGCGGCTTGTACACCACACTGGATTTCTACCAGATCGACATCGACCACCGGATCATCCTCAGCGGCAACCTGGTCGGAACGCCCGTGCAGGATTACCTCACCTCGGTGGGCATTCCGTTCGTCAGCGGCGGCCGCTTCTTCACCAACGCGGTCGACACGCGCACGCGCGGCGTCGACCTGGTGGCCACCTGGCCGCTGCAGCTGGAACACTCCGCGCTGAAGTTCACCGGCGGAGTGAACTACAACAAGACCGACATCCGCGCGATCGCGCCGAACCCGCCGCAACTGGGCCTGGTCGGGCTGACCTTGCCGATCATCGACCGCACCGAACAGGGCCGCATCACCAAGGGTGCCCCGCGCACCAAGGCGTTCCTCGCCACCGACTGGAACGTCGGCAACTGGAGCTTCCACGGCCAGCTGACCCGCTACGGCCAGTTCACCACGCTGGGCAACAACCCGGCCACGGACCAGACCTACGGCGCACGCTTCGTGCTCGATGCCAACGCGAACTACGCCTGGAACAACTGGACCTTCGCCGTGGGCGCCAACGACCTCAACAACGCCTACCCCGAACGCAGCAGCGCCGCCAACAACTTCCACGGCATCCTGACCTACTCGGGCTCGTCGCCGTTCGGCTTCAGCGGCGCGTACTACTACGGCACGGTGGCCTATCACTGGTGAGCTGATCGGCTGGGGCAAGGTCGACGCGCGGGATCTGCGCTGCGGCCTCCACACGGGAACCGACACCGAACCCGGCGCGCCGGAAGCATCCGCCGCGCCGGGTTGACCCGCGGCTACCGGAACACCAGCTGGCCGCCGGCGGTCGACACGTGGATGGTGTCGCCGCCCTGGAAACGACCCTCCAGGATCTGCCGCGCGAGCGGATTCTCCAGTTGCTGCTGGATCGCCCGCTTCAGCGGCCGTGCGCCGTAAACCGGATCGAAGCCAACGTTGCCGAGCAGGGTCAGCGCGTCGTCGCCCACGTCCAGCTTGAGCTGCCGCTCGGCCAGGCGCTTCTCCAGGTATTCGAGCTGGATCTTCGCGATGGCGCGGATCTGGTTCTTGTCCAGCGGCCGGAACACCACGATCTCGTCGAGCCGGTTGATGAACTCGGGGCGGAAGTGCGCCTGCACCACGCCCATCACCGAGGCCTTCATCTGGGTGTACTGCTCCTCCGCGTCGCCGCCGCTTTCCGCCGCGTCCTGGATCATCTGCGAGCCGAGGTTCGAGGTCATCACGATGACGGTGTTGCGGAAGTCCACGGTGCGGCCCTGGCCGTCGGTGAGGCGGCCGTCGTCCAGCACCTGCAGCAGGATGTTGAACACGTCCGGGTGCGCCTTCTCCACCTCGTCGAGCAGGATCACGCTGTACGGCCGGCGCCGCACGGCTTCGGTCAGATAGCCGCCTTCCTCGTAGCCGACGTAGCCCGGGGGCGCGCCGACCAGGCGCGAGACGGAGTGTTTCTCCATGAACTCGCTCATGTCGATGCGCACCATCGCGTCGGTGGTGTCGAACATGAATTCGGCCAGCGCCTTGCACAGCTCGGTCTTGCCCACGCCGGTGGGGCCCAGGAACAGGAACGAGCCGTTCGGCCGGTTCGGATCGGACAGGCCGGCGCGCGAGCGGCGGATCGCGTCGGCCACGGCGTGCACGGCCTCGTCCTGGCCGACCACGCGCTTGTGCAGCTCGTCTTCCATCTTCAACAGCTTGTCGCGCTCGCCTTCCAGCATCTTGCTGACCGGGATGCCCGTCCAGCGCGACACCACTTCGGCGATTTCGTCGGCGGTGACGCGCGTCTGCACCAGCTTGAAATCCTGCGTCTCGGCGGCCTGCGCCGCGGCGAGCTGCTTTTCCAGTTCGGGCAACTTGCCGTACTGGATCTCGCTCATCCGCGCGTAATCCTGCGCGCGCCGCGCCGCTTCCAGATCCTGGTTGGCCTGTTCGATCTGCTCCTTGACCTTGGTCGTGCCCTGCAGCGCGGCCTTCTCGGATTTCCACACCTCGTTGAGGTCGGAGAACTCGCGTTCGAGCTTCTCGATGTCGGCTTCCAGGTCGGCCAGGCGCTGCTTCGATTCGCTGTCCTTCTCCTTCTTCAGCATCTCGCGCTGGATCTTGAGCTGGATCAGCCGACGTTCGAGCCGGTCCAGTTCCTCCGGCTTGGAGTCGATCTCCATGCGAATGCGGCTGGCGGCCTCGTCCATCAGGTCGATCGCCTTGTCCGGCAGCTGGCGATCGGCAATGTAGCGGTTCGACAAGGTCGCGGCGGCGACGATCGCCGGGTCGGTGATCTCCACCCCGTGGTGCACGGCATAGCGCTCCTTCAGGCCACGCAGGATCGCGATGGTGTCCTCCACCGACGGCTCGCCCACGAACACCTTCTGGAAGCGCCGCTCCAGCGCGGCGTCCTTCTCGATGTACTGGCGGTATTCGTCCAGCGTGGTGGCGCCGATGCAGTGCAGCTCGCCGCGCGCCAGGGCCGGCTTGAGCATGTTGCCGGCATCCATCGCGCCCTCACCCTTGCCGGCGCCGACCATGGTGTGCAATTCGTCGATGAACAGGATCACCCGGCCTTCCTGCTTGGCCAGGTCGTTGAGCACGGCCTTGAGCCGTTCCTCGAACTCGCCGCGGAATTTGGCGCCGGCGATCAGCGCACCCATGTCCAGCGCCAGCACGCGACGGTCGCGCAGGCCTTCGGGCACCTCGCCCTTGATGATGCGCTGGGCCAGGCCCTCGACGATGGCGGTCTTGCCCACGCCGGGCTCGCCGATCAGCACCGGGTTGTTCTTGGTACGCCGCTGCAGCACCTGGATGGTGCGGCGGATCTCCTCGTCGCGGCCGATCACCGGATCGAGCTTGCCCGACTCGGCGCGCGCGGTGAGGTCGATGCAGTACTTCTCCAGCGCCTGGCGCTGCTCCTCAGCGTTCTCGCTCTGTACCTTCTCGCCGCCGCGCAGCTTGTCGATGGCGGCCTCCAGGTTGGCCTTGGTCGCACCCGCCGCCTTCAGCGCCGCGCCCAGTTCGCCCTTGTCCTCCAGCGCCGCGAGCACGAACAGTTCGCTGGCGATGAACTGGTCGCCGCGCTGCTGCGCCAGCTTGTCGGTGAGGTTGAGCAGGCGGTTGAGGTCGTTGCCGAGATTGATGTTGCCCTCCTGCCCGCGGACCTGCGGCAGGCGATCGAGCAACTCGTTCACGCGCTGCATGAGCATCGGCACGTTGACCTGCGCCTGGGTCAGCAGCGGGCCGGTCGAGCCACCCTGCTGGTTGAGCAGCGCGGCCATCACGTGCGCCGGTTCGAGCATGTTGTTGTCGCGGCCCACGGCCAGCGACTGCGCGTCGGCCAGCGCCTGCTGGAACCGCGAGGTGAGTTTGTCCATTCGCATGTCGAGAATCCCCGCATCGGTAGGGCGGCAATCGCCACGGCGCAAACGTGTGGCCGGAATGCACCGATTCAAGCTGGCCCGGTCCGCCGATCGCCGTTCACCGTGGCCGCACGCGGCGCATGGCCGGCTCTTCACATTCACCCTGTTACGGTGCGGCCCGATGTCCACGCCACGCCCCGCCAACGCCACGACCCACGCGCCGCTTCCCCCTCCGCCGCTGCCCACTGCAGGCACTGCCTGGGCGCTGTTGCTGGACGTGGACGGCACCTTGCTCGACTTCGCTGATGACCCGCATGCGGTGCGCGTAGACAACGAGCTGCTCGCCCTGCTCGACGCGCTGCACGGGGCGACCGACGGCGCGCTGGCGCTGGTCAGCGGGCGCCGGCTGGACGACATCGACCGCCTGTTCGAGCGCCCACACCGGGCCGCCATCGGCCTGCACGGAGTGGAGCTGCGCGCGGCTACCGGCGAACTGCGCCGCCACGTGGTGATGCCGCTGCAACAGGCGCGCATGCAACACGAGGCGCAGGCGCTGGCCGCGCGCTTTGCCGGCGTGCAGCTGGAAAACAAGCAGCAGGCGGTCGCGCTGCACTGCCGCGGGTCGTCGGACGAGTGGCAACAGTTGCGCGAGGCGGCCATCGGCGCGATCGCCCATCTGCCCGGCTACGAACTGCAGGCCGGTCGCCGCGTGCTGGAGTTCAAGCCAGGCGGCATGGACAAGGGCCGCGCCGTCGCCGAACTGCTGCAAGGCGAACCGTTCAAGGGCCGGCTGCCGGTCTACCTCGGCGACGACCTCACCGACGAGCACGCCTTCGACGCGGTCAATCGCGCGCACGGACTCAGTGTCCGCGTCGGTGACCGCCATCCCAGCGCCGCGCGCTTCACCCTGCCCGATCCGGTCGCCACGATCGCCTGGCTGGCCCGCGTCCTGGGCGCACTGATGCAAGGAGCCCCCACCCATGCCCGACCATCCGAACGAGAAACCTCGCGCCAGTCTTGAACTGGGCGTGATCGGCAACGGCAGCGTGGCCGCGCTGGTCGACAGCCACGCGCGCATCGTCTGGTGTTGTCTGCCGCGGTTCGATGCCGACGCCAGCTTCTGCAGCCTGCTCTCGCCGACCCTCCCCGGCGGGGACTGGGCCATCGAGCTGGAGCACTTCGACCATGCCGAGCAGTTCTACCTGCGCAACACCGCGGTGCTGGTCACGCGGCTGTTCGACCGCCAGGGCGGCGCGATCGAGATCACCGACTTCGCCCCGCGCCACCGCGCCTCCGGCCGGCTCTACCATCCCGAAATGCTGGCGCGGCGCGTGGCGCCGATCTCCGGTTCGCCGCGCATCCGCGTCCGCATGCGCCCGCTGTGCGACTACGGCGCGCGCACGCCGCAGACCACCTCCGGCAGCAACCACATCCGCTACCTGCTGAGCGACACCATCCAGCGACTGACCTGCGACGTGGCGCCGCTGATGGTCGAACGCGGCCTGCCATTCGGCCTGGAGCAGCCCGCGCACTTCCTGTTCGGTCCGGATGAGACGCTGGAAGGCAACGTGTCGGACTTCATCCACCTGGCACTGGAACGCACGCTGGACTACTGGCGCGAATGGACCCGCTACCTGTCCATCCCGTTCGAGTGGCAGGAGGCGGTGATCCGCGCCGCGATCACGCTGAAGCTGTGCCAGTACGAGGCCACCGGCGCGATCGTGGCGGCGTTGACCACCTCGATCCCGGAGTCGCCCGGCAGCGGGCGCACCTGGGATTACCGCTACTGCTGGCTGCGCGACGCCGCCTTCACCGTGCGCGGCCTCAACCGGCTGGGCGCCACGCGCTCGATGGAGGAGTACATCCGCTACGCCTTCAACCTGGTCGCCAACCGCGGGCAGGCCGAACTCGGCCCGGTGTTCGGGATCACCTTTGCCGAGCAATTGCCCGAGCGGCAGGTCGACACGCTGGCCGGCTACCGCGGAGACGGGCCGGTACGCGTGGGCAACGACGCATGGCAGCAGCGCCAGAACGATGTCTACGGCTCGGTGCTGCTGGCCTCGGCACAACTGTTCTTCGACCAGCGCCTGCAGCATCGCGGCGACAAGGTGACGTTCGAGCGGCTGGAGCAGCTGGGCAAGACCGCACTGCGCATGGCCGAAGAGCCCGATGCCGGCCTGTGGGAGTACCGCGGGCGCATGGCCGTGCACACCTACTCGGCGGCGATGTGCTGGGCCGCGTGCGACCGTCTGGCGCACATCGCCACCGAGCTGGGGCTGGAGGACCGCGCGCGCTGGTGGCATGACGAGGCGGCCGCGCTGCACGGGCGCATCGAAGCGCGCACCTGGAACGAAAAGCTTGGCCATTTCGTCGACGCCTACGACGGAGAGCGGCTGGACGCCAGCCTGCTGCTGCTGGCCGACATCGGGTTCGTCCAGGCGAGCGACCCCCGCTTCGTCGCCACCGTCGACGCGATCGGCGACAAGCTCGGCCATGGCGACTACATGTTCCGCTACATCGCGCCGGACGACTTCGGCGCGCCGGAAACCAGCTTCAACATCTGCACGTTCTGGTACATCGACGCGCTTGCCGCCACCGGCCGCGAGAAGCGCGCCCGCACCACCTTCGAGAACATGCTCGCCCAGCGCACCACGCTGGGCCTGCTCTCGGAGGACATCGCGCCGAAGACGGGCGAGCCGTGGGGAAACTTCCCGCAGACCTATTCGCTGGTGGGGCTGATCCAGTCGGCGATGCGCCTGTCCCGCCGCTGGGAGGACGCCATGTGATGGCGCGCAAGACTCCCGGCCGGCTCATCGTGGTCTCCAACCGCGTCGCACTGCCCCACCAGACCGCCGCTGGCGGGCTCGCCTCGGCCCTGCGCGCGGCGCTGGCCGAAAACGGCGGGCTGTGGTTCGGCTGGAGCGGCAAGGTGAGCGCCGCCGAGACCGGCGCCGAACTGCACCAGGCCAGCGACCACGGCATCGACTACGCCACCGTGGACTTCTCGCGCGCCGACCACGACGCGTTCTACGCCGGCTTTTCCAATGGCGCGCTATGGCCGCTGCTGCACTACCGGCCGGACCTGGTCGACTACCAGCGCAGCCATCTGGACGGCTATCTGCGGGTCAACCGGATCTTCGCCGAGCGCCTGCGTCCGCTGATCGGCCCGGACGACACGATCTGGGTCCACGACTACCACCTGATCCCGCTGGCCGCCATGCTGCGCAAGCTCGGCGTGAAGAACCGCATCGGCTTCTTCCTGCATACGCCGCTGCCCGCCGCCGGCCTGCTGATTGCCCTGCCCAACCACCACGAGCTGCTGGAAACACTGGCCAGTTACGACCTGATCGGCGTGCACACCCATCGCGACCTGCGCGCGCTGGAGGATTATTTCCTGCACGAGGCCGGTGCGGTGATGCGCCTGGGCGGGCGCATGCGCATGCCCGGCGGGCGCGAATTCCGCGCCGGCGCCTTCCCGATCAGCATCGACACCGAACACATCGCCGGGATCGCGCAGAAGGCCGTGGGGCTGAAGGAAATCGTGCAGCTGCGCGAAAGCACCCGCGGCATCGCGCTGATCATCGGGGTCGACCGGCTGGACTATTCAAAGGGCCTGCCGCATCGCTTCCAGGGCTACGCGCGGCTGCTCGAACGCGACCCGGAGCTGCACCGCCACGTCACCTTCATGCAGATCGCGCCGCCCTCGCGCGGCGCGGTGCTGGAGTACCGCGCGATCCGCCGCGAGCTGGAGCGCAGCGCCGGCCACATCAACGGCAAGTACGCCGCGCCGGACTGGGTGCCGATCCGCTACATCAACAAGTCGTTCCCGCACCGCCTGCTCGCCGGCTACTACCGCAGCGCGCGCGTGGGCCTGGTCACGCCGCTGCGCGACGGCATGAACCTGGTGGCGAAGGAGTACGTGGCCTGCCAGGACCCGGAAGACCCCGGCGTGCTGGTGCTCTCGCGTTTCGCCGGAGCCGCGCTGGAGCTGGGCGATGCCTTGCTGGTCAACCCGGCCGACACCGAAGAGGTCGCCGACGCCCTGGAGCAGGCGCTGCACATGCCGCTGACAGAACGGCGCCGGCGCTGGAAGGCGATGATGCGGGTACTGCGCCACAACGACATCACGCATTGGCGCACCAGTTTCCTGGAGGCGTTGCGCGCGCCCGGGAAACCCGCGCCGGATCAGCCCTGAGCGAGCCAGATCAGGCTGGCGAAGCGGCCGCTGGCGGCGCCGTCGCGCCGGTACGAGTAGAAACGCGGGTCGGCATGGGTATCGTCGCCGCCGCCGCAGACGCGCGTCACGCCCGCGCGCGCCAGGCGCTGCCGCGCCAGTGCGGCCAGGTCGCAGCGCCAGTGGCCCGGGCGCGTGGCCTCGAAGCACGCCGCGGCAGCCGCGTCGCGCGCGACGAACGCGGCGCGCACTTCCTCGCCCACCTCGTACGACGGCGCGCCGATGCACGGGCCCAGCCACGCCAGCACGCGCGCCGGCGGGCTGACCATCTGCGCCAGGGTGGCCTCCAGCACGCCGGCGGCGAGGCCGCGCCAGCCGGCATGGGCCGCACCGATCTCGCCGCCATCCTCGCTGCACAAAAGCACCGGCAGGCAATCGGCGGTGAGGATCGCCAGCACCGTGCCGGGAATGTGCGAGACCGCCGCATCCGCCTGCGGCTCGTGTGCGCTGGGCAGCGGGCCGAGTTCGGCCACGCCGCAACCGTGCACCTGATGCAACCAGCGCGGCGCGGCCGGCAGTCGCAGCGCCTGCTGCAGCGCGCCGCGGTTCGCCATCACGGCCTCGGCTGCATCACCGCAGCGCAGGCCAAGGTTGAAGCGCTCGAACGGCGCGGAAGACACGCCCGGTCCCAGCCGCGTGGTGACGGTCGCGTGGACTTGCGGCGGCGCGGGCCAGTCGGGAAAGATCCAGCTTTCAGTCATGGGGGCCGGGATTGGAGATCGGGGATCGGGGATTCCCCAAGCATCGCACGGCTGGCGGCGGCGCGTACCGACCCATCAATACGGGTCCGGACCGTGTTCGGCCAGATCCGCACGCAGCGCCTCGATCAGGGCCAATTGATCGGCGGGGCGCTCGGCCGTGAACGACAGCGCCTCGCCGGTGACCGGATGCACGAACGAGAGTTTCTCCGCGTGCAGCGCCTGCCGGCGGAAGCCGCGCAAGGCGGCGACCAGGCCGTCACTGGCGCCCTTGGGCAACTTGAGGCCGCCGCCGTACAACGGGTCGCCGATCAGCGGGTGGCCGATGTGCGCCAGGTGCACGCGGATCTGGTGGGTGCGGCCGGTTTCCAGCTGGCATTGCAGCAGGCTGTGCGCGCGGAAGCGCTCGCGCACGCGGTAATGGGTCACCGCGCGCTTGCCGTCCTCCTCGTCACGCACGGCCTGGCGCAGGCGGTCGCCCATGCTGCGGCCGATCGGCTGGTCCACCGTGCCGCCGGCCACCATCGTGCCCATCACCACGGCTTCGTACTGGCGTTCCACTTCGTGCCGCGAGAGCAGATCGACCAGCGCGGTATGGGTGGACAGCGTCCTGGCCACCACCATCAGGCCGGAGGTGTCCTTGTCCAGCCGATGCACGATGCCGGCGCGCGGCAGCTCGGCCAGCTGCGGGTCGTGGTGCAGCAAGCCGTTGAGCAGCGTGCCGGCCGGGTTGCCGGCGCCGGGATGCACCACCAGTCCGGCGGGCTTGTCCAGCACCAGCAGGTCGGCATCCTCGTACACGATCGTCAGCGCAATCGCCTCGGGCTGGCTGTGCACTTCCGTTTCCAGTTCGACATCCAGCTCGACCCGCTCGCCGCCGCGCAGCAGTTGCCGCGGCGCAGCCGGGGCGCCATCCAGGGTCGCCGCGCCGGCCTTGATCCAGCCGCTGAGCCGCGAACGCGAATAGGCGGGGAACATCTCGGCCAAAGCCTGGTCGAAGCGACGGCCTGCTGCACTCAGCGGAACCTCCGCCTGCTGCCGTATGGTGGTCATGCCAGCCCCCGCGGGCGGCAACCGGTTTCAGTTATCATGCCTGTTCGTTCCGACATCCGAATTCATTCCTATGCGCCCATCCAGTGGCTCGACCACGCCATCGTTGTTCCCGCTGCACGCCGCCAGGCTGCTCGCCGTGGTCGCCCTGGTGGCCGTGCTTGGCGCCTGTTCGATGTTCGGCCGCAAGGGCAACACCATCGACACGATGCCGCTGGAGCCGCTGTACAACCGCTCCCACAGCTTCCTGGAGGCGGGCAATTACTCCGGCGCGGTGCGGGCGTTCCAGCGCCTGATCGCGCGCTTCCCGTCCGGTCCGTACAGCGAGCAGGCCCAGCTTGAGCTGGCCTATGCGCAGTACAAGGACAACCAGCCGGACGAGGCATTGTCCACCATCAACCGCTTCATCAAGACCTATCCGGCCAACAAACACGTCGATTATGCCTATTACCTGCGCGGCCTGATCAATTTCGACCGCACCAGCGGCTTCATCGAGCGCTTCACCAAGCGCGCCGGCGGGCTGACTCGCCGCGACCAGGGCTACAACCTGCAGGCGTTCGACGATTTCTCCGAACTGTCGCGGCGCTTCCCCGACAGCGCCTACACCGCCGACGCACGCCAGCGCATGATCTACCTGCGCAACCTGCTGGCGCAGTACGAGATCAACGTGGCCGAGTTCTACCTGCAGAACAAGGCCTACATCGCGGCGGCCGACCGCTCGCAGTACGTGATCGAGCACTACCAGCAGGCGCCGCAGACCGGCGATGCGCTGGCCATCCTCGCCCGCAGCTACCTGGCGCTGGACCGCAAGGAACTGGCTGCGCAGACCCGCGAAGTGCTGGCGCTGAACTATCCGAACCACCCCTATCTCACCGATCCCAAGTGGCCGCACGCACCCTCGCTGGTGCGCAAGATGATTCCGTTCTCCGGGCATCATTGAGTTTGGCCGCTGCGCGGCCGGGAATGGGGAATGGGGAATAGGAAAAGCAGGCGCAGGAGCGTCGGGCGCCCCCCCGGAGTCCCGATTCAACGCCACCCTGACGTGATCGGGTAACGGCGTTCGCGGCCGAAGGCGCGCGTGGTGACGCGGGGGCCGGGAGCGGACTGGCGGCGTTTGAACTCGTTGAGCAGCACCAGCCGCGCCACCCGCTGCACCGTCGCGGCATCGTGGCCCGCGGCCACGATCTCCGCCTGCGACTGCTCGCCCTCGATGAAGCGTTCGAGAATCGCATCCAGCTCGTCGTACGGCGGCAGCGAATCCTGGTCGACCTGGTTGTCGCGCAGCTCGGCCGAGGGCGGACGGGCGATGACTTCGGGCGGAATCGGCAATCGGGCATCGGGCATCGTCGAAGAGCCGGATGCCGGCGAGGACATGCGTTCCCGGTTACCGGCTCCATTGCGCCACCGCGCCAGCCGATACACCACCGTCTTGTACACGTCCTTGAGCGGCGCGTAGGCGCCGCACATGTCGCCGTACAGGGTGGCGTAACCCACGGCCATTTCACTCTTGTTGCCGGTGGCGAGCAGCAGGCGGCCGTGCTTGTTGGACAGCGCCATCAGCATCACGCCGCGCGTGCGCGACTGCAGGTTCTCCTCGGTGGTGTCGGCGGCCTTGCCGGCGAAGGCGGGAGTGAGCGCATCCATGAACGACTGGTACGTCGCCTGGATCGGGATCACGTGGTAGTCCACGCCCAGCTGCTCGGCCTGCGCGCGGGCACCGTCGAGCGAGAGCTGCGAGGTGTAGCGGGTGGGCATCATCACCGCGGTGACGCGCCGGGCGCCCAGCGCGTCGACCGCCAGCGCCAGCGTCAGCGCCGAGTCGATGCCGCCGGAAAGGCCCAGCAGCACGCCGTCGAAGCGGTTCTTGTCGATGTAGTCGCGCACGCCGCGGACCAGCGCCGCGTACAGCGTCGCCTCCATCGACGAGTCGGCCGGCACCGGCCAGTCGATCGCCGCGAGCGTGCGCGTGGCCGGGTCGAACTCGGCCCACAGCAGCGCGTCGACGAAGGCCGGCGCCCGTGCCGCTATCGACCCGTCGCCGTTGACCAGGATCGAAGCGCCGTCGTAGACCACCTCGTCCTGGCCGCCGACCAGGTTGAGGTAGGCGATCGCGCAGCCGGTTTCGCGCGCCCGCGCCGCCAGCACGACCTCGCGCTCGGCCTGCTTGCGGTCGTCCCACGGCGACGCATTGATCACCACGATCAGCTGCGCGCCCGCAGCCGCGGCCTGCGCGGCCGGCTCGGGCTGCCACACGTCCTCGCAGATCAGCAGGCCCACGCTCACGCCCTCGATCACGCGCGTCGTGGTGCCGTTGCCGGGGCGGAAATAGCGCAGGTCGTCGAACACGCCATAGTTGGGCAGCGCCTGCTTGTGCGCGGTGCACTCGATCCGCCCCTCGCGCAGCAGGCTGGCGCCGTTGTAGACCTCGCCGGCGCTGTGCGGATGGCCGACCAGCGCCGCGACGCCCTGCGCCGCGCAGGCCAGCGCGCACAGCTCGCGCTCGCAGGCGGCGAGAAAGCTCGGCCGCAGCAGCAGATCCTCCGGCGGATAGCCGCTCAGGGTCAGCTCGGGAAAGGCCACCAGCGCGGCGCCGCCTTCGCGCGCCTGCGCCATCAGTCCTGCCGCCTTGGCGGCATTGGCCGCCACCGCGCCGACGGCAAAATCGTGTTGGGCCAGCGCCAGTCGCAGCTTTGCCATGGACGCAGCATTCCTTGGATTCAATCGGCGAATGGTAGTGGAATGCCGCGCCGGGTGGCCCGTCCACGCGAGCGCTGCATTCAGATCCGCCGATCGTGCGGCGGATCGTTGCCGGCGCGTGACGGCGCCGAAGCCAAAAAAAAGGCCGCGCAATGCGCGGCCCTTGTTCTCCTGCGCCAACGCCTACTTCATCAGCTGGGCGAGCGCCTTGCCCAGGTCGGCCGGCGACTTCACCGTGGTGACGCCGGCCTTCTCCAGCGCGGCGAACTTCGCCGCGGCGGTGCCCTTGCCGCCGGAGATGATCGCGCCGGCATGACCCATGCGCTTGCCCGCCGGAGCCGAGGCGCCGGCGATGAACGAGACCACCGGCTTCTTCACGTATTCGCCGATGAACTCGGCGGCGTCTTCCTCGGCGCTGCCGCCGATCTCGCCGACCATGATGATGCCTTCGGTCTGCGGATCGTCCTGGAACAGCTTGAGGCAGTCGATGAAGTTCAGGCCGTTGATCGGGTCGCCGCCGATGCCGATCACCGTGCTCTGGCCGAGGCCTTCGTTGGTGGTCTGGAACACCGCCTCATAGGTGAGCGTGCCGGAGCGCGAGACCACGCCGACCCTGCCCTTGCTGTGGATGTGGCCGGGCATGATGCCGATCTTGCATTCGCCGGGGGTGATGATGCCGGGGCAGTTCGGCCCGATCAGCACGATCTCCGGATGCTGCTGCAGCACGTTCTTCACGCGCAGCATGTCCAGCACCGGGATGCCTTCGGTGATCGCCACGATGGTCTTGATGCCGGCGTCGATCGCTTCGAGGATCGAGTCGGCCGCGAACGGCGGCGGCACGAAGATGACGGAGGCGTCGGCGCCGGTTTCCAGCACCGCTTCATCCACCGAGTTGAACACGGGCAGGCCGATGTGCTCCGAACCGCCCTTGCCCGGGGTCACGCCACCGACGACTTTGGTGCCGTAGTCGATGCACTGCTGTGCGTGGAAGGTGCCCTGCTGGCCGGTGAAGCCCTGCACCAGCACCTTGGTGTCTTTGTTTACGAGAACGCTCATGTTTCGATTGCTCCTCAGGCCTTGGCCGCAGCCACGGCTTTCTGCGCCGCGTCGTTGAGATCATCCGCCGGCGTGATCGCCAGGCCGGAGTTGGCCAGCAGTTCGCGGCCCTGATCGACATTGGTGCCCTGCAGGCGCACCACCACGGGAATCTTCAGGCCCACTTCCTTGACCGCGGCGATGATGCCCTCGGCGATCATGTCGCAGCGGACGATGCCGCCGAAGATGTTGACCAGGATGCAGTTGACCTTGTCCGAGGAGGTGATCAGCTTGAACGCCTCGGTCACCCGCTCCTTGGTGGCGCCACCGCCGACGTCGAGGAAGTTGGCCGGCTCGCCGCCCGCCAGCTTGATCACGTCCATGGTGGCCATCGCCAGGCCGGCGCCGTTGACCATGCAGCCGATGTTGCCGTCCATCGTCACGTAGTTGAGGTTGCTCTGCTGCGCGGCGGCTTCGGCGGCGTCTTCCTGGGTCAGGTCGCGCATCGCGGCCAGGTTCGGATGACGGAACTCCGCGTTGTCGTCGGAGTTGACCTTGCCATCCAGCGCAGCGAGGTTGCCGTCTTCCAGCACGGCCAGCGGGTTCAGCTCGACCAGGGCCAGGTCCTGCTCGTTGAACAGCTTGTACAGGCCCAGCATGATCTTGGTCAGCTGGTTGACCTGCTTGTTGTTGAGGTCCATCGCGAAGCCGAGCTGGCGGCACTGGTACGGCTGCAGCCCTTCGACGAAATCGACCACGATGGTGTGGATGTCTTCGGGCGTGTCGCGCGCCACCTGCTCGATGTCCACGCCGCCATGCTTGGAGGCGATGAACGAGATGGCCTTGGAATCGCGGTCCACCAGGATCGACAGGTACAGCTCGCGGGCGATGTCGGTGGCGTCGGTCACCAGCACCAGGTTCACCGGCAGCGCACGCCCGGCCGACTGGTAGGTTGCCATGTTGGTGCCGAGCATGCCCTTGGCGGCGGCGCGCACGTCGTCGAAGCTCTTGCAGAACTTGACGCCGCCGGACTTGCCGCGGCCGCCGGCGTGGATCTGCGCCTTGACCATCCATTGCGTGCCACCGAGCGCCTTGGCGGCATCGACGGCGGCGTCGGGGGAGTTGGCGACCTTGCCCGGCGGCACGGCGATGCCGTACTGCGCGAACAGTTCTTTGGCCTGGTATTCGTGGAAATTCATTCGATACCTCGAGCGAACGGAGAAACGATGACGGCCGCACGCATGAAGAAAGGCGTGGGTCAGGGGATCGGCGGTGGAATCACACACGACCCGGTCGCGGCACAAGGGCCGGACACGGGCCGAACCGCAGCAAACGGCCGCCCATTTTCGCGGAAGCGGGCCGCAATGGAAAGGGCGCGGCCGCATCGCGACCGGCCGGGCGGCGATTTTCCGGCCTCCACGAAGGTGGCGCGGCCCCCGCCCGGGCTTGCCCGGGGCGTCATATACTCGACCGCAACCGCACCGGAATCGCAGCCTACGTGTCTACCCTAGCTACGTTAAACGATCCGCGCGCAGGGACGGCCACGATCCGCCACGAGCTGTCGTTCCTCAATGTTTTCAGGCTGGTGCAGGCGCTGGTGTACGTCGCCCTGGCATTCAGCCCGCCCGGCATGGGCTGGCCGCAGCTGGCCGCGCCGGGCTTCGCGCGCACGCTGGCCACGCTGTACCTGATCTTCGCGCTGCTGGCGCTGCTGCTGAACCGGCGCAGCATGGCCCACGCAAAGACCGCCGTGGCCGCCACCCTGGTGGTCGACGTCGTCGCCGCGGTGCTGGCGATCGTGGCGATGCACGATGCGCGCATCGGTATCGCGATGATGCTGGCGGTCAACCTCTGCGCCGGCGCGCTGATCCTGCCGCTGCGCATGTCCGGCTTCTTCGCCGCGCTGGCGACGCTGGGCATGCTGGGCATCTCGCTGTTCGGCTGGTCGCTGTCGCCCCACGCCGGTGACCGCGACCTGCTCGAAGCGGCGCTGTTCGGCCTGGCCTATTTCGCCACCACCGCCCTGTGCAGCGTGCTGGGCCAGCAGCTACGCGCCACCGAGGCGCTGGCCGAGCAGCGCAGCACCGACCTGGCCAACCTGTCGCAGATCAACGAACTGATCATCCGCCGCATGAAGACCGGCGTGCTGCTGGTGGACGACGCCAACCGCATCCACCAGATCAACGAATCGGCCTGGATGCTGCTGGGCAATCCCGGCGCCGACCAGCGCGACCTCGGGCTGCTGGCGCCGGAGCTGTCGCGCCGGCTGTACCACTGGATGACCTCGGGCAAGCTCGACGAAACCGCCACCCAGCTCGCCGACGGCGTCCCGGAAGTGGTGCCGCGCTTCACCCGGCTGGCGCCGAACGACGACTCGCACGTATTGATCTTCCTCGACGACACCTCGCTGCTGTCGCGCCGCGCGGAGGAGCTCACGCTCAGCTCGCTCGGCCGGCTGTCGGCCTCGATCGCCCACGAGATCCGCAACCCGCTGGCGGCGATCCGCTACTCGGCGCAGCTGCTGGCCGAATCGCGCACCATGGACGGCGCCGACCAGCGCATGGTCGAGATCATCAACAACCACTGCGTGCGGCTCAACGAGATCATCGAGAACATCCTGCAGCTGTCGCGCCGCGAGCGTTCGCGCCCGGAGGCGCTGGACCTGGGCGACTGGGCGCAGGATTTCGTGGAGGAATACCGCCAGGGCAACGACCTCGGCGCCGACTCGCTGCGCGCGATCGCCAGCACCGGCGTGGCGGTGGTCGCGCTGGCCGATCCGCAGCAGCTGCAACAGGTGGTGTGGAACCTGGTGCAGAACGCGCTGCGCTACGGCCGCCTGCCCGGCGAGCCGGCGCGGGTGATGGTGGTCGCACGCCAGGGCGAGCATGGCGTGCCGATCCTCGAGGTGATCGACCGCGGCCCCGGCATCGCGCCCAAGGTGGCCGCACAGATCTTCGAGCCGTTCTACACCACCCACGAATACGGCACCGGCCTTGGCCTGTACCTGGCCAAGCAGATGAGCGAGGCCAACCAGGCCGCGCTGGAGTACGTGCGCGTGGCCGGCGGTGGCAGCTGCTTCCGGCTTACCCTGACGCCGGCGCAGATGAACCGCGGCGCCGGCGACGGCGAGCCCGAAGCCTGAACGCTCCGGCAGGCCGCCGACGCCGCGCGCCGGCTTTGCTCTTGACTTGGGCCGCGGTTATTCTTGAGCCACCCTCCCCTCGCGACATGCCATGAGCCTCCAGACCGTCCTGGTCATCGACGATGAACGCGATATCCGCGAGCTGCTCACCATCACCCTCGGGCGCATGGACCTGCAGGTCGAAGCCGTCGGCACCGTCGCCGACGCCCGCCGCGCGCTGAGCGAAAACAGCTACGACCTCTGCTTCACCGACATGCGCCTGCCCGACGGCAACGGCCAGGAGATCATCGAGCTGATCGCCGAAACCTGCCCGGACACGCCGGTGGCGATGATTACCGCCTACGGCAACGTCGACGCGGCGGTGAACGCGCTCAAGGCCGGCGCGTTCGACTTCGTCTCCAAGCCGGTCGACATCCAGATGCTGCGAGGCCTGGTGCGCACCGCGCTGCGGCTGGCCGAGGAGAAGCGCGAAGGCGGCGGCGCCGCCAAGGCCGGCGGCTCCGGCGACCGCCTGATCGGCGACTCGCCGGCGATGGAACAGGTGCGCGCCACCATCGCCAAGCTGGCACGCAACCAGGCGCCGGTCTACATCGCCGGTGAATCGGGCGTAGGCAAGGAGCTGGTCGCGCGGCTGATCCACGAGCGCGGTCCGCGCGCGGGCGGCCCGTTCGTGCCGGTCAACTGCGGCGCGATCCCGTCCGAGCTGATGGAAAGCGAGTTCTTCGGTCATCGCAAGGGCAGTTTCACCGGCGCCAGCGCGGACAAGGAAGGCCTGTTCCAGGCCGCCCAGGGCGGCACGCTGTTCCTCGACGAGGTGGCCGAACTGCCGCTGCACATGCAGGTCAAGCTGCTGCGCGCGATCCAGGAAAAAGCGGTGCGCCCGATCGGCGGCCGCGACGAGATCCCGGTGGACGTGCGCATCCTCTCGGCCACCCACAAGAACCTCGGCCAACTGGTCGAGCAGGGCCAGTTCCGCCAGGACCTGTTCTACCGCATCAACGTGATCGAGCTGCGCGTGCCGCCGCTGCGCGAACGCCGCGGCGACGTGCCGCAGCTGGCCGCGTTCATCCTCAAGTCGCTGGCCGGCAAGAGCGGCCAGGAAGTCGGGCGGCTGACGCCGGCCGCGCTCGACGCGCTGGAAGCCTACGACTTCCCCGGCAACGTGCGCGAGCTGGAGAACATCCTCGAACGCGCCATGGCGATGAGCGACGGCGCCAGCATCGAGGCCTCCGACCTGATGCTGCCCCAGCGCGGCGCGCGCCCGGCGCCGACGGAGGTCGCCGCCACTGCCGGCGCTCCGGCCGCTGCCGCCGCCGCGGCACCCAGCGCCGATGGCGGGCTGGACGACTACATCAGCAACATCGAGCGCACCGCCATCGTCAAGGCGCTGGAAGAATCGCGCTACAACAAGACCGCCGCCGCCCGCAAACTCGGCATCACCTTCCGCGCCCTGCGCTACAAGCTGAAGAAGCTCGGCATCGACTGAAGGCGCAACCCGACGCCTACCCGCGCGCGACGGCTTTCCGCCGCGCAGCGAGGGAAGGCGTTTGCACGGGGAATGTCCCGCGACCGCCGCGCAGGGCGGCAACCGCCGGCTCCGGCCACGTGGAACGCAAAGCGGCGCGCCGTGCCTGGCCTACGCGGAGTCGTCGCCCTCCAATCCCTTGCGCAGCGCGCGCAGGAGGGCCGCGGTGCTGACCGGCTTGTCCACGATTTGCAGGTTGTCCAGCGGGGGCAGTTCCTGCGGGTCCGGTGGCGCGTCCGGGCGGGCGAGCAGCACGACGCCGCCCTGGTAACCCTGTTCGACCAGCGCGGCCAGCGTGCGCACGCCGGTGAACAGGTTCATGTCGGCGTCGAGCAGCACCAAGTCGGGCAGGCCGCCGGCCTCGATCCACTGCAGCGCGGCGGTGCCGCTCTGGCTGGCGTGCGCCTGGTAGCCGTAGGCATCGAGCGTATCGGACAGCAGCGACAGCTGGCCGGCCTCCTCCACCACCACCAGCACGCGTTCGGCGGCGCCTTCAAGGCTCTGCATGTCGTCCATCGCCTCGGCGTCGGCTTCCATTTCGTCCAGCGGGATGTAGAGGTCGAAACGGGTGCCGCTGCCGGGTTTGCTGTCCACCCGCATCACGCCGCCGTGGCTGGCCACGATGCGCTTGCACGAGATCAGGCCCAGGCCGGTGCCGGCGTCCTTGGTGGTGAAGAACGGTTCGAACAGGTGCTCCAGCACGGCCTGGTCCATGCCTGGCCCGGAGTCGATCACGCTGATGCGCAGGTAGCAGCCGGTGTGCGGCACCTCCTCGGGCAGGAAAAAGTCGTCGGCCAGCCGCTGCTGGCTGGTCTCGATGCGCAGGTTGCCGCCGTCGGGCATCGCCTGGATCGCGTTGAGGCAGAGGTTGAGCAGGCATTGCTGCAGCTCGGTGTGGTTGCCCTCGAAGGCCAGCTCGGGGTCGTCGATGGCCAGGTCCATCACCACCGAACGGGGCACGCTGCCCTGCATCAGCAGGCCGAACGCGCTCATCAGGGTGCCCACGCGCACGCGCTCGGCGCGGCGGGCGCCGCGGGCGAAGGAAAGCATCGAGTGCACCATCTCCAGCCCGCGCTTGCCGCAATCGCGCACCAGGTTGCCCAGCCGCATCAGCCGCGGGTCGTCCTGGTAGTCGCGCAGGCTGTCACCGGCCAGCAACAGCGGCTGCAGCAGGTTGCGCAGGTCGTGGCTGAGGCCGCCGGCGAGCATCGCCAGGCTCTCGAACCGCTGCGCGCGGATCAGGTCGGCCTCGGCGCGGCGGTTGGCCTTGCGCGCATCCGCCTCGACCAGCGCCCGACGCACCGCACTGGCCAGGCGCACGGGGTTCTGCTTGAGGATGTAGTCGGTCGCGCCGTTGCGCAGCGCCTCGATGGCGGCATCCTCGCCCAGCGTCGCGGAAACGAAGATGAAGGGCAGGTCCTCGTCGCGCTCGCGCAGCAGCTCCAGCGCGCGCTGCCCGGAGAAACCCGGCACGCTCAGGTCGGACAGCACGATATGCGGGGCGAACTCGTCCAGCGCGGCCAGGTAGCCGGCTTCATCGTCGACCAGCCGCGCCTCGTGCGGGATGCCGTCGGCGTCCAGTTCGGCCAGCACCAGCTCGGCGTCGAGCTCGCTGTCCTCCACTTGCAGCACCCGTATCGTCGGCATCGACTTGATCTGCCGGTTGGGCATGGGGTTCTCCGTCACTGGCCGTGCGGCCATCGTTGTCTACACCGCGGGCGACCGCCCGGGCGCGTCTGTTCATGCGTCAATTCGCCTCGGGCGCCTCGTTCAGCACCGCCCAGAACCGGCCCAGCGTGCGCACGGCCTCGAAGAACTGGTCCACGTCCACCGGCTTGATCACGTAGGCGTTGGCGCCGAGATCCCAACTGCGCGCCAGGTCGCTCTCCTCGCGCGAGGAGGACAGGATCACCACCGGTACGCGCCGCAGGTGCTCGTCGTGGCGCATGCGGGTGAGCACTTCCAGTCCGTCCATGCGCGGCATCTTGATGTCCAGCAGCACCACCGCCGGGTCGCCCGGATCGCGCCCGGCCCAGGCGCCGGTGCAATGCAGGTAGTCGAGGCATTCCACGCCATCCTCGACGTGCACCACCGGATTGGCCAGGTGGGCTTCGGCCAGCGCGTCCATCGCCATCTCGGCGTCCGCCAGGCTGTCCTCGACCAGCAGCACGGTGCGCAGTTCTTTCTTGTTCATGCCGCTGACTCTCCGTTTTGCGCCCCGGCCACGTCGATGGCCGGCAGCGAGAAGTGGAACGTGGCGCCCTGGTCCGGTACGGCCTCGGCCCAGACCTTGCCGCCGTGGCGCGTGATGATGCGCCGCACGTTGGCCAGGCCGATGCCGTTGCCCGGGAAATCCGAGGCGCGGTGCAGGCGCTGGAACACGCCGAACAGCTTGTCCGCGTACTGCATGTCGAAGCCGGCGCCGTTGTCGGCCACTTCGAACTCGTAATCGCCGCGGCTGCTGCGCCCGGCGCTGACCTCGATGCGCGCCACCTCACGGCGCCCGGTGTATTTCACCGCGTTGCCGAGCAGGTTCTGCCACACCGTGCGCAACATGTTGGCGTCGCCGATGACCATCGGCAAGGGCCCGATCGTCCACACGATGCGCCGGCCCTCCGCCGAGGATTCGGCCAGTGCCCGTGCCTCCTCCACCAGCGACTGCATGTCCACCGCCTGCAACCGCAGCGGGCCGCGGCCCAGGCGCGAGAACACCAGCAGGTCGTCGATCAGCAGCGCCATGCGCTGGGCCGCGCTGTCGATCACGCCGATGTAGTGGCTGGCCTTGTCGTCGAGCTGGCCGGCCAGGTGGTGCTCCAGCTTGCGCACGAAGCCCGCCACGTGGCGCAGCGGCGCGCGCAGGTCATGCGAGACGGAGTAGCTGAACGCCTCCAGCTCGCGGTTGATGTCGGAGATCTGGTTGATCTTGCCCTCGAGCTGGCGATTGAGCTCGATCACCTTCTCCTCGGTCAGCGCGCGCACGGTGACGTCGCTGACCGTGAGCAGCAGCGCCGGTTCGTCGGTGAGATCCTGCTGCAGCCGACGCGCGTTGACCACGATGTGGCGCTGCTCGCCGTCGGCGGTGCGCTGCACCAGGTCGTAGTCCCACAGCTCGCGGTCGCTCAGCAGCACGTCGCGGAAACGCTGCAGCAGTGCGCTGTCGTTCCACACGCCGCCGCCGATCTCGACGAGCGTGCGCGACGGTTGCTGCGGGTCCTCGCCGTACAGGTCGCCGAAAGCGTTGTTCACCAGCAGGCTGTTGAGATTCGCGTCGAACAACGCGATCGGCTCGCGCACCGATTGCAGGATCAGCCGCGAACGCAGCACCGCGCGGCCCTCGCGCGTCTCGGCCCGGCGCCGCTGGCGAATCTGCCGTTCCGAGGCGATCACGATGATCGCCAGCAGCACCAACTGCGCCAGCGCGGTAATGCCCTGCACCAGCTGGCCGTTGAACTCGCGGTGGTGGGCGGCCTGCTTGCGGGCGGTCAGCAACTCATCCTCGTTGGCGACGATGCCGTCGATCTTGGTGGCGAACGGAAACAGGTCGGTGGCCTCGCCCATCGCTTGTCCGGCGCGGCCCACGTCGCCGCGCCGCTGCAGCTCGCGCGCACGAGCCATCAGGGTGAGGCGACCGGTAACGCTGTTTTCCAGCGCGCCGATCAGGGCCTGCTGGGCCGGGTTGTCGCGGGTCATCGCACGCAGCCGCTGCAGCAGTTGCGGCACCTGTGCCGCGGCGCTCTCGGCCTCGGCGCGCGTCTCGGCGCCGACGTCCCCGACCAGCATGCGGTAGGTCGCCGCCTCGCTGCTGCGGATCAGGTAGGCGATGCGATAGGCGACCGAGCGCACTTCGGTCGAGTGGGTGACCCAGCTGTTGGCCAGCACGGTGTCCTGCGTGTTCAGCCGGGTCACCACGTACGGCAGGCCGACGATGATCAGCATGGCCGACAGCAGTCCGGCGACCCGCCAACTCATGAAGCTGCGGAAATTCATTCGATCCAGCCCTCCGCGACGGCCAGCATCAACGCCCGCCCCATTCTGGCACGACCCGGCGAATCATCATCCCTGCGGCGGGGCGCCCACGCCCCAGTGGCGGTTGGGCGTGGCCTGCATGCGGAAGTGCAGCTCGCCACCGGCGAGGATCTGCGCGTGATTCAGGAAGGGGGCGGCCAGCGGCTTGCCGTTGAGCGTGGCCTCGCCGACGTAAGGGTGCGCGTCATCCAGCGGCGCGGCGCTGACGGTGAAGTCCTTGCCGTCGGTCAGGTGCAGCGTGGCACGCCCGACGAACGGCCGACCGATGGCGTAGACGTCGCTGGCCGGCGTGACCGGGTAAAAGCCCAGCGCGGTGAACACGTACCAGGCCGACATCTGGCCCAGGTCGTCGTTGCCCGAGAGTCCGTCCGGCCGCGCGGCGTACTGGCTGTCCATGATCTGCTTCAGCCTCTCCTGCGTCTTCCACGGTGCGCCGGCGTAGTCGTAGAGATAGGCGATGTGGTGGCTGGGCTCGTTGCCGTGCGCGTACCAGCCGATCAGGCCGGTGATGTCCTCGACGTGCTTGAAGTGCGCCGGGTCGACCTTCGCGTCGAACAACGCGTCCAGCTTCGCCACGAACTTCGCGGCGCCGCCCATCGCCTCGATCAGGCCCGCCACGTCCTGCGGCACGTACCACGAATACTGCCAGGCGTTGCCTTCGGTGAAGTCGCTGCCGTAGCCGGCGGCGGTGGGGTCGAACGGTTCGCGGAACGCGCCGTTGGCCAGCCGCGCGCGCATGAAACCGGTCTTCGGGTCCCACGCGTTCTTCCAGTTGCCGGCGCGCCTGCCGAAGGTGGCGGCAACGTCGTTCTTGCCCATCGCCTTCGCCATCTGCGCCAGCGACCAGTCGTCGTAGGCGTATTCGAGCGTCTTGGAGGCGCCCTCCGGCTCCTTGTCGATCGGCACGTAGCCGAGCTTCATGTAGTCGGCCAGGTCGCCGTAGGGCGCGTAGGTGGCGCTGGCGACCATGGCCTGCAGCGCCTTGTCCGCGTCGAAGCCGCGCACACCCTTGATGTACGCGTCGGCGATCACCGGCACGGCGTGGTAGCCGATCATGCACCAGGTCTCCAGGCCCTGGTACGCCCACACCGGCAGGATGCCGAACGGGCTCGCCTCGCGCGCGGCGATCAGCGAGCGGATGAAGTCGGTGCTGCGTTCGGGATTGAGCAGCACCATCAGCGGCTGCTGCGCGCGGTAGACGTCCCACAGCGACCAGGTCGAGTAGAACTCGTAGCCGTCCGCCTTGTGCACGGCATGGTCGGGGCCACGGTATTCGCCATTGACGTCCATGCTCAACGTGGGCGACAGCATGGCGTGGTAGAGCGCGGTGTAGAACTGCTTGCGCACGGTGGCGGAGGCATCGACGTCGACCACCGCCAGCGCCCGATCCCACGCGGCCCTTGCCTGCGCGCGGCGGGCGTCGAAATCCCAGCCCTTGCCATCGGCATCGAGATTGGCCACCGCGTTGGCGGCGCTGACCGGCGAGATCGCCACCTTCACCTCCAGCGGCTGCTTCAGCGCACCGAAGTCGAACACGCCGACCAGCGCGCGGCCGTTCTGCGCGTCGTGGTCCACCGGCTGGTTGCCGGGGCCCTTGAAGCCCTTGTAGAGGACGTCGCTCTCGCGGTCGTACAACGTGCGCGACGTCATCGGCTGGTTGAAGCGCATGGCGAAGCACAGCTCGCGTCCCGGCGCCCAGCCGCGGGTGGTGCGGCAACCGGTGACGGTGCCGTCGTCGGCCACCTGCAGCTTCGACCACAGCACCTTGCCGGGGTAGTCGTAGATGCTCGGGCGCAGGTCGAGCAGCAGGTGCGCGGGCTTGTCCTTCGGAAAGGTGTAGCGATGCCAGCCCACGCGGCGGCCGGCGGTGAGTTCTGCGCGGATGCCGTAGTCGCTCAACGTCACCGCGTAATAGCCGGCCTGCACCACTTCGCTGTCGTGCGAGAAGCGCGAGCGATAACCGCTGCCCGGTGTGGCCGGATCGCCCGGTTCCAGCCGCACGTCGCCGGCGATCGGCATCACCAGCACGTCGCCCAGGCCCGAATGCCCGGAGCCGGAGAAATGCGTGTGCGAGAAACCCATGATGCTGCTGTCGCCGTACTGGTAGCCGGCGGCCCACTTGTAGGCGTGCTTGAAGTCCGGCATCGCGGTGTCGGGCGAGAGCTGGATCATGCCGAAGGGCACGGTGGCGCCGGGGAAGGTGTGGCCGTCGCCGCCGGTGCCGATGCGGGGATCGACACTGCCGGCGTGGCCGCTGGCGGCCAGTGCGGACGAACAGGCGGCACAGGCCAGCAGGGCGAACAACATCGGGATGCGGAGGGTCATGGCGATCTCGGCGCAGCGGGGCAAGCTGCGAAAGTAGCACCCGCGCGGGCATGTTGCAGCGCGTGATCGGCCGGCGCATGGAAACGGTTACATTGGCCCGGTTGCTTGCCCGCCGAGCGACACACGCCCGACCGCCTCCCGTACCGGAATCGCCATGGCCCCTGTCGCTGCGCCGCCCCGCCCCACTCCCCTCGCGCCGGACCACGGTGCGCCCCACGCGCCCTACACCAGCAGTTGGCTGGCGCTGGGCGTGCTCACCACGATCTTCTTCATGTGGGGCTTCCTCACCTGCCTCAACGACATCCTGATCCCGCACCTGAAGTCGATCTTCCAGCTCAACTACGCCCAGGCGATCCTGGTGCAGCTCACCTTTTTCGGTGCGTATTTCCTGATGGGCATGCCGGCCGGGCGCATGGTCGCGGCACTGGGCTACAAGAAGGGCATCGTGGCCGGGCTGGCGATCGCCGGCATCGGCGCGCTGGGCTTCTGGCCGGCCGCGGCGCTGCATCTCTACCCGGCCTTCCTCGGCGCGCTGTTCGTGCTGGCCACCGGCATCACGGTGTTGCAGGTGGCCGCCAATCCGTACGTGGCCCTGCTCGGCCCGGAGAAGACCAGCTCCAGCCGGCTCACCCTGGCACAGGCGCTGAACTCGCTCGGCACCACGCTGGCGCCGCTGTTCGGCGGCCTGCTGATTCTCTCCAACGTGGTCAAGAACCCGGAGGAACTCGCCGCGCTGGAACCGGCGCAACGCCTGCTCTACGACACCCAGCAGGCGCAGGCGGTGCAGTTCCCGTACATCGGGTTGGCGGTGGTGCTGTTCCTGCTGGCGCTGTTCGTGTGGATGTTCCGGCTGCCGGCATTGACCGAGTCCACCGACAAGGACGATCACGGCCGCCATGGCTTCGCCGACGTGCTGCGCCACCCGCACTTGCTGTTCGGCGTGCTGGGCATCTTCTTCTACGTCGGCGCCGAGGTGTCGATCGGCAGCTTCATGGTCAACTACCTGTCGATGCCCGACATCGGCCACATGAGCGAGCAGCAGGCGGCGAAGTACGTCTCGTGGTACTGGGGCGGTGCCATGCTCGGCCGTTTCGTCGGCTCGGCGTTGATGGCCAGGATCTCGCCGCGCAAGCTGCTGGCCACGTTCGCCGCGATCAACGCGCTGCTGGTGCTGACCACCATGCTGAGCAGCGGCACCACGGCGATGTACAGCATCATCGCGATCGGCCTGTTCAACTCGATCATGTTCCCGACCATCTTCGCGCTCGGCATCGAGCGGCTTGGCCCGATGACCAGCAAGGCATCGAGCCTGCTGATCATGGCCATCGTCGGCGGCGCGGTGATCCCGCAGCTGCAGGGCGTGCTGGCCGACCACATCGGCCTGCAGCACGCGTTCTTCCTGCCGCTGCTGTGCTACCTGTACATCGTGTTCTACGGCATCAGCGGCTCGAAGATCCGCAGCAGTGTCGACTGATCCCGCCCCGCCCCGGCCGATCCTCTGTTTCGGCGAGGCGCTGATCGACCTGCACGCCAGCGGCGTCGACGCGCACGGCTTCGCCGCCAGCTTCGTTCCGTTCGCCGGCGGCGCGCCGGCGAACGTCGCGGTGGCGGTGGCGCGCCTGGGCGGCAACGCGCGCTTCGCCGGGATGCTCTCTACCGACCGCTTCGGCGACTTCCTGCTGGATGGCCTGCAACGCGCCGGCGTGGGCACGGCGGACGTGTCACGCACGGCCGCACCCACCGCGCTCGCGCTGGTCACGCTGGATGCCGCGGGCGAGCGCAGCTTCATCTTCCATCGCGAGCGCACGGCCGATCTGCAATTCCGCGTTGCCGATTTCCGCGCCGGGGCATTCGACGGCGTGGCGGTGTTCCACGTCTGCTCCAACTGCCTGACCGGGCCGGCCATCGCCGACGCGACTCGCGAAGGCATGCAGCGCGCGCACGGCGCCGGCGCGCTGGTCAGCATGGACCTCAACCTGCGCCCTGCGTTGTGGCCGGCCGGCGCCGATGCACTGACGCAGGTGTGGCCGGCGCTGCATCTGGCCGACGTGGTGAAACTCTCGGCCGAGGAATTCGCGTGGCTGGCACCGGACGGCGAGCAGGCCGCGCTGGACCGCCTGTGGCGCGGTCGCGCCCGGCTGCTGGTGGTCACCGACGGCGCGCGGCCCATGCGCTGGTTCCATCCGGATGCCGAAGGGGAGCTGCCGGGCTACGCCGTGACCGTGGTCGACAGCACCGCCGCCGGCGACGCCTTCGTCGGCGGCCTGCTGTGCCGCCTGGCCGAACTCGACGCGACGCCCGACCGGCTCGACCACCTGGTGAGCCAGCTGCCGCGGCTGCACGCGATGCTGCGTTTCGCCGCCGCCTGCGGCGCGCTCACGGTCACCCGCCAGGGCTCGTTCGCCGCGATGCCCAGTGGCGCCGAGGTGCTCGACTTCATGGAGAAGCAGGCATGACTGCCGCACCCGATTTCCGCTCGCCTGACTTCCTGCGCAGCCACATCGCGCAGACGATGGCGTTCTACCATCCGCGCGCGATCGATCCGGAAGGCGGCTTCTTCCACTACTTCAAGGACGACGGCACGATCTACGACCGCAGTCATCGCCACCTGGTCAGCAGCACGCGCTTCGTCTTCAACTACGCGATGGCATGGCTGGCCTTCGGCAACCCCGAATACCTGGAGGCCACGCGGCACGGCCTGCGCTACCTGCGCGAGGTCCATCGCAACCCCGCCAACGGCGGCTATCACTGGACCATCCGCGACGGCCGGCCGGAAGACAGCTCCAACCAGGCCTACGGCGTCGCCTTCGTGCTGCTGGCCTATGCCACCGCGCTGAAGGCCGGCATCGAGGAAGCCCGCGGCTGGATGGACGAGACCTGGAACCTGCTCGAGCAACGCTACTGGGAGGCCGACGCGCGGCTGTACCGCGACGAGGCCGATGCCGACTGGCATTTCAGCGATTACCGCGGCCAGAACGCCAACATGCACATGTGCGAGGCGATGATCGCCGCCTACCAGGCCACCCGTGAGCCGCGCTACCTCGATCGCGCGTTCACCCTCGCTGACCGCATGACCCGCGACCAGGCCGCCAAGGCCGATGGCCTGGTATGGGAACACTACGATCGCCACTGGAACATCGACCGCGAATTCAACCGCGACGACCCGAAGAACCTGTTCAAGCCGTGGGGCTTCCAGCCCGGCCACCAGACCGAATGGGCCAAGCTGCTGCTGATCATGGAGCCGCTGCTGGCCGCGCGCGGCACGCCGCAGGACTGGCTGCTGCCGCGCGCGAAGGAACTGTTCGACCGCGCCCTGGCCCACGCCTGGGACGACGAACACGGTGGCATCTGCTACGGCTTCGCGCCGGATGGCAGCATCTGCGACGACGAAAAATATTTCTGGGTGCAGGCCGAGTCGCTGGCCGCCGCCGCCCTGCTGCACGCGCGTACCGGCGAGGCCGTCTATGACGACTGGTACAGGCGCCTGTGGACCTACGCGTGGGAGCATTTCGTGGATCACCGGCATGGCGCCTGGTACCGCATCCTCACCCCCGACAACCGCAAGATCAGCGACGAGAAAAGCCCGGCCGGCAAGACCGACTACCACACCATGGGCGCGTGTCACGAAGTGCTCGCCTTGCTCGCGCGTTGAACCCTGCCAAGGGAAGCCCTCATGATCCGACGTTTGCCCGCTCGCCTCGCGCTCGCGACCCCGCTGTTGCTGGTCGCGCCGCTCGCCTTCGCGCAGGCGGCTGAGGGCTCGCCGGCCGCCGCGGTCAACCCGCTGATCGGCAGCAGCAACGGCGGCAACACCTTTCCCGGTCCGATGCTGCCGTTCGGCATGCTGCAGTGGAGCCCGGAGACGACCCGCGGCAAGCACAATCGCACCGCCGCGCCGGGTGGCTACGCCTACGACCACCCGCGCGTGCGCGGCTTCGCCCTGACCCATCTGTCCGGCACCGGCTGTGCCGGCGCCAGCGGCGACATCCCGTTCATGCCGATCACCACGGCCGTGACCAGCTCGCCCTCGGCCGATGCCACGGACAGCGTCTACGCCAGCGATTTCTCCCACGCCGAGGAAACAGCCAAGGCCGGCTACTACCGGGTGGCGCTGGCCAACGGCAGCTCCGTTGAACTCACCGCCGCGATGCACAGCGGCATCGCCACCATCGACTTCCCCGCCGGCAAGCCAGCCAACCTGCTGATCCGCACCTCCGACTCCGAGGTCGGCAGCAGCGCCGCCGACGTGCGCGTCGATCCGGCCACGCGCACGGTCACCGGCTCGGTCACCAGCGGCAACTTCTGCGGCTATCTCGCCGAGGCGGACCGCAAGAGCTACTACACGCTGTATTTCGTCGCCGAGTTCGACCAGCCGTTCCGCACCGGCGGCACCTGGGTGGACGGCCAGGTGCGCGCTGGCGCGCGCACTGCCAGCGGCGGCACCGGCTATGGCGATAACGGTTTCTTTGCCATCGGCAAGGGTTCCGGCGCGTGGCTCGACTTCGGCAACCACGGCGCGAAGGTCGGCCTGCGCGTGGGCATTTCCTACGTCAGCCTCGCCAATGCGCGCGCCAACCTCAAAGCGGAAATTCCACAGCGCACGACGTTCGCCAGCGTGCGCGAGAAGGCCGTCCAGGCGTGGAACCGGGATCTCGGCCGCATCGCCGTCGACGGCGGCACGCCGGACCAGCGCACCACCTTCTACACCGCGCTGTACCACGTGATGATGCATCCGAACGTCTACAGCGACGTCAACGGACAGTACCGCGGCTTCGACCAGCGCACGCACACGGTCGAAGGCCGGCAGGCGATGCAGTATGCCAACTTCTCCGGCTGGGACATCTACCGCTCGCACCTGCAACTGGTCAGCTGGCTCGACCCGAAGCGCGGCAGCGACATCGCGCAGTCGCTCTACAACCAGGCACGGCAGAACCACGGCGAATGGGATCGCTGGACGCACAACTCCGGCGGCACCCACGTGATGAGCGGCGACCCGGCAGTGCCCGCGCTGGCCGACATCGTGGCGTTCGGCGGCCGCGACTTCGACCTGCACGGCGCCTATGCCTCGCTGGTGAAGGCAGCCACGGTGGTCACCGCCAACGATCTCTCCGATGACGGCTGCAACGTCGAGTGCGTCGGCCAGCGTCCGTCGCTGGACCAGTGGCTCGACCTGCACTACATCGCCAGCAAGTCGCATGCGTGGGGCGGCGCCGGCGAGACGCTGGAAGACAGCACCGCCGATTTCGCGCTTTCCGAACTCGCCCGCCAGGTGGGCGACGCCAGCGGCCGCGCCCGGTTCCTGACCCGCGCCGGCTACTGGCGCAACCTGTTCAACCCCAGCGCCACGCCGAAGGCCGGCTACATCCAGAACCGCAACGCCGACGGCAGCTGGCCGGCCTTCCAGCCGGTCACCGACGAAGGCTTCGTCGAAGGCAGTGCCGCGGTCTACCTCTGGATGGTGCCGTTCGACGTGCACGGCCTGTTCGACACGCTGGGCGGCAAGGCTGCCGCCACCCGGCGACTGGATGCGTTCTTCCACACGCCCGACGGCAAGTGGGCGTTGACCGGGGCCGGCCCGCTGCACGCCGAGCTGGACAACGAACCATCGGTGGCCACGCCCTGGCTCTACGACTACGCCGGGCAACCGTGGAAGACCCAGGAGGCGGTGCGCATCGTCGCCAACACGATCTGGAAGAACGCGCCCGACGGCATCCCCGGCAACGACGATCTCGGCGAGATGTCCTCCTGGTACGTCTGGGCCGCGCTGGGCATGTATCCCGAAATCCCCGGGCGCGCCGAACTGCTGCTGGGCAGCCCGCTGTTTCCCCACGCCGTGGTGCACGGCAGCGGCGGCGACGTGATCATCGACGCCCCCGGCGCCTCGGCACGGACACCGTTCGTGCAGTCGCTCACCGTGAACGGCAAGCCGCACGACGCACCTTGGCTGACACCGGCGCTGGTCGCCCACGGCGGCACGTTGCGCTACGCGCTGGGCGCGAAGGCCAATACCTCGTGGGGCGCGGGCGACGCCGGCGAACCACCGTCATTTCCGCCGCCGCATGGTTGATGCGCGGCCGCGCAAGGTCAGGGAACGGTCGCGGCCGTTTCATCGCACATTTCGAGAATGGGGAACCGGACACATGGCAAAGGCACTGACGAAACGACTGGCCACGAGCCTCGCGCTGCTGCTCGGCGCGGCGCTCTCCGCACACGCGGCGGATGCGCCGAAGCACGGCTTCGACCCGCTGCAGACCTTCGCCCCGTTCACCTACCCGCAAGCGGCCAACGCCATGCGCGACGCCAGCGGCAAGCCCGGACCGGCGTTCTGGCAGAACCGCGCCGACTACCGGATCGAGGCAACTCTGGATCCCTCGACGCGCAAGCTCAGCGGCAGCGAAGTGATCACCTACACCAACCGCAGCCCCGACGCGTTGCCGGTGCTGTGGCTGCAGATCGAACAGAACCGCTACCGCAAGGACGCCCGCGGCGCGTTCGGCGGCGCCAAGTTCCCCACCGAGTTCACCAGCGGCGAACACATCCGCTCGGTCGAGGTGGAGGACGCCGGCGGCCACAGGCAGAAAGCGCACTGGGTCGTCAGCGACACCCGCATGCAGGTCACCCTGCCCACCGCACTGAAAGGCCACGGCGGCCAGCTCAAGCTGCACATCAGCTGGGATTACACCGTGCCCGGCGAGTTCGGCGGGCGCACCGACGTCAACGCGAACAGGCAGGGCGACATCTTCGAGATGGCGCAGTGGTATCCGCGCATGGCCGTCTATGACGACCTGCGCGGCTGGGACACCCAGCCCTACCTCAACAGCGAGTTCTATCTCGAATACGGCGACTTCGACTATCGCGTCACCGTGCCCTCGGACATGCTCGTGGTCGGCTCCGGCGAACTGCTCAACCCGCAGGACGTGCTGACCGCCACCGAGCGCAAGCGCCTCGACCAGGCCCGCCACAGCGACGCCACCGTGATGATCCGCAGCGCCGCCGAAGTCGACGACCCGGCCAGCCGCCCGAAACGCGGCGGCACGCTGACCTGGCACTTCGCGATGAAGAACACCCGCGACGTGGCCTTCGGCGCGTCCAGGGCGTACATCTGGGACGCCGCGCGCATCAACCTGCCCGACGGCAAGACCGCGCTGGCGATGTCGGCCTACCCGGTGGAAAGCGCCGGCGACAAGGCCTGGGGCGTGGCCACGCAGAACCTGAAGAAATCGGTCGAGTTCTTCTCGCGCACCTACTACCCGTATCCGTACCCCGTCGCCATCAACGAAGCCGGCACCGCCGGCGGCATGGAATACCCGGGCATCACCTTCGACCACAAGAAGGCTGCCGGCGCCGTCCTGCGCATGCTGATCGCCCACGAAATCGGCCACACCTGGTTCCCGATGGTGGTAGGCAGCAACGAGCGGCGCGACGCATGGATGGACGAGGGCTTCAACACCTTCGTCGACGTGTATGAAGCCGAGGCCTTCGACGGCGGCAAGTTCGCGCCCAAGCGCGACAGCGAATACGCCCCCGGCAAGGGCACCCCGGCCGAGCAGATCGCGGCCATCCTGAAGGATGCGGACGCGCCGCCGCCGATGACCCTGGCCGATGCGATCCCGGAGAAATACCGCCACCCGATCACCTATTTCAAGGCCGCCTTCGGCCTGGTGCTGCTGCGCGAGGAAATCATCGGCCCGGAACGCTTCGACCCCGCCTTCCGCCGCTACATCGCCACCTGGGCCGGCAGGCACCCCAGCCCGTCCGACTTCTTCCGCTTCATGGAAAGCGACACCGGCGAGGATCTCGGCTGGTTCTGGCGCGGCTGGTTCGAACACAACTGGCAATTCGACATGGCCGTGCAGAAGGCCGCCTACACCGACGGCGACTACCGCAAGGGCGTCGACGTCACCGTGGCCAACCTCGACCAGCTCGTACTGCCCGCCACGCTGCAACTCGTCTACGACGACGGCAGCAAACAGGACGTGCGCGTGCCGTGGGAAACCTGGATGCAGCACCGCAGCTACGTGATCCACGTCGACGGCACGCGCAAGCTGCAATCGGCCACGCTGGACCCGGCACGGGATCTGCCCGATGCCGACCGCAGCAACAACACGTTGACGATGCCGTAGCCAGCGGCGCGCGAATGGAGGGGGCGGCGACCGGTCGACCACCGCGTTCGGCCTGCATGTCGATCGCCCCCGGCGACGCGTCGTCAGCCTGCCCGTCCCGTGCAGGGGCGCCCGACAACCCTTCGCAGGAGATCGGGGCCAGCCCGATCATCGACCCGGTCGGTCGCGACTTTTCTGCAGCAACAGCAGATAGCTCGCGGCAGACCAGCTGAAATTGGGCGACTGATAGCCCTGGCCAGTCAGCGGGTCGTAGTTTTCGTACATGGGGGCCTGCTGCGCCAGCCCCTTGGCGTTGAGCACGAGGCGACGGGCCATGACGTCGGCCTGCCGGCGATAGCCGAAACGGCGGAGCGCCTCGATGCCGAACAAGGCCTGGTCGAGCCAGACCGGGCCGCGCCAATAGCCCTTGATCGGGGAGAAGCGCGGATCGTCCGCGGCGAGCGTGGGGAACGGCATGACGGTGGCGAACTTGCGCGGATCGAGCATGGTCCGCACCACCGACCTGGCCTGATCGGACGTTGCCACGCCGGCCCACAACGGCGTCCAGCCCTCCGAACCATAGACGCGCACGGGATCGCCACTGCCCAGCTTGACGTCGAAGAAGTAGCCGCCGGCCTTGTCGAACATGCGTGCCTGGATGGCGGCCTTCATCGTTGCCGCCTCCTTCAGCCATTGCGCTTGATCCCGCGTCCTGCCGAGGATGGCCGCGACCTGCGCCAGATCGAGTTTTTCCCTGTAGAGATAGGCATTGAGATCGGCCGACTCCTGATCCATGGACCAGGCGCCATCGCCGTTCTTCCGCATGCTGATGGCGTCGAAGCGGACGCCGTTGTCCATGCCGCTTTCCCACTTGGCGGCGATTGCCGTTCCATCGGTCGAACCGTATTCGGCCACGCCGTTGCGATCGTGATCGCGCGCCGTGAACCACCAGCGGTGATAACGCACCAGCTTGTCGTACATCTCGGCCAGGAAGGCCTTGTCGCCGGTGGCACGATGGATTTCCAACGCCGCCCACACCGCCAGCGGTGGCTTGCTGTCCCGCCAGTTGTTGTCCGCCTTGCGCAGAAAGATGCAGTCGGGAACCATGCCGTCGGCGCGCTGGTAGTCGAACATCGCGCGCATCTGGTCGCGCGCAAGCTCCGGAGCGAACCAGGCCAGCGCCGCCGCATGCTTCCACGAATCCCAGGCCCAGAACCCGTTGAAATCGGGGTTGGAGTACGAGGGGATCACCCCGTCGTGATGCAGGTCGCCGCGCGCCGCCCGCCAGTTTCCCAGCAAGGTCAGGATGGCCTTGACCGACACCCGCCGTGCCGTGGCGTCGGGCAAGCCGGCGAGGTGACTCGATGCGACGGACTTCAGGTAACCGGCCCAGCGCGCGCGATTCCCGGCCCAGGCAGTGGCGTAATCGACGGGCGGCGGGGTCTCGGTATGGGCGTCGTAAAGCAGGGTCTGCTCGACAAAAACCGTCACCGTCTGATTCGACTCCAGATGCAGGTGGCGGTTCAGGGCGATTCGATAATCGGACCCCGACAACGTGATCCGATAGGCGGAAACGCCATCGGCATGAAGTCGTGTGCGCAGCATCGAGTTCGAATGGCTGAAGGTTTGCGTCACCGCGTCGCCAACCTTGGCGAGGTTCGCCTCCTGCGGCGACATCGCGCGCCCGCCGACGGAAAGATCCACGTCCTGCGACGTCTTCGCCGTCAGTTCGATGCGCACCAGCGCATGCCAGGAATCGGCATAGAACAGGGTCTGGCTCACCGTCAGGCCCGGACCGGAAAAGCGGCGAACCAGATAGCCCGGCGCTGCGTGGCTTGCGATCTCGGACAGGGCGATGCCCTTCCCGCTCACAGCGCCTTGCAAGGTCAATTGGGCAAAGCGCGCACCGACCCATTGGCCATTGGCCAGGCTGTGCACGAACGGGCCGGAAAAGCCCGTTTCCGCCTCGCCGGCAGGAGGCAGGCTGTAACCATGCCAGGACCCGGCGTCGAAGAAGATGTTGAAGCTCCGGTCCGTCGGTGCCTGCGGCGAACCATGCAGGTCAAGCACGTCGAGATAGCCCATGGCGGCATCGGCCCGATGGCCCGCCGGCTCCGCGCTGGCGCGCGCGCCGGCGAAGCTTGACGCGATGATGGCCGCAGCGACGATCAGGATAGTGGCGAATGGACGCATGATGAATCGCTCCCTGGCGAAGACCACCCGTGAAAACGTCGCGTCGGCCGCGGATGCGACCGACGCGACGCGGGTTTGCGGCTCCCGATGGTTGCCGATCCCGGGATTGTCAGAACTTGTACTTGACCTGGAAGTTGACCTCGCGCCCCTCGATCGAGCGCGCGAGGATCACCCCGCCGCCGCTGGCAAAGCCGAACAGGCGCGCGTTGCCTTCGGTGATGCCGATCTCGTTGGTGATGTTGGTGCCCCGCAAGGTCAGCATCCAGTTCTCGCCGATGTTGGCGATGGCGCCGACGGCGAGGTCGTGATAGCTGCCCAGCGGCTGTTGCTGCAACCGGTCACCATAGCGATTGCCCACGCTTTCATAGGTGAGCCAGAACTTCATGCTGCCCCAGCCGGTCGGCACCACATAGGCCGGGGTCAGTCGGTACTGGAACTTCGGCTGGCGGCTCAGGCGCATGCCGCTGATGGTGTCGCACCGTTCGCTGCCGTCCTGCGCGACGTAGGGCACGCAGCTGTCGTAGCCGGAGTAGTGGCCATCCATGTAGTTGCCGCCCAGCGTCACCGAGAAATGCTCGAACGGCGTGATCGTCACCTGCGTATTGACGCCCTTGGTCACCGAGCCATAGACGAGGTTGACCTGTCCGGTGGGGAGGTCGATCGAATACGGTATGCCATGGAACAGCCGGCGATAGACACTGATGTCGGCATAGATCCACGGCGCCTGGTACTTGAAGCCGAGTTCCATGTTGTGGATCTTCTCCACCGGCGGATTCCCCTGGTTCACGATGTCGTCGAAACTGGGCAGGAACACGCCCTCATTGACACGCGCATAGGCGCTCATGTGGTCGCTCAGCGCGTAGTTGGCTCCCAGGGTCCACGACGGCGCGCTGCGCGAACCGGACGGATGATCGTAGCTGTCTGCCAGATACTCGGCGTTGTTGTTGTACACGGTGTACGGATTGGCGTCGAGGTCGCCTGAGGTCGTGTGCTGGAATCGGCCGCCGATGCTGTCGTGCTGGATGCGCATGCCGCCGTCGAGCCGCCACCTGCCGATGTTCCATTCGTCGGCCACGAAGAACGCCGTGGTCGTTGCGTGCCAGCTCTCGTTGAACGCCATCCACGACTGCGGGTTGGCATTCCAGAACAGGCCTTGCGCGTCGGTCAAGGCGTAGTTGTTCGTGCCATCGCTCAGGGTGACCACGATCGGGTTCGGGTTGCTCTTCGCCTGCAGCAGCTGGTTGAGGCCGTCGTACTCCGCATGGTCCATGGAATACACCGCCGTATAGTTGCCCACGGTCAGGGTGTTTCCCTCGAACAGCTCCTTGCTCAGGCGAAATTCGTTGCTGGCCGACCGGATTTTCTTGGGGATGAACTCGGGGTTCTGGACCGTCACGTTCTCGTTCATGTCCGCCGGCTTGCCATTGGTGTAGGTGGCGGTGGCGGCGAGATTGGCGGGGAGCCCGAAATCCGCCGCGGCGCCGGCAATGTAGTTGCCCAGCGTGGTCGGGTTGTCGCCTGTGCTGAAGAACGCGTTGATGTCCATGCGACCGCCGACGAAGAACGCCTTGTCCGACAGCGACCAGCCGTTGTCGAAGTACATGTCCAGGTTGGCACCCAGTATGTGGATGTCGCCGCCCTCGCCGTTGGCCATGTCGATATTCACGCCGCCCGGCTTGCAGCCTGCGGTGAAGCACGGCGTGGTTTCGAGGAACTGGCGGCGGTTCGCGTTGCTGCCGAAGGTGCCGGTCAACGGACTGAAGCCCGGGTAGGCCGAGAACTTGCCGGGAGCGGGGTTGAAGATCGGCGTGTCGGTGACGAACTGGTTCTTGTCCTTCAACACGCGCGCATAGAACATGATCGAGCCGTGCTCGAGATCATGGCTCAACGTGGCCGTGAGCTGGCCGCCCTTGTCGGCAGGGAACTGCGGACTGCGCACGCCATCGGATTTCCGCCAGAACCCGCCAACGCTTCCGTACCAACCGCTGTCCTTGCCGCCGACGGGAAAGCCGTAGAAACCGTCGAGCCGAACCATGCCCTCCGAGCCATAGGTCAGGCCGATGCTTCCCGAAGGGGTGGCCGTGCCTTCCTTGAGGATGAAGTTCGCGATGAGCCCGGGCTGGCCGTTGCCATACAGTACCGAGGGACCACCCTGCACGGCCTCGAGGCGGTCGATGGTGTCATCGAGCCGGAACATGGCGTCGGTGAAGTAGTCCCACTTCGGAAACAGCGGCGAGCCGTTCATCTGGAAGGTAACGAATGGGGCGCCGCTGTCCGACGGAAAACCCGCCACTTCGATGTTCGCGCCGGTCTGGCCGCCGGAGGATTCCGGGAACACGCCCGGCGATATCTTCAGCAGGTCGGCCACGCTGATCGGGTTGAGCTCCTTGATCTGCTCCCTGGTCGCCGTGGTGATCGAGTAGCTGGCGTCGATCTTCTTGATGCCGCCGAAGGCGGAGTTGCCGGTGACCACGACCTGGTTGAGCGTCGTCACCGACGTCGATTCGGCGGGCTTCTGCTTGCCGCGATCTGCCGACGGTGCCATCGGGGACGGCGTGGTCTGGGTCGACGGGTCCTGCGCCCGGGCTGCGCCGGCCATCAGCACGACAGCGATGGCGATGGCGGTGCTCAGTGCCCGCCGGTTGGCCTGCTTGCGACTTCTCATGATGAACTTTCCTCCCCGAGACACGTGAATGATGGTTGTTTGCCTGGGCCGATGGCCGCTGCGCCTGCAGGCCAGCCACTCCCGTGAGCCCCTTGCGCCGACTCGCCGCTTCAACCGCAGTCCATGTCATGGATTCCGCCCGGCGAGTGCGCATCCTAACCCAGAAAATTTGATTTGTACTACCATAATATAAAATGCACAGAATACGGAGGCGTACGCCACGGGTGCCGATGGCGTTGCCTCCCTGGTGGACGAGACTCTCTGCGGCGGCGAAGTTGCGCCTGCGCGACCGGTGCGGCGGAACGATCCGCGCCGGGCCGTGGCCACTCATCCTGCGGTGCCGCGCAGGGCATTCCCGGCAGCCCGGCGAACTTCGCCCGCGCGTTTGTATGATAAATTTCGAGCGCTGACCCACACTGCAGCACGCTGTTCCGCCCGATGCACCCGACCTTGCGCTGAGCCGGCGTGGCATGCGGAAGCCCTTGCCACGTTGAGAGGTTGATGATGAAGGCCACGGATTCACGCAGTCTGCACGGCCACGTGATCCGTGAACTGGGCAAGCGGATCGTCGTCGGCGATTTGCGCCCCGGGGATCTGCTGCCGCGCGAGGAGGATCTGGCCGAAAGCATGGCGGTGAGCCGCACGGCGCTGCGCGAGGCGCTGAAGGTGCTTTCCGCCAAGGGCTTGATCGAATCGCGCCCGCGGGTGGGTACCCGTGTACGCGCGACGCACTTCTGGAACCAGCTCGATGCGGACGTCCTGTCGTGGCGCTGCGCCTCGATGCCGACCGACGACTTCATCGCGAAACTGGTGGAAATGCGCGAGATCATCGAGCCGGCGGCGGCGGCGGCCGCGGCACGCCGGCGCACTGCGGCGCAGTTGGCCAAGGTGGAGCAGGCCTATCGGCAGATGGAGGTGGCGCGGGACTCCGAAGCATGGGCCATGGCGGACCTCGGCTTTCACGACGCCCTGCTCCAGGCCACCGGCAACGAACTGATGATCTCGCTCTTCTCGGTAATCGAGAGCGCGCTCGGGATGTTTTTCGTGCTGTCGGCACAGACCGCCGGCGACTTCAGCTATTCGCTGCCGCACCACTTGAAGGTGCTCGAAGCCATCCGTCGCAAGCAGCCGGAAGTGGCCCGCAAGGCGATGCAGAACATGATTGCCGACTCGCTGGCCAACCTGCACAGGAAGCGCAGGAAGAGCACCCGGAAAACCCCCTGAGTCAAGCCCGGACCGAACCGGCTACGACGCGCGCAGCACCTGGTCGAGCTTGTCCAGGAACTCCTCGGCGTTGGCCTGGCTGAACACGATCGGCGGCTTGATCTTCAGCACGTTGTCGTCCGGGCCCTCGGTGGAGAGCAGCACGTGGCGTGCCTTCATCGCCTCAACCACCGCCTTGGCCTTCGGCCGGTCGGGGGTTCGCGCCGCGCGATCGCGCACCAGCTCGACGCCGAGGAACAGGCCGCAGCCGCGCACGTCGCCGATGGCATCGTGCCGCTGCTGCAATTCGCGCAGTCCATCCAGCAGGAAACCGCCGACGCGGCGCGCGTTCTCCTGCAGCTTTTCGTCGGCGATCACGTCGAGTACGGCCAGCGCGATCGCGCAGGACACCGGGTTGCCGCCAAAGGTATTGAAGTACTCCATGCCGTTGACGAAGCTGGCAGCGATCTCCGGCGTGGTGACCACGGCGCCCATGGGATGGCCGTTGCCCATCGGCTTGCCCATGGTGACGATATCCGGCACCACGCCCTGGCGTTCGAACGCCCAGAAATGTTCGCCCACCCGGCCGAAGCCGACCTGCACCTCGTCGGCCAGGCACACGCCGCCGGCCGCGCGCACGGCCGCGTAGGCCTCGGCCAGATAGCCTTCCGGCAGCACGATCTGGCCGCCGCAACCCAGCAGCGATTCGCAGTAGAACGCCGCCGTTGCGATGTCATGCCGGCGCAGGCTTTCGATGGCGGGCTGCAACAGGGCGCCGTACTGGCGACCGGCTTCGGAAGGCTCGCGGAAAGGCCCGCGATAAACGTCGGGCATCGCCACCACGCCCACATGCGATGCCTGCCCCTGCCCGCCCTTGCCGTTGAATTTGTACGGGCTCAGTTCGACCATCGAGGGCGAATGGCCGTGGTAGGCGTGATCCACCACGATCACGCCCTGCGCGCGGGTATGCGCCTGCGCCAGGCGCAGCGCGAGGTCGTTCGCCTCGGTGCCCGAGTTGGTGAGGAACACCACCGACAGCGCCGCCGGCAAGGTCGCCGTCAGGCGCAGCGCGTACTCGACGATGTTGTCGTGCAGATAACGGGTGTTGGTGTTGAGTTGCGCCATCTGCGCCTGCCCCGCCGCGACCACGTGCGGATGGCAATGGCCGACGTGGCAGACGTTGTTGACCATGTCCAGGTAGGGCTGGCCGTATTGATCGTACAAGTGGATGCCTTCGCCGCGAACGATCTTGAGCGGCTCGTTGTACGACACGCTCAACGTCGGGTTGAGCACCTGCCGGCGCAAGCGCAGGATGTCGGCATTGCTGCGTTGGGGCACGTGGCCGGGAGCGGTGGGATCAATCATGGCTGGATTCCGGAAATGGGCCGGCGAGGGCGTCGTCATCGGCGTCGGCGAGTTCGCGCAACAATGCCTGCACACCTTGTTGCGACACGAGGACAAATGGATTGGCAGGGTCTTCCCGATGCGCGCGCGTCGCCATCAGCACGCTGTGGCAAAGACGCGCGAGGATGAATCGGCGCAGTTGCTCGAGTTCCACGCGCAGCAATGGACACTGCGCCAGATAGCCTTGAACGATGGTACGCGCGCACGCCACCGGGTCGGCCTCGTGCTGCATGGCGTAGGTGCAGGCGATCGCCAGGTCGGCCAGGCGGAAGCTGGTGCACATGTCGCCGAAATCGATCACCGCGCTGACCCGCTTTCCACCACCGCCGTCATCGGCCACGATCACGTTCAGGTCGTTGGCATCGTTGTGCAGCACGGTGATCGGCAACTGCGTGCGCCATTGCGGCAGGCGGGCGCAGAACGCCTCGACGTGCGCCTGCACGATGGCGCGCAGCCCGGCATCCTCGACATGGGCGATTTCGCCACGCAGCGTCGGCAAGCGCAGCAGGTTCCAGTCGTGCTGGCGATCGGCGGCAGGATGATGAAAGTCCTGCAGCCCACGCGTCAGCCGGCCGACCGCACTGCCGAGACTCTCGTGCAAGGCCGCGCGCCGGATCGGCGGCAGTGCCCCGATGGCATCCGCATAGGTCGTGCCGGGTACGAAGCTCAGCATGCGCACCTGGCACGGCTGCCCCGCCATCGGCAAGGTCAACAGGTGCCCGCCGTCGACGGCGAGCTGTACCCGCGGCCACTGCAACGCCGGCTCGCGCTCAGCCAGCGTCATCATGGCCCGATTCTCCAGGTCCACGTCCATCCGCGACCACGACGGATGCGCGATCTTCAGCACATACTCGCCATGATCGGTGCGGATGCGGAAGTTCTGGTCGGCATAGGATGGCAGGGCGCAGATATCGCCACGGATGCGCCAGTGCCGCTCGGCCAGCGCCAGTGCCGCATCAGGGGTCAGGAAATCCATGGGGCGCGCACGAAGATTGCGGGATTCCGAATTGTAATATAAGTTGACATTTGAATCTCACCAAAGGCCCATCTCATGTCTCGGCTCTTCCTGGCGGCGGTACTGGCCGCCGCCATGACGATCACCGCCGCCAATGCGAACCCGGCGACCAGCGGACCGACCGATGCCGGGGGTCCGCATCCCGCGCGCCTGCAAGGCGCGGCCTTGCTGCACCAACGCGAGGCGATGAGCTTCGGCGTGTTCTATTACCCCACGCAATGGCCGCGCAGCCAATGGCGACGCGACTTCGACGGCATGGCCAGACTCGGCTTCGACTTCACCCACATGGCCGAATTCGACTGGACCTACCTGGAACCGCAGGAAGGCCACTTCGATTTCGCATGGCTCGACCACGCCATCGACCTGGCCAGCAAGGCCGGGTTGCGAGTCATCCTGGGCACGCCGTCGGCGGCGCCGCCGAGCTGGATGGACGAGCGCTATCCCGAGGTCTACCGCGTGGACGAGCATGGCCAGCGCCATGAACACGGCATCCGCGCGGAAGTGTCCTTGGCCAATCCGAAGTACCGGGCGTTCGTGACCCGGCTGGTGACCGCCATGGCCGAGCATTACGGCCACGATCCGCGCGTCTGGGGCTGGCAGGTCGACAACGAGCCCGGCACCTTCCTCGACTACAGCGACAGCGCGCGTGCCGCGTTCCAAACCTGGCTGCAGAAGAAATACGGCAGCATCGAGGCGATGAATACCGCATGGGCCGGCTCGTTCTGGAGCACCCGCTATGGCAGTTTCAAGCAGGTGCATCTGCCGAATGCCACGCTCGCCGCCGAAGACAAGCTGAGCCCGCATGCGCAGCTGGATTTCGCCCGCTACCAGGCCGATGTCACCGCGAACTTCCTCGACGACCAGGCACTGATCATCAAGAAGTACGCCCGCCCCGGCCAATGGGTGACGACCAACTACACCAATGTCACCATCGCCACCGATCCGCGACGCGCACATCATCTGGACTTCCCGACCTTCACCCTGTATCCGGTACAGGGCTCGAACGTGCTGGGCGGCAACAGCTACGAGATCGGCAAGCCCGCCAACCTGATGGAAGCCGCGGCGTATTTCCGCCCGATCAACGGCACCTTCGGCGTGATGGAATTGCAGCCGGGCCAGGTGAACTGGGGCGAGATCAACCCGCAACCGATGCCCGGCGCCGTCAGCATGTGGATGTGGCATGCATTTGCCTCCGGCGCCTCCTTGCTGAGCACCTACCGCTATCGTCACCCGCTGCGTGGCAGCGAGATGTACCACGAAGGCATCGTCGGCACGGATGGCGTGACACTCTCGCGCACCGGGCGCGAATTCGTCGACGCGATGCACGACATCAAGTCGCTCGAAACGCAGCTCGATGCCAAGGCCAAGCTGCCGGCACGGATGGCCGCGCGGTACACCGGCTATCTGTGGAGCCACGACGTGTTCTGGGACCTGGAGATCCAGCCGCAAACCACGTTGTGGCACAGCTGGGCCTACCGCAACGGCTACACACTGGCCGTAAAGAGCACCGGCGCGCCGATGGATTTCATCGCCGAGGACGATGACTTCAACCGCTATCCGTTCCTCATCGCGCCGGCGTATCAGATGGTCAGCAAGGCGCTGGCCAGGAAGTGGCGGCGCTATGTGGAGCAAGGCGGCCATCTGATCCTGACCAGCCGCACCGGCCAGAAGAACGAACTCGGCCAGTTCCCCGAGGGGCCATGGTATGCACCGGTTCTCGATCTGATCGGCGACGATGTCGATGGTTTCGACATGCTGCCGCCCAGCGCCAGCGCGCAGGTGACCGCTGGCGGCAAGACCCACGAGTGGCACCGCTGGGCGGACATCCTCACCCCGCGTCCCGGCACCCAGGTGCTCGCCACCTATGCCGATCACTACTACGCCGGCAAGGCGGCGGCGACCACCCGCAAGCTGGGCAAGGGCAGCGTCACCATGATCGGCGTGTCGACCGATGACGGCGAACTGGAACGCGAGATCGTGCGCAGCGTCTACCAGCGCGCCGGCGTGGCGATCGAGGATCTGCCGAAGGGGGTGTTCATCGACTGGCGCGGTGGATTCGATTTCATGGTGAACTACAACCCGCAGCCGTTTGCGCCCGTGCTTCCGCCAACGGCGAAAATCGTGCATGGCCAGACGCCGCTGGCCCCGGCGCAGACGCTGATCTGGAAGGACACCTCGCCATGACGCGCGCGACATCCGTCTGCCATGGGGGAAGCCTGAATCCATGAGCGGCTTGATCGGACTCGACTGGGGCACCTCCAGCCTGCGCGCCTACTGGCTCGACACGGCTGGCGAAATCCGCGAGACGCGGACGCGCCCCTGGGGCATTCGCCATCTGCCCGAAGGCGGCTTCGATGCCGCGCTGGCCGACATCACCGCAGGCTGGCCGCAGTTGCCCCGACTGGCCTGCGGCATGGTCGGCAGCCGCCAGGGCTGGATGGAAGTGCCGTACATGGACCTTCCCGCCGACACGGCGCAGCTCGGCAGCGCCGTCCGCAGCCTGCGCGCCCATGATGGTTCGGACGTCCATATCGTTCCCGGCCTGCGCAACCCGCACAGCCCCGACGTGATTCGCGGCGAGGAAACCCAACTGCTGGGCGCGCTGGCCTTGCGCCCGGCACTGATCCCCGATTCCAGCTGGATCATGCCTGGCACGCACAGCAAGTGGGCCCGCGTGCGCGATGGTGCCGTGACCGACTTCTGTACCCTGATGACGGGCGAACTGTTTGCGCTGCTGCGGCAGCATTCGATCCTTTGTGCCGGCGTGGGCGATGCGGCGGCGAGTCCTGACGCGTTTTCGCGCGGGGTCATCGCGGCACGCGACAGCGGCAGCGCCGGAGGATTCAGCCGGCTGTTCTCCGCCCGCGCCCTGATGCTTGACGGTGCGTTGGCGCCGGACGCCGTGCCCGAGTATCTCTCCGGCCTGCTGATCGGCGAGGAGCTGCGCTCCGGTCTTGCCTCGAATCGTTTCCGCCATGACGCGCCGCTGCAGCTGATTGGCGATGCCGCGCTGTGCGCGCGCTATCGGCTGGCCGCGGTCCACTTCGACATCGACCTCGTCGAATCCCTGCCGGACGCCGCCGCGCACGGACTGTGGCAGATCGCCTGCGATATCGGCCTGATCGGCGCTGGCTCGTCCACGGCAGCCAAGGAAACTTCTCCATGCTGAGCTCCTGGCTCAATCCGCTGCCGCTGGTCGCGATCCTGCGTGGCATCGCCCCTGGCGAAGCCGTGAGCATCGGCCGCGTACTCGTCGAGGCCGGCTTTCGCATGCTGGAAGTGCCGCTCAACTCGCCGCAGCCGATGGAAAGCATCCGTCGGCTCAGCCAGTCCCTGGGCGACAGCATTCTTGTCGGCGCCGGCACCGTGATGACGCCCGCGCAGGTGGCTGAGGTCGCCGCCGCCGGTGGTCGTCTGATCGTGATGCCGCACGCCGATACCGCCGTGATCCGCGCCGCCAAGGCGGCCGGCATGGTCTGCGTGCCCGGCGTCGCCACGCCCACCGAGGCCTTCGCCGCGCTGGCGGCCGGTGCCGACGGACTGAAGCTGTTTCCCGCCGACCAGGTGACGCCCGCCGGGCTCAAGGCCTGGCGGGCGGTGCTGCCAGCCCCGGCGGCGGTGCTGCCGGTCGGTGGCATCGCGCCCGGCAACATGGCGGCATGGGTTGCCGCCGGCGCGCAAGGGTTCGGCATCGGTGCCGCGCTTTACGCGCCCGGCATCGATGCCGATGAAGTCGGCCATCGCGCCCGCGCTTTCGCGCAGGCGTGGGCAGCGGTCTCTCCAAAGTCTCAGGAACGCCGTGCATGAAGATCACCAAACTCACCACCTTCCTGGTGCCCCCGCGCTGGCTGTTCCTGCGCATCGACACCGATGCCGGCATCTGCGGCTGGGGCGAACCGGTGGTGGAAGGCCGCGCGCATACCGTGGCTGCTGCGGTCGAGGAGTTGTCCGACTACCTGGTCGGCAAGGATCCGCGCCACATCGAGGACCTGTGGAACGTGATGTACCGCGGCAGCTTCTATCGCGGCGGCCCGATCCTGATGAGCGCCATCGCCGGCGTCGACCAGGCGCTGTGGGACATCAAGGGCAAGCATCTCGGCGTCCCGGTGCATGAGCTGCTCGGCGGTCCGGTGCGCGAGCGCATCCGCGTGTACTCGTGGATCGGCGGCGACCGCCCGGCGGATACGGCCAAGGCCGCCAGGGCCGCGGTCGAACACGGCTTTACCGCGGTCAAGATGAATGGCACCGAGGAGATGCACTTCGTCGACAGCTACGCCAAGGTCGAGCGCGTGCTCGAGAACGTGCAGGCCGTGCGCGAGGCGGTCGGCACGCACATCGGCCTGGCCCTCGATTTCCACGGCCGCGTGCACAAGCCGATGGCCAAGGTGCTGATGCGCGAGCTGGCGCCGTACAAGCTGATGTTCATCGAGGAGCCGGTGCTGTCCGAACACCTGGATGCGATTCCGGAACTCGCCGCCATTGCGCCGGCGCCGATCGCGTTGGGCGAGCGGCTGTATTCGCGCTACGACTTCAAGCGCGTGCTGGAGCGCGGCGGCGTGGACATCATCCAGCCCGATCCCTCGCATGCCGGCGGCATCACCGAGACGCGCAAGATCGCGGCGATGGCCGAAGCCTACGACGTGGCGCTGGCGCTGCACTGCCCGCTGGGCCCGATCGCACTGGCGGCCAACCTGCAGCTCGATGCGGTCTGCCACAACGCCTTCATCCAGGAGCAGAGCCTGGGCATCCACTACAACGCCGCCAACGACCTGCTCGACTACGTGGTCGACCGCAACGTCTTCGCCTACGAGGGCGGCTACGTCGCGATTCCCGGCGGCCCGGGCCTCGGCATCGAGATCAACGAAGCCTACGTGAGCGAGCGCGCCAAGGTCGGCCACCGCTGGCGCAATCCGCTGTGGCGCCACGACGACGGCAGCGTCGCCGAATGGTGAGCATGCCCGCCGAGCCTTTCCCCGACCCCGGAGCCTGCTGATGCCTTCGTTCGCCAGCTATCCCAGCTTGATCGACCGCAGCGTGCTGATCACCGGCGGCGCCAGCGGCATCGGCGCGGCCTTCGTCGGGCACTTTGCGCGGCAGGGTGCGCGGGTCGCCTTCCTCGATGTGGATACCGCGTCGGCGCAATCGCTGCTCGACGGTCTCGCCGACGTCGCCCACCGACCGCTGTTCATCGCCTGCGACCTCACCGATCTCGCTGCGCTGGCAAAAGCAATCGCGCAGGCGCGCGCGGCGATCGGCCCCATCGCGGTGCTGGTCAACAACGCCGCCAACGACGTGCGGCATGAGTTCGCGGCCACCACGCCGGCCGAGTTCGACTGCAGCGTGGCGGTGAACCTGCGCCACCAGTACTTCGCCACCCAGGCCGTGGTGGCGGACATGGCCGCGCTGGGCGGTGGCTCGGTGATCTGCCTGGGCTCCACCAGCTGGATGATCAAGAACGACGGCTACCCGATGTACACCATGGCCAAGGCCGCCATCCACGGCCTGGTCGCCGGCCTCGCGCGCGAGCTGGGGCGGCAGCGCATCCGCATCAATTGCCTGGTGCCCGGCTGGGTGATCACCGAGAAGCAGCAGCGGTTGTGGCTGGACGCCGCGGGCGAGGCCGAGATTGCCCGCGAGCAATGCCTGCCCGGCCACGTGCTGGCCGAGGATCTGGCCCGCGCCGCCCTGTTCCTTGCTGCCGACGACAGCCGCATGATCACCGCCAAGGATTTCATTGTTGACGGCGGCTGGGTGTGAACGGCACGGCGCGCGTTGTCGTCGATGCGGCCAACCAGCTTGGCGAGGGCGTGCTGTGGTGTCCGCGCGCGCAGGCGCTGTACTGGACCGATATCCCGAACGCCACGCTGTGGCGCTGCACGCCGCACGATGGCGCCACCCGCCAGTGGGCGCTGCCCGAGCGGCTGGCCTCGTTCGCCTTGTGCGAGGCGGACGGCTGGTTGCTGCTGGGGCTGGCCTCGCGGCTGGCATTCTTTCATCTGGACAGCGGCACGCTGCAACCCATCGTCGAGGTCGAGGCCGACCTGCCCACGCGGCTCAACGATGGCGTGTGCGACCGCCAGGGCCGCTTCGTCTTCGGCACCTTGCACGAGCCGCCGGCCGGCGAGGCGAAACGCGCCATCGGCAGCTTCTACCGCTTGAACGCCGACCTCTCGCTGCAGCGCCTGCCGCTGCCGACGGTGGCGATCAGCAACAGCCTCGCCTTCAGCCCCGACGGCGGCTCCATGTATTTCTGCGATTCGCCCACGCGGCGCATCCAGTGCTGCGACTACGCCGCCGACGGCACGATCGGTCCGCCGCGCAACTTCGTCGACCTGCGCGGCATCGCGGGCGAGCCCGATGGCGCGACGGTGGACGCCGAAGGCGGCCTGTGGAGTGCGCAATGGGGCATGGCGCGCGTGGTGCGCTACCGCGCCGACGGCAGCGAGGACAGCATCGTCCGCCTGCCGGCCCGGCAGCCCACGCGACCGGCGCTGGGTGGCGCGGCGCTGGACACGCTCTACATGACCAGCGCGCGCGACGGCCTCTCGGCCGATGCGTTGCGCGACGAGCCGCTGAACGGTGCCGTGTTCGCCACCGCCGCCGGCGTGCGCGGCCTGGCCGAAGCGCGTTTCGCCGGCATGCCGGAGGCGCTCCTGTCGCCGTCGTAGGCCCCGCTCGATCCTCTCTATCCACACCGCCGACCGCATTCCGAACCTGGGGAGAATTCATGAACGCCATCGCCGCAAGCGCCATCGTGCGACCGAAGACAACCGCCGTTTTCACCTGCGCACTGGCCGCGCTGGCCGGGCTGATGTTCGGCCTGGACATCGGCGTCATCTCCGGCGCCACCCAGTTCATCCAGACAGAGTTCCAGATCTCCGACCACATGATCGAGTGGATCGTCAGCGCGATGATGCTGGGCGCGGCGATCGGCGCGCTGGGCGCGGGCTGGATGTCGGCGGCGCTGGGGCGCAAGCGGTCACTGATCCTGGCTGGCGTGCTGTTCGTTCTCGGCTCGCTGCTCAGCGGCGGCGCATGGTCGCCGGAGGCGCTGATCGTGGCCCGCGTGATCCTGGGCCTGGCGATCGGCGTGGCCACTTTCACCGCGCCGCTGTACCTGGCCGAGGTGGCGCCGGAGAACATCCGCGGCGCGATGATCTCGCTGTACCAGCTGATGATCACCATCGGCATCCTGGTGGCGTTCCTGTCCGATACCGCGTTCAGCTACAGCGGCAACTGGCGCTGGATGCTGGGCATCATCGCGCTGCCCGGCGTGCTGTTCCTGCTCGGCCTGTTCCTGCTGCCGGACAGCCCGCGCTGGCTGATGATGCGCGGGCGCAAGCAGGAGGCCACCGGCGTGCTGCAGAAGCTGCGCGGCGACGCCGACCATGTCGCACGCGAAGTGGCCGACATCGAGGAGCAGCTGAAGACGCCGCAGCGCGGCTGGCACCTTTTCCTGCAGAACCGCAACTTCCGCCGCTCGGTGGGGCTGGGCGTGCTGCTGCAGGTGATGCAGCAGTTCACCGGCATGAACGTGGTGATGTACTACGCGCCGCGGATCTTCCGGGACATGGGCTACGCCACCGCGGCGCAGATGTGGTTCACCGCGATCGTCGGCCTGACCAACGTGCTGGCCACCTTCATCGCGATCGGCCTGGTCGACCGCTGGGGCCGCAAGCCGATCCTGTACACCGGCTTCGCGGTGATGGCACTGGGCATGGGCCTGGTCGGCACGATGATGCACCTGGGCATCGCCACGCACGGCGAGCAGCTCTTCACGGTGGCGATGCTGCTGCTGTTCATCGTGGGCTTCGCGATGTCGGCCGGCCCGCTGATCTGGACGCTGTGCTCGGAAGTGCAGCCGCTGAAGGGCCGCGACTTCGGCATCGGCTGCTCCACCTTCACCAACTGGGTCGCCAACATGATCGTGGGCGCCACCTTCCTGACCCTGCTCAACAGCATCGGCAACGCCGCCACGTTCTGGCTTTACGCGGCGCTCAACGGGGTGTTCCTGCTGATCACCTTCTGGCTGATCCCGGAGACCAGGAACGTCACGCTGGAGCAGATCGAGCGCAACCTGATGGCCGGCAAGCCGCTGCGCGAAATCGGGCAATAAGGCACGCCTGGTCACCGCATCCGTCGCCGTTTTCCGGGAGTAACGCATCATGGCCGCAACATCGGCAGGGAAGAACGAACCGGGCCTGCGTCGCGTGCTCGGCACCAGGGACCTGGTGCTGTTCAACATCGCGGCGATCGTCGCGTTGCGCTGGCTGTCGATGGCGGCCCAGGTGGGGCCGTCGAGCCTGCTGCTGTGGTTGCTTGGACTCGTCGGGTTCTTCATCCCCCTGGCGCTGGCGGTGCTCGAACTGAGTTCGCGCGTGCCCGGAGAGGGCGGCCTGTACCTGTGGTCGAAGGCGGCGTTCGGCGACATGCACGGCTTCATCGCCGGCTGGACGTACTGGGTCTCCAATCTGGTCTATTTTCCGTTCGCACTGCTGTTCAGCGCCGGCATCTTCCTGCATGTCGGCGGCGACCGCTGGCTGGCGCACGCCGGCGACGGCAGCTACCACCTCGTCTACTGCCTGACGGTGCTGTGGGCCGCGACCGGGCTCGGCATCCTCGGCCTGGAACGCGCCAAGTGGCTGCAGAACATCGGCGGCATCGCGACCTGGTCGGCGGCGGCACTCATCCTCGCCGCCGGCGCGCTGGCCGCGTACCGCTTCGGTCCGGCCACGACGATCACCGCGGCGAACGTGATGCCGGACTTCGGCAAGCTCGCGACCTTTTCCACCTTCGCGACGATGGCCCTCGCCTTCCAGGGGCTCGAACTCGGGCTGATACTCGGCGGGGAAATCAAGGATCCGCGCCGGCAGATCCCGCGCGCCACGCTGATTTCCTGCGTGGTCATCGCGGCCATCTATATCGCCGGCACGGCATCCCTGCTGATCGCGCTGCCCGCCTCGACGATCGACATCATCGCCGGCATTCCCCAGGCACTGTCGGCGATCGGCGAGCGGATCGGCCTGCCGATATTCGGCCCGCTGACCGCGGCACTGGTCACGGTCGGCACGATCGGCTCCATCTCCGCCTGGGTCACGGGCACGGCGCGGCTGCCCTTCGTGGTGGGCGTCGACCGCTACCTGCCCGCCGCGCTGGGCCGCCTGCACCCCAGGCATGGCACGCCCCATGTGGCCTTGATCACCCAGGGCATCCTGGTATCGCTGGTGCTGGCGGCGGCATTGTCCGGCGCCAGCATCCACGAGGCCTACATCATCCTGGTCGACATGACCGCGATCATGTCGCTGCTGCCGCTGCTCTACATCCTGCTGGCCTTCCCGCTGCTGCGCCGCCGCGCCGCCGGCCGCAACGAAGGCGTCAACCTGTCGCCCGGCGGCGCCCTGGGTTGCTGGCTGGCCGGGCTCACCGGTTTCGCGGTCACCTCGCTGGCGATCGTCACCTCGATGATCCCACCCGCCAACAGCAGCAATCCCGGCCTGTTCCTGCTCAAGGTGGTGGGCGGCTCGGTGCTGCTGATCGGCATCGGGCTGATGTTCTACCGCCGCGGCCAGCGGCGGCAAGAACAGATGCCCCCCGCCCCCTGAAACGGCCGAAGCCCGCTGCAAAACGGACTTTGGCATGGAGCGCGACCACGGGTCCACGTTCCGACGCGCCTGCAGGCTGCAAATCCGCAAAGACGTTCGACGCCGACCCACTTGCGCAGTCAGGCAGTGCAAGGGTGATCGCAGCGAGGCGGGATCGACGGCAGGGTGCCGGCTGACGGCTCAGGCCAGGCTGTCGTGCGGGCGCCCGCGCCTGCCGGGTTCCAGCGGCACGGGGCCGCGCGGGTCGCTGCGGGTGGCGACCGTCGCGACGAGATCGGCGTCGATGGCCAGGCACTGGTCGGCCAGCTCCGCCACGCTGGCCCGGTGCGACACCACGACGAGTATCGTCTGCGGCAGCCGGCGTTTGATGGCGGCAAGCACGTGGATTTCGGAGGCGGCGTCGAGCGCGCTGGTTGCTTCGTCGAGCACGGCCAGGAAAGGTTGGCGCAGGATCACCTGGGCGAGCAGCAGTCGCTGCAGCTCGCCGCCGGAGAGCCGGCTCGACGTGCCGTGCAGCACGGTGTCCAGCCCTTGCGGCGAAGCGGCCAGTCGCGGGCCGAGGCCGACGTCCCGCAGCGCGGCTTGCATCGCCGCGTCATCGGCCTCGGGCGCGGCCCAGCGCAGGCATTCGCGCACCGAGTGCTGCCACGGCCGCACGCTCTGGCTGACATAGGCGCCATGCCGCACGAGTTCCCGGTATTCGCCGAAGTCGATGGCGCGTCCATCCACGCGCGCGGCAAAAGCGCCGGGCATGCTCATGCCGGCCAGCACGTCGACCAGACTGCTCTTGCCGATGCCGGAGTCGCCGCAGACCAGGGTCAGTTCGCCGGGCCGCAGACTCAGGTGACGGACGTCGATGCCGGCCAGCGGCGGCGCCAGTCGCATCCGTTCGATGTGCAGCGCGTTCCGCGCCGACGGCGTGGCCGGCGATGGCGCTGCCGGCGCACGCACCGCGTCCAGACTCATGTAACGCTGCCACAGCGCGAACGCCGGAACGGCCGAACGCAATTGCTGGAAGCACTGCCGCGTCGATACCAGGTAGGGCAACAGGCGCCCGAGCAGCAGGCACACCGCGATCAGCGACGACTGGTCGACGCCGTGCCAGCGCCAGGCGAGCACGAAGACGGCGGCGATCACGACCGCCGCCAGCAGTTCGAGCACCAGCCGGCCGGCCGCCACCAGCTCCAGCTGGCGCCGGTAGCCATGGCCCAGCGCTGCGGAAATGGCGCCGTAACTCTCCTTCTCCGCATCCGCGCGCTCGAACGAACGGATGTGGCGCAGGCGCCGCGGAAAATCCTCGCTCAGCCAGAACAGCCGCGTCATGTCGGCGACATAGCGACGGCCGACCTGCGACTGTTCGCGGCCGAAGCTGCGCGACGCGACCAGCGCGAAACCGACCAGCAGGGGTGCCGCCAGCATCAGCGGCGGCGACACCCAGAACGCGAAGGCCAGGCTGACGACCGTGGTGACCCCGGCGACCAGCAACTGCAGCAGCGCGGCGAAGCCCTGGGTGAGGAACTCGACGTTGTAGGTCAGGACGTTCGCGATTTCGGCGGAGGTCGAGTCGGCCAGCGAGGCGAGTGGCGCATCGACCAGCCGCGCATGCACGGCACGCCGCCGGGCCACGCCGTAACGGCTGGTCAGCCGCGCACCGAGCCACGCGACCAGCCAGCGCAGCACGGCGAAAGCCGCGGTGGCCGCCGCAAACGCGGTGGCCCGCCTCTCGACGCCGCCACCGGCGTCGAACATGCCGCCCGCCAGTTGCAGGGGATGCCCCGGCTGCACCAGCGGCACCAGCAGCACCGCGGCGAGGCTGCCGGCCAGTGCCGCCGCCAGCGACAGCACGACATAGGCGACGATCTCCGCGACGTCATCCGCCGTGAGCGTGCGCGCGAGCGAACGCAGCAAGTCGAGCGTGCGGCCGGGCGCCGAGGGTTCGTCAGGCATCGCTGCTGATCCGGGTGGATGGCCCGCGAGCGCGCCGCGGTGCGGAGACGCTCCGTCACGATCGGCGGCAGCGCCTCGTCACCGCGGGCGACCGCGATGGCGGTGAGTGCCCTCCGGCACGCACACGGTTGCATCGTCACCCGATCAGGTCGGCGCGCAGGTCATTCCCTGCGCGCCGGGGTTCCGCTTACGGCGCCTTGCCGGCGTGCAGTTTCTGCACGATGGCCAGTGCCTCTTTCACGTGCTCGTCGGGGCGCAGATGATCGGCCTCCGAGGAAAGCGTGGCGACGATCTTGCCGTCGCCGGCGATGACGAAGGTCGTGCGCGGGATGAACGCGTGGTCGATGGCCATGCCACGCACGTCCTTCATGCCCGGGCGTGCCTTCATCGCCTCCAGGCCGTAGGAAAGCGCGACCTTGACCTCGGCATCCGACGCGACCGGGAACTTGCCGGCGCAGTAGTCCGGGTCGGCCGAAAACACGTCGAGCCGGTCGATGCTGTCGGCCGACACGCCGATGATGGTCGCACCGGCGGCATCGAACTTGTCCCGGTTGACCGCAAACGTGTGCGCTTCGAGGTCGCAGCCGCTGGTATAGGCCGAGGGATAGAAATAAACCACCACCGGCCCCTTCTTCAGCGCGTCGGCCAGCGAGAAGGTGAACTGCTTGCCGGCCTGGCTGGCCTGGGCGGTGAAGGTCGGCGCGATGGTGCCGGGGGCGAGCGCGGCGGCGGTCGCCGTCGCCGAAGCCAGCGCGAACAGCGCGGCCACTGCCATCGATCCCGCGAAATGCATCTTCATGGTCGTAGTCCTCGTGAGGGGTTCGTGGTCTGCCGGAGGTGGAACGTGAGCCCGGGGAAGTCCCAGCTTACTCGCCGCCGTGTCGGCGGTCGGTGGCGCGAGGCGTTCACCCATCGCCCAGCAATCGGCGCAACGCCGCCACGCCATCCCGCGGATGGTCGGTGCGGCGCAGCTCATGCACGCCCAGCGCCGCCATCTTCTGTTCGAAGCGGGCCCAGCCCGGCTGCCCGGACGCATACGGCTGGGTGGCGGCCAATCGCGCGGCGACCTCCGCCGCCGGCACGGCACGCAGCACCGCGGCGCAGTCGGCGGCAGGCTCGCCGCAAACCAGCACGGCACCGACCAGCTGCAGCGGAGCCGTGGCGAGCCGGCCGGGGCCGAGCCGCAGGTCGGCCTCGAACTTCTGCACCCCGCTGCGGCGGCAGATGACCGGCGCCTCGCCGATCCAGCGTCGGGCGCCGGCGTCCTCGACGAAGCGCAGCGCATCGGCCTGCACGTGCAGGTAGTTGGCCACGCCGGTGGCGAGCATGTCTTGCGGCGCCACGAACACCGCGTCCTCGGCGAGAAAATCCAGACCCTGCAGCAAGGCCTGCAGGGCCAGCGTCGACTTGCCCGAGCCGCTGGCTCCCAGCAGCAAAATGCCCCGGCCCTGCCACCCCACGCAGGCACCGTGCAGCGGAACCAGTCCCTGCCCGCGCGTGGCCAACGTGAAAACGGCGAACTCGATGAGTTCGTAGCGAAGATGGTAGGGCCGCTCCAGCATGTCGACGGATGCCACCACCAGCGCCCGCTGCTGCGCGGGCGCCAGCACGACGTAGTTCGAGGCGTCCATCACGCCGCAGATCACCCCCGCACCCGACTGCATCTGCACCGGCGGCGGCTCGCCCGCGGGCGGCGAAGCCCGCGGCGGCGACAGGCGCAACTCGATGCGAAACTCGGGTATCGCCATCGACACGCGGTGCCGCGGCAGGCCGCCATAAGCGGCCTCGACCAGATGCAGCAGTGCCTCGCTGGCGCTGCCGAAACAGAAACGCCCGCCGAGTATCCGCCGGCGCACGACACGGCGACCGACCGATCGCTCGCCGAACGGGTCGGCGCCGGCATCAGCGCCATGGAAAGTCGATGCCATCGCCATCGAACGAGTTGCCCGGCGCGGGGGGAGTTGCACGGTGCGGCGAATCCGATGGCGGTGGTCTGCTGCTGAGTGCGCAGTCGCCGCGGAAAGGTTGCACGCCAACCAGCTTCGCTCCGCAGGGCAACCGAAGCCGCACGCCGCGGCACTCACCTGCCGGCAGCATCGACGACGGGGCCGGTTCCTCCGCCGTCGATGCTGAATTCCGCGGCGACGTTCGAGGCCCTTTCGCGATGCTGAAGATCCAGGTCGGTCACTCCTATTTCCTGAGGTACGACCCCAAGCAATGGGAACGCGGCAAGCCCTATCCCCCGCTCGCCACGATCCAGATTGCCGCACTCCTCCGGCAGATGGGTCACCAGGTCACGCTGTTCGACGCGATGCTCGCCGATGGCGTCGAGGATTACGAAGGCGCCGTGCGTGCCGCGCAACCGGACGTCGTGGTTCTCTACGAGGACAACTTCAATTACCTGACCAAGATGTGCCTGGGCCGCATGCGCGAGGCGGCGTGCCGGATGATCGCCCAGGCGCGTGCGCGCGGGGCCCGCGTGATCGTCGCCGGTTCCGACGCCTCCGACCAGCCGGACCCGTTTCTCGACGCCGGCGCGGACACCGTGTTGATGGGCGAAGGGATTGCGGCGCTGCTCGAACTGACCGGGCGGCTGGCGCGCGACCCGGCCATCGACGACCGCCCCTGGCTCGACGGCGTCGCCGGCATCGCGACGCGGATGGACGGCGCGACCCAGGCGCGACGCATGGGCGCGATGCCGCCGGATCCCCGGCTGATCGGCCGCCCCGCCTGGGACCTGGTGGACGTCGAACGCTACCGGAACCTGTGGCACGAGCGGCACGGCTACTTCAGCCTCAACATGGCCGCGTCGCGCGGCTGCCCGTTCCGCTGCAACTGGTGCGCCAAGCCGATCTGGGGCAACCACTACAAGCAGCGCAGCGCCGACGACGTGGCGGCGGAAATGATCCACCTGAAGCAGGCGTTCAAACCCGACCACATCTGGATGGCGGACGACATCTTCGGCTTCCATGTCGACTGGGTCGCGCAGTTCGGGGCTCGCCTTCGCGCCGCCGGCGGATCGGTTCCGTTCACCATCCAGACCCGTGCCGACCTGATGAGCGAGCGCATGACCGACGCGCTTGAACAGGCCGGCTGCGCGGAGGCGTGGCTGGGTGCGGAAAGCGGCAGCCAACGCGTGCTGGACAGCATGTCCAAGGGCACCCGGGTCGCCCACCTGATTGCGGCGCGGGTGCGGCTGGGCCAGCGTGGCATCCGCGTGGGCTTCTTCATCCAGCTCGGTTATCTGGGCGAGCAGCTGGATGACTTGCTGGCCACCCGCGAGCTGGTGGCGCAGGCCGCGCCCGACGACATCGGCGTGAGCGTCTCCTATCCGCTGCCGGGAACCAGGTTCTACGACAAGGTCAAGGCCCAGCTTGGCGACAAGACGCATTGGCGGGACAGCGGCGACCTGGCCATGATGTTCCACGGCGCCTACGACTCGGATTTCTACCGCAGCGTACGCGACCTGCTGCACGAGCAGGTCACGCTGCAGCAATTGAAGGCAATCGACTCGCTGGAGCATCACCGGCAGGCGAGCGCGGCACTGGACGCCAAATGGGACGCGCTGGTCGCGTCCGAACGGGCGCATCGTTGCGACGACGCCACGCCCTCGCCGTCCCAGGCCCCGCGAATCGACATCCGGCTGCTGCCTCATGCTGCCACCGCTCAACGTCGTTAGGGCCGGCCTGCGCCGCACCACCGAGACGCTGGCCGCGGAGCTGGCGCGGCCCGGCGGCGCCACGCCGCCGTGGAGCGATCTCGAATGGCAGCTGGCCGCCGCCGCCGCTGCCGTGCACGGCGTGTCGCCACTGCTATCCAGTCTCTCCGCGTGGCGGCACCCGCCATGGCAGGCGTTCCTGGCAGAGCAGCGCGCGCATGTCGAGCATCGCCATCGGCGCATCGAGACGCTGCTGCAGGGCATCGATGTCGGCGCCCGTGCCAGCGGCATCGCCATCGTCGCGCTGAAGGGTTGCGCCCTGCACGCGCTGGGCATCTACGCGGCCGGCGAGCGGCCGATGGCCGACATCGACCTGCTGGTTCGCGAGGACGATGTCGCGCCGGCGATCGGGCTGCTGCAGGAACTCGGCTACGTGGAGTCGTTCGCCGCGTGGAAGCACCGGGTGTTCAAGCCGGCGACCGGCGCGCCCTTTGCCGGCCTGGGCGAGCACCGCGACACGCCGGTCAACATCGAGCTGCACACGCGCATCCAGGAGCGGCTACCGGTCACTGCGGTCGACATCACCGTGCGCATCCGTCCGCCGCAGCCGCAGCCCGGGCTGAACCCCTACCCGTCGCCCGGCGCGCTGATGAACCACCTGCTGCTGCACGCCGCGGGCAACCTCTGCAACCGCAGCCTGCGCCTGCTCCATCTGCACGACATCGCGCTGCTGTCGGCGCGCCTGTCCGCGCGCGACTGGGACGTGCTGTGGGACGAGCACGCCGACGCGCCCTGGTATGCGCTGCCGCCGCTGCTGCTGGCTGCGCGCTACTACGGCGATGTGGTTCCGCCAGATGCGCTTGCACGACTCGCCGTCGACTGCCATCCGCTGTTGCGGATGGTCTCGCGCCGCCAGACGCTGACCCGCGTTTCCTCTTCGGAGCTGTGGCTGCATGCGCTTCACGGCATGGAGTGGTCGCGCTCCCTCGGCGAACTCGCGCGCTGCCTCCGCCAGCGGATCAGGCCCACGCCGGAAGCCAGCCGCGAACGGGCCGACATGGTGCGCACGCAGCTGTGGCTGCAGCAGGGCCCGGCCTGGGCCGGCCTGTCGCAGCGGCGGCGCATCCTCGCCTGGCTCACCCGGCCGGTGCCGCGGATGGACACCATGTTCGCGGTGCGCGCAGCGCTGGAACCACCGCTCCACGCACCGTAGCAGCCGCCGATGCCGCGAACGCAGCCAGCGATGGACGCCTCGCCCGCCCGCCATGCCGCGGACGCGGCGGCGCTGGCGGAGCTGCGCCTGCACTGCCCCCGCTGCAGGACCTCGATCGACATGCTGGCTTGCCCGGCATGCGGCTTCGTCATCGCCGTCGAGAACGGCATCGCCCGTGCGCTGCCGCCGGAATCGGCCGCGCACCTGGCACGCTTCATCGCGGATTACGAGCGGATCAGGATGGCGGAGGGCCGTGGCAGCGAAAGCGAGGCGTTCTACCTCGCCCTGCCCTACCGCGACACCGGCGGAACGGATCGCGACCAATGGCGGATGCGCGCGCGCAGCTACGACTACATCGTGCGGCATCTGCTGGAAGGCAATCGCGTGCTCGATCTCGGCGCCGGCAACGGCTGGATGAGCTATCGCCTGGCCCTGGCCGGCTACCGGCCGGTGGCGGTCGACCTGCTTGCCCATGACCGCGACGGGCTGGGCGCGGCCCGGCACTACCGGGCGCGGCTGCCGGCGCTGTTCCCGCGCTTCCAGGCCGAAATGCGCCGCCTGCCGTTCGCCGACGCGCAGTTCGACACGGCCGTGTTCAACGCCTCGTTCCACTACGCCGAAGACGGCGAGGCCTGCCTGCGCGAAGCACTGCGCTGCGTGAAAGCCGGCGGCACGGTGATCATCGCCGACACGCCGTGGTACGCCCGCGATGAAAGCGGCCGGCGCATGCTCACCGAGCGTCGCGAGGTGTTCCTGCGCCGCCACGGCATCGCGGCGGATGCCATCGCCAGCCTGGGCTACCTCACCGACGAGCGGCTGCGCCGTCTGGCGGATGCGCTGTCGATCCGGTGGGAGGTGCATCGCCCGTGGTACGGCCCGCGCTGGGCAATGCGCCCGCTCATGGCGAAACTTCGCGGCCGCCGCGAGCCTTCACGGTTCCGGCTTTACCTCGCACGCAAGCCCGCGTGATCCGTGTCCACGGACGCGCCGGTACAGCGCTTCGAACAGGCGCGCGGTGCAGTCGGCGTCCTCCGCCAGCGCCAGGCACTGCGCGGCCGCGGCCATGCGCTGCCGCCGTGGTTCGTCGGCAAGCAGCTGCCGGATGCCATCGGCCAGCGCGCCCGCGTCACCGACAGGCACGCTGCACGCCGCCGCGGGCGACCACTCCACGAAGTGTCCGACCGCCGTGCCCACCGCCGGCACGCCGGCCACCGCAGCCTCCAGCAACACCAGCGGGCCGGCTTCATGCTGCGACGACATCACCAGCAGGTCGGCTGCTTCCAGCCTCGGACGCAATTCGCGTTGCGTCTTGAAGCCGAGAAAATCCACGCAGTGTTGCAGCCCGAGCTGGCGCGCCAGACGCTGCATCTCGCCACGCAAGGTATCCACGCCGACGATGGCCATGCGGAAGGCCGGGCCGTCCTCGCGCAGCTTGGCCAAGGCACGCAGCAGGGTCGGCTGATCCTTCACCCGGTTGAGGCTGGCCACATGGATCAGCCGCGCCGGGCCGACGCGGCGCGCACGCGGCGCGAGCGGCGGCCAGGCTCGCAGGTCGACGCCGAGCGGCACCCGTTGCGCCTCGATGCCGAGCACCCGCAATGCGTCGATGATCGGCGCGCTGGCCGCGGTGACGACATCGGCGGCGCGCAGCACGCACGCCTCGCGCAGCCTGCCCTTCCACTTTCGGCGCCCGCCGTAGCCGATCGCGTGCAACGCAACCAGTTCGCCGCCGGCGACATGCACCAGGCTGGGCAGCCGCAGCCATTTCGCCGCGGCGACGGCAACCAGGCTGCACGAGCCCGAGAAGATCGCGTGGACCAGGCCGAACGGCGCGCGGCGATGCTCGGCGCGGACCGCCGCGATCGCGCGCAGGCGCGTCCAGCCGGTGCCGATGTTGTGCACGGTGGCGCCGGCGAGTTCCCAGCGACCGGCCACCGCTTCCTGTTGCAGCGCGAAGACATGCACCTCATGCGTGCACGCCAGTCGTTCGATCAGCGCCAGCAAGGCGGGGATCACGCGGAACTCGCCGCCGCGATCCACCCCGCCCGGCACCACCAGCGCGAGTTTCACGACGCGCCCCGGCGCCGGTCCTCGCGCACTTGCGCGTACGCCTCGGCCCATTGCCGGCCCACGGCGGCGAACGACAGCGCGGCGTCGAAATGCGCGCGCACCCGTGCCGGCGGCATCCGGCTCGACCCGAGGTCGAGCAGGGCCGCGGCGAGCCCCCCCGCGTCGCCGCAAGGCCACAGCTTGCCGATGCGGCCGCCATCGGTCAGCGCGCGGAACGACGGGATGTCGGTAACCACCGGCACGACGCCGCAGGCCAGCGCCTCCAGCAGGGCGTAGCCGCTGCCTTCGGCATGGCTGCCCGAGACGAACACGTCGGCCGCCTGCATCAGCTGCTCGACCTGCGCATGCGTCACCTTGCCCAGCAGATGCACGCGGCCGGCGAGCCGCGGATCGCCAACGATGCGCTGGCGCACGTCCTCCAGCAGCGGCGCATGGCCGAACACGCACCACAGTTGCAGGCCGGGCAAGCGCGTCGCCGCTCGCGCCACGCCCTCGAGCACGGTCAGCGGGTCCTTGTTGCGGTTCAAGTGGCCGACCCACAGCACGCAGGGCCCGCCGTGAAGGCCGGTTTCGGCGCGGGCCGCGGCGCGGTCGCCAGGCGTGAAGCGGCTGCTGGATTCGGGTATCGCGAACACCCGCATGCGCGGTCCGAACATGCCGGCGACGGCGAACGCCTGCGCCTGCTCGCGCGCGGTGAAGGCGACGCCCGTGGCGGCCGCATACCAGCGCCGCCAGCGACGGCGGCGCCACCAGCGCGGTGCCCGGTCGGCGTGGTCCTGCAGGATGATCGGCAGCTGCGGCAGGCACTGCGCGATCGCGAAGGCGTCCTCGGCAAAACCCAGGCTGTGCCCGTGCAGCACGTCGGCCCGGATGTCGCCGAGCAGGCTGGCGAAGCGGCGGCCCCGGTTGGTCGCCGTTTCCAGTCCGCGGATGTCGACGAAGTGGTAGTCGATGCCGCCACGCGTGATCCGCTCCTCGCGCGCCGCCGCCTGGATCACCGACACGCGGGTGCCGGCGCTGGCGGCCGCCTCGGCGATGTCCGCCAGCGAGTGCCACCGCTCCAGCACCTCGGCCGGCGCGAGTCCCGCCGGCGCGGGCAGGAAATTGAGCTGCGCGACGTGCACGGCGCGCACCCCGCTAGAGGCCCGACACCTGCGGCATGCGCAGGCGCACCAGCCGGTTGGCCAGCTCCAGTTCCCACGGCCGATCGTACCTGCCGTAGCGATAGCGCCAGAGCGCCATCGCGCTCAGGCTGCGCTTGGCCCACGGCGGCGAGCGCAGGTCCTGCACGGTGGGAAAGCGGCAGCGCAGCACGGTGACGAAATCCCGGATGCGCCGGCGCAGCCGGTCGTCGAGCCAGGGCGCGTCCGCGTGGCAGGTGTAGTCGACCCAGCGCGGCTGCGCCCATTCCTCCGCCGTCGTCGGGAACACCACCGGCGCGCCATGGAGGTCCAGCAGCGGCTTGCCCGGCCGCCTCGCGCGGTCCTGCTCGTGCCGGCTGTTCTCCGGCAACGGCGTGTAGACGTAGATGACGATCTCGGACTGCGGATTGATCCGCTTCAGCGCGCGGATGAACTCGAAGGTGTGCTCGGTCTCCTCCTCGGTGTTCTCCGGCGGTGCGACCATGAAGGACAACTCGGGGATCACGCCGTGCCGGCGGCACAACTCGACCACCGCCATCGTCTGATCCGGCCGCGTGCCCTTGCGGATCTCCTTGAGCATCTGGCCGTTCGGTGATTCCGCGCCGATGTACGCCATCCGCAAGCGGCTCTTGCGCACCAGCCTCCACGCCTCCTCCGACAGGTTGAGCAGCGCGTCGGCGCGGGCGAAACACCACCAGGGCATCTCGAACCTGGCCATCACTTCGAGCAGCGGCAGCATGTCCCGCTCGCGGTCGAAGAAATTGTTGTCGAAGTACTGCACCGAATCCGCGCCCAGCTCGTGCTTGAGATAGCCCAGGTCGCGCTCGAGTTGTTCCGCCGCCGGCAGCACGGTGGTGCCGCCGAACATCGCGGCCACGCCGCAGAAGGTGCAGCGGAACCGGCAACCGATCGACGCCTGGTGCGCGACGGTGCGGCGACCGAGGTAGGTGCGCGCCAGGTAGCGCCGCGGGTCGCCGAGCTTGTCGTAGGGCAGCACCATGCCTTGGTCGGCCAGGCTGAAACGGCGATTCGGGTTGTGCACGACCGCGCCGCCGCGCTTCCACGACAGCCCGCCGATGGTCGCCAGCTTCGCGTCGGCCTTGCCGTCCAGCGCGGCAATCAGCTCGAGCAGGGTTTCCTCGGCCTGCCCGCGCACCGCGTAGTCGACGTAGGGCGCAGCCAACGCGGCGTCGGGGTTGAGCGTGGGGAAATAGCCGCCCCAGATGATCGGCACCGCCGGGAAGCGTGCGCGGATCGCACCGGACACGGCGATTGCCGGCGCCAGTTGCGGGCCGCCCATGACGCTGACGCCGACCGCGTCGAAGGCGTCCTGTTCCATCGCGCGCAAGGTGTCGCTGACGAAATCGCGGTCGACGTTGCCGTCGATGATCTGGCTGTCGTGGCCGTTGCGCTCCAGCGCCGCCGACAGGTGCAGCAGCGACAGCGGAAAGCGCGCGCTGCGCCGCGAGGTGATGGTCGGGTTGATCAGCAAGGTGCGTGAGGCAAGGGTCATGGCAGGAGCCTGCGAATTCGGGGAGTCACGGCTCGCGCCGCAGCTGGAACACCAGTGCCACGGGAACCTCCAGCGCGGTGCGGTCGAAGCGCGCATCGGCGGGGATGCCGGCCGGGTCGAGCATCGGTTCCAGTACCTGTTCGATGCGCAGCCCGAGCGCGGCGCAGGCCGCGTGCCAGTGGCTGTACAGGTGCTGCGTGTGCTGCACGGCGTAGTGCCGGCCGTCCGACTTGAAATCGCGCAGCCAGCCCAGCGCATGCCCGATCGGATGCACGTCGCTGCACAACAGCGTGCCGCCGGGCCGGGTCACCCGGCGCAGCTCGGCGAGCGATCGCTGCAGATTGTCGAGATGGCCGACGACCAGGCCGCAGAGCGTCAGGTTGGCCCGCGCATCGGGTATCGGCAGGGCTTCGAGGCTGCCTTGCACCAGGTCGATGTCCGCGGCGGCCTGCCACCGGGCCAGCTCGGTGCCGGCGCGCGCGAGCATCGGCGCCGACAGATCCACGCCGATCACGCGCGCCGCGCCACGTCGCAGCGCGTGCAGCATGTAGCGTCCGCTGCCGCAGCCGACATCGAGCACGGCCGCTTCCTGCAGCAGGTCCGGCATCAGCGCGAGCATGGCGCGCTCCTCCGCCTGCATCACCGGGTTGTGGGCGCGGGCGGGATAACTGGATGCCCACAAGGCATACGCCTCGGCCGGCATCAGCATCGGCAAACGCGGCAGCATGGCTAGCCGGCCTCCATGACGAGATCGCGCGCGTGGTGCGCGGCTACCAGTTCGAGGCCGGGTTCGAGCGCCACCAGCGCCGCTTCGGCCAGCGGCCTGGCCAGCAGTTTCGGTCTGCCGTCCAGCGTCACCGGTACGGCGTCCATGCCGGCGACGTCGAACCATTCGGCGAAATCCGGATCGGCGATGCGCGGCACGCCGTGGCGCACCACCGCCCGGATCTCGCTGCGCGAGATGCCGACCAGGCCGCAGCGTTCGTCGCCGCCGCGATCCTCGACGATCACCAGGTCCGCCGGCGCGCCCGGCGCCAGGCTGCCGACCGCGGACAGCCGCAGGATGCGCGCGGCCTGGCTGGTGGCCAGGCCGAGCAGATGGCCCGGGCTCAGCTCGCCGCGCGCGGCGATGCCGCGCATTTCATCGAGCAGGTCGCGGGCACCGCTGAGCCGCGAGTCGCTGCCCAGGGCAAGCCGGCCCGCCGCGCACAGGCGCCGCGGGTCCAGCGAGCGCCCGAGCAGGTTGCGATTGCTGGTCGGACACCAGACCACCGCCGCGCCGCGCTCGATCACCCGATCGATGTCCCGCTCGCTCAGGCCGACCCCGTGGACCAGCACGCTGTTCGCCGCCAGGCAGCCCATCGCGTCGAGCCGGGCCAGTTCCGCCTGCGCGATCGCGTCGGTGCCTTCGGCCAGGTGGATCAGCCAGGGCCGGTCGGCGGGCGTGGCGGCGAAACTCTGCCGGATCGGCGGGCCGTAATCGGGCCAGCCCAGCGCATAGCTCCAGCCGTAGTCGCGCAGCACCGCAACCGGGAAATCCGGCTCGTCGAGCGCCGCATGCCAGGGGTCGTGATGCGCCACGCAGGTGGTGCCGGCAAGCAGGTTCTTCAGCGCGCCGTGGCGCAGCCGCAAGGCCTTCGGCACCTGCAGCGCGGCGATCACCGCCGGCTCCCCGAAATGCGCCCGGAAGGCGGCGATCCACGCATAACTGTTGGGAAACGGCGCACGGGCTTGCAGCGGCGGCACGGCGTTGACGTGCAGATGATCGTGCGCGTTGATCAGGCCGGGGAAGACCAGATGGTCGCGCAGGTCGATCCGGTACGCCCGCGCGGCCAGCGAGGAACCGATCCGCCCGGCGCGGATCGGCAGCGGCACGCGCGAGCTGGCCTCCGCGGTGACCGAAACGGCCCGGCACAAGCTGACGTCCATCGCGGCCTGCAGGAAGTCCATGCGCTCAGCGCCGCCGCATCACGATCAGGAAATGGTCGCCCATGTCGCGCAGCAACGGCAGCGCGCCGAGGCGGTCGTCAAGCCGGCCCAGCCGTTCGTACCAGCGGCGCCGGCGACGGTAGCAGTCCACCAGGTAGGGCGGCGGCATGAACAGGCTCAGCGCGCGATAGCCCGCCAGCGAAAAGTGCCCGGCGAAGGCGCGGTAGAACTCGCGCGGCAGGTAGTAGCAGGTCCAGATCGTGTGGTGGTTCATGCCCACCGCCGTCGCGCCGCGCGCGGCGCGCACGCCGGCCCGCCTGAAGCGGCCGCGCAGCGCGTAGTGGCCCAGCTCCCACGGACAGATCCGGCCCATCACCGAGAAGACGAGGCTGCCGCCGGGGCGCAGCAGGCGCGCGCATTCGGCGGCGACGGCAGCGAGATCCGGCGCGCAGTTCAGCGGGCCGAAGTTGGAATAGATGCCGTCGAACTCGCCGTCGAGCCGATCGAGTTGCTGCACGCCGAGGTGGGCGACGGTGACGCGCGACTGCATGGCCGCACCCGCCGCGCGCGCCCGCGTGCGCTCGACCATCAGCGGCGACCAGTCGGTGGCGACGACGCGAAAGCCGCGCCGGGCGAACTCGAGTGCGTCGATGCCGGTACCGCAGCCCAGGTCGAGCAGGCGGGCGCCGGGTTGCACCTCGCTGTGCACGACATCCCACAAGGTCGTGCGCATGCGCTGGATCAGTTCGTTGTTGCCGCGCGGCCCGTCGTAGTCGGCGGCCACGCTGTCGAACGCGCGCTGCGTGTCGAGCAGCTGCGCCTCGTCCAGCGGCGCGCGCCGCGGGGGACGGCGGACGCTGCCGGCGGGCGTGGCGCGGTGCCCGGATTCCTGCTTGTGCACTCCACGCATATCGAACGAACTCCGTCCCGCCATGACGCCGGTTTTCCTTCAGCACGACACCTTCGGGTGCAGCCAGGGTCGCCCGCGACACGTCACGGGCCTGACCGGTGAGTGCATGCAGATGCCGTTTTGGTTGAACGCACCGGCAAACGTTCAGGCGATCCGTCGCCGGCCGGCCTTCGCCACGGCCGCGCATGCGCCGAGGAACAGACCCAGCAGCAGGCCGATGCCCCAGGTCAGCTCGGGATTCGGAAACGCCTGCCTGTCGGGCACGTAGACCGGCCACACCATCGAGGTCTGGTAGGTGTAGGTCGGGCCGAGGCGTTCCATGAGATCCATCCTCACTTGCCGCAAGCCGCGGATCTCTTCGTTCTTGTTCGCCAGCAGCAGGCTGGCGAGCACCGGGCCCTGGGCGTCCTTGCTGCCCGGCACGGCCGCCTGCCGATAACGGTCCCGGTCGGCCTCGGCGGTCCGCAGTTCGACCTCGTTGCGGGCCAGGCGCTCACGCGCCGCCTTCAGCGGCACCTCTTCCAGGCGCTGGTGGATCGCACCCAACCGGGCCACCGTCGCCGTGGCCAGCTCGGCGGCCTGCTCGCGGGAATAGGCGCGCACCCGCAGGCGGATCAACGGGCCGGCATAGGGCAGCGGCTCCAGCTTCAGGCTGCTGCGATAGAGCTTTGCCACCGACGAATCGCGCGCGTAGCCGGCGCCTTGCAGGACCTCGTTCTCGAACGGCACCAGTTCCAGCCGTTCGATCACGCGCAGCAGTGGCTCCACCTTGGGGTCCTGGCCCGACAGCACTTGCCCGACCTGCCCGATCTGGATCCACGCAGTCGCCTCCCACTGGCGCTTCACCGTGTGCGCGAAGACATAGGTGCAGACCAGGACCAGGATCAGCACGCCCGCGAACCAGATCCATCCGCGGGTGAAGATCCGCCAGAGGTCGATCAGATAGATTTCGTCTTGTTCCATGGTTGGGCACTCACTGGGTGGAAGGGGGAGACGCGATTCGCGCGGTGCCCGACGCTGCCGCTCGCCGATTCGGCAGCCAGGCCGCGAACGCCTGCATGAGCAGGCACAGGCCGATGAAGCCGGCGTTCGTCCAGGTGTAGGCCTGCGGCGCGAACGGCGCCATCACGCAAACGTAGGACACGCGCAGGAAGATCAGCAGCGCGAACAGCGATACCGAGGCCCGCAGGCGCTGCACGCTCCAGCGCAGCATCGCGTAGAGCACGACGATGGCAGCCACCGCGCCGACCGGACCCCACGCCATCAGGAACGGAAAGAACTCCGTGCCCACGTTGATGGTCGGCGCGTCCAGCGGAATGCCGGTGCCGGCCGTCGCGACGGACCCGCTCAGCGGAACGACCTGATGGGTGAGGAAGCTGGTGTTGACGTAGCCCTTGGCCAGGATCGCGCTGAAGTTGTAGGGCCCGGCGCTGGCGTAGAGCAGCAGCCACTTGACGCCTTCCGGCACCGCGCGATACATCGCGCTGAACGGCAGGGTGATGTAAGCCAGCGTCCCGGACCGCAACATGCCGAGTACCGAGAAGACACTGACGCCGGCAAAGCCGAGCAGGCCGACGGCCCTCCACGGCAAGGGCCTGGCCTCGTCCCGGCGCAGCAGGATCACCAGCGCGAACGAGAACACCGTCGCGAACACCCGGTTGCGGTCGATCACCAGGATCGGAAACAGGAAACCGATGGCGACGAGCGTGGTGCGCAACCACCGGCTCCTGGCGCACAGCAGCCCGATCGGCGGCAGTACCCAGCAGATGTCCGACACGTGCCGGACATGTTCGCGCCCGTCCCCCATCGCGGCATAGGACGAGGGATTGTTGAACAGCGGTATCGGGAACAGCGCCAGGTCGAGCACGCAGAACAACGCGACGACGCCCGCGAAGGCGAGCGCGACGAACGCATCGCGGGTGCCGACGTAGCTGCGCGCGCGAAACCGCGCGGGCGACGGAATCCTGATCCCCGCCTGGACATCGAACAGCAGGATCGCCGCGGCGACCACCGCCAGCAGCAACAGGCCCGACAGGTAGTCGACGGGAAGATCGTAGGTCAGCAGGGTCAGCGCGCACGCCAGCAGCAGCGGCAGTGCGAGATACGCCGAGGGCAGACACGGCAACCGTTTCATGTCGCCTCCGCGCCGCGGTGGCCGGATGAAGGCCGCAGCCTCGACAGCAACCGCAACCAGGACCAGGCGAGCAGATGCCGCGCCAGCGACCACGGCTGACCCTGCAGGAACGCGATCTTGGCGCCGATGTAGTGCGCCTGCGCCCGCAGCAGGGTCCGGTACGGCTCGTCGAACAGGCACGCCCGGCGCAGCGCGACCTGGCGCGACTCGGCGAGGTTGCCGATCCGTGTGGCGGTGTGCCGCGTCCGGCTCAGGTTGGTGCCGTGGATGCGGTAGGCGCACACGCCGACGTCGATGAAGCCGAGCGCATCGCGGGCCGCCAGGCGCAGGAACATGTCCCAGTCCTCGATGCGCAGGCCCTCGCTCCAGCGGTCGACGGTGTCCAGCGCGCTCCGCCGCATCAGCGCCACCGGCCCGCCGATCGCCCAGTGGCTGATGATGGCGCGGCGGATGCCGTCGTCGGACCGGTACAGCGTCTTGCTGCCGCCGTGCAGCAGGCCCATGCCGCTGTCATGCAGCTTGTTGTCGTCCTGGTCGACGACGATCGAATCGCCGATCACTGCGCCCTTGTCCGGATGCGCCAGCAGGTAGCGCACCTGCGCATCGAGCCCGCCGGGCAGCAGGTAGTCATCGCTAGCGCCGGGACGCAGGAACTCGCCGCTCGCGCGCGCCGCCAGCTCGTTCAGCGTCGCCGCGATGCCGCGGTTCTCCCGCCGCACGTACTCGATCGGGATATCCATGCAGTGCGTCGCGACCCAGTCGGCGATCCGCTCGGCGGTGCCATCGGTGGAGCCGTCGTCGATGACGATGAGCTCCTTGGCCGGATACGGGTCCTGCAGCACGCTGTCCAGGCAGCGCTGCACGAAACGCTCGTGGTTGAACGCCGGTATCAGCACGGATACCAGCGGCACGTCGTCGCTCATCATCGCAGCCCTCCCAGGTAACGCCGGGCCACCAGCAGGTTGAAGACCAGATACAGCACATAGTTCGCCGCGAACGCGTAGATCGCCCCGACCACGCCGAAGCGCGCCGCCAGCACCCAGACCAGCACGAGGTAGCTGGCCGCGAACACGCATTCGGAGATGACGAACAGTTTCGTCATCGCCTTGGCCAGCATCAGGTAGGAAAGGACGAAGGAGGCGATCTTGATGACGTCGCCGACCAGCTGCGGGCCATACAGCGCGTTGGCGGCGGCGAAATCCGGCGTGAACAGCAGCCAGGTCACCCACTCGCGCAGCAGGTACACCGCGGCCGCCAGCACGACCACCGCCGGCAGGACGTAACGCCAGGCGGTGCGCAGCTCGGCCAGCAGCGCCTCGCGGCCATGCGTGGACGCCAGCTTGGGCAGGTAGTAGATGTTGATCGCCGCGGTGAGGAACAACAGATAGGCGTCCGACACCTTGCCCACCGCCTGCCAGTAGCCGACTTGGCTCCAGCCGAACTGCAGCGCGAGGTGGTCCCGAACGGCGATGTTGACCAGCGGCGGCAGCAGCGCGGAGGTGAGCGTCATCACCGAGAACGTCGCCAGGCGCAAGGTCATCTCACGGTCGTAGCGCAGCCGCAGCATGCCGCGGCGGAAGTACGAGCTGCGCCACCACGCCGGCAGGCCGACGACCAGCCACAGCACCTGGCTCAGCACCAGCGCCAGCAGCGCGCCATACAGATGCAGCCAGCGCGCCAGCCAGACCATCATCACGATGCCGATCACTGACCCGCTCACCTGGATGAAGGCCAGCCGGCGCACATCCATGAAGCCGTTGACCACCGCGAGAATGTAGTTGAGCAGCGCAATGCCGAGCTGCGCGACGGCGAGCACGCGGATCAGCCCGGCGTAGCCCGCATCGTCCAGCAGCCACAGCGCGAGCTGCCGGCTGAGCAGCAGGGCAAGGCCGCCCATCAGGCAGGAGGCACAGAACGCGTACCACAGCGCGGCGGACAGCAGGCGCGACAGCCGCTGCGGATCGTCGCGGTACTCGGCGACGTACTTGACGATGGCCGAGCTGATGCCGCCGCCGGCCAGCACCGCCAGCAGCGACATCAGGCTCATGAACTGGCCGAGCTTGCCCACGCCCTCGGGCCCGGCGAACCACGCCACCAGCTTGATCGCCACCAGCCCGGCAAGCAGCCGCGCGGCGGTGGCGATGCTCGTGTAGAAACCGGTGCGGGCGATGTTCATGCGCCACGCCCGAACGCGTTGCAGGCCTCGATCACCCGCTCCACGTCGCCATCGCGCAAGGTCGGCCCCAGCGGCAGGCTCAGCACCTCATCGCACAGTTGTTCGGTCCGCGGCAGGCGGCAATCCCGCAGCGCGGGATACGCCGGCTGCCGATGCGCCGGCACCGGATAGTGCACCTGGGTCTGGATACCGTGGACGTGCAGATGCCGCTGCAGCGCATCGCGCCGTGCGCAGCGCACCACGAACAGATGCCAGGCGTGCTGCTCCTCGCGGGCCACGTCCGGCAGCCGGATCTGCGGATGGCGGATGCCATCGCGATAGCGGCGCGCCACCCGGCGACGCCATGCCAGGTCCGCATCGAGATACCTCAGCTTTACCCGCAGCAGCGCCGCCTGCATGTCGTCCAGGCGCGAGTTCACACCCTGGAACAGATGGTGGTATTTCACGTCGGAGCCGTAGTTGCGCAGCGCCGCGATGCGCTGCGCCAGCGCGTCGTCGTCGGTCACCACCGCGCCGCCGTCGCCCAGCGCGCCGAGATTCTTGGCCGGGAAGAAGCTGAAGGCGGCCGCGTCGCCGAACGCACCGGCTTTGCGCCCGTCACGTGCGGCGCCATGCGCCTGTGCCGCGTCCTCGATCAGCAGCAAGCCGTGCCGCCGGGCCAGCGCCCGCAGCGCCGGCATGTCGGCCAGCTGGCCATACAGATGCACCGCCATGATCGCGCGCGTGCGCGGCCCGATCGCCGCCGCCACACAGGCCGGATCGAGGTTGAACATCGCCGCGCCGGGTTCCACCGGCACCGGCACCAGGCGGTTCTCGCTGATCGCCAGGAAGCTGGCGATGAATGTATTGCCGGGCACGATGACCTCGTCGCCCTCGGCGAGAACGCCGAGCTCCCTGTAGCCGCGCAGGATCAGCGACAACGCATCCAGCCCGTTGCCCGTGCCCACGGCATGGCGCACGCCGCACCAGGCGGCGAACTCCCGCTCGAAGGCCTTCAGTTCGTCGCCCAGCACATACCAGCCCGAATCGATGACGCGCGCCGCCGCAGCCTTCAACTCGTCGGCGTACCGCGCATTGACCTCACCGAGGTTCAGGAACGGGACGTCGCCCGAGGCAGCGCCTGCCGGTCCGTTCTTCATCACGACGGAGCCCATCACAGCGGCCACTCGTAGAAATCGTGCGCGATGCCGCGCGCGCCGAAGTATTCCTTCTGCGCGACCAACCCGCTGTTGAGCACCGTCCCGGCCTGCTCGGTGGATACCCCGAAGGAGAAATACTGCCGGCCCGCATACGTGCTGCCGATCAGCGCGGCGAGCAGGAAGCTGAGCGCATCGAGCTGCCGCCCGTCCTCGGAGGCGGCCAGGTACTGGGTATGCACCACGCGGCCGAAATCGTAGACGAGGGCACCGGCCAGCAGCACACCCTGCCTGCGCGCCTCGTGCAGCACGATCCGGCGCGGAAAGCGCGCCTGCAGCAGGCGCAGTTCCGCCAGGCTGTGGGTCGGCGTCACCTGATGCTTGCGCAGCACGTCCGACAGCAGCGCGTGGAACGATGCCGGATCGGTGTCCACGTAAAGCTCGATGCCTGCCCGCCCAGCCTTCCTGATCGCGCGCCGGCGCGGCTCGGTGAAGCGGAACGGCTCCTGCAGCGCGATGACGGACGACAGGTCGCGGCGCACCAGGCGCGCACCCATGCGCTGCAGGGCGTACAGATCCTCCTCCGCCGGATACGCGTGGAATACGTGCGGCACCGCCTTGTAGACGATGCGCTGCACGCCATGCGCGCGATACCAGCCGGCCATCTGCTCGAACACGGCGAGCGTCGATTCGGCGCGCAGGGCGTGGCTGCTGATCAGGCCGGCATAGGTGAGCCCGCCATGGCTGGTCACCACGTCGCCCAGCCTGCTCGCCGGAAACACCGCCGCGGCCTCTCCGCGGCGCTCGATCATCAGCGAGGCGTCGATGAAGCGGTCGGCGTGGTAATCCATGTAGCCGCGCCGATGCAGCAGATTGCCGTTGCGCGAGTGTTCGACCACGGCATCCCAGGCGCCGGCATCGGCAGCCACGTAAGGCCTAACCGCGAGCATCGGCGCCACCGTCGAGGTGCGACGCGGGGGCTTCGGCCACGCCGAAGCCGTCCACGCCCATGTCGTTGCCGTTGTAGAACATCAGCAGCTTGTCGCGCTGGCGGACAAGCGCGGGGTAGCAGAGGGTTCGCGCATCCCAGCCGCTGGTGGAGAGTGTCAGGCCCAGCGACTCGTCGCGGCGCTCCCAGTGGACGCCATCGTCGCTGCACGCCATGCCGGGAAAGTACTCGCCGCCGAGATTGCCGCGGGTGAAGTACATGACGTACTTGCCGTCGAAGCGGTATACGCGCGGCCGCCCGATCCGGTACTCGCTGCCGCGCGGCAGCAGGCAGACCTGGTCCTCGCGCGGCATGACGCGCAGATCATTGGTCTGTGCACAGCGGATGTGGTAACGCGGAAACGGCTGGCCGCCGATGATTTCCCAGTCGTCGCCCACGGCGTACCACAGCCGCCAGCGACCATCCTCGTGGAGCGCCGAATGCACCGCACCGATGGTGCTGCGACCGGGCGCGCGATCGAGGATCGGCGTTTCCTGCACGCGTCGAAAATGTTCGCCGCCGTCGGTCGACAGCGCCAGGCCGGTGAAGGCCAGGAACTTGGCCTTGGCCACATGCTGGAAGCCGACGTAGAACAGGTGCAGGCCGCCCGGTCCGTCGACCACGTCGCCGAGGATCATGCCGTTGTCGTCGAAGCAGCCGCCCCGGCCGATGTCGAGCACCGGCTCGGCGCTGACGCGCACGATCGTCGCCGGATCATCCGCCCGCACGTCGACATAGCCGATGCGGCTGACGCCGTCGCCATCGCGAAAGCCCGCGTAGACGCGGATGCACTCCTCGTCGAGGCGATACGGCGTGGGCGTGAGCGCCGAGTGGCGCATCCAGCCGCCCACGCCATGCCGCGCGGTCTCGAACACCAGCCCCTTTTTGGTCCACTCGAACATGCGCATTCAGAGCTTCACGTCGAAGCTGGACTTGTCCGGCACGGCGCGCGCAGGCGAGCCGACGTAGATCCGGCCCGGCTCGGTATCGCGCGTCACCAGCGCGCCGGCGCCGATCACGTTGTCAGGTGCCACCTTGACGTGGTCGTTGAAGGTGGTGTTCACCCCGACGAAGCTGCTCTCGCCGATTTCGCAGTAACCGGAAATGACCGCGTGCGAGGCGATGAACACGTTGTCGCGCACCACCGTCCGATGCCCTACGTGGTTGCCGCTCCACAGGATGCAATTGCTGCCGACACGCACGAACGGTTGGATCACGTTGCCCTCGAAGATGAAGCTGTTCTCGCCCACCTCGGCATTGCGCCACACGAAGGCACGCGTGCTGACATAGGTGGCAAGCCGGTACCCGCGACGCTTCGCCTCCCGGTAGAGGCGCGTGCGCAAGCGGTTGAGCTGGCTGGACGGGACGGCGACGAACACGTCCACATCGGCCGGCGGGTAATCCGCTTCGAGTGTTTCGAAGGCGACCACCGGACGCCCCGCCAGCGTCGGCTGCACCAGGTAGTCGCGCTCGACACTGAAGGCCACCACGTCGTAGTCGCTGTCGTGTTCGAAGTATTCGCAGGCGATCTGCGCGAACTCGCCGGCGCCGACCAGGACTAGCGGCCTTGGCATGCTGTCATGTCCGCCAGTTGCATGCTGCCGCTGACCTCACGCATGAAGTCGGCGTAGTCGGTGATGTAATCGTCCGGATCGAACAGGTGATCGGCCAGCACCATCAGCACGCAGTCGTCGCTGAAATCGTAGAGCTCGCGCCACACCATGTTGCCGAGCAGCAGGCCCTGGGCCGGATCATCGAGCACGACCTCGACCGCACCGCTGCCGTCATCCAGCAGGAAGGTCACCGAACCGCGCACCGCCACCGCCAGCTGGGTGAGGTGACGGTGCGCGTGCCGACCGCGGTGCACGCCGTCCTTCGTGGCGAAGATGTAGTACACGCGCCGGATCGCGAAAGGCACGTTGCCGCCCTGTTCCAGCGCGACGAGCATGCCGCGGTGGTCGCCATGCTTGAGCAAGGGGACGCGTTGGATTTCCATGGGTCGGATCCGGCTGCAAATCATGGGATGGCGACTTACATGGCTGAGTGCCGCCTGGCCGGCCGAAGGTTGCGTCGAAGCGCGCGAAGGGCAGGCACAACCTTTCGCGGCCCGTGCGGCACTTACCCGCATCTTGCGGCGACGCACCGGCACGGCCGGGCGGCATCGCCGACGGGCTCACGGCCGCTGAGCGGCTGCCGCATCCGTTCAAGACGAAGGAAACCCCATGCTGCCTTTCCCGCACCGACCCGCGATTCGCCGATCCGGAACCCGATACCCGTGGTATGGCCTCGCGCTGCTGCTGTTGCTCGCCAGCGGCGCTGCCCAGGCCGTTCCCGCGTTTGCGCGGCAGACCGGTTACGTCTGCGCGGTCTGCCACTCCAGTGCGTACGGCGGCGGCGACAACGGACCGGCGCTGACGCCGGCCGGCATGCGCTTCAAGCTCGGCGGCTATACCGAGGCGAACATCAGCGGCGCCCTGCCGCTGGCCGCGCAGGTCACGCTGGCGCACACCAACCCGCTGCGCGGCGACAGCCAGACCCGGCTGAGCGAGGCGGACCTCTACCTGGCCGGACGACTCACCGACCACGTGGGCGGCTTCGTCAAGATCGAGGCCGACAACGTCGGCGACGGCAAATACAACACCCGGCTGCGCAACCTCGACCTGCGCTTCGTCGCCAGGACGCTCAAGTTCATCGGCAAGGACCTGACCCTCGGCGTGAGCGTCAACAACAGTCCCGGCTTCAACGACCCGCTGGCCGTCCTTCCTGCGGCATCGAACCTGGGCCCGCCGGGCGTCACCGGCACCTTGCTCAACCTTTCCAGCCCCGCGGCACCGGCCAACCGCGTCATCGGTGCCACGGTCTACGCATTGTTCGACTCGAACTGGTACGGCGAGGTCGGCACGTACAACTCGATGCAGCCCTCGGTGCAGGATCGCCTGGGCTATTCGACCGGCGGCGATCCGGGCAAGTTGAGCGACACGGGATACTTCCGCTTCGCCTACATGAAAGAGTTCAAGACCCAGTTCGTCTCGGCCGGCGTAGTGGGCCTGTCGACCAAACGCCAGCGGCCGCGGCAAGGGCTGGCCGACGACGTGACCGACCTGGGTTACGACCTGAGCTACCAGTACCTGGGCAACCGGCAGAACATCCTGCAGCTCAGCTACGTGAACATCTTCGAGAAGCGCGATTACGGCAGTACGCCGCCCAGTCCCGTCGTGCCGGGCCTGCTCGCCTTGCCGCAGGGCTCCGCCCGCGATCAGATCGCAACCGCCATCTACACCTTCAGGCAAAGCTACGGCATCGCCGTGTCCCACATGGTGAGCACCGGCTCGCGCGACCCCGCCCGCTATGTGCCCTACGGCAGCCCCGACAGCACCAGCAACCTGGTCAGCGTGTTCTGGGTGCCATTCGGCAAGGAGTCCTTCAGCTCGCTGGCCAACTTCAGGATCTACGCCACCTGGTTCCGTTTCAGCCGGTTCAACGGGGCCCGCACGAACGTCTTCGGCGCGCCGCCCGGGGCACCGAAGACCGATGCGGCGGATCTGGGCGCGTTCACGATTTCCGCGAGCGCGGCATTCTGAAGACGTGCACGGACGCCGGCACGCGGGGCCCGCGCTGCCGGGCGGGCGGGCCTTCAGGACCGACTCCGCCGACGGGCCCTCTCTTCACCGTGCGGATCGGCTATAACGGGCGCGCGCCTTTCGTGGCGCGAGCAGGCCATGCAAGGCAGCCATGCCCGGTCAGTCGAACAATGAAGCGATGTGGCCCGATGGCCTCCCGGCCAGGTCTTCCGACGCTGCGCATCGTCGCTGCGCACGTCCACCGCACGGCAGCGATGCACCTGGACACCAGATAGATCCCATGGCCGCAGGTTGCCCACGACACGCAAGCATCGCGTTGCACCGATGCCGCACCGGGTTCGGCCGCCGCGGCGGGCACCTCGCCCGCACCGGGCTGGCCTGGCTTGCGCTGGCGGTGGCCGCCTGCCATCCCGCGCTGCTGCACGCCCAGTCGGCGCCAGGGACCACCGGCACGGTCGCGCTCAGCTCGCAGCTGGTCGACCGTGGGCTGGCGATCACGCCGGCCACGCCCGTCGTCCAGGCGGCTGCCTCGTGGACCTCGTCGACCGGCTGGTCGGTGGGCCTGTCCGGGAGTGCCGAAGCCCGTTCGCCGGGGCGCATCGCCCAGACCCTGCTCCAGGGGGCGCGCCACTGGTCGCTCTCCGCCGACTGGCAGATGCAGGCCGGCCTGCTCTATTACCACTACGCCGGGGGTGTCGGCGCGGCCGTCCACGACCGCGGCGAAGTCGGGGTCCACTGGCTGTACCGGGACACCCTGGCGTTTGGCCTGTCAGCCAGCCGCTTCATCGGCTCCGGCGACCGGCGGACGCGTGCCGCCGCCGACCTCGATTTCCATTGGCCGTTGACGGAGCATGCCTTCCTCTCCGCGGGCGCCGGCGTCGCCCACGTCCCGCCGGCACGCTACCGCCGTCATGGGCATTACCGGAGCTACGATCGCGACGGCTTCTACCGCTATGGCCAGGTCGGCCTGATGTGGGTCAACGGACCATGGCGGCTGGAGCTCGATCGTGTCATGACCGACCTGGGATCGTGGCGATCGACCGGATACGTGGAAGCGCAGCCCTGGATGGCCACGATCTCACGATCGTTCTGATGCACCGGCAACCTTTTGCGGCCGAAACGGCACGCATGCACCGACCGACCGCGTTCCGACCACCTCCGGCGAAGCCATGAACGATGCTGATACCGACGCTGATGCCACCGACCGCATGCTGCTCCAGCGCATGTCGACGGGCGACCGCGCCGCACTGGCGGTGCTGTATCGCGGCTACCACGGCAGGTTGTGCCGCTTCCTGTCCCGCCTGACCCGGCGTCCCGACATCATCGAAGAGGTCATCAACGACTGCTTCTGGATCGCCTGGCAGAAAGCAGGCAACTTCCACGGCGATTCGCGCGTTTCGACCTGGATCATGGGCATCGCCTACCGCTGCGGGTTGAAGGCACTGCGCCAGCATGGCGACGAACCCGTCGCCGAGGATGCCGTGCCGGAAAGCCGCGTTCCGGCCCACAACCCGGATGAGGACCGCGAATTGCGCGACTGGCTGGGCAAGGGCCTCGTCCACCTCTCGGTGGATCAGCGAGTGGTGATCGAGCTGGTCTACGGCGTGGGACACTCGCTGGATGACGTTGCCGCGATCATGCAATGTCCGGTCGGCACGGTGAAGGCGCGGCTGTTCCATGCGCGCGTGAAGCTGCGCAACGTCCTTCCCTCTCTGGCTGGAGACTCGCCGATGCGCGAGGAGAATGTGCCATGACATTCCAGACGAATCCCGATCGGGACTGCGCCCAGGCCTGGGAAGCCATGCCCTGGGTGCTGCAGGGCAGTGCTCCGCGCGAGCAGGGCCAGGCGCTGATGAGCCACCTCGTGCACTGCGAGGAGTGTCGCGCCGAGTTTGCGCGGCAGAGCCGGCTGCAGCTGGCGATGTCGCTGCCCTCCGATGTGCCTCTCGACGCCAACGTGGGGCTGAAACACTTGCTGGGCCGCCTCGATGCACCGGCGCCGCAGGAAGCCCCCGGCCGTTCGCGGACGGCCGGCTGGCTGACTCGCGCCCTGGTCGCCGCAGTGCTGGTCCAGGCGCTCGGCATCGGCGTGCTGGGCATGAAGCTGTGGTCGGAAGGCAGCCTCCCACGCTATCGCACCCTCAGCGAAACGGCCCAACCCGCCCCCACGGGTTCGATCCGCGTCGTGCCCGACGCCAGCATGAAACTGGCCGACTGGGACGCACTGCTGCACGCCATCGGCTTGCAGGTGGTGGGTGGCCCCAACGACGTCGGTGCCTACACGGTCGTGCCGCAGGACTCCACCTCGACCGAGCAACACGTGCTGCAGCAACTGCGCGCCGCCCACGGCATCCGCCTGGCCGAGCCCGTCACCAGCACGCCATGAAGGTCGGCATCCTCGCCCTCGCCGCCGCGATGGCGCTGAGTGCCTGCGCACACTTGCGGCCCGCGCCAGCCGGCGACAACCCGGTTCGCGCCGGGCGCCCAGCCGTCGCCGGCGTGTCTTCCATGGACAGCCGGCGCGATATCGTGCTGGCCGTCGCCAACCCGCTGGTGCCCCCGGCCACGCATGCCGGTTCCAGTGTGCTCGGTTATGTCTCGTCGGGAAATTACGGCATCGGCCAGCGGGCGGCGTCGACACTCGCCGCGCTGAAGAAAACCTACGGATGGCAGGAGGTGGCCGGCTGGCCGGTCAAGGCGCTGGACCTGTACTGCATCGTGCTGACGCCGCCGGCCGGCATGCCCCGCGACGCCCTGCTCAAGGCCCTGGCCGCCGACGCCCGGGTGCGGCTTGTCGAGCCGCTGCAGGACTATTCCGTCTACGCCAACCCGCCGCCGCGGGATGCGCCGCGCTACAACGATCCCTATGCCGGCCTGCAGCGCGGCTTTGTCGAAACCGATGCCGCGCTCGCGCACAACCTCAGCCAGGGCGCCGGGGTCGAGGTCGCGATCGTCGACACGGGTGCCGACCTGGCGCATCCCGACCTGCACGGACGCATCCGCGACACGCGCAACCTGGTCGACGCGAACCGCACGGCGTTCGACCGCGACAACCACGGTACCGAAGTGGCCGGCATCATCGCCGCCGACGCCAACAACCGGCAGGGCATCGTGGGGATCGCACCCAAGGCCTTCCTCAGCGTCTACAAGGCGTGCTGGTATCCGCCGGCGTCCCACGCCGGCGCACGCTGCAACACCTTCACCCTGGCCAAGGCACTGGCCGCGATCATCGACACCGATACGCGCATCATCAACCTGAGTCTGGGTGGCCCGGCCGACCCGCTGCTCAATGAGCTGCTTGCACGGCTGCTGGAGCAGGGCCGCATCGTGATCGCGGCGATGCCGCCGGACGGAAACGTCGGCGGCTTTCCCGACAGCGCGCCGGGCGTCATCGTCGTGCGCACCAGCAATGCGTCGCGGGCGCCACCCGGCGTACTGAGCGCCCCGGGCAACGACATCCTCACCACCCAGCCGGACGGCGGCTACGACTTCACCTCCGGGTCGTCCATGGCCGCCGCGCACGTGAGCGGCATCGCCGCCTTGCTGCTGTCGATGGCGCCCGGACTGGACGCGCGTTCGGTGCATGACCTGCTGCTGCAGAGCAGCCGGGTTTCCGACGGCACGCTGCAGGTGAATGCCGCGTCGGCCGTCGCGCGCCTGCGCAGCGAGGAAAAAGGCGGGCCCTGACGAGAACAGCCCGCCGGAGGGCGGGCTGTCGGGGGCAACCGCGTCGGCGGGCGTTCGCTAGAACGGAATCTCGTCGTCCGTGAAGCCGTTGTCGGCCGGGGCCGGCGAGGACGGGCGCGAGGAGCCGCGATCGTCGTTGCCGCGGGACTGGCCGCCGTAGTTGCCGCCGCCCTGGCGCTGGCCGCCCTGCGGACGTTCGCGCTGGTAGCCGCCGCCACCGCCGCCGCCCTCATTGCTGCCGAGCATCTGCATCTCGTTGGCGATGATGTCGGTGAAATACTTTTCCACGCCATCCTTGCCGGTGAACTTGTCGGTGCGGATGGAGCCTTCAATATAGACTTGGCGGCCCTTTTTCAGGTACTCGCCGGCGATCTCGCCGAGGCGGCCGAAGATCTTGATGCGGTGCCACTCGGTGCGTTCCTGCTTTTCGCCGCTCTGCTTGTCGGTCCACGACTCGGAGGTGGCCAGGCTGAAGCTGCATACGGTAGTGCCGCTGCCGGTGCTGCGTACCTCGGGGTCCGAGCCCAGGTTGCCGATCAGGATGACTTTGTTGACGCCACGTGCCATGGATGTGTCCTCGGTGTCTTCTGCTAAAAATTAATGATAGGTGTCAAAAGAAAGTGGTGCCTGTCAAAAGTTACTGTTAGCAGAGGACA
>MKTU01000023.1:8549-55394 GCA_001898415.1 Rhodanobacter sp. 67-28 | reverse complement strand
CACCTTGGCCATCATTGCCATCACCTGCATCGTCTCGTTCATGGCGTTCAAGAACGCGCGGCTGATGAACGACCTGATCCTGTGGCCGCCGGCGATCACCCGCCAGCGCGAGTACCACCGGCTGGTGACCTACGGCGTGGTGCACGCGGATTTCGGCCACCTGCTGTTCAACATGTTCACGCTGTTCTTCTTCGGGCGTGCGATGGAGCCGTTCTACACCGGCGTGCTCGGCACGCTGGGGTTCGCGCTGTTCTACATCGGCGGGCTGGTGGTCTCGATCCTGCCGACCTGGCTGAAGAACCGGAACAACCCGGACTATCGCAGCCTGGGTGCGTCGGGCGCCGTGTCGGCGGTGCTGTTCGCCTACATCCTGATCGCGCCGTGGCAGCAGATCATCGTGCTGGTGATCCCGATGCCGGCAATCGTCTACGCGGTGCTGTACACCGCCTATTCGATCTACATGGACCGGCGCGGGCAGGGCAACGTCAACCACAGCGCGCACCTGTGGGGCGCAGCCTATGGCGTGCTGTTCACCATCGCGATCAATCATCGCGTGCTGCCGCACTTTCTCGACGCGCTGATGCACCCGGGCTGAGCGCGCGTTCGATCGGCCCGCAGATGAACGCTTCTTGCGCTGCGTAATGCCGTCGCGCGCCGATACGCGCATACTGGCCGCGTTGCTCACCGCTCACCGCAGGAGAACGAACGCATGGCAATGACCCGCAAGTCGGCAGCGAAGACGTCCGCGGCAGGGAAAGCATCGGCGAAAAAGTCCGCAGCGAAAAAGCCAGTCGCGAAGAAAGCCGCCGCGAAGAAGTCCGTCGCGAAGAAATCAGTTGCGAAGAAAGCTCCGGCGAAAAAGGTCGCCGTGAAGAAGGCAGCCGCCAGGAAGTCCCCGGCGAAGAAAACCGCCGCGAAGAAGGCCGTCGCCAAGCGTACGACCGGCCCGCGCAGCGCGAAGAAGGCGACGCCCCGGCGGCCGGAGACAAGCAAAGTCGCTACCCGCAAGGCCGCGCCGAAGCCCGCAGCGAAGAAGTCTCGCGCCAGCGTCAGCGCAGCGTCGCGCGAGTCGGCACCGCGCAAGTCCGCCGCACGCAAGGCCGTGCCCGTGAAATCCGCGGCCAGGGCCGCGCCCGCGAAGAAGCCTGCCGCGAAGAAAGCCATGGCCAAGAAGCCATTGGCCACGCGGCCAGCCGCACCTCGGGTCGCAACCCGGCCTGCGCCGAAGTCGTCGCCTGCGCGCCCTCGTCCGGCCGACCGGCCGGTGGCGCACATCAGCCCGGAAGAGGCCGTGGCGCATATCCAGGCCTTGCTTGACGCCAAGCATGAGCGGGACCAGCGCGAACCGTCGTGGCCTGGCGCCAACCCGTCGCATCCGACCCCCAACGTGACGGAGATGCACGCGCCGGTGACCGGTACGGGCGATGCATCCGTGACGGCATCGCCGCGCGACGACCTGGGCAAGCGCAAGGGTTGAATCTCCGCGGGCGGGCCGGCGCCGCGGCGCCGGGTCCGCTCAGGCAGAGTTCAAGCGGCATGGTCCAGCGTGGAGCTTGACAAGCACCGCGGAGGTGAACCATGAAACGACTGCTCGCTTGCGTTGGATTGATGGTGGCAGCGGCGGCGCTGTCCGGTTGCTATTACGACCCCGGCTATACCTACGTGCGTGGCGGCGGGTCGGCCGGCGACGCGTATTACGGCAGCGGCACGACGTACTACGCCTCGCCTTACGACAGCTACTACGGGCCGGCCTATTACGGCGGCTACTACGGTTGCTGCTACGCACCCGGGGTGAGCGTCGGCATCAGCTCGCACTGGTACGGCGGTTCGCGCTATCCGCGCTATCACGGGCGCGACTACGGACGCGACTACCGCCATCGCGACAACGACCGCGGCCATTACCGCGACGATGGCCACTCGGGACATCGCGACTCGCAGCGCGGCGGACGTCATTCGCGCGACCGCGACGACCGTCGCCATTGACCCCCGCCGCGCCCGGTAGCGCCGGGCGTTCAGGCACAATCGGCGGATGCCTTCGCGACCGTCAAGCGCATCCGCCGCGATATTCCGGTTTGCCCTCCTGATGGTGGCGGGACTTGCCCTGTCCGCCTGCACCAGCGTGCGCTACTACGCGCAGGCCGCCCACGGGCAAGCCGAACTCATCGTGCATCGACGCCCGATCGAGCGCGTGCTCGCCGACGCGCACACCGACCCGCAGCTGGCCGCGCGCCTGCGCCTGGCGCTGCAGGCGCGCCGGTTCGCCTCGCGCGAGCTGGGCCTGCCTGACAATCGCAGCTACACCGGCTACGTGCCGCTGGATCGCGACTACGTGGTGTGGAACGTGTTCGCTGCGCCGCGCTATTCGGTGCAGGCGGTGCCGCAGTGCTTTCCGATCGCCGGTTGCGTGGCTTACCGGGGCTGGTTCAGCGAACAGGCGGCGCAGGCAGATGCGGCGCGCTGGAAGGCCCGCGGCGACGATGTGTGGATCGGTGGCGTGCCGGCGTATTCGACGCTGGGCTGGTTTGCCGATCCGGTGCTGTCCAGCATGCTGCGCTGGGACGACGACGAGCTGGCCGGCACGATCTTCCACGAGTTGGCGCACCAGCTGATCTACGTGAAAAGCGACAGCGCGTTCAACGAATCCTTCGCCAGCTTCGTGCAGCGCCAGGGCCTGCGCGAATGGCGCGCCTCGCGCGGCCTGCCGCCGGCGCAAGGCCACGATGACGCGATCGCCGACGGCTTCACCCGGCTCGTGCTGGATCTGCGCGAGTGCCTGAAGCTGTTGTACGCCAGCGGCGTCGATGCCGAGGCAATGGAAGCCGGCAAGCAGGCCGCGATCGCCGCGTTCCGCGAACGCTACGCGCAGTGGCGCGAACGCCGATGGCCCGGCGACCATCGCTACGACGCGTGGGTGGCGCAGCCGATCAACAACGCCCGGCTGCTGCCGTTCGGCTTGTACGACCACTGGGTGCCGGCGTTCGACGTGCTGTTCCAGCGCTCGGGGCAGGACTGGACGGCGTTCTACGCCGACGTCCGCGCTTTGGCTCGCGACCCGAAGCCGCGCCGCGATCGCGCGCTGGAAGCGCTGATGACGCCGCCACACGGTGCGGAGGCTCAGGCCGCGCCGCGCTGAAAACTCAGTGCCCGCCGCCCGGCAATGTTTTTCTCCCCGCCATGTGGCGCAGGTAGCTCAGCAGATCATCGAGGTCGGCGTCGGAAAGCGCCCGCGTGTCGAAGCCCGGCATCTTCGCCTGCGGCCAGCGGCGCAGCGATTGCGGATCGCGGATGTACCCGCGCAGCAGGTCGGCGCGCAGGTACTCGGTGGGGTTGTGCGGAATGTTGAGGTCCGGCCCGAGTCGGGCATCGCCGGCGCCGTTGAGTGTGTGGCAGGCGAAGCAGGTGCGCTGGAACACCGCCAGCCCTCGCCGCACGGCACTGTCCGCCGGCGTTCGCGGGTCCGGCAGCATGGCCGGAAAACGCGCGGCCATGCTGTCGGCGCGGCGGATCGTGGCCAGTTGATATGGCCATTGCTCCGGTCCCACGCCCGCCGCGCGCGGCTGCGTCCACACGACATAGAACGGGCCGGCGCGGCCGTGTCCGCCAGGCAACGCCGGCCACGGCCGGGCCGGCTCCTCGATCGCCAGCCAGGCGACGCTGCCGCGCCGGCTCAGGATCAGCGCGGCGGGTATTTCGGCGACAAAGCCGTCCTTCGCGACAAATTGCAGGTGATCGCCGGCCCTGATGCCGGGCAGCAGGGCAGCCAGCGGCACGGCGCGGTAGTGTCGGGTGCGCTTGAACGCCACGTCGCCGAGCACGGTGATGGTGCGCGCATCCGGGCGCGCCAGCAGGGTGGCGGTGCTCCAGCGGGTGGCACCATGGCCCAGGTCGATGCGGAGTTCGGCGGCGCGCACGAATCGACTGCTGCCGAGAAGCATCAGCGCGATCGCAAGCAGGGCGGTGATCCGCGTCATCCGGGGGGCGTCGATCGAGGTTCCGCGCATGGGATTCTCCGTGCAATGGGCCCAGTGTAGGGCCAGCTTTGGCGCCCGGCGGGGCGGCGCACCTGTCGCGGCGCTGAACGGCGGCGGGCGTGCACGTTGAACTCACGTCGTCGCGCACACACTAAGCCCGTGTATCGCCGTGACGGCGACAGGAAGCGGGGCAATCCATCGCCTTGCTGAGGGGCCGGCCTTACCTCCCCTGGAGGCCGCCTGACAAGCCCCATCGGTCCTCCCCTGGCCGATGGGGTTTTATTTTGCCCGGCGCCGATGGCCGACCATGGATAATGGCCGGTGCTGCCGCTTCTTCCTCCCCTGGGCGCCCGATGGTCATCGAATCGCTGCTCGACACCGACCTGTACAAGTTCTCGATGATGCAGGTGGTGCTGCACCAGTATCCCGCGGCCGAGGTGGAATACCGCTTCAAGTGCCGCACGCCGGGTATTGACCTGGCCGCGTGCATCGACGACATCCGCGCCGAACTGGCCGCGCTCTGCCGCCTGCGTTTTCGCGCGGACGAGCTGGATTACCTGCGCAGCTGGCGTTTCATCAAGAGCGATTTCGTCGATTTCCTGGGCCTGTTCCAGCTCAACGAGAAGTACGTGGAGATCGCGCCCTCGGCCGCCGTGCCCGGCGAGATCGAGATCCGCATCCGCGGGCCGTGGCTGCACACGATCATGTTCGAGGTGCCGCTGCTGGCGATCGTCAACGAGGTATATTTCCGCCGCACCAGCGCCGGGCTGGATCTGGCCGAAGGGCGCCGGCGCCTGCACGACAAGATCGCCATGCTGCGCGATGCGCCGGATTACACGCTGTGCCGCATCGCCGATTACGGCACCCGCCGGCGGTATTCGCGGCGCTGGCAGCACGAGGTGGTCACCACCTTGCGCGACGAACTGGGCGCGCAGCTGGCCGGCACCAGCAACGTGTGGCTGGCACGCGAACTGGGCCTGACCCCGCTGGGCACGCTGGCGCACGAGTATCTGCAGGCACACCAGGCGCTGGGGCCGCGGCTGCGGGATTCGCAGGTCGCGGCGCTGGAGGCATGGGCGCGCGAATACCGTGGCGATCTGGGCATCGCGCTGTCCGACGTGTACGGGCTGGATGCCTTCCTGCGCGATTTCGACATGTACTTCTGCAAGCTGTTCGACGGCACCCGCCACGATTCCGGCGATCCGTTCGCCTGGGGCGAGAAGGTGCTGGCGCACTACCGCGACAACCGCGTCGACCCGCGCAACAAGGTGCTGGTGTTCAGCGACGGCCTGGACATCCCGCGCGTGATGCAGCTCTACGCGCATTTCCGCGGCCGCTGCCAACTCGCCTTCGGCGTTGGCACCAACCTCACCAACGACGTGGGGCCGGCGCCGATCAACATCGTGATCAAGATGATCCGCTGCAACGGCCAGCCGGTGGCCAAGCTCAGCGATTCCCCCGGCAAGAACATGTGCGATGACCCGGCCTACGTGGCCTACCTGCGCCAGGTGTTCGAGATCCCCGCCACCCAGGGGTGAGTGGCGCCGATCACGGATCGTCCGGCGCGCGGCTGAACACGCCGGCCAGCAGCAACAGGGACAGCAGCACGAGGGCGAGGTGGAGCACGGCGAATCCGGCGTGGCGGCAACGCCTTGACGGTAGCCGCGCGCACCGCCGGCGCCAAAGGAGCATGCCGCATATGGATATGCCCGAGCCCACGTCGATGGCGTACGCTGGCCGGACACCCGCCACAGTTCCGGAGCAAGCCATGACCAGCATCCACGATTTCACCGTGACCGACATCGACGGCAAGCCGCGATCGCTGGGCGAGTGGCGCGGCAAGACCTTGCTGGTGGTCAACGTCGCCTCGCAGTGCGGATTCACTCCGCAATACGAGGGCCTGGAGGCCTTGTGGCGCGAACAGCGCGAGCTGGGCCTGGTGGTGCTGGGCTTTCCCTGCGACCAGTTCGGCCACCAGGAGCCGGGCAGCGAAGCCGAGATCAAGGATTTCTGCAGCACCCGCTTCGACGTGACCTTTCCGATGTTCGCCAAGGTCGAGGTGAACGGCGAGCACGCCGCGCCGCTGTACCAGTGGCTGAAAAGCCAGGCGAAGGGCATCCTCGGCAGCGAGGCGATCAAGTGGAACTTCACCAAGTTCCTGGTCGATGGCGACGGCCATGTGGTCAAGCGCTACGCGCCGACCGACACGCCGCAAAAGATCGGTCGCGACACGCGGGCCCGCTTGCAGGGGTGAACCATCCCGTCACCGCGGTCCACGGCGATCGCCACGGCCTGCATTGAGCTGGTCGGCGGCGCTCGGGACGCCTCCTGCGCAGGCCATGCGCGCGCGGTCTGATAGGCTTTGTCCCTTTGCCGACCGTGGTCGGCCCCCATGCCCCCCGAGCGAGGCCAGATGATGCAGATTGCCCGAGATTCCGTTGCCGCCTTCCACTACACCCTCACCGACGATCAGAACCAGGTCATCGACAGCTCCGCCGGTCGCGATCCGCTGACCTACCTGCACGGCGGCGGCCAGATCGTACCGGGCCTGGAAAAGCAGCTGGAAGGCCGCTCGGCGGGCGACAAGTTCACCGCCGACGTGGTTCCCGAGGAGGGTTACGGCGTGCACCATCCCGAGCTGATGCAGGAAGTGCCGCGCTCGGCCTTCCAGGGCGTGGAGGACATCCAGCCCGGCATGCAGTTCCAGGGCCGCGGCCCGCAGGGCGAGATCAACGTCACCGTCACCCGCGTCGAGGACGACAAGGTATTCATCGACGGCAACCATCCGCTGGCGGGCAAGACCCTGCATTTCGCCATCGAGGTGACCGACGTGCGCGCGGCCAGCGAGGAAGAGCTCGCGCATGGCCACGTGCATGGCGCAGGCGGCCATCATCACTGAGAGGTTGTGAATGATGCGCAGGGCGGGCACGGCCGCCTTTGTCGTCGACGGCTGGCGGGCGGTGCCCGCCCTACGCGTGCCCGGCGACGCGTTGCGGCAGCGCGTTCAATACCAGTCCAGCAACGACACGCCCACGCCGAGGTAGGTGGCGTTGTGGTTGTAGTCGATCAGGCTCTCGCCGTAGCCCTTGAACAGTTCGGCGTAGCCGCGCAGGTTGCCGGCGATCGGAAAGCTCCACCCGAAGCGCAACGATCCGTGCTGGCGGCTGCCGCCGCGGAACGAGTCGCGCAAGGTCAGGCCGAATTCCTGGCCGTTCCACTCGTGCACGATCTCCACCTCGCCGCGCCCCACGTAATCGCTGATGTCGGGGTTGTCGTCGATGCTTCGCGATTCGGGAATGCGCCACCACGGGCGGATCATCACCGTCCAGCCCTCGCGTTCGAAGCCGACGTTGGCGATCAGCCGGTTCCAGCTGCGCGACAACGGCAGCCCGCGGCCGTTGGACTGGTGGTTGAAGCCGATGCCGAGCAGGCGTCCCTCCCAGCCAAGCACGTGGTAGCTGGTGTCGAACATCAGCATCGCCTCGGGCTCGTAGTCCGTCTCGCGAAACGGGCGCGACAGGGTGGAGTTGTAGACCTGCCACCGCGACGACTGGGTATAGCCCACCCACAGGTCGCCGGCGTCGCCGAACACGCCTTGCCACACCTTGGCCTTGAGGCTCAGCTGGAACTTCGCCTCGATGTTGTCCAGCCGCTCGCTGCCGGTGGCGTCGTTGTCGGGGTTGGGGCTGTGCGGCTGGTTGTTCTGGTTGCTGCTGGCGAAGATGGGCAGCACGTAGACCGGCTTGTAGCCGCGAACGTTGAAGGTGCCCAGTTTGCTTTCCGGCGCCAGCTCCCAGCGGCTGTCGAGCAGCGACAGCGGCACGGCTACCTCGCTGTTGCCGGGGCCGGCCGCGGGTGTGCCGGGATGGTCGTGGCCGAACACTTCGCCGCCGGCCGCCTGCACCGTGCGCTTCTGCGCCACCGGCAGGTTGACCCGGCCGGTGGCCTGGTCGTAGCAGGCCAGCCGCTGCGCATCGCTCTCGATCGCGGTGCAGCCGCGGATGTCCATCGGGTCGGGATTCTGTGCATGCGCCGTGGCAGCAGCCACGCAGGCCCATGCCGCGCAGGCTGCGACGAGCGGGAGTTTCATGATGTCTTTCCGATGCGCGGCGAGCGCCATGCCGGCCGTCGATTCAGGCCGGCAAGTTTATCCGATGCCCGTGAATGCACGATTCACGGGCATCGCGTCCGCGTGTTCAATGCAGCTGCTTCACCCAGCGTGCGTATTCCGCTTCGCTGACCTTGCCATTCTTGTTGCTGTCCGCGTTGAGGAAGTCGTTGGCCAACGGAGGATAGGCCGAGGCCTGTTCCTCGGTGATGCCCTTGCCGCCCGCCGCCAACTGCTGGAACGAGGGCGCCGGGGCGATCGTCGGCGCCGGAGCCGGTGCGCTTTTGACCACGACCTGACCCTGCGGCGTGTTGAACGTGGCGGTATCGGTGGCGGTGGCGGAAGCGGCCGGGGCAGGGGTGTCCTGCGCCAGGCTCGCGCCGGCGAACAACAACCCGCCGGCCAACAGGCAGCCGTACAGGGGAGTGCGGAAGTTCATGATGGAATCCTCCATGCCAGAATGAGTGTCCGAAAAAACACGGGGTCCGGTCGCGCATGCCGCCGCACCCGAACTCCTCTGGACCCTAGCAAGGGATGTGTATATGTCCGCTCAAGATCGCCCGCCGATGCGGGCAACGGCGACACGCCATTGAGCCGGGCTTCAGCTTCGCCCACCCTCAGCCTTGCCCAGGCGCGCCTGTTGCAACTGGCGGCCCAGGGCTTGCTGCAGGCCAGCCGGCGACGCGCCCGGCGCGCCGACGTGGTGGCCGCCATGGAGCGCATGGGCTTGCTGCAGATCGACACCATCCACGTCGTGGCGCGCAGCCCGTACCTGGTACTGCACGCGCGGTTGGGTGATTACCCGATGGCCTGGCTGGACGAGGCGCTGGCCGAAGGCAAGCTGGCCGAAACCTGGGCACACGAGGCCTGCTTCGTCAGCGCCGCCGATCTGCCGTGGCACCGTGCGTGGAGCGACCAGCGCGGTGGACACTGGGCGCACCGACACGCCGCACGCATGCATCGCGAACAGCGCAGCGGGATGGACGGCCTGCTCGAGCGGATTCGCGCCGAGGGCCCGGTGCGCGCGGCGGATTTTGCCCGCGAGCAGGGCGCGGCCAGCTCGGGCTGGTGGGAGTGGAAGCCGGAGAAGCGCTGGCTGGAGGCGTGGTTCGCCCTGGGTGAACTGATGGTGCTGCGGCGCGAGCGCTTCCAGCGCGTGTACGACTTGAGCGAGCGGGTGCTGGCGCAACTCGACCCGCCGCCCGATCCGCGGGTGGCCACGCTCCCGGCCGCCGCGCTGCGTCGCCGCTTCGTCCTCGACGGCGTGCGCGCACTGGGCGTGGCGCCGGCCGCGTGGATCGCCGACTACCACCGGCTCAAGCCCCGCGTTGGCGCTGCCGAACTGGCGCCGCTGCTGGCCAGCGGCGAACTGCTGGCCGTGGCGGTACAGGGCTGGGCGACTCCCGGCTACGTGCATCGCGATCACGCCGACCTGCTGGAACGGGCGCTGGGCGGGCGGCTGCGCGCCACGCGCACGGCACTGCTGTCGCCGTTCGATCCGCTGGTGTGGGACCGCACGCGGCTGCGCGCGATGTTCGATTTCGACTACAGCCTGGAGTGCTACGTCCCGGCCGCGCGACGGCGCTACGGCTACTTCGTGCTGCCGATCCTGCATCGCGGCCGGCTGGTCGGGCGGCTCGACGCCAAGGCGCATCGCGGCGATGGCCTGTTCGAGGTCAAGTCGATCGAACTCGAACCCGGTGTGGCGATCGCGCCGCGCCTGCTGGCGGAACTGGCACAAGCCATCCTCGATACCGCGCGCTGGCATGGCACGCCGCAGGTGCGGGTGGTCCGCTCGCGACCGGCCGCCTTCGCCCGGTCGCTGCGCACCGAGCTGCGTCGACTGGCTTAGGCGCCCTGCCTACGGCGTGCTGCCCGCCGGGGCCGGGTTGGGGCTGCAGGACTTGCCATGCAGCGCCTCGCGCAGGCTGCGCGCCAGCGAGTTGCAGCGCTCGCCCAGTTGCGGACGGACATCCGGGTTCTGCGAATCGCGCAGCAGGTTGGTGCGCATCGCCTCGTAACGCAGTGGCAGCTGTTCGGCCGAGAAGATGCCGGCCGCACGGTGGCAGGCGAGGTAGCTGGACAGGTAGTCGTCGCAGGCGGGTATGCCGGTCTGTTCCGGCAGGCTCGCATCGCTGGGCGCGGTGGCGTGGTGGCTGGAGCGCTGGGCGGGTGCCGGCGGAGCGGTCGAGCGGGTGGTGGCGTGGGACGAGGCGGCCGGTGTCGGCCGGGTCCCGGTGTCGCTGGCGCAGCCTGCGAGAAGCAAGGTGGCGGCCGTGGCGGCCAGGGCCAGGCGGAACGGGGTGGTCATGATGCTCTCCTGTGCATTGGGCAGGCCGCAGGCACCCGGTCTGGCGGAAGGTCGAACGAATCAACTAAACCGCAAGTGAAGTAAAGAAAACCTGAAACCCGCGCGCCGGGGTCGGCAGGGGTCGGTTGTCGGCGAGCCCGCCCCGGCCCGCCAGGGGCGCGGATCGGCAACGGATTTCGGCTGTCGGGACGGCTGTCACGACGAGCCGCTTGACAAATCACTTTTCTTCCAAAAATCCGTTATGCTTGAATCGCTGCGTCTGCTTGGCGGCGTGAGTGCCCACTGGGGATTTCCTGAATCCGTCCGTTGCACCCGACCTTGGCATGCTCAGTAAACCGTCGGCCCCCCTGTGGCCGGTTAGTCGATAGAGTCTGGATTGGATCGGAGTGTGAGTCATGTCGGATCGTGAAACGGGTACAGTCAAGTGGTTCAACGACGCCAAGGGCTTCGGCTTCATCAGCCGTGAAAGCGGCCCCGACGTGTTCGTGCATTTCCGCGCCATCACTGGTTCGGGATTCAAGAGCCTGCAGGAAGGACAGAAGGTGACCTTCAAGGTGGTCGACGGCCAGAAAGGCCTGCAGGCCGAAGACGTCACCCCCGTCTGATGGCGGTGGCGAGGTCTGCTTGAGGAGGCCGGCGCAAGCCGGCCTCTTTTTGTAGTGGCGAGGGCAATTCGCTAGCCTGTCGGGATGCCCGACCATTTCATCCAGAACGCCCCTGTCGCGGCCGAGTCGCTGGTCATCCCGGTCACCGCCGCAGACGGCGCGCGCTGCGAGCTGCTGGCCACGCTTCCGGCCGGTCGCTGGCAGCAGTTGTTGTACTGGATGCCGGCGATGGGCATGCCGGCGCGGCATTACCTGCCGCTGGCCCAGGCGCTGGCGGTGGCCGGCGTCGCCGTGGTGTTGCATGAATGGCGCGGCATCGGCTCCAGCGATCGGCGCGCCGGCCGCGATTGCAACTGGGGTTACCGTCAATTGCTGCAGGACGACTTGCCCGCCGGCATGGCGGCGGTGCGCCAGCGCTGGCCGCAGGCGCGCTGCTGGCTGGGCGGCCACAGCCTCGGCGGCCAGCTCGGACTGCTTTACGCCAGCCTGCATCCGCACGATTTCGCCGGCATGGTGCTGGTCGCCAGTGGCGCGCCGTACTGGCGGCGGTTCCGGCACGGCTGGCTGATTGGTGCCGCTTATGCGCTGGCGCCCTGGCTGGCTGCGCTGGTCGGCCATCTGCCCGGGCGGCGGATCGGTTTCGGCGGCAACGAGGCGCGCGGCGTGATCGCCGACTGGGCACGCAGCGGCCGCAGCGGCCGCTATGCGGTGGCCGGCATGACGCAGGATTTCGAGCGCTTGCTGGCCGCGCTGCAACTGCCGGTGCTGGCGCTGCGACTGCAGCAGGACTGGCTCGGTCCGCCGGCCTCGCTGGCATGGCTGCTGGGCAAGCTCGGTCCAGCCGCGCGTCGAGTGGAGACGATCTTGCGCGACGACCTGGATGGCACGCCGGCCGACCATTTCGGCTGGATGAAGGCGCCGGCGCCGGTCGCCGCGCGCATCGCCGGCTGGTTGGCCGGGGAGGATGCGACTTTCGTCGCGCGCGACGACACGGCGGCTTGATTCCCGGCGTCGCCGTCTGCATCTCGACCGTTCCGTGACGCTGGATTTCCCATGAACCTGTTCGATCCGCTTGCCCAACGCAGCCTGACCTTGCGCAACCGCCTCGCGGTGTCGCCGATGTGCGAATACTCGGCCACCGACGGCGTGCCCAATGACTGGCACATGGTGCACCTGGGCAGCCGCGCGGTCGGCGGCGCGGCGCTGGTGATCGCCGAGGCTTCGGCGGTGTCCGCGCAGGGGCGCATCTCGCCGCAGGACACCGGCCTGTGGAACGACGCCCAGTTGCAGGCATGGCAGCCGATCACCCGTTTCATCAAGGCGCAGGGCGCGATTGCCGGCATGCAGTTGGCTCACGCCGGGCGCAAGGCCAGCACGCTGCGGCCGTGGGACGGGCACGGCCCCGTGCCGGCGGGGCAGGGCGACTGGCTTACCGTGGCGCCCTCGGCGCTGCCGTTCGCTGCCGGCTGGCCGGCGCCGCAGGCGCTGGACGAGGCCGGTATCCAGGCGGTGATCGCGGACTTTCGCGCCGCCGCGCAACGCGCGCTGGCAGCGGGTTTCGAGTTGATCGAGGTGCATGCGGCGCACGGCTACCTGCTGCATCAGTTCCTGTCGCCGCTGAGCAACCTGCGCGACGATGCTTACGGCGGCAGCTTCGAGAATCGCATCCGTCTGGTGCGCGAGGTGGTCGTCGCCGTGCGCGAGGTGTGGCCGGCCGCACTGCCGTTGTGGCTGCGCGTCTCGGCTACCGACTGGGCGGATGCCGGCGGCTGGGACATCGGGCAGAGCGTGGAACTGGCGCGCCAGATGAAGCCCCTGGGCGTGGACCTGATCGACGTCTCCAGCGGCGGCTTGCTGCCGCACGTGAAGATTCCGCTGGCGCCGGGTTACCAGGTGCCGTTCGCGGCGCAAATCCGCCGCGAGGCCGGGATCGCCACCGGTGCGGTGGGCCTGATCACCGGCGCGGAGCAGGCCGCGCAGATCATCGCCAACGGCGACGCCGACGTGGTGCTGATCGCCCGCGAGAGCCTGCGCGATCCCTATTTTCCCCGCCGCGCGGCAGCGCAGCTGGGTGCGTCGATCGACGCACCGGTGCAATATCAACGCGCCTGGTAAATGTGGCTGGGCGGAATCAGGGCGCCCGCTCGCGGAGCAGCAGCATGTCGACCTTTCGCAGTTTTGCCGAGTTCTATCCGTTCTATCTCGGCGAGCACGCCAATCGCAGCTGCCGCCGAATGCATTTCATCGGCAGCACGCTGGTGCTCGCGGTGCTGGTGCTGGCCGTGGCGAGCGGCCAGTGGCGCTGGCTGTGGCTGGTGCCGGTGGCCGGCTACGGCTTCGCCTGGCTGGGCCACTACGCGTTCGAGAAAAACCGCCCGGCCACGTTCAAGCACCCGCTGTACAGCCTTGCCGGCGACTGGGTGATGTACGCGCAGATGCTGCGCGGCAAGATCCGCTTCTGAGCGGCGCCCGCGATCAGCGATATTTGTCGTGGCAGCTCTTGCAGCTCTCGCCCACCGGCTTGAGCGAGGCGGCCAGCGCGGTACAGGTCGCCGGCGCTGCCGCAACCGCCTGGTGCAGGCGGTCCTGCAACTGGCTGGCGTGGTCGGCGAAATCCTTGTCGTTCATGCCGAACACCGGCGTGATGTCGCTGGCGGTGGATTCGAGCCGGGCCAGGTGATGCTGGACCTTCGCCGCCTCGCACTGGTTGGCCTTGATCGCGCCCTTCAATTCGCCCACGTGATAGCCGAGCGTATGCATCACCGCTGCGGGCATCGGATTGCGCTCGCTCAGCACGTTCATCACGTTGACGGTACCGATGATGCCAATCACCAGGCCGAGCAGGATCATCAGGGCAACACGCATGGAGCCGCTCCATTTCGAGGGATAAGCGCAAGCATAGCCTGCGCGACTGCCGCGAGGCCAAGCCGGCGCGATAAAATGACTGTTTTCGCCAGGGTGCTCGCCGTGACTGTTTTCCTGCCGCCGCCGCTTCGCGCGGGTATGCCATGAACGAGGTAGCCGTGCCGGTCGAGCGCTTCGCCGGCGTCGAGCGGTTGTTCGGGCAGGGCAGCGTGGGCACGCTGGCGCAGAAGCATGTCTGCGTGATCGGCGTGGGCGGCGTCGGCTCGTGGGCGGTCGAGGCGCTGGCGCGCAGCGGCGTGGGCCGGCTCACTCTGATCGACGCCGACGAGGTCTGCGTGTCCAACACCAATCGCCAGCTGCACGCGCTGGACGGCGAATACGGCAAGTCGAAAGTGGGCGTGATGGCGGCGCGCGCGCACGCGATCAACCCGGCGATCCGGCTGGAGGCGATCGAGCGCTTCCTCACCCCGGCCACGCTGGACGAGCTGCTCGACCGCGGCTACGACGTGGTGCTCGATGCCTGCGACGCGTTCCGGGTGAAGCTGGAAACGATCGCCTGGTGCCGCCGGCGCAAGCTTCCGATCGTCAGCGTGGGCTCGGCGGGCGGCCGCACCGACCCCACCCAGATCCGCGTGCGCGACCTGTCGCGCACGGAGCACGACGCAATGTTCAGCCTGATCCGCAAGAAGCTCCGTGCGGATTTCAATTTCCCGCGCAACCCCGATCGCTACTTCGGCGTTTCAGCCGTCTATTCGCTGCAGAACGTGCAGTACCCGCAACCCGACGGCACTGTCTGCGGCACCCGGCCGCCGGGCGGCGATTCCATGAACCTCGCCTGCGGCGGCGGCCTGGGCGCGGCCACCCACGTCACCGGCGCGTTCGCCTTTGCAGCGGTGGGCAAGGTGATCGAGAAGCTGCTCGGCGAACCGTAGGGCGGGCACCGCCCGCCGTGCTTTTCGACAGCACGCGCAATCAAGAACGGCGGGCCGTGCCCGCCCTACGGCCGGGCTGTTGCTCTCCCTCGTTTCTCACTCCTCGTCTCTCACTCCTGCTCTTTCACCACCCCATGTACTGGCCGCCATTGATCGCCAGGTTGGCGCCGGTCATCCAGCCGGTTTCCTCGCCGGTGAGGAAGGCCACGGCGTGGGCGATCTCCTCCGGCCGGCCGAGCCGGCCGAGCGGGATCTGCGCCTCGATCTTGGCGCGCACTTCCGCCGGCACGGCCATCACCATGTCGGTGGCGACGTAGCCGGGCGAGACGGTGTTGACGGTGATGCCGAACTTGGCGTTTTCCTGCGCCAGCGAGATGGTGAAACCGTGCATGCCGGCCTTGGCCGCGGCGTAGTTGGCCTGGCCGTACTGGCCCTTCTGGCCGTTGATCGAGCTGATCTGCACGATGCGGCCCCACTTGCGCGCGCGCATGCCCTCGATCACCGCGCGGGTGACGTTGAAGCAGGAGTTGAGGTTGGTGTTGATCACGTCCGTCCACTGCTGATAGTTCATCTTGTGGAAGGTGGTGTCGCGGGTAATGCCGGCGTTGTTGACCAGGATGTCCACCGGACCGCATTTTTCCTCGATCGCCCGCACCATCGCCGCGCAGGATTCGGGATCGGACACATCGCCGCGCACCGTGCACACCTCGATGCCCTCCTGCGCCATCGCTTCGCGCCAGGCGGCGGTCTTGGCCTCGTCGCGATAATTGGTGGCGACCTTGTGACCCTGTTTCGCCAGATGGCGCACGATGGCGCTGCCGATGCCCCCGGTTCCCCCGGTAACCAAAGCCGTACGCTGGGTCATGCCGTCGATCTCCTGTTTGCCCAAGTCAAGCACGCGAATGTTGCCGTTGTCGCGCGCCTGCACTGCTCGTGCAAAACGGCGTGAACGGCCGTCCAGTTATAGCCGATCAGTCGGGGGAACTACCGCTGCAATGCGGCAATCGGGCGGGGTCGAAGCTGGTCAGCGCGTGGGCCAGCAGGGCGTCTGCATCCACCGGCCGGTCCGGCAACGCCTGCCCGAGGAAAGCGAGTGCGCGGCGCAGCGCCGGCGTGGGCTCGCCGGGGTCGAGCGGCCAGGCGTGGGAGGATTTCGACAGCTTGTTGCCGGCCTTGTCATGCACCAGGGGCAGGTGTCGATACGCCGGCGTGGCCAGGCCCAGGCAGCGCTGCAGCCAGATCTGCCGCGCGGTGGAGTCGAGCAGGTCCTGGCCCCGCACCACCTCGGTGATGCCCTGGAAGGCGTCGTCCACCACGCAGGCCAACTGGTAGGAATAGAAACCGTCGGCGCGGCGGATCACGAAATCGCCCACGGTTTCGCGCAACCGCTCGCGTTGCGGCCCCAGCAGGGCGTCGTCGAACCCGATCTCCACATCGCTCACGCGCAGCCGCCACGCCGGCTCGCGATCGGCGTGACTGCCGTCGATGCAGTGGCCGTCGCGATGGATGCCGCCGCTGGCGGCGAGCTGGCTTCGGCTGCAGGTGCAGGGAAATACCAGGTCGGCCGCGCGCAACGCCGCGAACGCCTCGTCGTAGGCGGCGGTGCGCTGCGACTGGAACAGCGCCGGCGCATCCGCCACCAGGCCGAACGCGGGCAGCGCGGCGAGGATGTCGGCGGCGGCGCCGGGCACCTCGCGCGGGGGGTCGATATCCTCCATCCGCACCAGCCATTCGCCGCCGGCGTGGCGGGCGCACAGCCAGCTGCCCACCGCGGCCACCAGCGAGCCGAAGTGCAGTTGCCCGGTGGGCGAAGGGGCGAAGCGTCCGCGGTACGTCATCGGGCCATTTTATCGGCCGCCCGGCCTTGAAACCGCGGCCGGCTGCCCGAATCTCGGGGCCAGTTGTCGCGTTTCCATGACCGGTTCCACCGGTGCGGGGATCGTGCGGGGTCGGTCCGCCGGTCATGCCCGAGGAGGCGACGACCCACCATTTTCATTTGCCATGGAGTTGAACCCGCCCATGAATGCGCCTGTCGCCGAAACTCGCCAGTTCGAAGCCGAAGTTGCCCAGGTCCTGCGCCTGGTCACCCACTCGCTGTACTCGCACAAGGAGATCTTCCTGCGCGAGCTGATCTCCAACGCCTCCGACGCCTGCGACAAGCTGCGCTTCGAGTCGATCGCCAAGCCCGGACTCCTGGCCGGCGACAGCGAGTTGCACATCGACATCAACTGGGACCCGGAGGCGCGTACCGTCACCGTGCGCGACAACGGCATCGGCATGAGCCGCGACGAGGTGGTGGCCAACATCGGCACCATCGCCAGCTCGGGCACGCGCCGTTTCCTGGAGGCGATGAGCGGCGAGCAGAAGGCCGACGCCCGCCTGATCGGCCAGTTCGGCGTGGGTTTCTATTCCGCCTTCGTGGTGGCCGACAAGGTCACCGTGGTGACCCGGCGCGCGGACGCACCCGCGGCCGAGGGCGTGAAGTGGGAGAGCGACGGCAAGGGCGAGTACTCGCTGGAACCGGTCGAGCAGGCCGAACGCGGCACCGCGGTGATCCTGCACCTGAAGGCCGACGAGGACGACTTCCTCAAGGGCTGGCAGCTGAAATCGCTGATCCGCAAGTACTCCGACCACGTGGCGTTCCCGATCCGCATGCCGGTGGAAAAGGACGGCAAGCCCACCGACGAGTTCGAGAGCATCAACGCGGCCTCCGCGCTGTGGACCAAGCCGAAATCGGACATTTCCGACGAGGACTACCAGAGCTTCTACAAGTCGCTCGGCCACGATTTCAACGACCCGCTGGCGTGGACGCACAACCGCGTCGAGGGCAGCCAGAGTTTCACCACGCTGCTCTACATTCCCGCGCAGCCGCCGTTCGACCTGATGATGGGCGGCCGCGACGAGCGCAAGGGCCTGAAGCTCTACATCAAGCGCGTCTTCATCATGGACGCCGCCGAAGAGCTGCTGCCGAACTACCTGCGCTTCGTGCGCGGCGTGGTCGATGCCGACGACCTGCCGCTCAACGTCAGCCGCGAAATCCTGCAGCACAACCGTCAGGTCGACCGCATCAAGGCGGCTTGCGTCAAGCGCGTGCTCGACCTGATCGAGAAGCTCGCCCGCGACGAACCGGAGAAGTTCGCGACCTTCTACAAGGCCTTCGGCAATACGCTCAAGGAAGGCATCAGCGAAGACGCCAACAACCGCGAGCGCATCGCCAAGCTGCTGCGCTTCGCCTCGACCAAGGGCGAGGGCACCGCACAGAACGTCTCGCTGGACGACTACATCAGCCGCATGGCCGTCGGCCAGGACGCGATCTGGTACATCACCGCCGACAGCTACAAGGCCGCCGCCGGCAGCCCGCAGCTGGAAGCGTTCAAGGCCAAGGACATCGAGGTGCTGCTGATGTCCGACCGCATCGACGAATGGATGATCGGCTCCCTGGGCGAGTACGAAGGCAAGAAGCTCAAGAGCGTGGCCAAGGGCGAGGTACCGCTGGACGAGGCCGACAAGAAAAAGCAGGAAGAGGCCACGAAAGAGGCCGAGCCGCTGCTGAAGAAGCTCAAGGACCTGCTCGGCGATCGCGTGGGCGAGGTGAAGGTGTCCGCCCGCCTGACCGATTCGCCGTCGTGCCTGGCGCTCTCCGATTACGAAATGGCCCCGCACCTGGCGCGTCTGCTGCGCGAAGCCGGGCAGGACATGCCCGAGAGCAAGCCGACGCTGGAGATCAACCCGGCGCACGCGCTGGTCAAGCGTGTGGAGAACGAGGCCGATGAGGACAAGGCGCGCGATCTCGCTACGCTGCTGCTGGAGCAGGCGGAGATTTCCGCCGGTGCGCAGCTGCCGGACCCCGCCGCATTCGTGCAGCGGATGAACCGGGTGTTGCTGGGGTAGGGCACGGGATACCTCGTTGGCCTGAAGAAGCCCGCCGATGGCGGGCTTCTTTTTTGACTGATGCGAGGACTCCACGGGCAGATGAAAACCATATCACCAAGTGCTATGGTTGTAGCCATGAAACGGATTTTCAGAACACGGACGTTCAGCCGTTGGATGGGCAAGACGGGTCTGGCCGATCCTGATCTGTTCCAGTCGGTGATCGAGATGGAGGCAGGACTGATCGATGCCGACCTCGGCGGACAGTTGGTCAAGAAACGGATTGCCTTGCCCGGCCGTGGAAAGCGCGGAGGCGCACGAACCATCGTCGCCACCAATCGAGGCGACCGCTGGTACTTCATCTTTGGTTTCGGCAAGAACGAACGAGCCAATATCGACAAGCATGAGCTTCGCGCGCTGCAGGAGCTGGCGTCAGATCTTCTTGGTCAGGACGACAAAGCTCTTGCCGCCGCGCTGGAAGCCGACGAACTTGTGGAGGTAGACCATGACTAACAAAGTCCGCAAGAGCCGCATTCTTGCCGAAGTCCACGAGACGGCCACAGGCCTGCATCGGGCTGGTGTGATCAGCAAGCGCCGCATGCACGAGTACGAAGCGCTGAGCCATCTCGCCGTGCCGGACATTGGCGCAAGCAAGATCAAGCTGATCCGCGAGAATTCGAAGGTCAGCCAGGCCGTCTTCGCTGCCGTGCTCAACACCAGCGTTTCCACCGTGCAGAAGTGGGAAATCGGCGAGAAGAAGCCCAGCGGTCCTTCGCTGAAGCTGCTGAACCTGATTGATCGCAAGGGGCTGGAGGCTGTTTTGTAGGACGCGAACGGGCTCGACGCAGCCGAGTCTCACCGCGAGCGGGCTCATGCGCTGAAATCGCGGGCAACAAATTCCGTGCGAGCGTCACCGCGAATTTTAGGTGAGCCAAAGGGATGTCGCCTTGCGCGCGAAGAGCATCCTTGGCGGTGTCCCGAATGGGCGGCAATGATGCCGCGCGATGGGGTCGGTTCTGATCGGGCTGGTGGTCGCGGCGCAATGGCCCGCACTCTGGCCGTCGAAGAAGCGTTGGCTCGCGAGCGCCAGTCGATGGCCATCGATGTGGGCCCAGTACCAGGCCCGGCGGGTACGGGCGATGCCGACACGTACGCGAACCGCGCGGCATCGCTCAGGTGGTGGGCTGGAGCAAAGGTTCCAGCAAGCGGCTCAGTCGTGTCGGTGGCCACTTTCGCCGGGCTGGCCGAGGTCGATCAGGGCGGCGAGCGTCCTGCGGGTGGTGCTGACCGCGCGGGCACCGACACGCGCAAGCAGTTCGGCGTCGACCTGCTCGCGCGCTTTCGCCTGCACCTCCGCGGCGGCGCGGCCTCGTCGAGTCAGGGTCACGACCAGCTTGCGGCGATCGTTTTCGTCCGCGGCACGCTGCAGGTAGCCACCCGCCACCAGTGCGTCGACGAGCTGGCTGGCGGCCTGCTTGGACACGCGCAACTCCCGGACCAGTTCCCCCAGCGGCACGCCGCGCTCGTGGAGTGCCATGCCGCCAATCAGGTACAGGCCGTTCTTCGGAATATCGTGATAGCCGGCGTTGCCCAGTGCCCGGCGCATGGCCGTGCCGTAAATGGTTCGCGCGTGGCGGAGCAGGGCCGGCGTCACGACTTGCTCGTGCCAGTGAGGTGTGCGGGACATGGCAACTCATTAGTCCGTGTACTTGATAGTCAACATACATGACAAATTGGTCGCGGCAAGCCATTCCCCGGCGGCGGCGCTGGGCGTACATTCCGCCCGGCGCGGTCGAGTGGAACCGTGCATCACGCAAACCGGGGGCAGTCATGCATCGTTCGTCGAATCTTCGTGGCATGGGTACAGTGCGGGCGTTCGCCCTGGTTGTGGTCTGCGCCGCGTTCGGGGCCGCGTCGCCGGCCCGGGCCGCCATGCCGGTGTTGTCGTCTCCGGCGCAGGTTTATGTCGTGCACGCCCAGCCACTGCTGGCGATCACCCAGGTGCGGGTGATCGACGGCCACGGCACGCCCGCCCGGGATAACCAGACGGTGTTGCTGCGCGACGGGCGCATCGCGGCGGTCGGGCGCCACGTGACCTTGCCCGAGGGCACGACGGTCATCGACGGCGGCGGGCAGACGCTGATTCCCGGCCTGGTCGGCATGCACGACCACATGTTCTATCCCGCGCCCAAGGTGAATCCCGCGGCGAAGGAGGCGATCTATCCGGAGCAGGCGTCGAGTTTTCCCAAGCTGTACCTCGCCGGCGGCGTCACCACCATCCGCACCACCGGCAGCACCGAGCCCTACACCGACCTGGCGCTGAAGAAGGCGGTCGACGCGGGCCGTATTCCGGGGCCGAAGATGCACACCACCGGGCCGTATCTGGAAGGCAAGGGCAGCTTCACGCCGCAGATGCACGAGCTGGCAGATGCCGCCGACGCGCGCGATACGGTGAACTACTGGATGGACGAGGGTGCGACGTCGTTCAAGGCGTACATGCACATCACCCGCGCCGAGTTGTCGGCGGCGATCGCGGCGGCGCATGCGCGCGGCATCAAGGTGACCGGCCACCTGTGTTCGATCGGCTTCACCGAAGCGGCGGATCTCGGCATCGACGATCTCGAGCACGGCTTGTTCGTGGACACCGAGTTCAGCCCCGGCAAGCAGCCGGATGTGTGTCCGGACACCAAGGCCGCGGTGGCGCACCTGGCGACGCTGAAGGTCGACGGCCCGGAAATCCGGGCGCTGATCAAGCATCTGGTGGCGAAGCGCGTTGCGGTGACCTCTACGCTGCCGGTGTTCGAGACTTTCGTGCCCGGCCGCGCGCCGCAGGATGCGCGGGTGCTGGACGCGATGTTGCCGCAGGCCCGCGTCGAATACCTGAAGGCGCGCGAGCGCGTCGCGGCGATGAAGGATTCCCCGTGGCCGCAGGCGTTCAAGTTGGAGATGGCTTTCGAACGCGCCTTCGTCGAGGCCGGTGGCACCCTGCTCGCCGGCCTCGATCCCACCGGCTACGGTGGCGTGATCGCGGGCTATGGCGACCAGCGCGAGGTGGAGCTGCTGGTGGAGGCGGGCTTCACGCCGGTGCAGGCCATCCGGATCGCCACCTTGAACGGCGCGCGTTTCATGGACGTGGACAAGGAGATCGGCTCGATCGACGTGGGCAAGGCGGCTGACCTGGTGCTGGTCAGGGGCAACCCGGCGGAGCGCATCAAGGACATCGAGAACGTCACCCTCGTGTTCAAGGATGGCGTGGGTTACGACCCGGCGAAGCTGGTCAAGGCTGCCGAGGGCACGGTGGGACTGCGTTGAAGGAATGGCCCCATGCATGGCCATGGATGCCGGTGCACGGGAATGACGACGTGCAGCGGGTACCATTCGACGCCACACCCGCTGCAGGATGGCTCGTGATGAAAAGGCTGCTCCCCTGGTTGTGCCTGGTGTTGCTGATCGCCCCGTTGCACGCGGCCGATGTGGCGGCGCCGGCTGTCCGTACCATCGTGCTGGTGCGCCATGGCTATTACCTGCCCGATGCGAAAGCCGATCCGAAGCTGGGGCCGCAGCTGGCGTCGCTCGGGGTGGCGCAGGCGCATCTGGCGGGTGCGCGGCTGGCCGGGTTGCCGACGCGTTTCGATGCGATGTATGTCAGCCCGGTGCAGCGTGCGCGCGATACGGCGGCGTTGATCGGCGAGGACTTCCCGGGGCGTCGCTTCGAGGTGGTCGACGACCTGGCCGAGTGCACGCCGCCGACGCGCCGGGCCGCGATCATGGCGAAGGAAAAGCCGGCCGATCTGGCCGCCTGCAAGGCGCAGTTCGATCGCCTGTTCGCGCGCTATTTCAAGCCCGCATCCGGTCATGAGCAGACCGACCTGATGGTCTGCCACGGCAACGTGATCCGCAACATGGTGGTGCGCGCGATGGGCGTCGATCCGCAGGCGTGGCTGGAGATGTCGGTGGGCAACGCCAGCATCACCCGCATCCGGGTGGAGGCCGACGGCACGTTCAAGGTGATCTCGGTGGGCGATGTCGGGCACATCCCGCCGGGCCTGCGCACGGGCGCCAGCGGCGACCCCGAGCGCAGCCTCGCGATTCCGTCGTTGCCGCAGTGATGCGCGGGCAGGGACTGAACTCGCCGGTGCCGCGCACCGGCAATGACCACAGAGGGTGACGGGCGTGGCGGCACAGACTTCATTTCCCGGCTTTGCACCCGCGGCGGCGACCGACCGGCTGTTCCTTGCGGTGTTCCCCGATCAGGCAACCGTGGCGCGGTTGAGCGCGCTTGCGGCCGAACAATGCACCCGCCACGGGTTGCGCGGCAGGCCGCTGCTGCCGGAGCGTTTCCACATCACCCTGCTGCATCTGGGCGACTGGGCCGGGCTGCCACCGGATGTGGCGCAGGCCACGATGAAGGCGGCAGCGCGGGTGCGGGAAGCGCCTTTCGAAGTGGTGTTCGACCGCGTGGCCAGTTTCGACGGCCGGCGCGACAAGCTGCCGTTCGTGCTGCGCGCCGATGGCGGCAATGCGCCGTTGCGCGCCTTCCAGGCGCAACTTGCCGCGCTGTTGCGCGAGGCGGGCGTGGTGCCGGTCGGGGCCGGTTTCGAGCCGCATGTCACCCTGGCATATGACGCGCGCAAGGTGGCCGCCGAGCCGGTGGCGCCGATCGGCTGGCGCGTCGACGAATTCGTGCTGGTGCACAGCCTGCTGGGCAGGACGCGGCATATCCGGCTCGGCTGCTGGCCGCTGGACTGCGCGCGGGCGGCGCCTGCGGGCGCGTAGCGCGGGAGTGCACGCGGGGCCCGGTTTTCTGTATGTTGTCGCTTTCCTCATTGCAAAGGCTCGACGCATGACCGCATTGCCGGGACAACCCGACCATCTGCGCCGCAGCCTTTCCAACCGACATCTGCAACTGATCGCCATCGGCGGCGCGATCGGTACCGGCCTGTTCATGGGTTCGGGCAAGACGATCAGCCTGGCCGGGCCGTCGATCCTGCTGGTCTACCTGATCATCGGCGTGATGCTGTTCTTCGTGATGCGGGCGATGGGCGAGCTGCTGCTGTCGAACCTCGAGTACAAGTCGTTCATCGATTTCTCCACCGACCTGCTCGGGCCGTGGGCCGGCTTCTTCTGCGGCTGGACCTACTGGTTCTGCTGGATCATCACCGCGATCGCCGACGTCATCGCCATCGCGGCGTACACGCAGTTCTGGTTCCCGGGGCTGGCGCCGTGGATTCCGGCCGTGCTGTGCGTGCTGCTGCTGCTCAGCCTCAACCTGGTCACGGTGAAACTGTTCGGCGAGATGGAGTTCTGGTTCGCGCTGATCAAGATCGTGGCGATCTGCGCGCTGATCGTCACCGGCTTTGCGCTGGTCGCCTGGGGCTTCACCTCGCCCACCGGGCACCAGGCCTCGGTGGCCAACCTGTGGAACGACGACGGCTTCTTTCCGAAGGGGATGAGCGGTTTCTTCGCCGGTTTCCAGATTGCGGTGTTCGCCTTCGTCGGCATCGAGCTGGTCGGCACCACCGCCGCGGAAACCGCCAACCCGCAGCGCAACCTGCCCAAGGCGATCAACTCGATCCCGATCCGCATCATCATCTTCTACGTGCTGGCGCTGGTCGCGATCATGATGGTCACGCCGTGGCGCCTGGTGGAGCCGAGCAAGAGCCCGTTCGTGGAGTTGTTCGTGCTGGCCGGCATCCCGGCCGCGGCCAGCCTGATCAATTTCGTGGTGCTGACCTCGGCCACCTCGTCGGCCAACAGCGGCATCTTCTCCACCAGCCGCATGCTGTACGGCCTGGCCGAAGAAAAGCATGCGCCGAAGACGTTCGGTCGGCTGTCGCGCGCTGCGGTGCCGTCGCTGGGCCTGTTGTTCTCCTGCTTCTGCCTGCTGCTGGGTGCGGCGCTGATCTACCTGATTCCGGACCTCGTCACCGCCTTCACCCTGGTCACCACGGTGTCGGCGGTGCTGTTCATGTTCGTGTGGTCGCTGATCCTGTTTGCCTACATGGCCTATCGGCGCAAGCGCCCGCAATTGCACGAGGCGTCGATCTACAAGATGCCCGGCGGCGTGTTCATGTGCTGGGTGTGCCTGGCGTTCTTCGTGTTCGTGCTGGTACTGCTGAGCCTGCAGCCGGATACGCGCGAGGCGCTGATTGCGAGTCCGGTGTGGTTCGTGCTGCTGGGGATCGGTTACGCGTGGAAGGGGCGCCGGGCGCGCCGCGCATGAGCCGAATGTCTGTTGTCCCGCTGCGGGCAATCCGGCGGGATGCGGCTCTCAGTCGCGGTCGGGTGCGCCGAGCGGAAAGTACGAGCGGTATGGCCGCGCCTCGTCCACCGCCCGGGCGAACGAAGGGCGCGCGAGCAGGCGTTGCCGATAGGCCAGCACGTTGGCGAAGTCCGCCGGAATGGGATGGGTCCAGTCGGCGTAGAACAGCGCGGGCGCGGCAGAACAGTCGGCGAGGCTGAAATCGCCGCCGGTGGCCCAGTGGCGGCCGGCGAGTTTCCGGTCCAGCCAGGCGTAGGCGGTATCCAGCCTCGCGCGTGCCTCGTTCACGCCGCTGGGGTCGCGGTCGGCGGCGGGGCGCAGGCTGTCGAACACGATCTTCTGCACGGGGGTTTGCACGTAGAGGTCGAAGCAGCGGTCCATCGCGCGCGCCTCCAGTGCGGTGTCGACGTCGAAGGGAATCAGCGGTGCGGCGCCGGGGTAATGCCGGTCGAGGTACTCGATGATGATGCTCGATTCGATCACCGTGCGTTCGCCGTCGCGCAGCAGGGGCATGCGCCGGATCGGCCACAGCGCGGTGAACTCGGCGTCGGTGGCCGCGTCGTCCGGCGTGAGTACGCGCCATTCGAACGCGATGTCGTTCTCGTACAGCGCGATCAGCACCTTCTGGCAGTAGGAGGAGAAGGGGTGGGCGTAGAGCTTGAGGGTCATCGTGGGACACCTGATAGGGGAGGGTACGCGAAGGCGACGAACGAAGGCGCGCGGAATCGACAGGTGAAGCTCGACGCTCCTAGTATCGGCACACGACGGAATTGCGCGAGGTGACGGTCATGAAACGCCTGCTGCTCGGTTTGCTCGGCCTGGTGCTGCTGGTGTTGATCGTGGCGGGCGGCGCCTTGCTGCTGGTCGACGCCAACCACTTCCGTCCGCAGATTCAGGCCAGCCTGGGGCAGGCGCTCGGCCGCGAGGTGACGCTGGGCCAGTTGCACGTTTCGATCTGGTCCGGCTCGCTGGATGCCGACGAGATCCGCATCGGCGATGATCCGGCGTTCGGCGACAAGCCGTTCGTCAGCGCGAAATCGTTGCAGCTTGGCGTGAAGCTGTGGCCGTTGCTGCTGCACAGGCAGGTGCAGATCACCTCGCTGACGCTGGACCAGCCGGTGGTGCGCCTGCTGCAGAATCGTGCCGGCCAGTGGAACTTCTCCCGCTTCGGTGCCGGCACGGCAGCGACCCCCGCCGCCATTGCCTCGTCCGCTCCACCGCCCGCGTTCAGTGTCGACCGGTTGCGGATCGCGGATGGTCGCATCGACCTGCAGCGCGCGGCCGGCGATGCGCGCAGCTATCGGAAAGTGGATTTGCGCGCCGACCATGTGGGCCTCGGTGCGGCGTTTCCGTTTTCGATGGGCGCCGACATCGCCGGCGGCGGCAGCCTGAAACTGGATGGCACGCTCGGCCCATGGGACGCGAAGGACGCACTGCTGACGCCGGTCGAGGCGCATCTGGTGATGCAGGGGCTGGACCTGGTCGGCGCCGGCCTGATGAGCAGCGCCGACGGCGTCGGCGGCGTGCTTGATATCGACTCGCGGATCAGCTCGGCGAAGGGCGTACTGACGTCGAAGGGCGGCATCGACGCGCGCCGGCTCAAGCTGGTGGCGTCCGGTTCGCCGTCGCCGCAGCCGCTGCGCATCGACTACCAGGCCAGCTACCGATTGCTCGACGGCACCGGCCGCATCGAACAAGGCACGCTGGGCAGCGGCGGCGCGAAGCTCGCCGTCGACGGCAGCTTCGACAACCGTGGCAAGGTGATCGGGCTGGATCTTCACCTGCGCGGCAAGGCGTTGCCGGTCGACGACCTGCAACCGCTGCTGCCCGTGTTCGGCGTGGTGCTGCCGAAAGACTCGCGCCTCAGCGGCGGCAGCGTGGGCGTGGACCTGCGCGCGCGCGGCCCGCTCGACGCGCTGGTGATCAGCGGCCCGGTAACCCTCGACGACTCGCGCCTGGCCGGCTACAGCCTGGGCTCGAAACTCGGCGGGGTGCTGTCGCTGGCGGGCATCAAGGCACCGCGGGACACGGTGATCCGGCACGCCGCCGCGACGCTTAAGATCGCACCCTCCGGCATCCACGCCGAGCCGGCCAGCGCAGAGATCGCCGAGCTGGGCAGCTTCACCGGCAAGGGCGGCATGGCTGCCGACGGCCGGCTCGATTTCAACATGCTGGTCAAGCTCGATCAGGCGATGGCCGGCGGTGACCAGGCATCCGCCGGCCTGCTGCGCAATTCGAAGGCCGGGCGCCTGCTCGGCGGCGTGCTCGGCAGCGCGTCCGAACATGGCGTCGGCGTGCACGTCGGCGGCACCGCGAGCGCGCCCAGCTTCAAGCTCGATCCTTCGGCCGTCGCCGGCTTGCTGGGCGGTGACGCCAGCCGCAACAGCCCGGCAGCCGAGACCCGGCCGGCGAGCAAATCCGGCAAGCAGGATGCCCTGAACAGCCTGCTGCAGGGCGTGCTGGATTCGCGCAAGAAGCAATGAGGACGAGGGCAACGGGCAGGGAATCCGGAGCCAGGCCCCAAAAGGGGAAGCGGCGAGTACGGAAACCCTGATCTGATCAGCCCGGCATGGATGCTGTCTATCCAGCCACGTCGGTCTGGTTTCGGGGAGGCGCTGTGCGTGATCCCGGGCGACCGATACCCGGCATGGGGCGCGTCGAACCCGAAGCTCCCGCGTCGCCGCCGAGCCTGTCGCGCCGAGGCCTGCGGCAATTTGCTGCAGACCGGCGTCGCGCGCGGGACGTGGCGCGGATCGTTCGCCGTGACGGGACTTGACTGGAGTCAAGGCGTCACCGCGCAGTGCGGGCCAGCATCGGTCCCGACAGCACCGCACACATGCCGGTGAAGCGAGGTATCCCATGGAATTCCACATTGCGCTGACCGGCGGGTCGCCCGAGCCGGTGGTGGTGCAGGACGCCTTGTTCAACGTCGACCCGACCGCCGTGGTCGACCTGGACATGAGCGGCCTGGTGATGCGCGTGTCCGCGGCGGCGTCCGCGACGGACCTGATCGAAGTGTTGCGCCAGCTCGGCTGGGCGGTGACGCCGGCACAGGTAGTGCAACTGCCGTCGATCTGCTGCGGCGGTTGCGGCGGCTGACGTCGATGGCGTGCGGATCAGCCGGCCTGTGCTTTGCCCGCTCGCTGCAAGGCAGCGGCCTGCGCATCGCGCTGGTCGAGAAACAGCAGGAGGCGGCGCTGGGGGCGCCGGCCGATGACGGGCGCGAGATCGCGATAAACCGTCACTCGCTGCGCCGGTTGCGTGCGCCGCAGCGGGCCTGATGGAGCCGCGGTGCCTGCTCACTGCCGGTCGAAACGCCCCCACACCAGCTTGATGGCCACGCCGGCCAGCACGAGGCCGCCGATCACCAGCATGGCCATGCCCGAGCGCTGCTGGTCGTCGAGCAGGTAGTTGTTGCACAGGCGCACCGGCGAAACCAGGTATAACCAGCCCAGCCGGAAGAACGTGGCGATCAGTTCGAGCAGGAACACGCCACGCACCACGAAGCCCATGCGCGGCCAGCCCAGGCCCAGCGGCAGCCCGATCAGCAAGGGTACGCTGGTGAACTTCGCGAACGCCATCCATGGTTCGCTGACCGCCGCATCGAGCGAGCGCGGCAGCATCCAGAACATGCCGGCCAGGGTGGCCAGCACCAGGCTGGTGATGCCGTGGTGGTTCCAGCGCGCGATGCCTGCGGCGATTCGCGGCGGCAACGCGCCGCCCAGCAGGCAACCGGTGCCGATCAACAGCGGTATCTGCACCAGCATCTGCAAGCTCATGCGGCCTTCCAGCCACGCCCGTGCCGGTGGCAGCAGCAGGGCTGCGAACAGCACGGCGGCCGTACTCGGAGCCAGGCGTGGCCAGTGGGCGATCATCGTTCGATGTCGTCGCGCACGGTTTGTGCCACGGTCTGCGTGTTGCCGCTGTCGAGTATTCGCACCAGCCGCCCTTGCGGGTCGACCACGTGGATCGCGGCGTTGTGCACGTAGCCGCCCATCCCGTCCGGCACCACGGTGACGCCGAACGTGCGCAGCAGCTGGCGCGAGCCTTCATCGCTCATCGGCCGGGCGGCGATCCAGCCGTGGCCGCGGCTGCGAAAGCGCTCCTGGTAGGCGGACAGTTCCGCAGGGGTGTCGTGCGCCGGATCGAAGCTGATGCTGAGCAGAACCAGCTTGTCTTCGGCCAGCGGTGCATCCAGTTGATCCTGCAGTTGCGCAAACTCTCCGCCCAGCGCCAGGCACCAGCTCAGGCAGCGGGTGTAGACGAAGTCGACCAGTACCCAGCGACCGCGCAGGTCGGCCAGGTTGAGCCGCGCGCCGGACTGGGTTTCCAGCAGCACCGCCGGTACCAGCGGCGGGTCGCGCCGCACCGCGAGGCGGCGCGCAGTTTCGCTGGTGAACGCCTGGAAGCCGTCGGTGGCGACCGTCAGCGCGGCGCCACCGAGCACGAGCAGCAGTCCGCTAGCCAGCAGGGTGCGAAGGATCGGCATCGGCCGGTGCCTTGAGCAGGCCGACGATGATGCGCACCGCGAACACCAGCATGCCCAGGATCAACACCATCGCCGCGACCGAGCCGACGCGGTCGGTCGGCACCCATTCCGGCAGGTGCACGGCGAAGCGCCGCGCCACGCTGACGTGGCCGGCGTACAGGAACGCCATGCAGAAGCTGATGCCGCCGACGACGTACAGGAACAGTCCGGTGCGATCCGCGCCGCTGTTGACCGGCGCGCGCCGGCGGCTGCCGACCACGTGGTAGAGCAGGGTGAGGATCATCGGCAACACGCCCAGCAGCAGGTAGAAGTGGAAGTGTCCCGGCACCCACTGCGTGTTGTGCATCACCCGGTTGACGCTGATGGTGCCGTCGATGATCGCCGGCACGATGCCCGCGGCCCAGCCGAACAGCGCCAACACGGCCAGCATCGAGGGCATCTTCCAGCGCAGCCCGGAGCGGTGGATGTTGGTCAGCACGCCGTACGCGGTCACCAGGAACACCGGGAAACCGGCGGCGTAGGAAATGATCTGGCCCATCACCAGCATCCAGCGCGGCTCGGCGTAATCCATCAGCAGGTGGTGCGGAAACACGATGATCACGAACACCGTGCTCACCGCCCACGACCACAGGAACGGCCGCGAGATCCCGTAGGGTTTGCCGGTGTAGCGCGGCAGCAGTTCGTAGACCGCGATCACGCCCATGTAGATCGTGGCGTTGATAATCATGTGGCCGAACCAGTAGATCAGGTTCTTCACCACCAGCGCGTTGAGCGTGATCTCGGGGTCGTAGAGGTTGATCAGGCACATCACCAGCACCACCGCGCCGGCCAGGATGCCGAGCGAGTTGGCGATGATCACCATGGTGCCGGCCACGACGGCCTTGGGATGGGTCGGGTCGATCGTGCCGCCGAACAGCCATTGCAGGCCCAGTCCGCGACCCAGGTTGCCGTAGCGGCGAATGATCGCCGCGGCGGCGTCAAGGTAGAACAGCAGCATGCCCACGCCGATCAGCAGGTAGCCGATCATGAAGGCGGCGGCTGCGCCGCTGCTCCACAGGCCCATCGAGTGCACCGGCAGCGGGTAGAGGAAGGTCCATGCGCTGGCGAAGTTGCCGATGAACACCGCCCAGATGATGCACAGCGCGCCCAGCATGAACAGCACGTAGTTGCTCACGAACGCCCACAGGTGCAACGACACGTATTTGCGCAGGAAGAACCACATGACGGCGGTGCTGGCCAGGCTCATGGTGCCGACCATGCCGGCCCCGTGCATCGTCATGATCTTGTAGAACATGCCGGCCAGGACCGGTGTCCACTCGGCCTGGGTCATGCGCATGGTCAGGCCGAGCAGCATCATCAGCACGAACAGCAGCAAGGCGGTGATCATGTAGAGGTTGAACATCACGCGTTCGCCGCGTGGCAGCCTCTCGTCCAGCGGGTAAAGTTCGAGCGAGCTCATGGCTTGTCCCCCGCGGCAGCAACCTCGAGTTCGGTCGTCATCCCGGTGTGTGCGACGCCGCAGTATTCCAGGCACATGATCCGGTAGGTGCCCGGGGTGTCGAACGTGTAGAGGATCTTGTTGGTGAATCCGGGCATCGCCTGGGTCTGGGTGACGATGCGGCCGTCAGGTGCGTAGATCGCGAAGCCGTGGTTGACGTCGCTGGCGGTCACCCGGAACTCAACCGGTTCACCCACCTTCAAGTGCGTCTGGCTGACGTCCCAGGTCCATTGGTGGCCGATCACGTCGACCACCTGCGTTGCCTGCAGTGGTGCGTGCTGCGGCGGGATGGGAAAGGGCCGCAGGCTGGCCCAGGCGATCCCGATGCCAAGCAGCAGCAGCGCCAGGAACAGTCCGCGGCGCAAGGTGATGGAACGTCGGTTGACGCGTGCGGCCTCGGCGGCTTCGGCCGGCCTGCCGGCCTGGGTGATGGCATAGACGAAGCCCAGTGCCACCAGCCCCATCCCCGTCAGCGTGATGGCCCAGATCACGTTCTGGAAGATCATGGTCGTTCTCTCCCCGGAAAGCGCCACGTCCAAGCCCGTCTACGCCGTATCGGCAGCGGTGTCAATGCACGGTGGCGGGGGAGGTCGTGGTGGGCCCTGCGATGCCTGTCCCGGAACGGCCGTCCGGGCGGCCGTGTTTGCGGCGTGCGTGACGCCGACACGGCCACCTGTCGAAGCACGGCCCAAGCCGCGGCATCGACGTGTCAAGGGGAATTGCCGAGTCGCGAGGCGATGCGTACCTCGCCGGTCAGCACCTTGTGGATCGGGCACTTGTTGGCGATCTGCAGCAGGCGTTCGCGCTGCTCGTCGTCCAGCGCGCCCTGCAGGGTGATGACGCGACTGATGTCGTTGCCCGACTCGGGTGTGCCGTCGGGATTGAACGCGAGTTCGACGTCGACATGTTGCAGCGGCCATTGCTTGCGTGCCGCGTACATCTGCAGGGTGATCGCGGTGCAGGCGCCCAGCGCGGACAGCAGCAGCCGGTGCGGCGCCGGGCCGGTGTTGGCGCCGCCTTCCTCGAGCGGCTCGTCGGCGTGCCAGCGGTTGCCCTGGTCGTCGGTGAAATCGACCGCGTACGGCGCGCTGCCGGTGCTGGCGCGGACGGTGGGGATGCTCATGGCGGGTTCTCCTTGGTCGGGTTTCAGATCACGTCCCACAGGTAGCCGTCATGCGCGAGCACCGCGCCGGCCAGCTGCTCGATCGCCTCGTCCTCGTTGCGCTCCAGCCCGCGCACATTGCGCGCCATGCGGCGGCGCGCCTGGCGCGCGAACACCTCGGCGATGCTCATGGCTTCCTCGGCGGCCGGATGCGACTGCTGCGCCAGGCTGTCGGCGCGCGACAGCACGCACAGGCCGACGAACAGGTCGATCGCGATGTCGGCCAGGCGCTTCTGCGCGTGCTGCATGTCGGCCGCCTTCTTGCCATGGCGGCGCAGCAGCGCATCGGAGGATTTGGACAGCTCCACCGTGTATTTCTCGTAGGTGGCGGCGACCTTGCGCAGCCGCGGCGACAGCTCGTGCGCGATGCGGTCGATGCCGTAGCCGGTGGCCTCGCGCATGCGCCGGCCGGTGTAGCTGCCGAGCACGCCGAAGCCCTTGATCGGGTCGTTGAAGATGTCGCCCACCGCCGCCTTCAGCTCGCTCAGGCCCGCGCCCACGCCCTTCAGGCCGGACAGCGCGACGTACAGGCGCAGGATCTCGTTGGTGCCCTCGAAGATCGACAGGATGCGCGTGTCGCGGGTGATCTGCTCGTACGGGAACTCGCGCATGAAGCCGTTGCCGGCGGCGATCTGCAGCGCCTCGTAGGAGGCGCGCTGCACCGCCTCGCTGGCGAACACCTTGCTCATCGCCGCCTCGACCGAGTAGTCGCTGCCGCCGCCGTCGATCAGGTGCGCCACCATCCACACCGCGCTTTCAGCGGCGAAGCAGTCCACCGTCATCTGCGCGATCTTCTCGCGGACCAGGCCGAACTCGGCGATCGGCTGGCCGAACTGCTTGCGCTCCTTCGCCTGCGCGCAGGCGAGGCGGATCAGCGAGCGCATGCCGCCGACCGCGCCGCCGCCCAGGCCGGTGCGGCCGCTGTTCAAGATGCTCATGGCCACCTTGAAGCCCTTGCCGACCGGGCCCAGCACGTTTTCCGGCGGCACCCGCACGTCCGCGAACGCGACCGTGGTGGTGGACGAGGCGCGGATGCCCATCTTGTCCTCGTGCGGACCGTGGCTGACGCCGGGCCACGCCGCTTCGACCAGGAACGCGGTGATCTTGCCCTCGGGCGTGTCGGTGCGCGCGAACACGGTGTAGAAATCCGCGATGCCGCCGTTGGTGATCCAGATCTTCTCGCCGGAGAGCGTCCAGCTGCCGTCGTCGTTACGCACGGCCTTGGTGCGGATCGAGGCGGCGTCGGAGCCGGCGCCGGATTCGGTGAGGCAGAACGCGGCGATCATCTCGCCGGTGGCCAGCTTCGGCAGGTAGCGCTGTTTCTGTTCGTCGCTGCCGAACAAGAGCAGGCCCTTCATGCCGATCGAGCTGTGCGCGCCGATGGTCAGCGACACCGAGCTGTCGTGGCTGCTGGTCTGGCCGAGCACGCGGGCGTAGGCGCCGTTGGACAGCTCCATGCCGCCGAACGCCTCGGGAATGATCAGGCCGAACAGGCCCATCTCGCGCAGCGCCTGGATGAACTCGGCCGGCTGTTCGGCGTCGCGGTCGTACTGCTTCAGTTCGGCCGTCTTGTCGGCGAGGAACTGGTCGATCGCGTCGGTCATCGCGCCCAGCATTTCGCGGTCGCGGGCACGGATCTGCGGGTAGGGGAACAGGTTCTCTTCCAGGATGTTGCCCAGGAACAGCTGCTTGGCGACGCTCTCGTCGCTGCGCAGCGCAGGCTGCTCGGTGGTGGTGGGCGATGGCGTGCTCACGACGCGTTCTCCTGGCGTGGGTGAATGGCCCATTCTGGCACTTCCCGACGGTCTGGCCCTGCTGCCAATGGACGCAGGCCCGCTTCGGCTATCCTCGCCCTGCATCATTTCGGGGGAATGCCATGAAACGACTCTTCGCCGGCGCGGCACTGCTCGCCGCGTTCACGCTGGCCGGCTGCGCGCCGCACGCCGCGGTCAAGCCGGACAGTACCATCACCCTGTCGCTCGACGAGGCGGGCAAGCAGGTTGCCGATGCCGACGAACAGAAAGTGCTCGACGCGTTGAAGATGATCGAGGCGGGCAAGATCCAGCTGGCGATCGACGGGCCGCTGACCGAAGTCGTCAGCAAGTACGAGGCGATCTACGCGGGCAAGCCGGGCAAGGTGTTCTGCGCCCGCGGCCTGGTCGATGCGCTCGCCTACGCCGGCATGGGCGCCAAGGCAGTCAACGGCAACGCCGACGTGCCCGTGCAGGTGATCGGCCCGGCTTGGGCGCAGGCGTACTGGGCGCGCGGCTACGCCTACAGCGAGATGGCCCGCTATGCCGATGCGCGCGCCGAGCTGGAAAAGGCCCTGGTGTTGTCGCCGATGGACAGCCAGTACAAGAGCGAACTTGCGTTCACCTACCAGCGCAGCGGTGACTGGGAGAAGATGCTGGCCCTGTACCAGGAAGCGGAGGGCGATGCGGGGATCAGTGGCGCCACCCCCGAAGATGCCGTCCGCTTGAAGTGCGTGGCCCTGCGCGGCCAGGGCTACGCGCTGGTTGAGCTGCATCGCCTCGACGAGGCGACCGGGGCCTACCAGGGTTGCTTGAAACTCGTGCCCGGCGAACCCAAGTCGTTGGCTGAGCTTGGATATATCCAGGGTTTGCGGGCGAAGGCGCACTGAGCGGCCTGCCCGCGACCCTGCTTCGCGGAGGCAGCACCATGGCAACCGGCTGGGCCGGCGACGGCGCCGTGCAGGATCAGATCGATGCCACCGTCAACGACGGTGTGCAGCGGGCGCGCCAGCAATTGCGCAAGGGCCCGGGCCTGACCCATTGCGAGGAATGCGAAGCGCCGATCCCCGCGGCGCGCCGCGCCGCCGTGCCCGGCGTGCGCTTGTGCGTGGCCTGCCAGCAGGAGCGCGACAGCGAGCGCGCCGCCAGCCTGTACAACCGCCGTGGCAGCAAGGACAGCCAGCTGCGCTGAGCCGGTGTCAGGGGCCGGGCAGCATGGCCGGCGGCGGCGGGTCCGGTCATTGGCGAACGCCGTGGCCGGCGACGCGGATCACACCCGGCTTGTGCGGCGCGGAGTATGGTGTTGCGAACAGCATTCGTCACAGCGACTGTCGTGGAGGTACCGGCTTGACCCCGACGCCCCCCGCCGAACTTGCCGCAGGCATCGATTATTTCTTCGCGGTGCGCCCCGACGGCCACGCGCGCGTGGAGATCGCCAACGTGGCCGCGCGTTTTCGCCGCTCGCAGCGCGCCAGCGGCGTGCCGGTGTCGGTCGACAACCTGCACCTTGCCTTGTGCCCGATGGGCCGGCCCGAACGGCCGCAGCTGTCGCCGGAGCGCGCCATGCTGGCCGCGGGCGCCGCGGTGCGGGGCAACGCGTTCACGATCACGCTGGACGCCGCCATGCGCTGCATCCCCACCGGCGGGCAGTTTCCCTTCGTGCTGTGCGCGGACCCGGTCACCGCCGCGGCGGCGCTGGAGCTGCGCAAGGCGATCGCCGCCGCACAGCGCGCGCAGGGACTTCAAGTCAACGGCGTCTCCATTTTCCATCCGCACGTGGCCTTGCAGCACGGGCCGGCGATCGACGCGATCGAGGAATCGATCAAGCCGATCCGGTGGCGCGCGGAGGAGTTCGTGCTGATCCGCAGCTTCTTCGGCCAGGCCAGCCATGAAGTGATCGGCCGCTGGCCGTTGGCGAGCGAACCCGCCCCGGCCGCGGTCGACATGTTGGCCGAACTGGCCAACATGCCTGACTTGCCGGCACTCCCTGACGAATGAGGCGCTGGTCGGCGGAGGCCTAGATTGGCGGCTCCGCGCGGACCTGCGGCGTGCTTGTGCGCTGTTGTCGCGTCAGCGCGTGCTCGCGCTGGGCGATGTAGAGGCTGGCGCCGATGATGATGGCCGCGCCCAGCGCGGTGTAGTGATCTACCGCCTCGCCGAAGATCCACCACGCCAGCACCGCCACGATCAGCAACTGCAGGTAGCTGAAGGGCGCCAGCATGGAGGCCTCGGCCTGGCGCAGCGCGCGCGTCCAGCAATAGTGGCCGCCGGTGCCCAGCGCGCCGGAGAGCACCAGCCACGGCCAGATGGTGGCGTGCGGCCATTGCCACACGGCCAGCGCCGCGGGCAGCGACAGCGGCACCCACAGCAAGGTGGTCAGCAGCACGATGCGGTCCGCCGGCTCGCTGCCGGTCAGCGACTTGATGCTGATGGTCACCGCGCCGGTGAGCCCCGCCGCCAGCAGCGCGACCAGGCTGCCCGGGGCGAACGCGGCGCTGCCCGGGCGCACGATCACCAGCACGCCGATGAAGCCCGCCACCACCGCGCTCCAGCGCCGCCGCCGCACCACCTCGCCGAGAAAGATCACCGCGCCGATGGTCACGAACAGCGGCGAGGAATACGACAGCGCCACCGCCTCGGCCAGCGGCAGGTTCACGATCGCCCAGAAGCCGGCCAGCATGCCGCCCATGCCCAGCACGCAGCGCATCACGTAGAAGCCGAAGCGCGGCGTGCGCAGCAGCGACCAGCCCGGCCCGACCAGCAGCGGCAGCGCGAACAGCGCGCCGAACGTGCTGCGGAAGAAGGTGATCTGGAACGGATGCAGCTGCGCCGAGGCCAGCCGGATCGACACCGCCATCAGCGCGAACAGGCTGGCGCTGGCCAGCATCAGCAGCACCGCGCGCGAAGGCAACGCGGAAGGTGGCGGCGAGGGGAGATTGGGAGCCAGGGCCGATCGCCGCGACGGTGAAGGTGGCGCGCATGGTAACGCAACCGCCCGCCGCCGTAGGGCGGGCACCGCCCGCCGATTTCCAACGCGTCGCCAGGAGCGGCGGGCAGTGCCCGCCCTACGCGGCCGGATCAGCGCGGCGCGGGATGGTATTCCTTACCCTCCGTGTTCCTTGCCGTCCGACCAGGCCTGCAGGCGTTCGCGCACCGCCGGCTCCAGGCTCTTCATGCCCCAGCGGCGGCCTTCCGCCAGCGCGGCTTCGCTCGATTTGCCGTCGATCAGGGCCGCGCGCAGCGCGATCATCGCGCCAACCCGGTTGCTGCTGGCGCAATGCACCAGGGTCTCCTGCGCGCCGGCCTCGCGCAGCAACCGGTCGAAGCGGATCACGTTCGCCCGGGTCAGGTCGCCGGCGCCGTGGATCGGCAGGTTGGCGTAGCCGATGCCGGCCTGGCGTATCGCAGCCGCCTCATCGAAGGCAGGTGTCTCGCTGTCGACGCTGAGGTCGATCACCTGAGCGACACCGGCTGCCTTCAGCGCGGCGATGTCGCTCGCCTGCAGACGGCCCGAGGCAACGCGGTGCGGCGCCGGGAACGACACATGCGGCAAGCCGGACAACGCCTCTTGCACAGGCGTGGCCGCGCTAGCCACGAACGGCAGGCTCGCCAGAAACAGCAATAGCGGCACGATACGGTACATAGCGGCAACCTCGTGATGGAGCCGCCAAGCATAGCCAAACCAAGGGGGCGCGTAGCGGAGTGCCTGCTTGTCGCTGTGCGATTTGGGCGATCAGTAGTGCTGAGTAAAAAGGATCACCGTGAGGTGGCCCTTGGTTTCGGGATCAACGCGGCAGCACACGCGAGTCCGCGGTCGCGCAGCATTTGCTTTGGACTGAGCGACCCGACTATCTCCTTTTGCTCATGTGCTTGCCTATCGATGATTTGACACTTCACCGCGGCAGGAGTAAACCGCCACTCGCCTCGGGGTGTTTGTCAACGAGAGGTGCTCAACATGATGCTCCGCGCAATTGCAATTGCCGCGACTGTTGTTCTGGGGTTCTCCGTTACCGGGTTGCATGCACAGAATGCTTGGGTCAGCACTGCACCGAACGCCACTGCCCCTGCGGGGCCGTACAGCGACAACTCCATTCCAGTGACGATTACGCCGCAGAATGGGTCGCTATGCGACGCAAACGGCTGTTTTGTGCAAGTTTGCCAAGGCGGCGGCAACCAGCAGCCATGCCAGTATTACTACTGCACGATCAATGGCTGTCGGAAGATTTCACCGCCGCAGCAGTGATTGTCAGTGGATGAACAACTTCATGGGACGAGCGGTCGTTCGACGACCCTCGTCCCTTCTTGTCTCGCGTCAGCAATTGCGCACCGGGCTTGCGTCACTGCCGCGGCTGCAAGCGCAGCCCCCGCGGCGTCAGCCACCGCTCGACCAGTTCGAACACACCCTGCACCAGCAGCGCCAGCACCGCCGCCGGAATCGCGCCTTCCAGGATCAGCGCCATGCTGTCCAGCCGGATGCCGGTGAGGATCGGTTGGCCGTAGCCGCCGGCGCCGATCAGCGCGGCCAGGGTGGCCGTGCCCACGTTGATGACCGCCGCGGTCTTGATGCCGGCCAGGATCGGGCGCATGGCCAGCGGCAACTCGATGCGGCGCAGCCGCACCCGCGGCGGAAGGCCGAGCGCCGCGGCCGATTCGATCAGTTCCGGCGCAATGCCGGCCAGGCCGGCATGCGTGTTGCGCACGATCGGCAGCAGGCTGTACAGGAACAGCGCAGCCACCGCCGGCCAGGTGCCGATGCCCAGCAGCGGGATCATGAACACGAACATCGCCAGCGACGGCACCGTCTGCAGCACGCCGGTGGCGGCGATCACCAGCTGCCCCAGCCGGCGCCGGCGCGCGGCCACGATGCCGAGCGGAATGGCCAGCAGCAACGCCAGGCCCAGCGACACGGCCACCAGTTCGACGTGCTCCACGCTGCGCTGGCGCAACCGCTGCCACGGGCCGCGCCACCCCGCGTCCACCTGCGTGCCGAGGAAGTCGGCGGCCACCGCGCTGTCGCGGCGACGGTCCAGCTTCACCGCGGCATTCATCGCGCGCATCGCCGGCTCGTCGATGCGGCCGGCGAGCTGGCGCAGGGCGGCGACGAAGGCGGGCTGGTCGCGCTGCAGCGTCAGCCGGTACAGGAACACCGCCTGGTAGCGCGGAAAGTAGTGGCGGTCGTCGCGCAATACGCGCAGGTGGTAGTACGGGATCTCCGCATCGGTGCTGTACAGGTCGATCGCGTCCACCGCGCCGCTGGCCACCGCGCGGTAGGACAGCACGTGATCCAGCCCGCTGACCTTCGTTTGCGGCAGGGCATAGGCGCGACGCAAACCCGGCCAGCCATCGCCGCGGTCCATGAACTCGTTGGAGAAGCCCAAGCGCAGCGACGGGTGCGCGCGCAGGTCGGAGATGCGGCGGATGTCCAGTCGCGCCGCCTCGTCCTGACGCATGCCGATCGCGTAGGTGTTGTCGAAACCGAGTGGGTCGGTGATGCCGATGCCCAGCGGTTCCAGCCGGGCGCGCAAGGTGGCGATGTCGGCGTCGGCCGGCACGTCTTGCAGCAGCTCGTGGTTCAGTGTGCCGGTGTACTCGGGGTAGGCGTCGATGTCGCCCTGCTGCAGGGCCTTCCACAGGATGCGGGTGCCACCCAGCTCGCGCTGGTGCACGGCCTGGACGCCGGCATCGCGTGCGGCCAGTCGCGCGATCTCGCCCAGGATCACCGACTCGGTGAATTGCTTGGAGCCGATCCGCACCGGTTGCGCGATCGCCAGCACCGGCAGCAGGCCGGCGAGCAGCACGATGGCGATGCGGGCAGGCATGCCGGTCATGGCGTGGCCGGCAGCGTGCGTTGCGCCTGCACGAACTGGCGCGCGAAGTCGTCGGCCGGGCGGTCGCGCAGATCCGCGTAGCTGCCGTCCTGCACCACCGCGCCGCGCCGCAGCAGCACCAGCCGGGGGGCGAACCAGGCCGCCTCGGCCAGGTCGTGGGTGACGACGATCACCGTCTTGCCCAGTTCGCCGAAGATGCGCTGCAACTGCTCCTGCAATTCGTGGCGCACGATCGGGTCCAGTGCACCCAGCGGTTCGTCCAGCAGCAAGGCGTCGGGGTCGACCATCAGCGCGCGCATCAGCGCCACGCGCTGGCGCTGGCCGCCGGAGAGTTCGGCCGGGTAGCGCGCCAGCGCGTCCGACGGCAGCCGGGTGAGCTGCGCCAGCGCCTGCGCTCGTTCGCGGATGCGTTGCGGCGCCCAGCCCAGGTGCTGCGGCAGCAGGCCGAGGTTGCCCATGGCGGTGAGGTGCGGAAACAGCCCGCCGTCCTGGATCACGTAGCCCACGCGACGGCGCAAGGCGAGGATGTCGGCCGGCTGCAGGGCGCGGCCGTCCACGCGCACGCAGCCGCTGTCGCTGCGCTCGAGCCCCAGCAGCAGGCGCAGCACGGTGGACTTTCCCGAACCGCTGCTGCCGATCAGCGCGGTGGTGCTGCCGGCCTCGAATGCCAGCTCGATCGGCTGCAGCGCCACGACGTCGCCGTAGCGCTTGCTGGCGCCGTCGAGCGCGAAGCGGATGCCGCCGCCGACCTCAGCGGCGCCCATGGTTCCGGGCGCGACGGGAACCACCCTGTGGCGTGGTCCGGTGCGCGCTCACGCGGGCGGCACCGTGGTGGCGAAGCGCGCGATGAAGTCGGCGGCCGGTTGCGGACGGCCGAGATGGAAACCCTGGCCGAAGTCGCAGCCCATGTCGATCAGCAGCGCCTGGGTGGCGGCATCCTCGATGCCTTCGGCGGTAGTGGCCAGGTCCATGTGGTGGGCCATGTTGATGATGGCGCGCACCAGCTTGGCGGTATGCGGTTCGCTGCGGATGGCGCCGATCAGCGACTGGTCGATCTTCAATTCGGTGGCCGGGAACTGGCGCAGGTAGGCGATCGAGGCGTAGCCGGTGCCGAAATCGTCGATCGCGATGCCGATGCCGCGGTCGCGCAACCGGCGCAACACCTGCACGCTCAGCTCGAGGTCGTTGACCAGGGTGGTCTCGGTGATCTCCACGATCACCGCCGTCGGTGGCACGCCCCAGATTTCCAGCGCGCCGGTCAATTGCTCCACCATGCCCGGGCGCGACAGCACGCGCGGCGAGAAGTTGATCGCAAAGCGCAGGCCCTGGAACGAGGGCAGGCTGGCCACGTGCCGCAGGGTCGTGTTCATGCTCCAGCGGGTGAGTACCGAGATCAGGTCGCTCTGCTCGGAGAACGGCACGAAGTTGGCGGGCGAGACCTCGCCGTGGTTGGGGCTGCTCCAGCGCGCCAGCGATTCGGCGCCGGCCAGGCGGTCGCTCTGCAGGTTCCAGATCGGCTGGAAGAACACCTGCAGCCGGTTGGCGTCCAGCGCCTCGCGCAGTTCGTCGTAGAAGATCTCGACCTGGGTGTCGTGCGGCGCGTAGACCACGTACAGCTCGCCGCGCCGCTGCGCCTCGTCCAGCGCCATGCTGGCGCGGCGACACAGGCGGTCGGCGCCGGGGCCGTGGTCGGGATACAGCGCGATGCCCATCACCGGCCGCACCAGCCAGGGCGAGGCGGTTCCGTCCAGCGGCTGCTCGAAGGCCTGGGTCAGGCGCGTGCCGGCGAGCAGGGCGTGGTTGGCGCTGAGCATATCCGGCAGCAGCACGACGAAGCTGTCGTCGCCGGCGCGGAACACGCGGTCGATCGGACGCAGCGAACGCTGGATCAGCGCATGCGCCATGTCCTCGGCCTGTTCGCCCTGGGCGTAGCCGAAGCGCAGGCTGATCTCGCGCAGGCCGGGCACGCGCAGCATCAGCACGGCGAAACGCTCGCCTGCGCTGGCGCGGATGTGCGCGTCGATCTGCTCGAAGATGTGTTCGCGATTCAGCATGCGGCGGCGGGCCAGGGGGAAGGCGGGCGGACGGGCGTCGGGGTGGTCATCATTACAGGAAGAAGCGGCTGGCATCGATGCCGTAGTCGCCGACCGCCAGGCTGCGCACGATGTCCACGCCCTCGTCGTCGTCCAGCTGCATCAGGTCCACCGCCCGGAAATCGTCCAGCGGCTGCTTGTTCGGCTCGCTCAGGATCGCCACCCGCGGGCGCAGCCGGCGCACCTGGTTCTGCGCCATCACGATCGCCACCTCGCCGGTGCTCAGTTCCACCAGCGAGCCGGTGGGGTAGACGCCGAGGCAGACCTGGAACTGCTCGATCATCTCGGCCTGATGCAGGCGGTTGCGTGCGGCGTAGATCTGCTGCAGCGCCTGGTGGCGTGAAATGGGCGCGCGGTAGGGACGCGCGCTGGACATCGCGTCGTAGCTGTCGATGATGCCGAGCATGCGCCCGCTGATCGGGATGGCGTGGCCGGCCAGGCCGTCCGGGTAGCCGCTGCCGTCGTGGCGCTCGTGGTGGGTGCGCACGATGTCGAGCACGTCGAGGTTGGCGATGCCTGCCTCGTCCAGCAGGGCCAGCCCGTGGCCGATGTGCGAGCGGATGATGTCGACCTCGCTGGGAGCCAGCGAACCCGGATATTGCAGCAGTTGCTCCGGCAGGCGGGTCTTGCCCACGTCCATCAGCAGTCCGCCGGCGGCGAGGCTGAAGATGGTCTCCTCGTCGAAACCCATGTGTCGGCCGAACGCGGCGGCCAGCGCGCTGCAGCTCACCGCGTGGCTGTAGGAATAGCTGTCGCTGCGGCGCAGGCCCTCCACCAGGAAGAACGCATCCGCGCTGCGCAGCACGGTGGCCACCAGTGGGCGCACCGCCTTCTCGACGCGCTCGACCGACAGCTCGCGGCCGCTGGTCACGTCCTCGAACAGGCCATCGACGATCTGCGAGGCGTTCTCCAGCGCGGCGCGGGCACGTGGCGCCTCGTCCTCGACCGCGGCGAGATCGGCGTAATGGGTGCGGCTGCTGAAGCGGTGGCGCGGGGCGTCGGCGCGCATCAGCGCCTGCGGCGCGTCCGGTGGCACCAGGCGGCGCGCATCGACCCAGACCTCGCGGCACAACTGCTGCAGGGTCTCGATGTCCTCCAGCCGGGTCAGCGCGACACCTTGCAGTGCGAATGGCGTCTCCTCCCATGGCCGATCCAGCCGGCACACGAACATGCCCAGCTGCAGATCGGCCACGTCGATCCGACGCTCTTCGATTTCGAAAGCCACGCACTGCTCCGACCGATGGTGGACGCCGAGCCACGGCAACGCGATCGCGGCGGTCCAGCGGCGAGGTTAGCAGCAGTGCGGATTGCCGTGCCAACGGCTGGCCGGTGCGCCATGCAGCGGCGTACCCTGTGCGCCCGTTTCGTGGATATCGCCGCCCATGCCGTCGTCGCATCGCCTGATCCGCTTCGTTCGCAGCTGCCATCTCTACCTCGGCGTGTTCACCGCGCCGATGCTGCTGTTCCTGGCGGTGAGCGGCGGCCTGCAGACCTTCGGCCTGCATGAGGCCAGCCGCGGCAGCAGCTACGCGCCACCGGCGTGGCTGGCCAGCATGGCGCAGCTGCACAAGAAGCAGACCCTGGAGGTACCGGTGCGGCGTCCGCGTCCGGCGGCAGCGGTGGCCGAGGCCGCGCCGGTCGCGCGGGCAGCGGTGCAGGGCGCGCCCGCGGCACCCGGTGCGCGCCGCAACCTGCTGCCGATGAAGATCTTCTTCGCCGCGATCGCGCTGGGCCTGTTCATGTCGGTGTGCAGCGGGCTGTACATGGCGTGGCGCTTCACTCGCCGGCCGCGGCTGTTCGGCGCCGTGCTGCTGGGCGGGATTGCCGCGCCCCTGCTGCTCTTGCTGGCCTGAGCCGGTCGCGGCATGGCGAACCGGCAGCTCGACCATTGGCAGCATCGCCCGGCGCGTTCCGCGTTCGCGCTGCGCTACCTGGTGCACGACTTCGAGGTGCCGATGAACGTGGGCAGCGTGTTCCGCATTGCCGACGCGCTGGGGGTGGAGATGATCCACCTCACCGGCGCTTCGGCGGTGCCGCCCAACCGCAAGTTGCGCAAGACCTCGCGTGCGACCGAGCAGCACGTGCCGTTCCGCCACGACGACGATCCGCTGCCGGTAGTGCACGAACTGAAGGCCGCCGGCTACCGCATCGTCAGCCTGGAGCTCACCAGCGCCAGCATCGACATCCGCGAGTTGCCGGTGGCCGCGGGCGAGCGCATCTGCCTGGTGCTCGGTTCGGAGAACCGCGGCGTAAGCCAGGCCTTGCTGGACGGCTCCGACCAGACCGTGCACATCCCCATGCTGGGCGCGCATTCGTCGATGAACGTGGCCACCGCCTGCGCGATCGCGACGTTCGAAATCATCCGCGCGTTTCCGGTGCCGCCGGCCTGAGGTCACGGTCGTGGAGGGGCGGGGTTCCGTTCGGCGCCGGCGCGCTTTCCGCGGGCCGGTCCGGCGCACCGGCGGGTGCGGTCATCATCAATCGGTCGACCGGATAGCCACGCTGGCGCGAGTGCTCCACGAGGGTCTGCAAAAGTGCGGGATCCATCGTGGGCTGGCGCGAGAGTATCCACAGGTGGTTGCGGCCGGGGCCGCCGATCACCGCCCACTGGTAGCCGGCGTCCACCTCGATCACCCAATAGTCGGCCCATGCCATCGGCAGCCAGGTCAGCCAGGCAGGCGCGAAGCGCACTTCCAGCGCGGCCGGCTGGTGTTTCTTCATCCGCGCCACGCCGTCGACCGACGACCGGCCCTTGCGGGTGCGGCAGGTGTTGTGCACGTGGATGGTGCCGTCGGGATTCGGCGTGTACGTGGCGACGACGGCATCGAGGCACTCGCGTTCGAAGTACATCGGCAGGCGCGCGATTTCGTACCACTGGCCGGCATACCGATGCAGGTCCAGCGACGGCACCGGCCGGTTCGGCAGGCTGGCGGCGGCAGCGGGTCCTGCGATGGCGAGGGTTGCCACGATGAGCAACTGGCGGAACATGCGCATGGTCTGGTTCCCTGGGGAATGCGTGGAGCGATCGGCCGGAAGGATCGCGGAACCGGGGCGTGCGGTCTGGCGGTAGTGTGCTTCCTGCAGGTCGATCTCGCGCACCCGCCGGTGCGAGACCTCGTCCGAGACGACGGCGGCGATGGCTGCGGCCCGGCGGGCCATGTTCTCCTCACGAAGGACCGCCGGTTCCGGCGGCAGTTCCTGGCCTTCGAGCAACGGCAGCAGGCCGATGCTGGCGACCACCAGCGAGAGCGGGATCAGCGCGGTGGCGAGGAAGATGGGCGGCCCGCCTGCGGGGAAGGGCGTGCCGTCGGGCGGCATCGGGAATGGGGAGCGGGAAACGACATCGCCGTTCGCCCTGAGCGCAGGCGCGGCGCCGAAGTCCAGGGGTGCGGCAGCGGCTGGCCGTGGCGCGGCGAAGGGCATACCATCGCCCGTCCCCGTCGCCCGTCCCCAGGCCCAGGAGATCGCGTGCAGCCGATCATCGACGTCAGACAGCTCAGCAAGACCTACGCCTCCGGTTTCCAGGCGCTCAAGCCGATCGACCTGCAGATCCGCCAGGGCGAGATTTTCGCGTTGCTCGGCCCCAATGGCGCCGGCAAGACCACCCTGATCAGCATCATCTGCGGCATCGTCAATCCCAGCGAAGGCTCCGTGCTGGCCGATGGCCACGACGTGGTGCGCGAATACCGCGCCGCGCGCTCGCAGATCGGCCTGGTGCCGCAGGAGCTGACCACCGACTCGTTCGAGACGGTGTGGAACACGGTCAGCTTCAGCCGCGGCCTGTTCGGCAGGGCGCCAGACCCGGCGTACATCGAGAAGGTGCTGAAGGACCTCTCGCTGTGGAGCAAGAAGGACAACAAGATGATCACCCTGTCCGGCGGCATGAAGCGCCGGGTGATGATCGCCAAGGCGCTGTCGCACGAGCCGCGCATCCTGTTCCTGGACGAACCCACCGCCGGCGTCGACGTGGAGCTGCGCCGCGACATGTGGACCATGGTGCGCGGCCTGCGCGCCAGTGGCGTCACCATCATCCTCACCACGCATTACATCGACGAGGCCGAGGAGATGGCCGACCGCATCGGGGTGATCAACAAGGGCGAGCTGATCCTGGTGCAGGACAAGGCCGAGCTGATGAACAGGCTCGGCCGGCGGCAACTTACCCTGCAGTTGCAGTCGCCGCTGGCGGCGATCCCCGCCGAACTTTCCGGCCACGCGCTGGAGTTGTCCGCTGACGGCCAGCAACTGGTCTACACCTTCGACGCGCAGGACGAGCGCAGCGGCATCGACGTGCTGCTGCGCCGGCTGGGCGAACTGGGCATCGACTTCAAGGATCTCAGGACCAGCCAGAGCTCGCTGGAGGACATCTTCGTGGACCTGGTCAGGGAGCGCGCATGAACATCCACGGCATCCGCGCGATCTACCGCTTCGAGATGGCGCGCACGCGGCGCACGCTGCTGCAGAGCATCGTCTCGCCGGTGATCTCCACATCGCTGTACTTCGTGGTGTTCGGCGCGGCGATCGGCTCGCACATGAACGGCATCGACGGGGTCAGCTACGGCGCCTTCATCGTGCCGGGCCTGGTGATGCTGTCGCTGCTCACGCAGAGCATCTCCAACGCCTCGTTCGGGATCTATTTCCCCAAGTTCGTCGGCACCATCTACGAGATCCTGTCGGCGCCGGTGTCGCCGTTCGAGATCGTCGCCGGCTACGTCGGCGCGGCGGCGAGCAAGTCGATCATCCTGGGCGCGATCATCCTGGCCACTGCGCGGCTGTTCGTCACCTTCGAGATCGCGCACCCGCTGTGGATGGTCGCGTTCCTGGTGCTCACCGCGGTGACCTTCAGCCTGTTCGGCTTCATCATCGGCATCTGGGCGGACAACTTCGAGAAGCTGCAACTGGTGCCGCTGCTGATCGTCACGCCGCTGACCTTCCTTGGCGGCAGTTTCTACTCGATCCACATGCTGTCGCCGCTGTGGCAGAAGGTGACCCTGTTCAACCCGGTGGTGTACCTGATCAGCGGGTTCCGCTGGAGTTTCTACGGCGTGTCGGACGTCGGCGTGGGGATCAGCCTGGGCATGACCCTGGTGTTCCTCGGTATCT
>MKTU01000023.1:0-8522 GCA_001898415.1 Rhodanobacter sp. 67-28 | reverse complement strand
CCCATTTTCGGGCGTGCAGGGCGGGCACGGCCCGCCGGCTCTTCCGCGTGAGAGGGTGAACGTTTTGTGCACCGGCGAGTCACAGCGGGTATCGAGAACAGCAAGCGGAGCGAGCATGCGCAGACAGGCATCAACGGGCAGCTGGATCGCCGCGGCGGTCGTGGTGATCGTCCTGATCGGAGCGGGCGTGTGGCTGGTACGCCGGGCCATGCAGCCGGAGGCGGCCGGTCCGCCGCTGGCGGAAACCGCGACCCCGGCGTCGAGCGGCAGCACCGCGGCGCCGCCGATCCAGCATCCGATCGCGCAAGTGCAGGCCACCCCAGCCAGCGCTTCCACCGCACCGCTGCCGGCGCTGGACCAGAGCGACGACGACGTGCTGGCCGCCCTGCAGCGGCTGGCCGGCGACAGCGAGCTGTCGCTGCTGCTGGTGCACCCGCAGATCATCAACCGCATCGTGGCCAGCATCGACGCCATGCCCGGGCGCAGCCTCGGCGGCATCATGATGCCCGCGCGGCCGCCCAAGGGTGCCTTCGTCACCGGCGAGATGGACGGCCAAACCGTGATCGGCGAAGCCAACGCCGCACGCTATGCGCCGTACATGGCGATCGTCGAGCAGGTCGATCCGCAGGCGCTGGTAGCCTGGTACGTGCACGCCTATCCGCTGTTCCAGCAGGCCTACGAACACCTGGGCTACCCGCACGGCTACTTCAATGACCGCCTGATCGTGGTGATCGACAACCTGCTCGCCGCGCCCGAGCCCGCCACGCCGCCGGCACTGCTGCCGTCCAGGGGCCAGTACGTGTTCGCCGATCCGGGGCTGGAAGCGCGCTCCGCCGGCCAGCGCCTGCTGCTGCGCACCGGAGCGGCCAACGAAGCGAAGATCAAGGCCCGGCTGCGCACGATCCGCGGCCTGCTGGTCGGCCAGCACCTGCAGCCTGCTGCGGCGGGTTCGGCCACTGGAGCCGCCACGCTGAAATAGCCAGGCTGCCGACTCATCAACGGGTAGGAGCCCGCCTGCGGGCGATGCTCTCGCGAATCCCGAATCCCGGCTACTAAAGCATCGCCCGCAAGCGGGCTCCTACGGATACGGCGAGCCGTCCTTGTGCGTGTAGACGCCGGCCGCGCTGTCCCAGTGCAGGTCGATGTCGGGGTAGTGGCAGCGGTCGTCCGCGTGGCGACTGCCGATCTCCAGATAGACGGCTGTCTGTGCGCTCCGGTTGACCAGGTGATGACCGTCGGGACAGTTCTTCGGGAACGCCGCGAACTCGCCCGTGCGCAGCGGCTGCTCGCCGTCGTCGGTGATCAGCACCAGCTCGCCCGACAGCACGCAGACGAACTCGTCCTCGTCGGTATGCCAGTGCCGCTGGCTCGACCACGCGCCCGGCGGAAGCTGCGTGAGATTGACGCCGAAATCGGCGAGGCCGCCGGCATCGCCCAGCGCCTGCTTGGTGCGCGCGCCGGCGAAGGCGGCAAACGGCGGCGGATAGCCCGAGCCCTTGCGCTCGGGCACCTGGCTGAGATCGATCTTCGGCATGGGGATTCTCCGGCGTGGATGGCGATTGTCCACCGAAAGCGCACCGTTGCCGTGAATGAGCGCTTTCTGTACACCCGACCGGCTACAGTGGGCCGACGTCGCGAGACCGTGCGCGGAGGACGGAATCATGATGCGTGGCTGCTGGCTGATCGTTCTGATGCTGGCGTGGCTGGTGCCGTCGGCCCCGTCGCGCGCCGAACCGCCGGTGGCTGCGCCTTCGGCGATGGTGGCGCGGATCACCCTGGACGGACCGATCGGGCCGGCTGCAGCGGAGTACTTCGACGACGCGGCGCAACGCGCGGTAGCCGACGGCGCGGTGGCGATCGTGCTGCAACTGGACACGCCGGGCGGGCTGTCCGAGTCGATGCGCCAGATCATCGGCCGCATGCTGGCGATGCCGGTGCCGGTACTGGTCTACGTGGCGCCCGGTGGTGCGCGCGCTGCTTCGGCCGGCACCTACATCCTTTATGCGGGGCAGGTCGCCGCAATGGCGCCGGCCACCCACCTGGGTGCGGCGACACCGGTATCGCTGGGTGGCGCCACGCCGATGCCGTTGCCGGCGCCGAAGGCGAGCGAGCCGGCCAGGGCCGGTTCCGGCGCGCCGCCCGCGCAGGATGAGCCCGGCGATAGCGCCGAATCGCACAAGGTGCTGAACGACGCGATCGCCTACATCCGCTCGCTGGCCCAGCTGCGCGATCGCAACGCGGCCTGGGCCGAGCAGGCGGTGCGCGGCGCGGCGACGCTGACCGCCAGCGAGGCAGCGCAACAACACGTGATCGACTTCGTCGCCGGCGACGTGGCCGACCTGCTGGCGAAGGCCGACGGACGCGCGGTACGCGTCGGCGAGCGCCAGCTGACCCTGCAACTGGCGGGCGCGAGCGTGCGCGACTACGTGCCGGGCGCGCGCACCCGTTTCCTGGGCATCATCACCAATCCGACCATCGCCTACCTGCTGCTGCTCGGCGGCATCTTCGGCCTGGCGCTGGAGGCGATGCACCCCGGCGCGATGCTCCCCGGCATCGTGGGCGCGATCAGCCTGCTGGTGGGCCTGTACGCCTTGCAGCTGCTGCCGGTGAATTACGCCGGGTTGGCGCTGATGGCGCTGGGCATCGGCCTGCTGGTGGCCGAGGCGGTCAATCCCACGGTGGGCGCCTTCGGCGCGGGCGGGCTGGTGGCCTTCGTGATCGGCTCGGTGATGCTGATGAAGACCGGCGTGCCCGGCTACGCGGTCAACCTGGGCGTGATCGGCGGCATCGCGGTGGGCTTCGCGGCGCTGCTGGGCACGGTGGTGTGGCTGGTTTTTCGCGCGCGCCGCGCACCACCGTTCGGCGGCGAGGCCGCGATGGTCGAGGAAACCGGCCGCCTGCTGGAAAGCGTGGCTGCCGGCGGCGAGAGCTGGGCGATGCTGCACGGCGAGCGCTGGCGCGTGCGCTGCGCGGTCGACCTGCCGGCGGGCGCCGCCGTGCGGGTGGTGTCGCGGCAAGGTTTGTTGTTGTGGGTCGAGCCGGCCCCTGCCGTCGCGACCGTTTGAGGTTTTTGACTGGAGAAGACCATGTTCGGATTCGTCGGTGTGTTGATCATCCTCGGCATCTTGCTGCTGTTCGCCGCGATCAAGATCCTGCCGGAGTACCAGCGCGGCGTGGTGCTGACCCTGGGCCGCTATACCGGCACCAAGGGCCCCGGCCTGGTGCTGCTGATCCCGGTGGTGCAGCAGATGATCCGGGTGGACCTGCGGGTCACCGTGCTGGATGTGCCGCCGCAGGACGTGATCTCGCGCGACAACGTCTCGGTGCGGGTCAATGCCGTGGTGTACTTCCGCGTGGTCGACTCGGACAAGTCGGTGCTGGAGGTGGAGAACTTCCTGCAGGCCACCAGCCAGCTGGCACAGACGCGGCTGCGCTCGGTGCTGGGCCAGCACGAGCTGGACGAGATCCTGTCCCAGCGCGAGTCGATCAACCACACCTTGCAGGTCACCCTGGACGAGGCCACCGACCCGTGGGGCATCAAGGTGATGAACGTGGAGATCAAGGACGTCGATCTCAACGAGACCATGGTGCGGGCGATCGCGCGCCAGGCCGAGGCCGAACGCGAACGCCGCGCCAAGGTGATCCACGCCGAAGGCGAGATGCAGGCCGCCGAGAAGCTGCGCGATGCTGCGGCGATGCTGTCGCAACAGCCGCAGGCGCTGCAGTTGCGTTATCTGCAAACGCTGGCCGACATGTCCAACAACGGCAAATCCTCGACCATCGTGTTCCCGCTGCCGCTGGACCTGATCCGGCCGCTGATGGAGGCATTTCCGCCGAAACGGGATTCGGGTACAACGGGCTGACCGATTTTCGCGAGCAAACCGATGGAAGCAATCCCTGCGGCTGGAAGCCTGGTCTGCGTGGGCCTGGGCATGACCCTCGGTTCCCACCTCGGCCCGCTGGCGCGCAGCCACATCGAGCAGGCCGACGTGGTGTTCGCCGGCCTCTCCGACGGCATCGTCGAGCTGTGGCTGCAGCGCATGCACCGCGACGTGCGCAGCCTGCAGGTGTACTACCGCGAGGGCAAGTCGCGCATGCAGACCTACCGCGAGATGGTCGAGGCCATCCTCACCGAGGTGCGTGCGGGCAAGAAGGTGTGCGGCGTGTTCTACGGCCATCCCGGCGTATTCGCCTGGGCGCCGCACAAGGCGATCGAGGTGGCCCGCGGCGAAGGCTACGCCGCGCACATGGAGCCGGGCATTTCCGCCGAGGATTGTCTCTATGCGGATCTCGGCATCGACCCCGGCCGCGTCGGCTGCCAGCACTACGAGGCCAGCCAGCTGCTGTTCTACCGACGCCGGATCGACCCCACGGCCTACCTGGTGCTGTGGCAGGTGGGCCTGGTCGGCGACCAGTCGCTGGCACGCTTCTCCACCGGCCCGGCCTACCGCCAACTGCTGATCGAGGTGCTCTCGCGCGACTACCCGCCGGAGCATGAGGTCATCATCTACCGCGCACCGACCCTGCCGATCCAGCAGGCGCGGATCGAGCGGTTGCCGCTGGGGGAGCTGCCTCAAGCGGAGGTGGGCATGGCCGATACGGTGGTGGTGCCGCCGGCGCGGGCGCTGTCGGTGGACCACGAGATGAGGGCGAGGCTGGATGTGCTTGACAAGGCGGCGTCCGAAGCCGCCGGCGATGCTGCCGCATCGAGTCTGCAAGGCGTCAAAAACCAAGCGTAAGATGGCCTCGGCGCAGCCGTGCCTGACAAGAGCGCCGTTGCGAGCAGGGAGTCGCAGTAAGACTGGAGCTGGCGGCCAGTTGTCAATCAGCGAGGTAGGGGGAATCATCAGGTGTTCGACGTTATCGATTTTCTTGAGACCCTGGGGCAAGACGCGCAGCTGCGTTACGCGTCGCAGGATGAAGTGGAGTTTGCGCTGTCCGGGGCGGTGGTGGAGCCGGCGATGCGGGTGGCGATCCTCGCCAGAAATGGCCCGGGCTTGCAGGCGTTGCTTGGGCAGGATCCGTTCTGCTGCTTGATCAACCCGGCCAAGCCCGATGAGGAGCAGGAGGAATGTGACGGCAACTGCAAGGAAAGCGAGGAAAAGAAGCGTGACGAGGAAAGGAAGGAGAAAAGGGATGGGGACTGAGGATCATTCGCCCTTTGTCTTGTCTGCGCTGGCGACCACCGACTAGCCCATGGACAAGGCTGGCGGCTACAGGCTGGCTTTCGCATGTTCTGCGCTTCTGCTCTGGTCAGTGGCGGGTCTCGCCACCGTACCCGCGTCCATATCGGACGACCCCGGGCAACTGCTGAAACAGGCGGAAAGCATTCCGTCCTCCAATCGTGTCGAGTTCGACGAATTGATGCGCCGGCTCGCCAAGCCTGTGCGGGAGCTTTCTCCGCAGCAGCAAGTGCATCGCCGCTATCTTCTGGCCCGGCAGGCCGCTTTTGCCGGCAATTTCGACGCCGCCTTGCCGCCGTTGACGGCGATCGCGGGTCAGACCGCATATCCCGTGCTGGCGTTTCGCGCCAAAGCCACGGTGATTGACCTTCTGGTGGCGCAATCCCGCTACGAGGAAGCCTTCGCCAGGCTGAATTCGCTGCTGGAGCAGCTGCCGAAGATGGAGGAAAACGATGTCCGTGTGCAGGGACTTGGTGTCGCGGCGCAGTTGTACAACGAGGCAGGTCAGTATGAAGCCTCCTCGCGTTACGCAGATCAGATCATCAATGAGAGCACTGATACGCGCAGCGCCTGCAGGGGGTGGTTCTACAAGTCCGAGGCCTTGTTTGAAAGTGGCACCACGAAGCTGGCTGCCGATCAGCTTCGCGATGGCACGGAAGCATGCAGCAAGGCAGGCAATACGCTTTTCGCACTCAGCTTCCAGTATTTGCTGGCGAGTTTCGACATGCGGCAAGGCCGCCTCGACTCCGCCATCCGCTTGTTGCAGACCAGCTATCCCAAGGTGCTGCGAGCAGGCTTTCCGCCCCAGGTCGCGGAGTTCGAGTCCACTCTGGCCAAGGCGCACCTGGAGCGTGGCGACCTTGTCTCGGCTGCCAAGTTTGCCAATCAGGCCCTGGTGACGAACGCCAGCAGGCCGTATTCCGAGTCGACCGCCCGGGCGTACCACGTGCTTTATCGGGTCGACAAGAAGACCGGCGACGACCGTGCGGCGCTGGAGAATCTCGAGAAGTTCGTCGTCACCAACGACGGCTACATGGATCGCCTCAGTGCAAAGGCGCTTGCCTACCAGATCGTCGAGCAAAAGGTGCTGGCGAAGAAACTGCAGGTCGAAGAGCTGGACAAGAAAAACAAGCTGCTCGGGATGCAGGGCGAGCTGGATCGCAAGGAGGTCGAAACCAGCCGCCTGTACATCCTGTTGCTGCTGCTGGTACTCGCGTCCATCGGTTTGTGGGCGTATCGCATCAAGCGCTCGCAGCTCAAGTTCATGAAACTGGCGCGGCGCGACGGACTCACCGGCATCTTCAACCGGCAGCACTTCGTCAACGAGGCGGAACGGCTGCTGCGCTATTGCCAGAAGTCCGGACGCGACGCTTGCCTGGTGCTGCTCGACCTGGATCATTTCAAGCAGGTCAACGACAACCATGGTCACGCGGTGGGCGACCGCGTGCTTCGGCGTGCGGTGGGGGCCTGCCAGAAGCACTTGCGGACCACCGACCTGTTCGGGCGGCTGGGCGGCGAGGAGTTCGGCATGCTGCTGCCCGAGTGCGGGCGGGAGCAGGTGTTGGAGCGCGTGGAGCAGATGCGCCTGGCCGTTGCCCAGGTTCCTGCCGGCGAGGCGGGCTCCGGCGTGGTTGTCTCGGCCAGCTTCGGCGTCGCGTCCGCCGCCAGCTCGGGATATGAACTGCGCCAGTTGATGACGGACGCGGACGACGCGCTCTACCGGGCCAAGCGCGAGGGGCGCAACCGGGTCAGCCTGTTCGACAGCCGGCGTGTTCAGTCGAATGTGGTGTAACGAGCGCAATCACAAACCCGGCTTTGGCGCCCCGTGCGCAGCCGCTTCAGGGAGATGCTGTTGAAATCGTTTTCACGCAAGGCCAGGAGCGTGCGGCTTCGGCCGATGATGCAGAGCGACGAAGCTCTGTTTCATACGCTCTATACCGATCCCGAGACCATGCGTTTCGTCGGTGCGCCGTGGACTCCGGCGGAGGCAGTGGAGAGGTTCCGTGCGACCCTCTGTCGCCGGGGAAAGACGGTCGTGACCGACCGCTTTTTCGTCATCGAGGAAAAATCCAGCCGGGAAGCTATGGGTATTTGCGGCTCCTCACATTATGATCGGGCAAACATGCGGGTCGAAGTTGGCGTGATGTTGTTGCCCTTGGGTCGCAGGGCAGGGGTGGGGAGGGGCGCACTGATGGCGTTGGTGGACCATCTGTTTGAAGAGCAGCTGCTCGTCGAAGTGTACGCACGCATCGTTGCCGGCCATTCGGCAGCAGAAAATCTGGTAAAGCGCGCCAGTTTCCTGCTGGACATGGTTGTGAGGGGCGGGGAGCGGGATGTGGGGGAGCGTCAGTGGTCGGTCCACCGATCAACTTGGCGAGCAAGTCAAAGACCAGCAGCGGAGGTTATCGATGTCCAACGTGATCGATTTTCTTGAAAGGATGGGACGAGACGGGAAACTGCGTCATGCCTCGACCAAGGATATGGAGGGGGCCTTGGAAGTTGCCCAGATTGACCCGCAGCTGGCTGCCGCGATCCTCGCGAAGGATTCGGCGCTGATCGAGTCGCTGCTCGGCGACAGCAAGATCTATTGCGCCCTGATGCCCGGCAAGCAGGACGAGGAAGAGGAAGGGGAGGGTGAGGACGAAGCGCCTTCGCGCGAGGAGTCCGGGATTCCCTCGCGGGACCCTCTTTCCCGCGTGACGTTTGCCAGATAGCCGATGCGTGGGGGGAACATCCGTCGGGTATCCCTGTCGGGGTTTGTCCTGCTGACATCCCTGTGGATGGCTGTGGCCGTGGCCCAGCCGTCCCCGGATGCGAACGCCGAAGAACTGCTCAGGCAGGCGCAGGGCCTGGAGACTTCGAACTTCGCCGAATTCTCGGTGGTGTTGCAGAAACTGAACAGCGACGCGATCACGCTGTCTCCCGACCAGCAGATGCGCGTGCGCTATCTCAACGCGTTCCAGCTCGCTTACCGTGGAGACAGCAAGGCTTCGGTACGGCTGCTCAATGACGTGATCGAGCACAGTTCGGATCCGACGTTGCGGTTGCGCGCGATTTCCACCCAGATCAACGTGTTGACGTTGTCGGCCCGTTATGAAGAGGCCTTCACCAGGCTCAGTCAACTGCTCGATCTTCTTCCTACGGTCACGGAGCGTAGAGCCCGGCAACAAGCCCTGGGCGTAGCTTCCCTGTTGTATACCGAGGCAGGCCAATACGATCTCGCGCTCAGTTATGCCGCGCAGATGCGGGATGAAAGTCCCAGTGAGGACTAGAGTGGACCCATCTGTCAAGACAGATTTCGCTCGGGTTTAAGCTGCATCCACCTCTTCGATTGCAGCT
>MKTU01000022.1 GCA_001898415.1 Rhodanobacter sp. 67-28 | reverse complement strand
CCGCGCGCTGCCGAAACGCGCGGCGGAGAGATAGAGCCGGTGCAGCTTCGGGTCCAGTGTCAGCGTGCGCGCGCTGACCTGGGTCGCAAGGGTGGCACGGACGCGATAGTGGTCGGCGTCGTCCTGATGGATCGCGGTGATCGTGCCGCTGCCGCCGTTGGCGCTGTAGATCATCGACTGCGCAGCGTCGAACACCACTCCATCCGGGCCGTCGCCGATCGGCACGCGGGCGACCTGGTGGCCGTCGCGCGCATCGGTGACGACCATCAGGCGGTTGTCGCAGACCGAGAACAGCCGATGGTGCGCGACGTCGATGGCCAGCCCGCTGGGCGACTCGCACGGCGCCAGTGGCCAGACGTGCAGCACCGTATTGGCGGCGGTGTCGATCTCCACCAGCTCGGACTTGTCCTCGATGTTGTCGTAGATGTGGCCGGCGCCATCGGACACCGCGAACTCCGGCTTGCCGGGCAGCGCGATGGTGGCGATCACCGCGTCCCTGGCCGGGTCGATCACGCTGGCCGAATGGCTCCTGCCATTGAAGGTCAGCACGTGCTGCGAGGGGGCGTCGTAGACGATGGCGTCAGGGTTCTCGCCGGTGCCGGTGATGGTGGCCACCGGCTCGAACGTGTGCAGGTCGAACGCGGTCACCGAGGCGCCGCGGCCGTTGCTGGTGAAGCCGCGCTGCAGATCGTCGGCGATCGCGATGCCGTGCACGCCGGGCGTATCGGCGATGGTGCCGATCTGCTTGCCGCGGTCGACATCGATCACCAGCACGCGATCGCCGCGACTGACGAACAGGTGCCGCCGCGCGGCGTCGAAGCTGAGGTAATCCCAGCCGCCCGCGCCGCCCAGCCGCAGGCTCGACAGCAATCGCGGCACCGGGGCGGGCGCCGCGGCATGGCTCGCCGCAGGCGCGAGCAGCAAGGCCAGCGCGGCCGGCACGAGGGAGCGAAGCAGTCTGTGTCTTTGCATGGCGGTCACCTGGGCGTGGGGACGGAAAACATCATTCGGCAGGCGCGGCGCGCGGCGTGTCGCGACGGCGCAGCAGCGCGTACAGCACCGGCATCACCAGCAGCACCAGCGGCAGCTGCAGCAGCATGCCGGCGATGATCGCCACCGCCAGCGGCTGCTGCATCTGCGAGCCCTGGCCGAGCGCCAGCGCCAGCGGCAACAGGGTCAGGATCGCGGCGAGGGTCGACATCAGGATCGGCCGGGTGCGGTGCGTGCCGGCGTCGTGCAGGGCGTCGTGCAGCGCGAGGCGACGCTGCGCGTCATCGAACTCGGAGAAGTAGAAGATCGCCACCTCGGTGACGATGCCCACGATCATCGTCATGCCCATCATCGAGGAGATGTTCAGTTCGATGCCGGTCAGCCACAGCCCGATGAACACGCCGGGCAGCGCCAGCAGCGGCATCGCCAGGATCGCCAGCGCCACGCGGAAACTCTCGTACAGGAACAGCAGCAGGGTGAACACCAGCGCGATCGCCGCCAGCAGCACGATGGTGAGCCCGCGGAATGCCGCCTGCTGCTGCTGGTAGACGCCGCCGAGCTGGTGGAACATGCCCTTGGGCAACAGCCCCGGGCGGGCCAGCACCTGCTTCACGTCGGCGATGGCGGCGCCGAGGCTGCGGCCGCTGATGCGGCCGGTCACCGCCACCATGCGCTTGAGGTTGTTGCGGGTGATCTCGGGCTGGCCCTGCACCTGGCGCAGCGTGGCCACCTGCGACAGCGGAAACAGATGGCCGTCCGCGGCGCGGATCGGCAGCGCCGCCACCTGGTCGAGCCGCTGGTGCGCGCCTTCGGGCAGGCGCACGCGCACGCCGACCACCTTGCCGCCCAGCGGAAACTGCGCGGCGACCGTGCCGTCGATGGCCGCCGCCACCTGGTCGGTGACCGCGACCGGGTCCAGCCCCTGCAGCGCGGCCCTGGCCGGATCGACCTGCACCGTCAGTGCATCGCCGGCGGGGTTGATGCCGTCGAGCACGCCGACCACACCGGGGATCTTGCCGATCGCCGCGGCGACTTTCGCGGCGGTGGCGTCCAGTTGCTTCTCGTCGTCGCCGTACAGCTGCACCTCGATCGGCTGCGGCACCGCCACCAGGTCGCCGATCAGGTCCTCCATCAATTGCGCCAGGTCGATGTCCAGCCCCGGCACCTGTGCCTCGACCGCCGTGCGCACCTGCGCCATCACCTCTTCGGTCGAAGGTCGCGAACCGTTCTTCAGGCGCACGAAGAAGTCGCCCTGGTTGGCCTCGGTGAGGCCGCCGCCCAGCTGCAGGCCGGTGCGTCGCGAATAGGTGTCCACGTAGGGGTTGGCGCGGATGATCGCCTCGACCTGGTTGAGCAGACGGTTGGTTTCCTGCAGCGAGGTGCCGGGCTTGGACAGGTAATCGAGGATGAAGCCGCCCTCGTCCATCCTCGGCATGAAGCCGGTGCCGACGCGGGCATAGGCGAAGCCGCCGGCCAGCAGCAGCGGCACGACCAGCCACAGCACCAGCACGGGTCGCGCGAGCCAGCGCGCCAGCACGCGGTGATAGCCGTCCATCATCCGCGTGGTGAAACGCGACGGCGCAGGTTTGACGAGGTGGCGGCGATCGAGCAGGCGTTCGGCCAGCAGCGGCACCGCGACCCAGGTCAACAGCCAGGAGATCACCAGTGCGCTGGCCATGGTCAGCGACAGCGCCTTGAAGAACGCACCGGTGACGCCGGAGAGGAACGCCAGCGGCAGGAAGATGACCACCGTCGCGGCGCTGGAGCCGGCGAGCGGACGGGTGAACTCCGCCGCCGCGCCGGCGATGCGCCGATGCAGCTCGCCGTCGCCCTGGTGGAGCCGGCGCATGATGTGTTCGAGCATCACGACCACGTCGTCGATGATCAGCCCGACCGCCGCGGCCATGCCGCCGAGCGTCATCATGTTGAAGCTCATGCCGAGCACGCGCAGCAGCAGCACGGTGATCGCCAGCACCGCGGGCACCACGATCAGCGCGATCAGGATCACCCGCGTGTTGCGCAGGAAACCGAACAGCACCAGCCCGGCCAGCACGATGCCGACCAGGATCGCGTCGCGCACGCTGCCGGCCGCGCCGGTGACCAACTGGGTCTGGTCGTACCAATTGGCCACCTTGACGCCGGCCGGCATCTGCGGCGCGAAATCGGCCAGGCGCTGCTTCACCGCCGCGGCGATCTGCACGCTGTTGCCGGCCGGTTGCTGGAAGACCTGCAGCAGCACCGCGTCCTGGCCGTCGGCATTGACCTTGATCCACTGCGGCACGTGGCCGATGCCGACCCGCGCCACGTCGCCCAGCCGCACCACGCCGCGCGGCCCCGCGCGCAGCACGATGCCCTCCAGCGCGGCCACGCTGCGCGGCTGGTTGTCGGCCAGCAGCAGGTAAAGCTTGTAGTGGTCGGCGACGCGGCCCATCGCCTGGATCGTGGCGGCGTTCGTCACCGCCGCGGTGACCTCGGCCATGCCCAGGCCCAGCGCGCGCAACTTGCCCGGGTCGACGTCGACGTGGAACTCGGCCACCTCGCCGCCCTGCACGTCGACGTGGGCGACGCCGTCGATGCCGCTGAGCAGCGGGCGCAACTGGTATTCGGCCAGGTCGTGCAGCGCGGCGGGCGACACGGTATGCGAGCGCAGGCTGTAGGCCAGCACCGGGAAGGTGGTCGGGTCCATCCGCCGGCTCGACAGCCGCGTGCCGGGCGGTAGCTGCGCCAACACCTGCCCGGCGGCGCCGTTGACCTCCTGCAGCGCGGCGGCCATGTCCGCGCCCCAGTCGAAACTGATCGCGATGTCCGCGCTGCCGCGGCTGGTGGTGGAGCGCACCTCGCGCACGCCGCGCACGCGCCGCACGGCCTCCTCGACCGGCGTGGTCACCTCGATCGCCATCTGGTCGGCCGGTCGGTCGCCGGCGTCCAGGGTCAGCTGCACGCGCGGAAAGGCCACGTTGGGGAACAGCGCCACCGGCATCAGGAACGCGCTGGCGACGCCGCCGAGCGCCAGCATCAGCGCCAGGAACAGCAGCGAACGACGATGCCGCTGCATCCATGCGCTCATGCTCACCGTGCCGACTCCCGCACCGCGTCGCCGTCATGCAGCTCGTAGACGCCCAGCACCACCACCGGCGCGTGTGCGTCCAGCGGCCCCTCGACGCCGACGGTATCGCCGTCGGGACTGCGCAGTTTCACCGCGATGCGCCTGGCGTGGCCGCGTTCGACCTGGAACAGGTAATCGCCTTGCGCGTCGTGCAGCACGGCGTCGCGCGGCACCGCCCAGGCCCGGAAATCGTCGGTGCGGATCTGCGCCTCCAGCGCGGCGCCGATGACGAGGCTGGCGCTGGCGCCGGCCGGCAGCTCGACCTGCGCGCCGAGCAGGTGGGTCTGCGCGTCGACCGACTGGCCGACCATGCGCAACGTGCCGACGAAGGCATCCGCCGCGCCGTACACCGGGCGCACCTGCACCGCCATGCCGGGGTGCAGCCGCGCGCCATCCTGCGGCTGCACGCCGAACACGCCGAGCAGCGCGCGGCTGGGCGCGAAGCTGAGCAGCGGCGCGTTCGCCGCCACGCGCTCGCCCAGGCCGACCTGCAGCGCGGTGACCACGCCGTCGGTCGGCGCGGCGACGGTCTCGCTTGCCGCGCCGCCGCCGAGCGCCTTTTGCGCGTCGAAGGTCGCCTGCGCATCGGCCAGCGCCTTGCGCGCGGCGGCCAGCTGCGACTGCGTGGCCAGCCGCTGCGCGGCCAGCCGTTCGCTGCGCTGCAGCTCGCCGCGGGCCAGGGTCAGCGCGGCCTGCGCCTGCAGCCAGGTGCTGTGCGCGGCGGGGTCGGGGGTGATCGTCAGCAGTGCCTGCCCGCGCTTCACGGTTTGCCCCGCGGCCACCAGCAACGCACTGACCTGGCCGCCGTGGCCGAGGCTGATCGCGCGCGCGCGCTGCGGATCGCCGGCGACGCTGCCCCACGCCTCCACCGTGTCGTGGAAGGTCTGCCGCGTCGGCGTGGCGGTGGTCACCGCGACCTGGCCGGGCGGCGCGGCGGCCTCGTCGTCGTCCGGTGCGGCATGGCCGCAGGCCGCCAGCAGCGCGGCGAGCAGCAGCGCACAGGCAGCGGGCAGGAGCAGGGAACGCGTCATCGGGTGGCGGCCTTGGCGGTGGATGGATTGGGCGCGGCCAGGTCGCTGCGGCCGAGCAGGGTGTCCAGCGCGATCGACTGCCGCGCGCGTTCCTGTCGCGTCGCCAGCAGGTCGAGCTCGGCGGCCAGCGCGTTGCTGCGGATCGCGAGCCAGGTCGGCCAGTCCAGCGCGCCGGCGCGCCAGGCCCGGTCGGCGGCGTCGCGTGCCTGGTCGAGTTCCTGCACGTGCGCCTGCAACTGGTCGACCTGGGCGTCCAGCGTGGCGAGGTCGGCGTCGATGCGCCGGATGTCGCTGCGCGTGGTCAGCACGCGCGCGGTGTAGTCGTCGTGCAGTTGTGCCCGCGTGGCGCGCTCGATCGCGATGTTGCCGCGGTTGCGGTCGAACAGCGGCAGGGTGATGCCGATGCTGAAGCCGCGCGTATGCACGTTGCCGGTGTCGCGCGCGGTGTTGAAGCCGATGTTCAGCGCGGGGAACTGGGCCAGGATCGCCGCGCGCAGTTTTTCCTGCTGCGAGGCGTAGCCGGCCTGCAGCGCCAGCAGGTCGGGGCGCCGCCGCGGCAGCGCGTCGAGCGCGGCATCCCGTTCGGCCGCCGTCGGCGCGGCGCGGTAGGCCGCGCCGACCAGCGCCAGCGGCGCGTCCGGCGCCAGCCCGAGCAGCAGGTGCAGGTCGGCGTCGGCCTGGTGCAGCGCGACCGCGTTGTCGGCCAGCCGCTTGCGCAAGTCGGCCTGCGCGTTCAACCCGGCACTGGCGCCGTCATAGCTGAGGTCACCGGCCTGCAGCGCGGCGCGGATATCGTCGGCCACCTCGGCCAGCGCCGGTTGTTCGCGTTCGAGCAGTGCGCGCTGGGCGCGCAGGTCGTGCAGCTGGTCGAACAGCAGCCGCGCCTGCGCCACCGTCTGCCATTCGGCCCACAACAGGTCGAGGTTCACTTGGCGGACCTGCTCGCGTGCCGCGGCCTTGCGCGAGGAGCGCGTCAGCAGCGCGCCAATGTCCTCGCCGAGGCCCAGGCTGTAGCCCGTGGTCAGGCCACTGGCGCGCGGGTGCGGAAAATCGGCCGACAACGCCAGCTGCGGATCGGGCAGCAGGCCGGCGGCAAACGCCTGCGCGCGCGCGATGCCCAGCTCGTCGCGCCTGACGCGCAGCTGCGGACTGTTGGCCACCGCCAGCATCGCCACCTCGGTGACGTCCAGGCCATCCGAGGGATCGAACCGATGCGTCGCCGGCAGCGGCACCGGCATCGATGCCATGGGTGCGACGAGTTCCGCCACGCTGGCCGCGCCGCGACCTTCGTCCAGCGGCCGATCCGCATACGTGGCGCAGCCGGCCACGCCCAGCAGGGTGGCCAGCAGCAGGCCGATCCCTCTGCCGCAGGCGCGCCCGATCACGGGCAACACCATGGCGCGCACCGTCGGTGCGTTGATGTGAAGCCGGGGCGCATCACTTGAAACGATGGACGAAGCCGACCTGGAAGCCGCCCGGCAGCCAGCCGATGATCAGCGGCGAATTCCGGTGCGCCGCCCACAGGCCCACGCCGGTGCCGAGCGCCGCGCCGACCAGCACGTCGCTCTGCCAGTGGCCGTGCGTCTTCATTCGCGCCACCGCGTCGTAGACCGGCAGCACGGCCAGCGCGTAGACCGCAGGATGGTCGGGCCCGTAGTTCACCATGAACGGCGTGACCGCCGCCGAGATCGCCGCCACCTCGCCGCTGGGAAAACTCTGCGCGTGGCTGCCGGCGAACCAGCGGTTCGGGTCGCTGGTCTGCGAGGGGCGTTCGCGCTGGAAGGTGAGCTTCAACCCCTCGGTGGCCACCGCGGTCACCGCGAGCGCGTCCACCGAGCGCCAGAAGGTGTCGCCCAGCTTGTCGTTGTCGCCGAAGGCCAGCGCGCCGCCGACCACCGTGGCGACCGTGCCGTAGACCAGCACGTTCTGGTCCGTGCGGTTCCAGATGCCGCGGTTGTCGTAGTGGAGGCGATGGTCGATGCCCAGCGGGCCACTCGCGGCCATCGCGCCGGTCGAGGCGAGCAAGGCAAGGCACAGCAGCAGGAACGATGGCGCACGCATGGCGTTCTCCCCGACCAGGCAAGCCGGCTGGTCCGTGCCTTGCCACGCTACGCGGGCCAGCTTTCCTTTTGCTTACGGATGCGCCGATTTGCGCGGGTGCCGGCCGCGCCAGGCGACGGAAAGGCGATGGAAAGGCAGGCTGCCTAAGCTGCCGCCCCATCGTTGCCGACGTGAGTTCGTGATGCCCGTTTCCGGCTGGACCATCCTGTGCGATTTCGACGGCACCATTTCCGTCGAGGACGTGATCGACTCGCTGCTCGATCGCTTCGGCCGCCCCGGCTGGGAAGTGCTGGAGCAGGACTGGCGCGCCGGCCGGATCGGTTCGCGCGAATGCATGGCCGGCCAGGTCGCGCTGCTGCAGATGAGCCGCGCCGAACTGGACACGCACCTGGCCGGGATGTGGATCGACCACGCGTTCCCCGGCTTCGTGGCGAAGGCGCACGAACTGGGCGCGCCGATCCGCGTGGTCAGCGACGGCCTCGATGTCGCGATCCGGCAGATTCTCGCCCGCTACGGCCTCGACGACCTGCCGCTGGCGGCCAACCACCTGGCGCCGGCCACGCCGCCGCAACAGTGGCAGCTCACTTCGCCGTTCCAGGCCGACGGCTGCCGCAGCGGCACCTGCAAGTGCGCCTGCGTGGCGCAGGCCCGCGCGGGCGGCGCGAAGACGCTGCTGATCGGCGACGGCGCCTCGGACTTCTGCGCCGCCGACCGCGTCGACTTCGTGTTCGCCAAGCACCGCCTGATCGAGCACTGCCGCGCCGCCGGCATCCCCTACGTGCCGATCACCGGCTTCGAGGATGCGCTCGACCTGCTGCCGCAGCTGCTGGACGGCAGCCTGTCCGGCCAGCCCGCCACCCCTGCGCCGGCGACCACGGCCTGACCGGCCGGCCCGCGCGATCCACTCCTTTACCGACCCCGGACTTCCGATGAATGTTTTCGACAAGAACGCTGCCGTCGTGATCGACGACGCCCAGCTGCTCGCCGACGAGGCGAAATACAGCTCCTTCGGCGACACCGTGCACTACGTCGACCCGCCGAAGATCTTCCGCAGCTGCGAAGGCAGCTACATGTTCGACAGCGCCGGCGTGCCGTTCCTCGACCTGCAGATGTGGTACTCGGCGGTCAACTTCGGCTACGGCAACAAGCGCCTCAACAACGTGCTGAAGCAGCAGATCGACCTGCTGCCGCAGGTGGCCAGCCAGTACCTGCACCAGAGCCGCATCGAGCTGGCCAAGGCGGTGGCGCTGGACGCGAAGAAGAAGTTCGGCTTGGACGGGCGCGTGCACTTCAACGTCGGCGGCGCGCAGGCGATCGAGGATTCGCTGAAGATCGTGCGCAACGCACGCAACGGCAAGAGCCTGATGTTCGCCTTCGAGGGCGGCTACCACGGCCGCACCCTGGGCGCCTCGTCGATCACCTCCAGCTACCGCTACCGCCGCCGCTTCGGCCACTTCGGCGAGCGCGCGATGTTCCTGCCGTTCCCGTACCCGTTCCGCCGCCCCAGGGGCATGACGGCCGAAGAATATTCCGACAGCTGCGTGCACCAGTTCGCGCGCCTGTTCGAGACCGAATACAACGGCGTGTGGGACCCCAAGACCAACCAGTGCGAATACGCCGCGTTCTACGTCGAGCCGATCCAGGGCACCGGCGGCTACGTCGTCCCGCCGATGAACTTCTTCAAGGGCCTGAAGAAGGTGCTCGACCAGTACGGCATCCTGCTGGTGTCCGACGAAATCCAGATGGGCTTCTGGCGCACCGGCAAGCTGTGGTCGATCGAGAACTTCGGCGTGACGCCGGACATCGTGGTGTTCGGCAAGGCGCTCACCAACGGCCTCAACCCGCTGTCCGGCCTGTGGGCGCGCGAGGAACTGATCAACCCCACCATCTTCCCGCCCGGCTC
>MKTU01000021.1 GCA_001898415.1 Rhodanobacter sp. 67-28 | reverse complement strand
ATTATGAAATCCATCGAGAGACCGATATGGCACGTGGTGGCTTGTACAAGACCGAGGTCCAGAAGGCGCGGAACAGTCTGTTGGCGCAGGGAAAGCATCCTTCGGTCGACGCCTTACGGGTGGCCTTGGGCAATACCGGCTCCAAGACCACCATCCACCGCTATCTGAAGGAGCTGGAGGCCGAGGACGGGCCACGTGTCGGTGCGACGGTGGCGATCAGCGATGCCTTACAGGATCTAGTCGGCCGGCTGGCCGAACGCCTGCACGAGGAGGCCGAGGTCCGGATCACCGCGGCGTAAGAACGCTTCACGGCGGAACGCCAAGCGCTGACTGCCACCGTGGAACAGCACCGCCAAGAAGCCACGGCGCTCAGCACGCAGCTGCAGCGTACCGATATCGCCCTGCAAGACGAAAAGGCTGCCCATGAACAGGCCCAACAAGGGCTTCGTGATCGCGCGTTGCTCGTCCAGCAGTTGGAGGAGCGGGTCGCCGGCATGACCACTCGGCTGACTGAGCACGAAGCGCACATTCAGTCGCTGGAAGACAAACACCAGCATGCCCGCGATGCCTTGGAGCACTATCGGACGGCAGTCAAGGAACAGCGCGACCAAGAGCAGCGCCGGCACGAACACCAGGTGCAGGGACTGCAGGTCGAGTTGCGACAAGCCAACGACACCATCACGAGCAAGAATCACGAGCTACTGCAGCTCAACCGCGATAATGCCCGGATGACCGAGCATATCAATCAGCTCGACAAGGAGTTTCGCCAGTTCCGCACCGAGCATCAGAAACTGCAACACGCCTACGACGCGAATCTGCCGCTGGCCAAGGAGCATCCAACCTTGCAGATGCGTTTGGCCCAGGCCGAACAGGGGCAGGCACATCTGCAAACCCAGCTCGCGGCGGCCGAAACTCTATTGGCCACCGAACGGGATCACCGGCGACAGGCAGAGACCCAGTGCGCCGCCAGCCGAGCACGGTTGGAGGTACTGGAAGAAACATTTGCTCGAATGCGCACAGTCAGTACCTCAGACGCCCATGAAGCTGAAGTGATACCTCGTGGGAATCCGGCGTGATCGAACATCCGACGTTGCTAGTCACGACGAAGATAGATCATTGTTATATAAGCTATTTTAGCGCTTATTTTATACTATCGGGGGATGGCACAAATAGCCATACAGCTAATTTTAGCTAAGTCCAGCTAAACCAATCGGGAGTTCCCCCGGCTCCGTCCGCCGGGTTACCTTTAGTGAAGGCCGATTGTGGCACCTTATTTTTTATAAACAATAGTTTACGGCGTTTTCCGGAAATTTTGAGGATTCCGGCTTAGACCCCCGTTCTGGACGTTGTATGGGCGCGGGTCTCGTTGCCGTACGGATGGCGCTTGCGTTGATCCGCTGGCCTTGCGCCGACGTCGGCGCTGGCTATGGCTGGCCACGGCGCTGATCGTGCTTCTATTGCTATTTCCCTATGCGGTGGGCTGGTTTCTGTAGGAGATGAACGATGCGTAACGTGATAGCTGGAATGGTGGCAACGCTGTGGCTTGGCCTGGCGCAGGCGGCAACGCCAACGACGGCGGTGCTGCATGCAGCAAATATGACCTGTCCGGCCTGCAACGTGACGATCAAGAAAGCTTTGAGTCGCGTACCCGGGGTGACAAGCACGAAGGTCGACCTGAAAGCCGAGACAATCACTGTGACTTACGATGCCGATCGCACCACGGTGCCGGTGCTTATGCATACCGTCACCGATGCTGGTTTTCCGGCTACGGCGCAAACTCATGGCGGCTGAGCCGGTCCTGCAGAGCACGCTCACCTGTCCGCATTGCGGCCATCGAGTCAGCGAGACCATGCCGACCGATGCGTGTCAGTTTTTTTATGACTGCAAGGGTTGCGGCGAGTTGCTGCGTCCTCGACCCGGAGACTGCTGCGTGTTCTGCTCTTACGGTAGCGCACCATGTCCGCCGATCCAGCAAGAGAAATCCTGCTGTCGCTGAGCTGGTTACCTATGCCGGCACGGCATTCTGTGTCGTTCTTTAAGCAATGCAGCAGCACGGTCGGGCGCGGCACGCTCGATCAGCATGAGCGAGCTGTCCAGGTGCAGCCGATACCAGCTGACCGCGTCGGCGGCCGAGGTGCTATACACACCGTCCCAGTGCTGCTGGCAATTCATGTCGTGGCGGCTTCAGTGGTCATGACGATGATGCATATCCGGATAGTGCGGATGACTGTGAGTCATCGGTTCGTGCACGTGCGGATGCGTGTGCGGCTCTTCACCGTTCCAAAGGAAATCATGGGCGTGCTGGTGATGCGCGTCATGCCGATGCTGATGGTTATGCTCCAGTGTGTGGTGTTCATGCAGATGATCGTGGTTTTCGCTCACGTGCAGCCACACGCCGATAGCCATCAAGCCGCCAGCCAGCCAAAACGCCGTATTCGGTTGTTCGGTGAAGAGCAGCAGCGATAACGCAGCGCCCAAGAACGGGGCGGTGGAAAAATACGCGCCGGTGCGCGCGGTACCGAGCCCGCGCAAAGCCAGGACGAACAGTACCAAGCTCAACCCGTACCCCATGAAGCCGAGTACTCCGGTGGCCAACAGTGGCAGTGCGCTGGGAAAGCGGTAGCCCATGAGCAGCGCCAGCAGCACGTTGATGGTGCCGGCCACACCGCCCTTGATCGCGGCGATCTGCATCGGATCGCCGCCGGCCACCTGGCGGGTCAGATTGTTGTCGATCGCCCAGCACAGGCAAGCACCGGCGATCGCCAGGGCGCCCCATGGAACTTCGGTAGGCGTTTGTCGCTGCCAGGAAAGCAGCACGCTGCCGGCAATGATCGCCACCATGCCGAGGAACACCCGCCGGTCGACGTTCTCGCGAAACACCACCCACGCGATGACGGCGGTCAGCACACCCTCCAGATTGAGCATCAGCGAAGCGGTCGACGCCGATGTGTGGGTCAGACCAAGCATCAGCAGGATCGGACCGAACACGCCACCAGCCAACACCGCGCCAGCCAGCCACGGCACATCGCGACGCACCAGCGGGGCTTCGGTGATTGGCTGGCTGCGCAGGGCACGCAAAGCTATCAACAAGGCGAGCCCAATGCCTGAACCGGCATACAGCAATCCGGCTAGCAGCAGCGGAGGGATCGTGCCGACGAGCAGCTTGGCCAGCGGCGTGCTCAGTCCGAACAGGGCGGCCGCGGCCAGCGCCTGCAGAACGCTGCGGGTTTGATCACGTGTGGCGTTATTCATGGCCCATCATAAAACGATGTCCGTGCCGCGGATTGGTGGCGTCGTGAATGAGGTCAACTGCCCGGCGAGCCGGCCTTGGCTGTACGTGTCGTCATAGAAACCCTGGCCGATGAGACGATCATTCGGGAACGGCACACTGTCATGCTCGACGAGCGTTTTCATATCGAGCATGTCACGCTCCAGTTGGAACAGAGGGAGGTAACATGCTCCACTCCCGCCTGTGATGCTCACGACGTGCCCCATGGCGGCCACTTCCCTTAAAACCGCGGACACGGGAAACGTCCTAGCCCTAGCCTGACCATGCCCCCTCATACCCTTGAAACCTATCTGGAGGCGGCGCAGCGGGAGAACACCCAACGCAGCTACGCCTCCGCGGTTCGTCACTTCGAGGTGAGCTGGGGCGGGTTGCTGCCGGCCACAGCCGACACGGTGGCGCAGTACTTGGTGGCCCATGCGACCACGCTTTCGATAAACACGCTTCGGCAACGGCTGGCGGCGCTGTCGCAGTGGCACCAAACCCACGGCTTTGCCGACCCCACCACGGCGGCGCGGGTCAAACAGACCCTCAAGGGCATCCAGGCGCTCCACCCAGCCCGCGAGAAGCGTGCCGCTCCCCTGCAGCTGTCCGCGGTGGCTAGGGTTTCCGATTGGCTTGATGCCGCTGTCATTGCAGCGGACCAGCGACATGACCGAGCCGAAGGACTGCGCTGCCGTCGCGACCGCGCCATGCTTCTACTTGGGTTCTGGCGAGGCTTTCGCGTGGACGAGCTGGTCGGCCTGCAGACCGCAGATGTGGCCGCGGTACCGGGACAGGGCATGACCTGCTTCCTGGCCCGCAGCAAAACAGACCGGCAACTCGTTGGCACCACCTATCGGGTGCCCGCGCTTAGTCGGTGGTGCCCGGTGGCGTCCACGCTCGACTGGATTGCTGCAGCCGACCTCACCGAGGGGCCGCTTTTTCGCGGCATCACCCGTGCGGGCGGGATCAGGGAGGGCTCGCTGCACTCCAACAGCGTCGTGCCCCTGCTGCGGCGGCTTTTCACGCGCGCGGGCATGGCGTCGCCGGAGACCTACAGCGGCCACTCGCTACGACGTGGGTTTGCTGGCTGGGCCAGCGCCAACGGTTGGGACGTGCGCGCCCTCATGGAATATGTGGGCTGGAAAGACATGCACTCGGCCATGCGCTATATCGATGCGCCGGATGCGTTCGGCCAGCAACGCATCGAAACAGCACTCGCCAGCATGCCGGCTCCGGTAACGGGTGCTCCGCCGACGCCCTTGCCGCCACCCTCCGGCTCATCGTCAGTTACCGTCACCTTGATGCTAACGCTGCGCCTAACACCCCGCCGGAAGGGCCGCAGCGTCGCCAAGGCACGGCGGACAATCGAGACCCTTTGCCTGTCGCCACACCAAGGCGTTGCGGTGAATTCTGAGTGCACCCGGTACCGGCTCAAGGTCGATGTATCCGATGACGTCGATCTGGACGAGGTGGCATCGGCGCTGATCGAAGACCTCTACCGGATCGCCGATAACCACGACCTGCAGGCGGACGCCTCGCTTCACGATGAAGCGGGAGAGCGCCACTGGAACTGACCTCTCGTTCGATATTGGAGATGCACCGCGCATGACCGCACCTCACGAGACTGCCTATCCGCGACTGAAGCAAGACCCAACAGCCCGCGAGCTGAATCTGCACTTCACGCCCTCCGCGGACGACCTGGCCTTCGTGCAGGCGTTGAGCAAGCAGCCGGCCATCCGCTTGGCGGTGATGCTTCACTTGAAAACCCTTCCGCACCGCGGCGGCTTTGGCGCGCTGCGCGACATTCCCGAGCGCGTTGTGCGCCATGTGGCGGAAGCGTTGGGTTATCGTCGAGCTTTCACCGTCAGCGATCTGAAGGCTTACGACGCCTCGCGCATGAAGCGCGAGCACGTGGCCAAGATCCGGCACTACTTGAACGTGCGCCCGCTGGGAGAGCTTGGACGGCAGTGGCTGCGGACGGTGGCTGAGCAGGCTGCCCAGACCAAGCACATGCTGCCGGACATCATTAACGTGATGGTCGAGGAGCTTTACCACCACCGGTACGAACTGCCGGCCTTCCGCACGCTCGACGACATGGCCGCCGCCGCCCGCGAAAGCGTTCACGAAAGCCATTTCGAACGCATCAGCGCTCTGTTGGCGCCGGCGGCGCGCAAGAAGATCGACGAGTTGTTATCCGTCACGCCGGGGGACACCCATAGCGGCTGGCAGGCCCTGAAGCGCGAACCCAAGCGCCCAGGAAACAAGGAGGTGCGCTTTTATCTGCAGCACATTGACCGACTGCAGAAGCTAGCGGCGATGATCCCAGCGCTCGATGTACCGGTCCCCAAGCTGAAAAACTTTCGCGCCATGGCGCGGGCACTGGATGCCGGCGAGTTGGCCGAGCTCAAGCCCGCCAAGCGCTATGCGCTGGCGGCCGTGTTCATTCGCTCCCGGCACGGCAAGGCGCTGGACGATGCAGCGGACCTATTCATCCGATTGATGCAGAACCTGGAGAACACGGCCCAGAAGAACCTCATGGTCTACCAGGTCGAACATTTGAAGCGGACCGATCACCTGGTGGCGCAATTGAAGGAGATCCTTCGGGCTTATCAAGTCGACGGAACCGACAGTCAGCGAATCTCCGCCATCGGAGACGTGATCGGGCCGGACTTGACCCGAACACTTGCCGAATGCGATGAGCACATGGCCTACGCCGGCAAGAACTACCTGCCGTTCCTGGCCAAACCCTACGCTCAACAGCGCGCTTTGCTGCTCAACTGCCTGGACGTGATCGACCTGCGCACCTCGTCCCAAGATCCTGCCATGGAGCGCCTGATCAAGGCGCTAGCGACGTTGCGATCCCAAAGAAGAGACGTGGTGGAGGTGGCACCGCTGGGACTTAGCTTGGACCAAGACTTTGGCTGGATGACTGCCAACTGGCGCCGGCATGTGTTCCCGAAGGATTGGGGCGTGGATCGGGAAGGTTGGATGCAACGGCGGTACTTCGAGTTGTCGGTGCTCTTTCAGATCAAGGACGAGCTGAAGTCCGGTGACCTGTTTATTCCCGGAGGCGAGCGCTACGACGACTATCGCGAAGAGCTGGTCGACGAGGGCACTTTTCAGGAGGAGCTGGCCAGTTACGGCGAGGTGTCCGGGATCGCGACCGAGCCTGCGATCTTTATCCAAACGCTGCGCGAGCAGCTGCGAACGAAGTGCCGTGAGGTCGACGCTCGTTTCCCCGAGAACGCACACGCTGATATCGTTGATGGCAGGTTGATTCTTCGCAAGCTACCGCGAACGGAGTTGTCCAAAGTGATCGCCTTGGTCGACAGCCTCATCACCGAGCGCCTGCCCGAGACGAGCATTGTTGACGTGCTGGTGGATGCAACCAGCTGGGTGGAGCTGACCCGACACTTCAGGCCGCTCGCCGGAACCGAGGCACGCGTACGTGACTTGCACCACCGCGTGGTGACGACGCTGTTCTGCTATGGGTGCAACCTGGGGCCCACCCAGACGGCGCGGTCAGTCCGTGGGTTCAGTCGGCGGCAGACCGCTTGGCTGAACCTCAAGTACGTCACGGAAGATACCCTCCAGCGTGCCACGGTGGACACTATTAACCTTTATAACAAGTTCGAGCTCCCTGGCTACTGGGGTAGCGGCAAGTCCGCCTCGGCCGACGGCACGAAGTGGAGCGTCTACGAGCAGAACCTGCTCTCCGAATACCACATACGCTACGGCGGCTACGGTGGCATCGGCTACTACCATGTGTCGGACAAGTACATTGCGCTTTTCAGCCGTTTCATTCCCTGCGGCGCCTACGAGGCCATCTACATCCTCGATGGCCTGATCGAGAATCGATCTGAGATCCGGCCTGACACTGTGCACGGCGATACCCAAGCCCAGAATTTCCCCGTGTTTGGCTTGGCTCACTTATTGGGCATCGAACTCATGCCTCGCATCCGCAACATCAAGGACCTCGCGCTGTCCAGGCCGGACCCGCAAGTGTCGTATCCGCACATCCAGGCACTCTTCGGGGACGGAAGCATCGACTGGAACTTGATCGAAACCCACCTGCACGACATGCTGCGTGTGGCTGTTTCGATCAAAACCGGCAAGATTTCTGCCTCTACGATTCTGCGTCGGCTGGGTAATTACAGCCGCAAGAACAAGCTCTATTTCGCCTTCAAGGAACTGGGCCGTGTCATCCGCACGCTGTTCCTGTTGCGTTACATCGACGATGTCGAGGTGCGCAAGACCATCCAGGCGGCGACCAACAAAAGTGAGGAGTTCAATAACTTCACCAAGTGGGCGTTTTTCGGCGGGCAGGGGATCATTGCCGAGAACGTGCTGCACGAGCAGCAGAAGATCGTCGGCTACAACCACTTGGTGGCCAACCTCGTGATCCTGCACAACGTCGAGCAGATGTCGCGGGTTCTTGCCGAGCTCCGAGATGAGGGTGTCGAGATCAGCCCGGAAGTGCTGGCCGGCCTATCGCCATACCGAACCGCGCATATCAACCGCTTCGGGGATTACACCGTGGACACGAGCAGGGAAGTCACACCTATCGATTTTGCACGTCGAATTCTTCGTGCAGCCGAGGAGGCCGCAGCCGCCGGTCGTGACAAAGAAGCGGCGCTGGCGCACCAGATGTAACCTACGGCAAATCCTAAGCGCAGCGCGAACTTAGGCGACGAATTGCCGGTTTTTGGGTGAATCCCTGCCTACCCTCTTCTTGTGCTGTCGACGTCATTGCAACATCCAAAAATAACTGACTGCGCGGATTGGTGCCGCCCTAGAACCCCGACGTGATGGTCGGTCTATCCTAAGCACATCTTCGTGCGTTGAATCCAGGACATTCAATCTGTTGCAATGGCAATTGCCGGTGTTTGTACGAATCTTGGGCGACCCTCAATCTGGCAAAGGCGGGCCCGCATCGCCAAGACCCCATGGTATGAGAGACAGGCACTTTTCACGAGCCGCGCCTGCGAGCTTCTCCGGAGCGCAGCGATTCTCAATAGGACAGTACGAAGTGAAGGACGCACCCATGAGCTACCGCGAAGACCGCTCTTGCCGCGCCGTAGCGCGCCTAATCCTCCGCGGATCGGTCTGCGTGAACCTGCGCCGCGGCGATGTCCCTCGGCTGACAGTAGTGGCCACCGATGCCAAGCATGCCGAACAGGTCAGCACGAGATGGGACGCTGACGCGCTCGAGATCACCGGCGAGAGCGGGACAACCATCGTGATAGGACGCGGAACCCGGGTCGTTGCATCGGGCGGTTCCATCGCCTGCGCGGGCGACCTCCACATCAGCCACGATGGGCGGGTTCACCAGCATATTCGCGGATCAGTGCACGCAGTTGTCGGCGGAGACATCTACGTGGACGGAAAGCGAGTCGATCCCGACCAGAAAGGTGCGATTGTCGCGGCGCCGGGGCCGCTTCGGGTTGAGCTTGAACTTCCTGCGATTCCCGCCGTGGTGCTACGGGGGAGTGGCGACCTACGGATCGACGACGTATCCCAGGACGGGCTGCATGTCTCGCTGATTGGGTCGGGAGACGTCGACGTCGCGGGCCGCGCCACCCATTTCACCATTGAGCTGTCCGGCTCCGGCGACGTCGACGCCCGCGACCTCCAGGCGGAGAATGCCGAGGTCAGTCTGGTTGGCTCCGGCGACGTGCACGTTTTCGCCACGGCGGCCATTCGGTGCATGCTGTTGGGCTCCGGCGACATTGTCGTCCACGGCAACCCTCCCAAACGAAGCGATCGGGTCAGCGGCAGCGGCGATATCCGCTACCGGCCGAAGTGATGGAGCCGTCGACGACGCATAGGCTTGGCCTGGAACGGTTGAAGCTTTCACCCGAAAAAGGATTGATTGGCATGAAGATCGAACTCAGCGCCGGCGGCCGCGTACAGTTTCAGGGGCCGCAGCAGCGCTGGAACGCTGGCCCGGGCGACGACAGCAAGGGCATACTCGAAATCGCTTTGTATGCCGGACAGCCGATGATGGTCATTACTGATGACGCGAGCGGCTTCGAGCTGCATTATCTCGGTTTCGCGACCGGTGGTTTCCGTACGATCGATGTCGCAAAACAAGCGGCCCCGGAGTTTGCGCGGCGTGCCCTCGATCGCATGCGCGAAATGGTCTCCGACTGATGGTGGATGCCAACACGGTTGCCATGGCCAAAGCGGTCGCCTTGCGCGCCCACGCTGGACAGATCGACAAGGCGGGCGCCCCATACGTTGGGCACGTCGCCAGGGTGGCGGCTCGAGTCGCGGGCAATCCGCTGACGGAAGCCGTGGCGTGGCTCCACGACGTCCTCGAGGACTGCCCAGCGCACGCCGCCGAGCTGCACGCGTTTCCTCCGGATGTCGTTGCCGCCGTGTCGCTGCTCACCCGAACCGCCGACGTCGCATCCGAGATGTATTACGAACGCATCCGCCAATCTCCGGTGGCCTTGGCCGTGAAGCTCGCGGATCTCGCCGACAACGCGGCCCCAGATCGACTGGCCAAGCTGCTGGAGACCGTTGCACAGCGCCTCCGCGCGAAATACGAGCACGCTCGCGCCGCGCTGGGTCAGGCCTCGGGCTGAGCCGAACCGGTGTCCGCACTACCTGGTGCCCACGCGCATCACGTGGGACGAGATCACACCGGTTGCTCGACGACCAATCGACTGCGGTAGGCCTCGATGACGCGTTGTGCGGCCTGGGCGATGGCGGTAAAGGTCGCCCGGAGCTCCGCGCCATGCGCCATCGAACCAGCGGAGGCCTTCAGCTTTGCGCAAGCATCCAGGAGGGCTTCGCTCCCCGTGGGGATCACCATGTTCTTCAACGCGTGGATCTGCTCGAAACCCGCGGCCACTGGCGTCATGGCATCGTCGATGGTGCACCGGACGATCGCCTGCTCGAGCTCCTTGACCAGCGAGTCGGCGTACTGGATCCCCGCGGCGCGGTTGAGGTTGGCCAAGGTGTCCAGCTGGGAGTCTGGAAGGACGGCCAAGTTGATGCCGGAAAACTCCATAACGATCTAAAGCGTCCTTCCAATCCAAGACGAAACGGCAACGGGCGGTATCCGAAATGGTAGTACCCCGACCGTGTCCTCGCCGTGCAGTCGGTCGCGGTACGCCGGCGTACGGCCACGCTGCCCGGTTACGGTATGATCGACAACCAGTCGACCGCCGGGGGGCGAGCGACTTAGGCCGACCTCACAGGCGATTCAGCGCGGCACCAAGCACGTTGATACCGACTGGCTTGTGGAGCACGGTCACGGCACCAAGGTTTCTCACTTCGTTCTCAACGTCGGGCGATGTGTCTGCCGTCATCACCACGACGGGGATCGCCCGGGCGGAGGTTACCAGCTTGGCCTGTAGTGACGTCAAGAAGGCAGCACCGTTAATCGTCGGCATGTGGAAGTCCACGATGATGCAGTCGAAAGCCATCTGGTCGAGAAGTGCCAAGGCGGCCACAGCGTCATGCGACACCACGGCCTTATGATCCAGCGATTTGAGCGCTTCGGTAATGAAAAAGGTGTTGGATACTATGTCGTCAATCACCAAAACCCACATAATTCGTGCACTCGTTGTTGAGTAAAGCGATCACGATCCGGCAACCACCGTTCAACGCGACGAGCAATGGAATGAACATTTTACGCCAACTGGAAGGCAAGGTCTGCATCAACCCTGATCGCCGCGAGCTTAGCCAGGCCTACCTTCGCGTATTCATCTTCGTCGGGTGCATGGTCTACTGCTTCGCACAGTACGACACCACCTATCTCCGCGACATCACCTTCTTCGCCTTCCTCGCCACGCTCTTCTGGCTGGGGATGGCGTGGCGCAAGGTCGGGTCGGACAAGGTTCGGCATATCGGCGCCCTCGTGTACGACTGCGGGATCATCGGTCTTGTGATGGTCGGCTTTGGTAGCGGCATGATGGGGATGTTTGCGGTGCTGTTGTGGGTCAGCATCGGTTACGGTCTTCGCTACCGATCCCCGTTGTATTTGAAGCTCGGCATGATGCTCACCAGCGCGACCTTCATCGTGTCCGCTATGGTGACAAATTGGAATGAACTCGCCGTATTTGCGACCTTGCTGGTGACTTTGATCATTATTCCGTTGGCGCTCATGCGACCAATGACGGAAATGATCAATCTTCTTGAGCGCTTCTCAGCGACCAACAAGATGCTGGACGAGGCCAACAAGACCAAAATCCGCTTCATGTCCGACGTTTCGCACGATTTGCTCACACCGGTGAGTTCGATCATTGGATATTGCCAGCTCTCGCAGCCGTCAATTGAAGGTATCCGTATCAGTGCGATCCAACTCACGCGACAGATCCGCGCCATCATCGGCCGATCCGCCGCCGAAGACCTGAGCTTCGACGAACCCGAAGAGTCCTTCATCCCGGCCGAACTTTTGCGGCAGGTGGCCGCTATCGTCAAACCGCTAGCGGAGAGTCGCGGTCTCCGCATCGATGTCGTCAACCGCGCCAGGCTGGGTACTTTTTTCGGTGGTTACGATTCGTTGTCGATCTGCCTGATGAACCTCGCCAACAATGCGGCCAAACACTCCAAGGGCACGCAGGTGACCCTTTCAGTTTCTGAAGAGCGTGGCGGCCTCCTTTTTGAAGTCACCGATGACGGTGTCGGCATCGCACCCTCCCAGCAGCAGCGGATCTTTGATCGATTTCATCGCGGTCCGGCAGCCGCGGAGACCGACGGCCTCGGGCTCGGTCTTGCCATTGTCAAGGACACCATCGAGCGAATCGGCGGCCGCGTCGAACTGACCAGCGGCCATCTTGGCTCGACCTTCCGCCTGCACGCGCCGGCGACCTTGATCGATCGTTCGGCGGCGGCCCAGTCCGCGCCACCTAAGAGCGCACTGGTGCGATCCGTGGCCACAGATCTCGCATCGATTCTGTTCGTAGACGACGAGTTGCAGAGCCGCGCCGCGTGGTCCGGTGTGCTTCGCGAAGCCGGCTACAGCGTGCACTCTGCAGCGTCGGGTATCGAGGCACTGGCTGCGATCGACGCTGGCAACCGCTACGACATCTGCGTGCTCGACTATCGGATGCCCGGCATGAACGGTATCGAGCTGGCAAGCGCGATTCGCGAGCGTCAACCGACCATGCGCCTGGTCGCGATCAGTGCCGACAAATTACACGACAAACCATCGGTCTTTACCCGTGCCCTGGATAGCCGATTGTTGGATGCTGCACTTCAGAAGCCACTTCACCCCACTACCCTGCTTTCGATGGTCGAGCAGCTTCGGCCGGCATAGCGGATTCCGTGATCTTCCAACCACCCAACCATTCTCCGAGTCCTTATGAAAATTCTTGTCACTGGCGCCTCCGGCTGTGTCGCCGCCGCGCTGCTCCCCTTGTTGGCCGCGCAGACATTTGTTGAATCGATCACCGGCGTCGACCGGAAGGCCGCGGCCTTCACTGACGACAAGTACAAGCATGTGCAGCTCGACATGCGGGATGCCAAGCTGAAGGACGTGATGGCTGGGCATGATGCCGTCGTCCACCTGGGTTTCATCGTCGCCCAGGAAAAGCTCACTGAGGCCGAGATGCGCGACATCAACGTGGATGGCAGTGCGAACGTTGTGAACGCCGCCCGCGCAACCGGCGTGCGCAAGTTCATCAACATGAGCAGTATCTCCGTCTACGGTTCCGGCGAGAACATGGACGAGTCCATGACGCCGCAGCCGCCGCCGTGGTTTCCGTATGCCCAGCACAAGCTGGCCGTAGAGCAGTACATACAGCAGAACATGCCCGAGGCGATCCAGTTCCGTGCGCACCTGATCGTCGGCGGCCGCGCGAGGAAGTTTCTCCGGGAGATCTTCCTCCTCCCGGTCTGGCTCGACTTCGGCGTCCAACCGCCCAAGCAGCAGGTAGTGCACGAGGACGACGTTGCCGATGCCGTGGTAGCCGGCCTGCAGCACGAGGTCCGTGGCCTGTACAACCTCGCCGCGCCCGACGTCATCCAACTGGGCGGCGACTACATCCGCAAGGGGATCGAGGAAGGGCGAAAGATCCGCCGCATGCGCTTCGGGGTGGTTCGCGCCATCGCGAACGTCGGCCGCCTGTTCATCCAGAAGGATCTGCTGACGCTGATCTCCATGTTGGACACCACATCGACCGTCACGTGTGCCAAGACGACCCGTGACCTCGGCTGGCATGCCAAGCGGTCGGCATGGGACGCCAGGAGAGACGCATTGAAATCCCTCGGCAAGGCCTGAGGGGCGTCATTTACCAGGGGTGGTAGCGAGCATGAGCACAACGGCCACATCGGAGCGAAGGGTGCCCGCCGTCCCAGGACGAACGGAGGCAGCATGGATCCTGTAGGGCTTCACACGCTTTGTGGCGAGTTTTCCTTCGTGGTCGCCGATGACCATCCTTCGGTATCGCTCGCCGTCTCGCAGATCTGTCAGAGCTGGCTTGGCGTGGATGGTGGCCGCTTCGTGATGGCGCACTGCAGCCGAACGCTGCTCGAGATCTGCTCCAAGCCCAGTCCGCTCCCCCGCATCATCGTTCTTGACCTCGTGATGCCGGGCGAACTCAAGCGAGCCGCCCTGGTGCGCGCGGTACGTCGCGCGGATCCACAGGCTCGCGTTCTCGTGTATTCCGCCGACGAAAGTGCGTTCCTGGCCAAGTCCGTCATGAGTGCCGGCGCGAACGCCTACGTCTCGAAGAGCAGCCCTACCTCCGAGCTGGTCGACGCGATCGTAGCGGTGAGCGAAGATCGCGCCCACATCGACGCGAGGATCGACTTCAGGACACTGCGCGACTCCCCGTGGGCCTTGTTGACGGAAAGCGAGCGGGCGGTCCTTCTGGCCTTCTGCCGCGGCGACAAGCCCGATGTGATCATGGCCAACACTGGCCGTTCGTATTCGACGGTCACCACCCACAAGTACAACGGACTCAAGAAGATCGGCCTGAGCGACGGCAACGAGCTTCTTCCCTACCTCTATGCGAACGGCCTCATCTGCGAGCTGGACGACGACGGCCTCCGGCCGGAGTGACGCGTAGCCACGCGGCGGCGATATAGGCGCTAGCCACTGCGGTGCAAAACAGGATGCGACACCGCGATCAGGTGGCCAAGGCCACCTCGGCCATCTTGGGCGCCAAAAGACGCACTTGGAAAGCCGCGCAAATCGAGTCGCGACTGCCACGATCCAAAACGCCGTGGCGAAACCGATTACATGGCGCTGTACCGCCGTTTTGGGCGTTTCATGGCCTAGTCGCTACGGCGGACGCTTCAAGCGCAAGAAGTCGCCATCTCGTAATTTTCCCAATTTTCTTTCGTCCGCGCTGCGTCTATCGTTCAGCTCGCAATAGGTCGACGTGCCGGCGTCTCGAAGTAGGTTCGCCGGGTTTGGGGGGTGTTGTATGGCCCCTAACGAGCTCGCCAGGCGCTGCCGAGGCGAGGGGTAGCAGTCACCAGGGAAGACCACGGTATGGACGAGCACAGGACGAGCTTCGGCGAAGGATCGCCATTCACCACACACCCGCCGCGCGCGGCCCTGACCATCGGACCGAGCGCGACAACAAACCTCGCAGAGGAATGCACCGTGGAAATCTGCATCGAACGCGCGCCGTGGACGGACGACGCCCTACCCTACTTCGATGCAGTCAAAGTCCACGCTGTCGCGTCGAGCACCGTGGCGCGCCAGGCACCCGTGCTTGGTGCCGTGGCGCTCCCCTGGGAAGCCGCGCCCCCCCGCCAGCCGAGCCACACCACGCGCACCGAGCCCACGCTGGTCGACTGCCCCTGCTGCGGGCGATCGCATCTCTCCATGCAACAGTACCGCCCGTGCGCTATCTGCCGCTTGAACGCGGTTGACGCACCGTTTGCTGTGGCGGCGACGGCGGCAGAGCCGACAACCCGAGTGCGGCGACGCCATGTGCCCCGTGGGCCGGCCTATGCCATCGAGAACGTGTCGTTCGCGAGCGATTCGAACCGCGTGTACTGACCCAGGAAACTCAGCACCACGGTGTCGGTTGGCCCATTGCGCTGCTTGCCGATGATGATCTCGGCCTTTCCTTTGTCCGGGCTGTCCTTGTTGTAGTACTCGTCGCGGTAGATGAACATGATCACGTCGGCGTCCTGCTCAATGGATCCGGATTCGCGCAGATCCGACATCACGGGGCGCTTGTCGGCACGCTGCTCGACGGAGCGGTTGAGCTGCGACAACGCGATCACTGGCACGTTGAGCTCCTTCGCCAGCGCCTTCAGGCTACGCGAAATCTCCGCAATCTCGGTGGCGCGGTTTTCCTTGGTACCGGTCACCTGCATCAGCTGCAGGTAGTCGATCACGATTAAGCCCAAGCCCCCGTCGTGTTCTCGGTGGATCCGGCGCGCGCGTGACCGAAGCTCTGCCGGCGACAGGCCTGCAGTGTCGTCGATGTACAGGCAGTGCGTCTCGGTCAGTAAGCCAATCGCGTTCGTGATCCGTGGCCATTCCTCTTCGGAGATGTCGCCCGTCCGCAGGTGCTGCTGGTTCACCCGTCCAACGGACGAAATCAGGCGCACCCCGAGCTGGCTGGCCGACATCTCCATCGAGAAGACCAGAGTGGCGACCTTCGAGCGCAGCGCGGCGGCCTCGGCGATGTTCAGCGCAAGTGCGGTCTTGCCGATCGACGGTCGTGCGGCCACCACGATGAGATCGCCCGGCTGGAGTCCTGCGAGCACGCGATCGAGGTCGGGGAGGCCGGTAGAAACGCCCTGCAACTGGCCCTGATTCTGGAAGCGGCCAGCGATCACCTTGAAGGCGTCTCTAACCGCCTCCGATACCGGCATTACGTCCTTGCGCCCCTGCGCCGACGTCGTCGCGATGCGGAACACGCGCTGCTCTGCGTTCTCGAGGAGCGCCTGGCTATCCGGGCCGCTTGGATCGAGCGCCTCGTCGGCAATCGACGTACCCGCGAGCAGGAGCTGCCGCTTGATAGAGCGGTCGCGCACGATGTCGGTGTAAGCGGAAATGTTGGTGGCGCTGGGGGTCATCTTGACCAGGTCGGCCAGGTACGTGCCGAGCTCTGGCGACACACGCTCGCGTGAGCTGGCGAACCAGTCCCCAAGCGTGACAGCGTCGAAAGGCTTGCCGGAGTCCGCCAGGCTTCGAATCGCACGGAAGATCTGGCGGTGATCGCGCCGGTAGAAGTCCGACTCGTGCAGGCGGTCGCCGATACGCTCAAAGGCGTGCGGGTCGAGCATCAAGCCACCGAGCACGGCCTGCTCCGCCTCGATCGAATGCGGCGGGATGCGGATATCGTCCGACATAGGCCGGACAGCGGGTAGAGAGGACATAGGCTTCCCTGCATGGCTCCCGTTGATCATGGCCGCTCCGCGCAGGCCGTCCAAACGCGCTCTATGCGCTCCCGCCGAGCCGGACGATAAGCGCCCCATTCACCAAGGTGCGGTAGGCCGCCAGCGTCAGGCGCCGTCGGTCGGCACCGTGCCTTTCGCCGCGTGCAGAGACGGCGACGCTAACGTGCGCGCGCTCGGCGTGGACAACCAGGACGGCGCGGCCGTCCTTGAGGCCCAGAAGATCGTCGCCACGAGGCGACGTCCGGGGATCTCGCGCCGTCGCTTCTTCACCGCCGCGTCGCTGGCCCGCAAGGCCGTCAGCCACGGGCCGCCACGAACTGCAAACCCTTGGAGCTTGTCAGCATCAGCGAGCGCACGATCTCCATGACCGGGTTGGAGAGGTGGAAGGCCACCTTGTCGCGCCACAACGTGACTCGGATGTGGATGCCACCGTGCTGATCCTCCGCGTGCCGGTACTGGCGGTGGTTTTCCCTCAAGCGCCTCACCAGCTCGTTGCCCGCCTCGGTGATCGCTGCGGCTGCCTGCTCGTTGCCGGCCATTACGCAGGCGGTGCCGAGCGCGAGGAATGCCTGCTCCACGCGCACGAACTGGTCGTGGGTCAGGTTGTAGGGCTTCTCGCCTTCGTGGCGTGTGAGCCGTATGAACACCGTGCAACCGAAACTGTCTTCGGCATGCGGCACGATGATCATGGGCGGGACGTGAACCGCGAACGACGCGACAAGCTCCTGGAACACGTACTCCGACGCTCGTTCGGGTACCGACTCGGGAGAGATGCGCACCACGAGACGCTCGTAGAACGAGTGGATGGACCGGGTGCGCGCGTGCGCGATGCGGGCCAGGGCAAACTCGGCCGCGGTCATGGTGCCGCGCGCCGGCTCCTCGGTGGCGCGAAGAAGGTCGTCATAGCGGACGTCCTTGCGCAGACCGCGGGGATCGAGTCGAGGGCGCTCGCGGCGCACCAGCACCTCGGCCAGATCTTTGAAGACGTCCTGCGGCGACAACGCCCGATCGGGCTGGAAATTGATGACCTGCGTATCGGCGCCGGCGTTGAGCACGCGCTGGAGATCGGAATTGATGCTGGCCACGCCTGTGGTCTGCTTCTCGAGGTGGTCGAGAATCGCTTGGTAGGCGGCGTCCAGATCCGTGAGCAGGGCGGAGGCTTCACCGACGAGTACGGTGACCTTACGCTGGGTCGCCAGATCCGCGGCCTCGCGTGCCGCACGGTCGGCCTCGGCCGCTTCGGCGGTCGCTTGCGCCGCACGCTCGGCCGCTTCCTTGGCCCAGGCCGCCGCGGCTTGGGCGCGCTGCGCGGGATCGTCAGCGTCCGCCGACGCTCCGAGCTCCGGCCCCTGTGCCGGCGCGATTATCTGCATGGTTCTTCCTTGCTGGCTGTATGCCATGGACATCTGTGCCCATCGCTTTAACCCACTATAGAAGGGCTGCAGCCGAAACCTGGCGCGGAAACTAGGCCGTTATTCGCGTATTTTCATGGGCGCGTCGATGGGTGACGAATGATGGCCGGAAGCACAGCATTCTTCGTGACAACTCGCCCTCGACCAGTAGCTTGCGATCCACTCGGCCACCCTTGCAGCGCGATCTACGTTTCAGCTTGCACGGTTTCAGCTTGCACGGAATGCTCACGTGGCTGCAAGGGGGGTTTGGGAGCGGGGATCTGCGCCGGCACAGGGCCCTCCATATGAATCGCTTGGCAAGCCAGCGTATGTCCGCCATCGAACGAGCCGCAGTATGCGCACATGGTGAAGTTGACGGTCGCTTCATTCATATCGAGCTCCTGATGCTTCGGTTTCGTGCACCTGTCAGTGTAGTCGATCGGTCGGGCGCGCTCGCCCGGTTCCCTGGCTCAGCTGCGGCGGGCGATACGGTAGGCCGACCCGATTCTCAGCTTTGACCGAGATGGGATCGCCTAAAGTGTAACCACCATCGCGAGGTACGATCGCCACGTAGTCAACCGCGTGGATCCCGCCAACTTCGGCCAGATGCAGGCAGAGGCACGGCTGATCCCGCTTCGGATCAACGCCGGCCGTGGCGCCAATGTTGATATACGCAGCACTCACGATGACGATGGCCGTCGCCCCCGCCTGCTCCAGCATCTCCACCAAAGATTCCAGCGAGCGATCCCCGGAGTGCTGGTAGAAGCGATCCCGGCCGTCTGGCACTTGAGCGAGAACAAAGCCGACGTTCAGGGGAACAGGTTGGTCGTGGATCAGGATTTCAACGATGGCCTGCGCGAGCGCCGTGGCGCGCCCCAACAGGGCCTGGCCATCGAGGCTTGGTGACTGAGCGGCTATCTTGACTGCGGTAAGCATTCCATTGCTCTCCTGATGCGGATGCCGGCGTCCGGCGGGTAAGGACCTCACTGCAGATATTAGCCGTAGCTGCGCTGCTGACCACCGCCCATGTTCCGACCCTGCTGCTCGCGGTTCCCTCGTGCTTCCTGTTTGGCCAGATGCATCCGGGTCGTGACCATGCAGCGACCACGCACCTCGTCCTCGCGACATCCGCGCAGAAGCGCCATCTGCTTCAGGAACACATCCAGGACCTCGCCGATCGAGTTCTCGTCCACCTGACACGTGCGCGGCTGGAACTCCGTAGCCTTGCCTTTGCCCAAGGTGAACTTGATGGTGCCGGCGTACTGCCCGGTCTGCCAGTCGGCGCTCAGCCACTTGTCGTCGTGATTGGAGAACCGCACGCCCTCCAGGTCGTGGTACAGCAGCGACGTCATGAGCTCGAACTCGTTGCGTGTCAGCTGGAACCGGAGCTTGTTCTTCCAGTCGTAGACCTTGTTGGAACCCACCGCCGCCTCGATGCAAACCGTCGGCTCGTTGTGCCGGTTGGTTGTCGCATCGAAGGTGAGCGCGGCACGACCACCGTGTGCCTTCGCCTGCAGGTACTGCCGGGAACTTGAGTCGCCGTCTTGCCGCTGCAGCTCCGGTGCAGCACGCCCAGATGCCGACCGGAACGGCGCCGCACCGCGATACTGGCCCGAGTCGTCGTGGGACCGGTGCATGTGGCGTACGTTGTCGGGCATGCGCGCGTCGTCGGCGCGGTCGTCCTCTCGTTCGCGCGCCGAGGTTGGCTCCGGCTCGCGGCGCTGTGCAGCGTTCGGGGGTGGCAGGTTGTTGCGCGCCATGCTCACGGGCTGCGTCGTGTGGCGCGCCGGGGCGGCCGACGCCCGCGGGGACACTGTGGGATTGATCGGCGTTACCCCTGCGCGTTCCACCTGACCCGCCGTGCGCGGCGGCGGGCTGTTCGCTGGCGGCGGCGAGGCTGGCACCTCACCCGACTCCTGACCGGGCTCCTGGTCAGCGGCATCGCACAGCCACTGGCTCAGCTGGCGCCGATGCATCGCGTCGCCACGCAGCGCACCACTTACCACTCCCCGCACCTTGTCCAATCCCTGGGCGCGAAGCACGCTGGCCGCCTGGTCGTACGTCGTCCCGCGAAGACCGCAGCGCGTCAGCTGCGCGAGAAAGCCAGCCACCTGGCCGTAGGCCCGCAATGCGCCCTGCGCTGCCTGGTTGTCGGCGCTAGCCTCGTCGATGGCTCGCAGCACGGTACCCAGTCCCTTCCGGGAAACCACCGTCTCCAGCGCCTTGTGGTCGAGCACCATGGGGCACTTGATACTGGCCAGGGCGGCATTGAAGGTTTCGAGCGTGAGTTCCATAGAGGTGTTCCTTGATCCGACCGCCACCGGTTTCGGGGCACAGTCCAGCTATAGCACTCGCTGATGGCGCGTCCAACCGGTCACTTTGCGCCTACGGACGGATCAGCGAGCACCACCCGTGGCGGGCAGGCTGGCACCCTGCAGTCTCGCATCCTGAGACTGCCCGGCCCCGTGCCGTCCGTTCTGGGCGCGCGCAGCGTCGCCGAACAGGTGCCAGCCGTTCTCGTCGTCCAGCACGGCGCTGAAGAGGACGCCCGTCTCGACGTTTTCGACCTGGTAGATCGGCGCGTGGTACTCGGTCACGACCCGGCAGAGCCCGTAGGCGCGGTGCATCACCTCCGCGCCGATCGTCGGTTTGAAGCCCCTCGGGATTGTGGCGCCGGATGCCTTGATTGCCGCCCGGCGCGTCGCCTCGGCGGCGACCTCGGCCGACAGGTCGATCAGCACGTGCTCGGTGCTCGTCAGCTCCAGATATCGCTCGGCTATGTCGCCGCGGCGCGCCTGAAGGGTGCAGGGCAGCCCGGCCTTGATCGCCTGGTGCAGCGCCCGGGACAAGCCCAGTTCCGCCTCGTAGAGGAACGGGCTCGCGTTGCCCTGACCCTTCACGACCAAGCCGAGTTCGGTACGCGTGCGCGCGAGCAGGTTGTCCTCTGGGTGGAACAGCACCAGTTGTTTGATGGCCCGAGTGATGCCGACGTAGGCCAGACGGCGATCTTCTTCCAGCGTTTCGATATTCCCGTCCGGGAAGATCCCACGCGCCAGACCAACCACAACCACCAGCGGCCACTCCAGGCCCTTCGACCGGTGCAGCGTCGTCAGCCGGAGGTGGTCGCCCTCGGGCGGCTCGTCTTCCTGCTGGGCGACAAGTGGGCTGAGCACGTCAAGGAACTGCCGTGCGGTCCCCGAACGCTCCGCAAGGCGTACGAACGCATCCAGGGTGCCCAACATCTCATTCGCCTGTTCCGGCGTCGCCGCGCTACGTTGGATTACCTCGCGCATACCGGTCATTCGGATGTAGGCCTGGACGATAGTGCCTGCGGGCTTGTCCGCCAGTGCACCACTCGTCAGGAGCCGCACGGCATCGGCCCTCTGCTGGAGGTTGGACGCTGCGCTGCCCCGGCTTCCTGGAAGCTGGCGAGCTGCGTCGTAGATGACCGTCGCCAGCCCAGCCCTCGCCGGGCCCGTGCAGATGGGTTCCATGGCTTCCGCAATTCGCTCGAGCAGCCGCGCCTCAACGAACGGCGCAGGCGTCGTCAGAAGGCTGTAGAGGAAGTGGAAGCGGTCGTCCTCCGGGATGATCCAATGGTCGGCAACGAGGGACACCGCACACACGAGCGAAGCGACCTCGGGAAGGAATAGGAGGCCGACGCGGCCGTACACGTGGTAGGGGACACCCGCCTCGGCCAGCTCGATCTCGTACGGCACCAGGTGGCTGAAGTTCCGGGCAAGAACAGCCGCGTCGCGCAGTGTCCCGTCCTTCCAGCGCGGCGTGACCAGTTCGACGATGCCGCTGGGCTGCTTCGCCTTAACCTCGATGGTTTCCACCGTCGTCTCGGGATTCCCGTCTGCCGCAAGAACCATCGACCGACCACGCTCGTGGTTGTTCGAGATCAGGTGGTTGGCCAGCAGGGCCAGTTCCTGGCCGAAGCGAAAGGTGAAACTGAGCGGATAGTGCACGCACGGCGAGAACGCCTGAGCGAACTCCTCTGCCTGGATCGCCACTCTTGACCCTCTCCAGGCGTAGATACTCTGGTTCACGTCGCCCACACCAAGAACCCTCGCCCGACTGCCCGCAAGACCACGCATCATGTAGAAGCACACGTCGTTGATGTCCTGCAACTCGTCGATGAGGATCTCGTCGTAGCAGTCTTCGAAGTACTGCCACAAACTCGGGTCGCGCGAGAGCGCGATCATCGGACGGTAGATCTGGTCGTCGAAGAACATGATCTTCTGGGCGGCCTGAGCCTCCAGGAACAGCTCGAAGGCCTTCACGTACGGACGGCACACCACCGCGTAGGAACCAGCCTTCCAGACCTCCTCAGCCGGCTGGAGTTGCGATTTCACCAGCGTGATGAACTGGAGGAATTCCTGGAACTGTTCCTTCGAAGGCTGCGAGCCCTTCCCGTGGACACTGACCCACGCGTCCTTGAGGCTGTTGCGGGCCAATCGCTCAAGGGTTTTTCCCTGATGCAGGCGTCGGGCGTCCAGCTGGCCCATCGCGACCAGGCGCTTGAGGATCCCGAAACCGACCGAGTTGAAGGTGCGGACTTCCGGGAGATCCTTCTCGCCGCACGCGCGCCGGAGGCGAGCCACGAACCCAAGCTGGGCGTCCTTGTTGAACATGACGGCCAGAATGCCCTTCGGGTCGCGGCCCAGGCGGATCAGGCGCCGCAGCCGCGCCACCAGCACCGTTGTCTTGCCTGACCCGGGCACGGCTTCCACCAGCGCATGGCCACCCTCGTGGTTCACCACCGCCATTTGCTCGGCGGTGAGTGTCCGGGCGGGCTTGTTGGTCTCGCTCATTTCCTGAAGTCCGTGTCGGCGTCGGAATCCCTTCTGATGCTACGCATCGCCCGAAGGCGTCCAAACGAGCATCTTGCTCAGTGCAGCCAGGTACAGAACGCGCCACTGCGCCACACCATGGTGCCATTGATTCGGCCGTTGAAAGCGGGAGAAAACCCGCCAATAAAGGGCGAATTTCCCTGCTTGGGCGCCAAGAATCGCGTGGCAATCTACCCCCATGCGACCACGCCGGTCGCCGACACCTTGGCCCAAGGACAGCAGGGATGGCTGAAACGACTGAAATCGCCTGGTGCGACAGCACCTTCAATCCATGGATGGGTTGCACAGCGGTCAGCTCGGCCTGCGACCACTGCTATGCCTCGGTCAGCACGCCAGTGCGTCGCTTCGGCGTCCTCTGGGGGCACGGACAAGCTCGCCACCGAACGTCGAACGCCAACTGGGAGCTTCCGCGTCGCTGGAACGCATTACCCTTCGCGACCTGTACGACCCATGGGTGGCGTGGCGAGCGGCGGGCGCTGAGCACGCCAGACTGCCCGGGGCGGAACGGGCAAGCCGACGCCTGCGTGATCGTGGAAGCGCGCCGCAGGGTGTTCTGCGCATCCCTTGCCGACGTGTTCGACAACGAGGTTGATCCACAGTGGCGCGCTGATCTGCTCGACTTGATCGACCGGACACGCAACCTCGACTGGCTGCTGCTCACGAAACGCATCGGAAACGTGATCCCGATGCTTACGGCTCACCGCGCTTCCGCGCCCGACGCCGAGCGGTCGCACTTCCTCACCGAGTGGCTGGACGGCTGTCCCCCAGCGCACGTCTGGCTTGGTGCCACAGTCTGCAACCAGACCGAAGCTGATCGGGACATCCCGAAGCTGCTGGCTGTCCCCGCGGCTGTGCGTTTTCTGTCGATCGAGCCGATGCTCGGTGCCGTAGACATTCGACGCTGGATGGGTGAATCGATTGGCGCATCGCGACACCGCCTCCAGGGCGAAGGGTTCTATCGCTGCGACGTCACAGGGGCCCCGCTAGAGGGTATTGACTGGGTGATCGTCGGCGGAGAATCTGGACACGGTGCAAGGCCGATGCACCCCGCGTGGCCGCGTTCCCTGCGAGACCAGTGTGCGGCGGCAGGCGTCCCCTACCTGTTCAAACAGTGGGGTAACTGGAAAGTCGAATCCAGTGCGCTGAGTGACAGAGATCTTCCATCGCCCGCCGATGCGAAGCGTGCCTGGTTGGGGGTCAGCGGCCAGATGAACGCGCCATCTGTGGACGACACGGCCGATGGTTGCACCATGGTCAACGTCGGAAAGCGAGTGTCCGGTCGGCAACTCGACGGGCATACGCACGACGGCTTCCCTGTCATAAACCCAAGGTCCAACCATCAGGCGGAATTGCGGACATGAGGATCGAGCTGATTCCGTACGTTCTACTCGTCATTGCTATGGTGATAGCTCACTACTTGGCGCCGGTTCTCCTCCCATGATTGCCCTGTCGATTCTGCAGCCGTGGGCATGGCTCATCGTGAACGGCTATAAGGACATCGAGAATCGGCGCTGGCATACCAAACGTCGCGGCGACATCCTGATTCATGCCGGCAAGCGTTGGGGATCCGAGCAACGCGACGACCTGATGTACGTCCGAGACGTCTTTCCCGCGATCCCGCTGCCGGACAAGTTCGACCTGGGAGGCATCGTGGGTGCCGCCACCATCATCGACTGCGTGGACACGTCCGAGAGCCTGTGGTTTTCCGGCCCATTTGGCTTCGTTCTCACACGCGGCCGTCCATCCCCGGCGTTCGTGCCACTCCGAGGACAGCTCGGGTTTTTCAAGGTCAGTTCGTCCGAGCTGGGTTGGTAGACCGGCCATCACGCTGTTCCGATCGGCTAGCCGGCGCGCGTGCCGGCAGCCCTAATCCCTCAAAGAGGCATTCCCATGGAAGGTATTCTGTTCTGGCTCGTTGCAACCCTGATCGTCATCGTGACCGTTTGGTACGTCGCCCGCGCGAATGAGAGAAGTGAGCAGACGCGGCCCGCTACGGCGACACAGCGCACAACGGATCGCGCCAACGCATTAAACGCGAGCGCCCCCCACGCCGCGAGCGTGAGCGCCACCCAGGTCGTCCGGCGTGCGCCCATCCATCCTGAGTCGGTGTATAGGGACGACGATGGCGACTTCGCAACGAGCGCGGCGATCGGGCTGGCCACCGGAAGTGCCGTCGCTGGAACGCTGGTCGGAGGATCCTTATCGGGCGCGATCCTCGGCGCCGCACTCAGCGACGACCTGGGCGCGCCGTCCCAAGACGACTGCGGCACACCGAGCGAGACGACGCCAGACTGTGACGCGTCGCGGAGTTCGCCTCCCGACGACTGCAGTGCGCAGGACGTCGACGTCAGCGACACGGATAGTTGCGACAGCAGCGACGCCGACAGCTTCGATGCTGGCGACTCTTCTGACGGCGACAGTAGCGACTGGTGACTCATGCCTGCTGCCAGTCCTCGACATCTCACTTCAGCACGCTGCTGGTCGCGTGCTGCCTCCGGGCGCGCCTAAGCGCCCCTCAACCTACCTAGAAGGGTTCCCATGGATACGATCCTTCAATTCGGCCGCGTCATGCTCGGCATCTGCTTCTGCCTCTTCATGGTGATGTACGCGTGCGCGATTTTCCTAACGCGAAAGAAGAGCGAGCTTTCTCCCGAGAAGCGCGCGGCCGTCCGCCAGAGGCTGCACGTCGGCGGCGTCCTGATCGTGCTGATTGTCGCGGCTACCGCTCTCATGGACTCGCTCGTTGTCGGCTCTGCCTGAGCCATACGCGCTCTCCCTCGGACTCCCACTATGCCCGCCAGCCAGCTCCCCGACCTCATCGAATCGATGAACCGCGAACTGTTGCGTACGCTGGAGCGCCTGCCTCCAACGCCGCTCGTTGAGCGATACAGCCGCGCCATCGCAGCCATCCAGCAGGAGGTCGGCGTGCGTGACCTGGTGCGTCAGGCGACCATGCTGCGCACGCCGGCTGATGCGGACTTAGCCGCAATCGGCGCGCATCGGTGTGCCGAGCTTCGCAATTGGGTGACGAAGTACCCGTGGTATGCCTTCTCTCTGGTGGTCGGTCTCGCGCAAAATGACGAAAACTTGGCATGGGGTTTGGCATACGGCTGATTCATCGCCCGGCGAACCAATGGCCGCGCCCGCCACGGGGTGCCGGCTTTCGACTATGGCCCGATGCTTCTCGGACGGATTGGCGTGACACCGGCGTTGTCTATGCAAGGTCCACACCGACCAAGATATGCACGGACTTTCTATTGTCCGTGCGTCCCGTACCGTTGGTTCCATGTTTCCAGACCCTGCGCACTCGAAGCGCACAGAGGTATCCAAGGAGCAATACCGAAATGAAGATCACTCCCGCCAGCCTGCCCCAGGGCGACGTCCGCATCTACGAGTTCGGCGCCCGCCTCGACAAGGACTGCCTGGAGGCGGCGAACGACCAGTTCTTCAAGGCTCACCAGCTCTACAACGAGCTCGTCGCGTGCATGCAGGGCACCTTGCGGGACATGCAGGCGTACCTGCTGGAGAACGCTGGCCAGGAAGCCCAATCCGCACAGGCGCGCGTGGAGGCGTTGAATGAAGCGTTGAGCGCTGCGAAGGCCGCCAACGACGAAGACACGATGAAGGCCGTGGCGTCCGAGCGGCGCGAAGTGTGGCGGACGCTCGCCGCACTGCTGCGTGACACACGGAAGGTCCACAAGGCTACGCTGCAGGAACGCTTTCTGTGCCGCATCGGAAGGAAGTCGACGTGCGCCACGTACCAACTTCGCTGCGACGCCGTTGCGGCGGGGTTGGGCTGGGCAACGGCGAATGCAACGCTGGACGCCGCGCTCCTCGCGTTCAAGAGTTCTTTCGTGCAGGGACGCGCCCCGCGATTCGCGAAAGCGGGTGAGTCCACGCAAGATTCGCTCACGCTTCAGTTCACCGCTGCCGGCGGTGTCAGTGTCAGTACGCTTCTAGAAGGTAGGCACACCGAGTTTCGGGTCAAGGCAAGCGGAGGATGCGGCCCGCGTCGCTACGGGACGCTCGAGTTCCGGCTGGGGCCCGCGAGTTCCGAGACCTACGCCGCCGGCACGTGGCAGTACCACCGGGCGATGCCGGACGACGGCGCGGTCGGCTTGGTTCGCCTGGTGCGGCGGCGGCTCGGCCCCAAATTCCAATGGGCCATCCAGTTCCAGGTACGGAGCCCGTTACCCGTGAACGACAGCGTCGGCGAGCGCAAGCCGCTGGTCGCACTCCACGCTGGCTGGGCGGCCGACCTGACGGGCCGGAGGGTTGCGGGCATCGCGGACGGCGCCGACCCGGGGCTTGCGCGCGTACTCCAGTTGCCGCCGGAGATTGAGGCGGGGTTGCAACACTCGGGCGAGGTTGAGTCCGCACGGAGCGTGGCGCGCGACAACGTGGTAGCCACCTTGAAAGCGCATGCGTGGCCCCAGGATCTGCTGGATGCGGCGGAGCAACCCACGGAGGACGCCACCCCGGAAGCAACACGACGCAGCCAGGCAGCGGCCGATCTGCTGGTGATTCGCCGCCTCCCAGCGACGCATGTGGCCATCCGGCGCCTGCACCGGCTCGCCCAACGCCTGCGCGACACCGCGGATCTCCCCGACTGGTTTGAAGCCTGGCGGAAGGAGGACAAGTTGGCGTGGCAGAAAGCAGCCCATGCCGCGAAGCGCGCCAGGAACCGGCGCAAGGGTTTCTACCGTGAGGTGGCACTTGGGCTAGCCACTGGGTACCAAGCCATCGTCCTGCAGCCTCTGGACCTCGAATCCGCGGCGAAGAAGGTCGATGACGCTTCGGGTGAGCGCACTGAATTCGGGCGCAAGGCGCGCTCCGGTCGGGTCGTTGCCGCAATCTACGAGCTCGAGGGCGCGATCCGCTGGGCGGCGGCGAAGTGCGGTACCGCTGTGCTTGAGCTCACGGGTGAGACGGCAGGGCACTGCGCGTACTGCGGCGGCGCTGTGAAGCCTGTCGAGGACGACTCACAACGCCTCGCCTGCACCCAGTGCGGTGCTGACATCGATCGGAAGCGAAATGGCGCGGCGCTCGCTTGGCAAGCCACGGAGGAATCCCTGCCCACGTTGGTGGAGGACTTCTGGCGTGAGACGCTCGCGGCACGGGACGGCGCGGCGGCCAAACGAAAGGAGAAGCGGGAGAAAGTTGCTGAAGCCCGACGCGCCTCACGCGTGGTCGAGTGATCCTGCCGAAGGCGCGCGAGCGCTGCGGTGATGCCTTCCGGCTGCTCTGCACGAATCAACAAGTTACGACGTGGTCTGGTCCGATTTAGGTGTAGCGCTCGCAAGTGCTCGTGACCCGGTTTAGGATTCAATCGCTTACAATTGGGTCAGGTTTAAGGCGATCACGGCCGCCTAGTTGCCGCGACGTACCGTTTCGACCCGACCAGGCTGCATGGCGACGTGGGTTTAAGGCGATCACGGCCGCCTAGTTGCCGCGACCAGCAAATTGAAGGGTCTCTGAGCCAAATCCCGGTGGGTTTAAGGCGATCACGGCCGCCTAGTTGCCGCGACCTCACTTCAGCGTCGATTGGAATGCATTTCGTGAGGGTTCAAGGCGATCACGGCCGCTTCGTAGCTGTGACGTGACAAAGCGGGTCGTCCTTGTGTCAAACATGGGGTTTCAATGCGATCTCAGCCGCTTCGTAGCTGTGGACATTACCGGCGTCGCTCTAAATGCAACGAAAGATGGCGTTCCAAAGCGATCACTGCCGCTTTGTGGCTGTGACAAAAATCTTGGGGTCAAGCCAGCCATAACGCGTCCGTTACAAAGCGATCCTGGCCGCTTTATTGCCACGACATGTCGGCGTCGATGTTCACGGTTTGCAGATGCAAAACGCCAGCATTTGCCAATCTGCGCCACACCCGCGCGCTGCCGCAGGCCTGGTGCGGCAGCCCGGGGGACGGAACTCGTTGTGGTGGTGGCCGATCCTGCGGAAACGGAATTCAACCTCATCGAGGAAGGCAGCGAGTTCTACGGGCACAGCGGTGCGAAACGATGAATCAATCGGCCAGGACTTCGCGCAGTTCGTCCCAACGGGTGGTGTAGCACGGCGACAGATTTGCCCTGGACATCGCCCACCCACGCTGCTGCTTTACCCCCGCGCTACCCACCCCCATGGTACCCCTGCCCCATTTGCCATTGGCGCGATCGAGGACACCCATCAGCCTCTCCCGGCGCAGATCCCGATCCGTTGGCGCAGCATCGAACAGCGAGCCCTGAACCACACAGCGTTCTCGCAGATCCATGAGCATCACGCCGGCTTTGACGTAGCGAAAACCCGGCTTGTGGATCGCGCGCATCAGCGTGGTGGCCCAGGTGGTCAGCACGGCCGTGTCGTCAGTGGCTGCAGGCAGATGGATCGCTCGCGATGGGCTGTATTGCGGATCCTGCGGTCGAAAGCGATTGGTTTCCAGGAACACGCCCAGCGTGCCGGCGATACTTCCTTGCAGGCGAAGCTTTTCAGCGGCGCGCGCCATGTGGAAGCGAACCGGTTCGGCCAGCTGCTCAGTCGTGTAGAGTGGGCCACCGAAGGATCGGGATGCGATGATTTGCTGCTTGGCCGGTGGTTCATTTTCCCAGGCCACGCAACTCACGCCTTGCAATTCGCTCACTGTGCGTTCCAGCACTACTGTGAAGCGCTCGCGGATCCGCTTGGCATCGCAAGCTCGAAGGTCGGCCGCGGTGCGCACGCCATACGACATCAGTTGCATGGCGATCTTTCGCCCGACGCCCCACACGTCGCGCACATCGAATTGACCCAACACGGCAACAAGTTCTGTTTCACTCAGCGCCGTGAGATCGCATACGCCACCCCACTGCGCTTGCTTCTTGGCCACGTTGTTCGCAAATTTTGCCAGCGTTTTGGTCGATCCGCAGCCCACGCACACGGGCAACCCCGTCCATCGCTTCACCCGGTCGCGCATCACGTGGCCGGTGGCCGTCAAATCCAAGTGAGGCTGATGGGTAAAATCCAAAAAGCACTCATCGATGCTGTAAATCTCCTGCTCTTCGGGCGGCACGAATTGCGCGAGTACGGACATGAAGCGGCGGGAGATGTCTCCATACAGCGTGTAATTCGAGGAGAACGCGAGTATGTTGTGCTGCCTGGCCAGATCCTTCATCTGAAACCACGGCATGCCCATCGCCACGCCAAGCTTTTTGACTTCGGCTGACCGGGCGACAACGCATCCATCGTTGTTCGACAACACAACAACAGGCACGCCTTCCAGATCGGGGCGAAAAATGCGTTCGGCCGAGCAGTAGAACGAATTGGCGTCCACCAACGCCAAGCGCCTCTTCACGAGCAAGGCCATTGAATGCACAGGGGGTCAGCGCGGCTCGCCGCCACGGCCTGTAACGCGCGCCATGCCAGATTATTCACTTCACCGCCCACCGCGCCTGAAATTGCGCAGGCAGTTGGTCACCACACCCCAGATTTCCAGCGTGTCGCCTTCCTCGAACGTGATGGGCTTGAAATGCGGGTTTTCAGGAAGCAGCGCCACCTTCCCATCGAGCATCCCCAGGCGCTTGATCGTCAAATCGCTGCCGTTGCTGGTGATCGCCACCACCACATCACCCTGCCGGGCAGTCAGCGCACGATCCACGATGATCCGGTCACCCTCGAATATGCCAGCCTGCATCATCGACCAACCCTTGACCCTGAGCACGAAAGTCGCAGCCTCGTGACCATGGATGATCAGCTCGGCGTTGAGATCGATGCTGTCGTCCAGATAATCCGCCGCAGGCGAAGGAAACCCGGCGGGTACTCGACTGACGAAAGTGGTCAGCGCCACCGTGGTGGGGGTGAGCGACATGGGCCGTGGGTTTTCGGCTGTGGCCGGTTGCCGGTGGGCGTCGAGAAACGCCACCACCGTTTCCACCTGGGAAACCGGCACCCGCAAGGGCTGGGTGGGCTCGCCATAGGCGTTGGACCCTGGCTTTCGGCCTGCGCCTCGGCGCAGGCCGCCGTGATCTTGGGATGTCATGGGGCGTGCTTCTTGATTACTGAACAGAAATCAAGATTACCACCCGCCCCCTCTCATACGGCAAGAGTGCGATCCTGGAGACCCTCAGCCACCTGCCACGGCGGAAAGCTGATAGGACCGTTCTTCCGGGCTCAGCTCGATCGGCTCGACCAGCTGCTCGCCCTGGCTTTTGGGTGAACTGACAGCCTTGGTGACGGGATGGTAAGCGAGCTCAGCCTCAGGAACCTCATTGAGCAGCGTGCCCGCTTCGTCCGGCGTGCCATCCACCAACCACATTTCCCACATCGCCGGCGGCAAGATCACGGGCTGTCGATCATGAACATCGCCAGAAACTTTCCCGGGATCTCCGGTGATCACCGTGTACGTGCGAATCCACTCTGCGGTAGGGTCGGCGGGATCCTTCCAAGCCTCCCAGAGCCCCGCGAACATCAGCAGCGTGCGGTCCGGAGGGTAGATGAACCAGGGTTGCTTGCTTCCTTTGTCGCCCGTCCACTCGAAATAGCCCGTGGCAGGCACCAGGCAACGTCGTTTCTTGAACGCCGTACGGAAACTAGGCTTTTCTCGCACGGTCTCCCGCCGGGCATTGATCGTCTTGGCGCCAAATCTCAGATCCTTTGCCCAACTGGGCACCAGCCCCCATCGCAAACCCTTCATCTCCACACCATCATCACCACGGGCGATCACCGGTTGGATCTGGGTCGGGCAAATGTTGTAAGCCGGTTCCCGCTGCATGAGCTGATCGACCAGCAGTGGATTGAGGCGTTCCAACACCTCCCGTTCATCGAAGGTGAACTCGAACTCCAGTTGCCTCGCGTAGCGACCACACATGATCCACCTCACATCAGAACGAACGGTAGGCAGCCAGAGCGTGGTCCTCCGGCACGTTCATGCCCTCTGGGCCCAGGAAGCCAGCTTCATCGCAAAAGATCGTGTAATCGAGCCCACACGCTTCGCAACCGCACTCACCCGAGCAGCGTGCTGGGCACGTGGGCTGACAGGTGCACGGGCACCGACGGTCGGGCTCTGCGTTCGCCTTCGACAAATCGGAGTGGAAACCCTGGGTGTCAGGGTAGCGGCGGACGCCATCGGGGGTTGGCTCGTTCATCGCTCAAATATGAGGGGGAAAGGGCCAAGGATCAACGCTTTGGTGGATCGGAGCAATGGTCTAGGTCGTCCGTCGGTGCAAGGTCTTCGGTAGGCTTGCCATTGGCGATCAACAACGCATTGATCTGCTCCAAGACCCAATCGAAGTCGTCAGGACCTGCAGCGTCGAGAATAAAATCTGAGGCGCCCGCGAAGTTCGCCCAGAAGTCGCCGTCATCGGGGTGCTCGCGGACAAGCACGGGCATCTGGTCACCCAGGGTTTTCAGTAGGGCTTGAAGTTCATCGCGTGTCTCGGCCATCGGTTGTCCTCCCGTGCTGGACTCGGTGTAACTTGCAGGCCGTTAACTATGCTCGGGTACAAGGCCTCAGGTCTTCGGAACACGTAGCCCTTGGACAGATCAGCATCAGGTCGATGCTAGCACTCAGCAACTGCACGACTAGCTATTTGGGGCGAACGCGCTTCACGGCGGCAAGAAGCCCCCTGCGCGACGCCGGCGTGAAATCGATCATGCGCGCAGCACGACGCACCCTGTCGGGCAAGCTCATCGCCGTCAGTTTCGTCACCTTTTCGCCGCGCCCATTCGCAAGCTCGAGCACAAGATAGTCTCGTGTTGCGACGGCCAAAGCCCAAATGCGACAGATGGAATCTGGGTCGACGCACTCCTCGCCACGCAATGAGAAGCGAAGCGTCCTCCCGTACGGCCTCGAGGAGGCTTTCGCCTCGAAAAACGCGCGATCGCGGGAGCACCAATTGAACATCACGCCGGGCCGCCCGGTGCGAACGGTCTTGTGGTTACGCTCGACGCGGTCGCTGTGTTTGAGCGCTCCTTCTCGCCGCATCAGTTCGCGGCGCCGCGCCAGTTCCGCTGTCGCCTTCCCCAGACCTGCTGCCGAGACGCTCGCCGAGAAGTATTGCTGTCCAAAACGCCGGGACGCAAAGGTCACGCGCCACATGCGAGTTTCGCGCATGTAGGAGACTCCGACGGGCACCTGGTGCGTGATCCCATCCGCTGATGTCAGCTCTCGAAGCCGGACGTCCTTCATCGATCTGACTATGGGAGCCTGCCCTTGCAGGCCTCGAGTACGCGCGCCGGCATGTCTGGCTGACGAGGGTAGTCGCTGTCCACGTAACTGCGCTTCGTGTCGATGATCGCAGCCGCAAGGGTAAGACACCGACCTTTGACGTTCTCGCTGACGCCATCGACAGCCAGCAGCCCTGCAATTTGCGTCGGATAGAGGTAGCCCGTGAAGGCGCATGGAAATGCTTGCTCTGGTGCCTTCTTGCCATCAAGCGTTTTGGCGTTACGCAGCTCGGTACAGGCTGTGTCGACGAGCACGACGTGTTCCGCGAAGCCCGAGCCATAAGGTGGGGCACCAACCAGTCTTTGCGTGACAAAGAGCACCGCCACCAACACCATCATGCCGATGCCGGCAAGCAGAGGCTTGCTGATCCGCGGGACAGCATCTGGGTTGATCTCGTGCGGGTTCGATGGCATCAGTCTGTCCTTGGCGGAAATAGTCCGTTTGCTGGTCCGACAACGCACCCGCGCAGCAGGTTGTACAGCCCACCGAGCTGGATCCTGGCGATGGCGCCAGTGGTCGCGGAGTTTTTGTCCGCCGGCGGTTGCAGTAGCGCATGAAGTGTCATGGCATAGTACCCAGCAGAGTCGCCGCGGATGAAGACCCCTGGCCAGTCGTCGCCAAACTGGACGGCGCCGTTCTCGACGCGCGGCTTTTGTGCCGGAATATCCCTTATCGCATTAGAGCCTGTTGGCGTCGAAATCGGAACATCGCGAACCCGTCGCGCGACAGGAGCCAATGCGCCCAGCAACAACGCAACGCGCTCAGCCACTTGGTCGAGATGAGAGTTGCTCGTGTAGCGGTGATCGTAGCGCAGCGAGCAGAAACAGTGCGGCTCCGCTCCCGGCGCCTCGCTCTGCACCATCACGTGGCGATCTCCAAGGAGGTCACTTTCGATCCAGACCGTGTTGCCATACACGCGCATGAGCTCAGCCACCGGTACTACCGGCTTGTCCGGCACTCTCTGCACGCCGTCGTCGTTAGAGTTCGGCATATCCGGCGTCTCCAGTCTCCAGTTAACCCTTTGGCCCAGCGATCGCCTTACCAAGGAACCATGCTGCCTTCGAGCCAGATCCCAAAGCCGCGCCGAGAGCCACGGCGCAAACCGTGTGAGCCCACGAGTGGTGGCGAAAGAACGCCGCGGTGACCAACGCGACGGTGAAGAATATGGAGCATGTGGCGCCGTGGCGCTTGGCCGTGCGGGAAGGGGATACCAGCTGGTGCGAGGGGAAGTTAGCGATCGAAATCGTATGCCAGCTGCGCAACCGCTCGATTTGCATCTGCGCGAACTTCATACCGACACGGGCCGTGAGCCCGCCGGTGGCGGCATTGGTTGATGCGGATACTCCGGTAACCTGCAGCAACCGAGTACTTTCGGGCGCCTCCGAACGTACTCCCCGGTATCGGGCTGTCGGTTGCCTTCCCCAACGTCGTCGTCGGGCCACGCACCATATGCCAGGTGATAGAGCCGCATCAGGTAGTCGTCCTGCGCGGCCATGTGCGCGGCATGCCAGAACTCCGTAAACAAATCTGTCTTTTCCGCGATCGCCTCAACTGTTTCGCGATGTTCATCCAATCGCTTCCCCACTGACCTGGCGAAATGCAACTCCGATTTCCTGACGTACCCCAGCCGGTCAAACAGTGCATCGAGAATCATGTACTTCATCCTTGGACTGATAGGTTCGGTCCATATGCGATTCCATCCATACGATGGCTAGGAAGTGCAGGCAGCTCCACCAGACCTCGCGTCTTCGCCGTGCACGGCTTTCTGGTCTTATCCGGCCCAACGTAGAACTTCCAGCTATCCAACCACCATCCCTTCCGAATTTTGCCCGGGTCTGGCTGGATTCCAAGACGCTCGACTGGTCGCTACCTGCACTCACCGGCCCAGTGCCCGGAAGCACTGATCTGCATCGTCATGGGCTGAGGGCGCGTCGCATCGTCGCTCAGCGTGGTAATGATGTTCCCGTACAGCGTGACCGTTCGCCCGCCCTTCCCTGTGGTCACGCCCAGGGACTCGCTCAGTGCGTGGTCCGTGCCGTCGTCGGTCGTCACGCAGGACATCGTCGCGTAGTATCCCGTCGCGGTCGGTCTCGCCACCGGTGCCGTGCACTTCGTGACAGCCTGGCCCTCGGGCTTGATCATCGGCGGCTCACCGTCCATCTTCAGGCAGAGCTGCCACTGTCGTGGCATGGACGCAACCGGCTTGCCCTCGATGGCGACGTTCACCTTGCCTACGTACTCCCACAGGCCCTTCGATGCGAGAGCTGGCTCGCTGGCCCCGGACGGCGTAGCAGTCGAGCCCGGGGGCACGGGCGAGTTGCATGCGGCGAGCAGGACGATGGTGGCGAGCACGGTGGCCAAGCATTGGAGACGCATGTGCATGACGAATTCCTTGGTGCAGCTTCAGTGGTGCTTCACGAACCAGAAGACGGCAAGGCCAGCGAGAGCCAGCCAAGTGACGAGACGGACCGACTTCCCATGGGCCTGCGCCCAAGCCTCGCCCTGGTTAGCCGCGTCTACGACGCGGGTGGCGACAACTTCCTTCGAGGTTGCGCCGACATTGCTTTTCGAATCCATGACGCGGAACTCCAGTGGGATCAAAGGGAATGAAGAAGGTGGATGACATAGGCCCCACCCCCAAGATGCGACGCGGACCAAAGCGTCGATGCGGCAACGTCCGCAACGACGAATCGGCCGACGTGCAGGCCACTCATGCCGGCGACCAGCGGCATGACCGAGCGCATCGGTGGGCACAGCCTGCCGATCAGTACGCCGAGCTCGCCGCGCCAGCGCACCAGACGCTTAGTGCGGTCGATCCATGCCGCGTGGCGCAGCAGGGCCGGGCGCGCAAGGAATTCCTGGCCGCGGGTTCGTCCCCATCGGTAGGACAACGTGTCGCCGGCAATGGCGCCGACGGCCGCACACAGGATCAGCGGCAACAGCATGCTCAGAGAGTGCGAGCTGGCCGCACCAACCGCGATCAGGATGGTGCTGCCCGGCATGAATGTTCCCACCAGGGCCAGGCCCTCGACGAACGCGACGAGCGCGATCAGTGCGCCCGACCAGGTACAGTGCGCGACAATGAAATCGGCGAAGGCCTGCAGCATGTCCGTCTCCGTGCCAGGGCGATGGTGCGTTCGTGCGCGGTAGCTCACCGGGTAACGCTGGCGAACTGCCGGATGGGGACGGTGACGTTGTAGGGCGGGAAGCACACGAGGGGGTCGGTGTGATGGCACCCGCCGACCTCGACTTTGAGTGCCGGGCTCGTCGCGCCGTCCGCGAGCGTGTAGGGCACGCTCATCACGAAGTGGCCCTCGTACACCGCACCAAGCCCGAGGCTCGGATCATCGACCATGTAGCCGGCGGGCAACGACAGGGCCCCAATGCGCACTTGGGCATCGCCGGCCGCGACCTTCACCCGGTCGCGATAGATGGCATAACCCGGAGCGATCGACCACGTGAGTACCACACGCCCCGGCGACTCGCGCACCGCGGTGATCTGGAACGCCTGTGACGGGTCAAGGAGATCCTGCGCCGACGCGGGCGATGCAGCCACCGCGATAAGCAGGAAGGCCAGATGGAGAAGGATCAGCTTCATGCGGCTACCCGATCGGTGTCGTCTGGAGTTGGTGAGGAAGTTCCTGCGAGCCGGTCGCGCAACAGCGTCACGATGAGCCCTGCCTCCGCGTGCGCGTCGGGCGGCGAATGCCGCACAGCACTCCGGAAGGCGTTGCAGAGCCAGTACGACTCGTCGTCGTCTCGCAGCAGACCACGGACGTTGAACATGGGCGTGCCCGGGTCGAGCGCGCGTTGAAGCGCCTGTGCGTCCTTCAGCGACCGCTCGCGCGGCCGCCGCTCCCAAGCCAGCATCAGCCAGTAGCGGAACCAGCCGGAGCGCTCAGGGTTGGCCATGGCGGCGCGATACGCCGGCGTGTCGCCGCGCTGGATCGTCACGACACACCACCCTGCGCGAGAACCTCGCTTTCGCGCTCGGCGAGCACCACGGCCAGCAACTCAGCATCCCGGGCTGCGTCTAGCGGATCGCGTGCCAAGGCTGAGCGCAACGCGTCCTTGAGCCAATACGAGGCGGCCGGATCGTTAAGCACGGCGTCCGGACTGGGTAGCATGCCACCATCCCCGTCGCCGTCAGTGGGCGGCAAATGCGGCGGATTCAGGGGGCGGACGGTGTGCGGCGAGTTCGGTTCCATGACCAAAGTCTAGTGATCGGGTCAGGACGCCCGAGTTCGAAACTGGCCTGTTTCCAGCCTCTTTTCTCGAACTGATCGAACCGACGCATGTGCCACAGACATGAGCTGCGCTCAGCGTGACGACGGCTCGCCTCGGAGGCGGCGCACACGCTGCCGCTCCATTTCGTGCGGATCGCACCAGCCTTATTCCGGCTCTGAGTCCGTCCAGCCCATTCGCTGCAGTCGACGACGGTTACCGGGCGTCATGCGGTCGATCTTCTGCTTGATGCTCCACATGATGCCGGCGCGGACGCCATTGCGACCGATTACCTCGCTGGCACCATCGTCGGCCTCGAGTTCGCGGCGCGGAAGATTCGCCCAGACCAAGAGGCCTAGGGAGCCCAAGCCAATCACCAGGCTCAGAAGGCTCGATCCGGCAATCTGCACCAGCAGGGTCATGGCGCCCGTGCATAGCACGATGCCGATGGCCGCGAGCGGATGCCCATGGCTCACCCGAGCCCACAGCCGGCTGAGGATGTACTGTCGCGCATAGAACGGCACGTGGAGCAGATCCCGCCCGACCACTACCCAGCCAAGCCACAGGAACACCCCACCGTACAAGCGCGCCACCCAGGGGGCGACGAAGACGAGCTGCGATGAAATCCAGCGGCCCCAGCGAGTCGGCGTGCCCTCCCGCAGCCGCGCGTAGTCGGCCTGCCAGTCGGCCTCGGCCTCGGCATCCGTGCGAAGTGGCCGATCTGTCATCCGGGCTCCCCGCCTGTTCGCTCACGCATCGGCACGACGTCCTGCGCCGCGACCTTGCTCTGCCGCTTCCACGCGCCACTGGTGTCCACCACATCCTCGGTCTTCGCCCGCAGGGCGGCGCGCTCCTCGTAGTCGAGGCACGGCAGGCCACCGCACAAGTAGCCTTGGCCCAGCCAGACCACGCCGTACCGATACCAGATGAGCCCGCGTGCCGAAGCGGAGAAGACATCATGGCCGGCCGACCAGGAGAACTGCTCCGGCGTATTGGACAGCACAACCCGGGACGAGACGTAAGGAAGCGCGCTGCGCTCCCTCCACGCCGCCTCGAGCAAGCCCTCCATAACCTCGACCGGCCGAGTAGCCAAGGCCGCGGCCACGGCCTTGGCGATCTCCTCCGTCTGATACAGCGCGTGCATGTTGCCGCGGTGGCCCGACTCCACGAACTGAATCACGTCGCGCAGCACGTGAACCGAATACACGGCCATCGCCTCCAGCGCCACGTGGAAATCGCCGAATTTCGGCGACGGCTCCGGGAACTCACGCTCGCAGCGAAACCCTGTGAACACCGATGCGACCGGCCACAACATCATCGCCATCCGCTTTACCCGGTCGTCGGCCGGATAGCCAAGGCGCTGGTAGGTGTTTCGTAGGAGGGCGAGGGGATCGCCCTGACTCTCGGCGACATCGCGCAGTGCCTGGCGGAACCGCAGCCCGAGCGAAACCGGCTGGCTGGCGAGCATGGCGTCGAGGATCAGGGGAACGGCAGGAGTGTCCAACATCGGCATGGTCAGTTTCCGGAAGGCTGCAGATCCACCTGGATCGTTGCATAGGGGTTGATCGTCGCCGAGCCCGTCGGCGCCGACAGGGTGACGGTAAAGCTCTTGGACGATGTGCCACCAAAGGCCCGCGTGGGAATGGTCACGGACTTCTCGCTGATGTCGCCGTTGCCCCAGTAGAGCGTGTTGTTCGAGCCGGTGTAGTTCGCCCCGTCGGCCGCCGTCCCAGCCGTCGTCGTCTCGTTGACGGTAACCATGCCCAGGCCGCCGTTGCGGGTCACAGTGAGCACCACCGGCTGACCCGACGTCACGGACAAGTAGCCCGTGCTGAAGCTGATCTGGCCAGGTCCGGTCGGCGTGCTGGTGGTGGCGGTCGGCACAGCAGACATGGCCTGCGCCTCGATCGAAGACGACGCGGCAGCGGGATCCATCTTCCCGACAGTCGCGTTGGTGCGATCGCTCGCGATAAGGCGCGACGGATCGCCGATGGCGCTGCCGCTTCCGGTGTATTCCACTTGGGCCTGATTGCCGCTGAAAATGTCGGCTGGCAGGTAGCCGCCCTCCTCCATGCGACCGATAATTTCGGACGTATCGGTATTCGTCAGCGCTCCCTTGGCCATGTCCTGCAGGGAAATCCCTTGGCAGTTCCAATGCTTTGCGGAACCCATGTCACCGATGCCCTCGGACAGCAATTTCTCACGAAGGATCCGGCTCGTCGGCGAGTTGAAGCAGCAATAGGATTCCTTCTTGATCAGGCATACGCCGAGCACGTCGGTCGAACAGAAGGAGCCCAGGTAGTGGCACTCGCCCAGGTTCTTGCCAACCGCCGTCTCAAAGTCGGAGTTGTCGCAGTACCAGCCGAGGTGAGGCTTGACGTTCGCGTCCTCGTTCGCCATGAACTGGTCATTCATGGTCTGCAGGTCGCCCGATTGCGGGGAATTTGAGGGCGGGCCACTGCCGCCGCCGTTGATATTCTCGTAGTCGGACGTGATTGGCTGGTCGAGCGAAAAGCTGTCCGCTCCGCCCTGAATCTGCGTCCACGCCCCCTGCACGTGCGCTACGACCTGCGCCTGGTTCGAAGCGCTCGACTGGCGCTGCGTCTGTGCGTACTGCTTCCACCACGCTTGCTGCTGATCCGGCACGGCGGCGCGACAGCACTTGAGCAGACTTCCCAGAATGTTCCGGCACGTCAGGTGGCGGCCAGCGAGAAACCGCAGGTTCTGATACGTCGACGCCGAGATGGCTTGTGTAAAGCCCATCGGCTGGCCTTCACCGGCGACCTGCTGGTTCGGGAGCAGCCACTGCATCGCTTGGGTCTTCGTCCAGCCGGCCGGCGTCGCCGGGGTCGGATTGCTCGGGTTGCTGTATTGCGGCGTGGTCTGTGCGACGGCGACACCGCACGTGGCCAGGGCCGCAACAAGCAGCGCACGGTGGAAATTGAACCGCATCACGGACATCCATGTCATCGTTCTGGCCTCATTCGTCATTGGGTTGCAACGCCTGGCGCCTGCACCGGCTGCGGCTTCGGCGTGGGCGCCGGCACCGTCGGGTGCGCCCCCTGCCACGTCCAGTCGTTGGAGATGGTCTGCACGATCACCTGCTGGGCGATCGACTTGTTCCTGTCGCTGGTCTCAGCAGGCCGGCTGGGCGGCGTGCAGGTGCCATCCAGGCACGGCTGTGCGCTCGTGCATTCGGTCACCGTCGTCGTGTTGCCGTCGGGCACCTGGACTTCGGTCACGCAGTCGTAGTCGTACGTCTTCACGTAGCAGAAGCCATTCGCGTCCGTCGCCCCGTCTGCGCAGTCGCTGGTTTTCAGGATGCAAGCCTTGTTGTTCTCGAGGTCTTGGCAAGTGTCCGGCGGCGAGCCGCTGGGAGGGACAGTTGTGCACTGTGTCTGCCCTGAATCATTTGTCCAGCAGACCTGCCCGCCCTGCCCATCCCATACGCCGGTGCAGTTGTAGTCGAGCTCGGCCTTCATGCACGTGCCGCCGTCGCCGCTAAATAGTGAAGGCTGGCCCTGAATCACCGAGGCGGGTACGAGGATGCCGTCGATCGTGACCGGGGCGTTCTCGTCGCATTTCCAGACAACGGAGCAGAAGCTCGTGCCCGTGGTGCTGCAGTTCCCACTATCGACGATCTGGAACTGGTACTGCGGCGCCCCGTTCATGTTCCACGAGAGGTGGACTCCCGGGCCGTTCGCCGGCGGCGTCGACCAATCCGTCCGCGTCGTCTGGAAGATGGCGACCCACTGGTTCGCCGCCGCCGGCGTCTGCACCAGCGACACGTTTACCCCAGCCACCGGCGCCGTGACCTTCCACGCAAACCCGGTGATGGCCGTGTCACCAGGGTATATCTGGTCGGCAATGGACATAGATGTCGTGGTGGCGCCCGTGCCGCTGCAGGTCTCCGCCAGCGTCCCGCTCAGGCACGTGGCCGAGCCACCCGGATACAGGGGCGATGGATTCGGCGCATTCACCGTGATGCCGTCGATGATCTGAGGTGCGTTCGACGTGCAGCTCCATGCCATGTGACAGTACGGATCGGCAGTCGTCGCGTTGCAGTTTCCGGTGTCCGCATAGCCGATCACGATCTTGTTCGGGCCGGCAACCTGCCACGTGAGATGCACATGCGGCAGAGGCGGCTCGGCGCCACCGTTGTACTGCCTCGTGACGCTGAAGGTGGCCGTCCAGCCGTTGGCATAGGTCGGTGCGGACACGAGCGCGACCGTGACGAGCGGGTTCGGATTGGTGACCGTCCAGGCGAAGTTGGTGATGACGGTCGTGCCGGCCGGGAGGAGTGAGCCAATGCCAACCGTCGTTCCAATCGAACTCGACCCGTTGCAAACGCGGCTCAGTTGACCCGTCGTGCAAGTGTTCGGGGCGCTGGGAAACAGAGGCGAATAGACCTCCGCCTGCGCGGCCGAGATGGCGTACCCGTCGATCGTGGTCGGCGCGTTCTGGGTACACGTCCACTTCGTCGGGCACGCAGTGCTGCCCGTGTCGGAGCAGTTACCGGTGTCGCCCGTACCGAACTTGACGGTGGTCGTCGCAATCGTCCAACTCATGACGATGTGCGGCTTCTGCGGAACGTAGCTGAAGTCCGTGCGCGTCACGGTGAAGCCCGCGACCCAGCCATTGGCGGCGCTGGGCGTCTGCGTCAGCGTCACGGTTACGCCGTGCTGGGGATTGGTGACGGACCACGTGAAGTTGCTGAAGCCAGTGCCGGGTGAGCTCGCCGCGTAGGCAGTCGGGATGATGCCTTCGAAAATCTTCTCCGACAGAGGCTTCGCGCGATCCGCATCGCCAGTTGTGCCCGGCGGAATGCTGGGCGCGATGCTGATGCTCGACGAGGTGCTGGCGCTGCCATTGCAGACGCGGTTCAGCGTCGCCTTGGCGCACGACGATCCGGCGCCGGGGAACAACGGCGACTTTGACTGGGCGTCCGCGACCGTGACCGTTAGTCCGTTGTAGGTCGTCGGTGCATTCGCCGTGCACGTCCAAGAGGCCGGGCAATTTCCGGTACCCGGGTCGCCGCAGTTGCCGGAGTCCGATACGCCCACTGTGTGGCTCGGCGCCCCGTAGGCCTCGAACTCCATGTAACCGATCCAGCCGTTAAACATGACCGGCGATAGGTGGCCATCAGTCCCGAAGCCGACCATTGCGAGTCCGCCCAGGGGACCACCGCCACCGCCAGGACAGTTCGCCGCAAGCGCCGCCACCCAGCCATTAGCCGCTGACGGTGGAGTAATCACTCGCGGTTCTGAGTAGCCGGTGTTCTGCGTCGGAACGAAAGAAATGGAACCGATGGTCTGGGTACCTGACGGCAAGCTGGAACCCACAGGAAAATCGCGCTCGTCAACGGAGCACTGCGCGCCACCCGGGGTCGATACAAGAACCTTTACCAATCCGAGATAAGCCGGAGATCCATTTGCGACAGTTACGACGCGTGCGCAGGACTGCCCACCAGACTCGGTGTTGATCGGGAGGTCACCAGAGGCTGACCCAGAGGTATTGGTGGTCGTTAGCGACGCGGTGATCTGGCGCGTGCACGACAGGCCGCCTGTCTCGTTCGTCAGTTGCAGATCCGCGTCGTCTGCCTGGTTGATTGTTGTGGGGTATTGGGTGACCGTGGTTGCGCGCGTGCACTCAGTCGCGTTGCTTCCCTTGTCAACGAGGAGCACGGCGTCTTTCTCTCCCGGGAGAATTGTGTAGGATGCGTTGCCCGTCCGCGTGCGCGTACAGGCAGGCCCGCCGGCGCCGGGAATGAGTACTTTGTTGCAGGTCTCGTCGTTGTGGATCGTGCCGGTGCCCTGGGTCGGCGTGCTAACCGTCTTGGAGCTGCATGCGGCGAACACATCGCCCATGATCGTGCCGCCCTTGGCGTTGTTGATGACGGCGGCAGACGAATTCATCGTCGAGTCGTTGGCGACGCTCTTGTCGGTATAGACGCGGTTAGCGGCAGAGTTGTTGACCGTCGTTGTCGCATCCGTCGTGACGTCCGTCCGGGAGTCGTCTGCCGCGGCCTCCTGGTCATACATCGCCTTGAGCCCGAGGAGATCCTTCCCGTTGTTTGCCTGCTCAAGGCGCGTCACGTAGGACGTGTCAGCGGTTGTCGGCACCAAGCGATTGACGTCAATGTTCTGCCCGTTGACGGTGGCGACACCCAATCCCTTCTCACCGCCGGCGGTGACATGGAGACTTGGCTTCGCCGCCAGGACCGCGTTACTGAACGTTCCCGCGTCAGCAATCTGGCCACTCACCACGGAGGACGAGATCGCCGGCGCCGTCGGCGCGATCGACGAGGAGGACGACGCCGGCGCTGCGGTCATCTGAGCGCCACTCGCGACGGCCACCGTCGAGTTCGTCATGCCGACAATCGCCACCGCACAGGCGACGCCCAGCGTCAGCGCATTTTGGATAAGTCGGCAGCGAATCATTATGTTCTCGCTATGGTTCGGATAATATGTTAAACCGTATTTCGTGGCATTATGGCGATTATCACCAATAAACCTCGCAGTATTCCGTATAACGCCACTCCGCGATTATGAAATCTTCTCCGCGAAAGGGGATATTTCGCCATTCACCCCAATCGAACACTGAGGCCCCCAGCCAATGATTCCCTGACTTCTCAGGCACTGGATAAAATGTCTGCAGGCGATATTCCTGTTTCTGGATCATCGGATTAATCGAGTCTGCGCAGGTCGAATCGTCGCCGTACGTTTTTCGTGCCAATGTGCGACGACTGAGCGCGGCTAAAGCACGGAACGTAACCAGCGACGCATTACGCTCGGGATCGTCGTTGTTATTGACATTGCCCGTAAATGGGTACGCGTGGCCCCACGTCCCGGCGCACCAGTACATAAACTTCAGTGGCTTGGCGACAGTTGACGCGACTGCATCCATTGCGCATGCCGCTATCGCGATCGGGTTGGCGAATAGCTTTGCCTCCGGCTGCGTATAGAAGGCCATCTCGTCATTAATCCATGTTGGATCTATCTCCGATATGTACGCAATGTCGAGGTCCTGGCCTTCATGCTTGTCGGCGTCCGAGCCAACCAAGGCGTCCACCAGCATATTCACCGGGTAGATCCACCAGTGGAAATTGTAAAAAGTGCTGTCCTGAGTCGGGTTGTCGTCCCCGGCGTCATGAGAGTTGTATCCACCCCACCTTGAAAGGCCGCCGAACCCGGTATTGCTCGTGGCGCTATCAATCGAACTATCCATAAGTGGCTGGCCGAAGATCGGTGAGCACCAAGGCTGCCTGACAATTTCGAACAGATGCGCCGGTTCCCACAGGCCGACTACCGTGCCGAGGCTCGGTATCCCCATGGTCTTGCCCGGACAAATGCATTCTGGAAAGGCCGTATCGCTCGGCAGGGGCCCGTCCCCAATCGGGAAGCCTTCAATCACCACCGGAAAGAAACACGACCAACATAGGTTGCCGAACATGGCCCCGCCGAAGAAGTTCGCGTCAGGGCACGTTGCCGCACTCAGCGTCGTACCGCCGCTGCTTGTGGTTGTCCCGCCGCCCGCCGCTTGCGCGCGAGACAGGCAAGGAAGGAGGAGCGCAATGGCAAGCATCACGCTCCACAAGGTGCAGGCTTCACGCTTCACTGTCGTTGCCCTGAACCGCGGTCGCCGTTCGGCGAGGCGAGGCTGGACGTTCCATGAGCTCGTTGCGCAGCACGGTGACGTGCTTTGGAGCAACGATGCCGATTTGAGCAGCGCCGTTACGGAACCCAACGAGGGTCACCTCGACGTTATCTCCAATGGTAAGTTTTTCACCGCGGCGACGCGTAATCAGCAACATTAGACCCTCCCTGGTGCACAGGCACCTCGTTAATGACGAAAACCGAACTGTTTGCCGTAACCACACTCGGCACGGCTTCCAACTTCCATGTATTCACGATCGTTTGGTTAAGCATGTAGATCGCATGCCGCATTTTGTTTTCGGTATCGCGATATCCCTTCCAGCTGCCCTTTCGGTCGACCTTCGTGGTAATCAACATCACGGTAATGTCGGGGTTGGCTTTCAAGAACGCCTCGGCATAATCCACCTGGATAGGATCGGTCTCGTCGAAGACGAGCAGCTTCTGGTGGAATCCGATCTCCTTGAGCGGATTGAACTGGTCGCCTTTGTGGGCAAGCACCGTTCCGTTCGGCAGGACGACGTCCTGCGTTACGACGACTGTCGGGTCGACGGTGTACGTCTTCTGTTCGGTTGCCAACGGCAGGTCGGTGAACGGGACCTTCTGCCAGTAGCTGTCGACCGCGTGCTTCTTCCACCGCTCGACGTCGAACGCCTTCGCCTTTGCCTGCATCACCTTCATCATGTCGAGCTCAGACACGGGCAACACGGGCCCCATCGTTCCGAGATCGCCGGTTTGACCATCCTGCACCTGGCCGTCGATCCAGCTTGGATCCGCCACGCCCGCCACACGAGCCACCACCTTGCCCTGGTCATCGAGCTCCTCGAGCACGGGTACCGCGGACACCCTTTCCTGCGTGAAGTAGACCGGGTCGATCACGATTGAGGGCAGTCTCTCCCCCATCTTCGGCGCCTTCTTGTGGAGCGACATGAGGTAACGACTAAGCTGGCCAATGGTCTGGCCGGGCTTCATGCCACGGAACACGATCTGCATGTCGTCGTGACCCTTGCCGAGCAACATCGCCATGCGGACCGCGTCGTCTCCCATTGATTGCGAGACAAAGAGGCGGTAGTGCACCGGGCGTCGCTTCGCTGCGGCTTCCGCCTTCATTTTCGCCGCCAAGCCGTCGCCGGTCGGCGACTCCATGCCCAGCGTCTGGGCCGCCTTGTCTAACTGCTCCTGCATGGCGGTCGGCGTCCGGTTGGTCATCGTCCGTAGCGTCGCCGCGTTCTCGCGCTCCGCCGTCGCCTGGCGGGCATCCGCGTCGCTCAGCCACTGCGTCCCGACGACTTTCTCGGGATGGGAGATGATGTCGGCGCTACCCTTCGCCATGGTCGTCAACTGGTCGTAGTCGCTGGCCGTCGGCTTGGGTTTCGCAGCTGCAGCATGTAGTTCGTCCGCGTGCTTGAGCTTCTCGCGCTGGATCAGCGCCGAGGCCTGCCGCTCCCATTCGCTGCCCGACTTCGGCGTCGCCGGAACGGAGGCATCCGGCTTCACCAGCGTCGCGATGCTCGGGGCTGGGAGACTGGTCGAGGCGGCTTGTGCCAGCTCGGCCGTTGTCTGCGCCGCGACGGGCCATGCCGCGACGGCGGTCGCAGCGGTCAGCACCATTCCCATCCTGGTCAGCGCGGTCACCATAGGTGGTACGCCCGGGCGTTGACCTGCATCTTGTCGATCGGGCCCCAGTAGCGGCTATCCCACGTTACGGGCGTTGTGCCGAGCACTACGAGCTTCCCAGGCGGCACGACGTAGTCTTTCGTGACCTGCTGGACGGTCATGTGGCCCTTGCGGAGCGTGTCGGCGTTGAGCGGCCCCCACAAGGTCCCATTGATCGAGATGCCTGAGGCATTCACGACAACGTGATCGCCCGGCACTGCGGCCACGAATTTGACGATGCGAATACCATCGGGGATCAGCGGAGCGCCCTCGGACTGGTATTGGTACGTCTTGCCGCGCTCGACGGTCGCTGGCGCATGCGTCGTGAGGACGAAGTAGCGCCATGGCAGGCAGCCCTGCGACTGCAGCTCGACACCCAGGCGCCAGTAGTGGCTGACACCCATCCACAGGAGCATCCAGGCGATAGTCGTTCCACAAACGATGTTGAGGATCTTGATCCCGGACCAGCGGGGGACGGACGAATCGGGCCGCGCGAGGACACGCCCAAGGGTGCGCCGCACCAGTCCATGTCCGGCGACGGCGCTCACGGGTTCGCCTCGTACGTGGCAGGGTAGGCATACACGTAGCTCGCGTTGAGCACCACGTAACCATGCGCCCTGAGCGCCGTGGCCTCCGCGCGGGTCTTGGCTATCGCCGCTTGGACCGCAGCCGTCGACCCGTCCTTGCCCATGCCGGTCTCAACCGCCTTTTCGACGTTGATGACCGCCACGGGCGGCCGCGCGGCCAGCGCAGGCTTCAACTTCCACTGATACAAACCACACGCCACCAACAGGGCGGCGAGCGGCGGCCAAACGAGGTGCAGCATCACGCGGTTATAATCCATGGATTCCTTTGCCTCCTTGCTCATGCCGCTTTGGCCTCGCTCGACTTACCGCGCTGGCGGAGCACTTCCTTGATGGCTTCGACCGTGCTCATCCCCTGATCCGTGAACGCCTTGATGGCGCTGACGTCGCGCGCATCGGAGGAGAAAAGGAGAAGGTTGAAGTCCGACTCGACGAGGCGCCCGACGCCTGTGCCGGCTGGGCCGCTGAACATGATCTCTGAGTACTCGCCCTTCACGGTGTGCACCGACTCGAGCAGCGCATACTCGCCATCGGACATCGGAAGGCGGCCCGTCTGCTTGACCATCTGGATCGACTCTTTCTTCTGACCAAGAAGGAGCTTGTGCGCCGAGTTTTCCACGATCGCCTCCGAACCAGCCGAGGCGTAGAAGTCGTTGATCGACTGCGTACAGATCGCAGCCGTAGCGCCGAACTTTCGCAGCTGGCGGTACCAGCCGACAATGAAGGTCTTGGTCTCCCCCGAACTCAGCAACTGCCACGCCTCGTCGATCAGAATGATCTTGGGCATGTCGCGCGGGAGATTGTCCATCGACTGCTGGATCGCATACATGATCTGCAGCAGCACGAGACGCTGGAGGTGCTCGCGGCCGGACAGCTGCTGCAGCTCGAGCACGACCAGGCGGTTGTTTAGGTCGACATTTGACTCGCCGTTGAAGAAGCGACCGTACTGACCCTTGGTGGTGAACGCGAACAGCTGGTGGCCAACGTCGCGGATGCGGTCGTCGTCCTCCGCGAGGCAGGCGTCCGCGAGCTGATCGATAGTCAACTTCTTCCCGTGGATATCCCACTGTTCGGTGAGGATACGCATCACAGCGGGAAGCTGGAACTCGCTGAAGCCCTCCTTGGGAGCGGCCATGACGGACAGCACACCCACGAGGATCTCAACCTCGTCAACGAAGTTCCGCACGATCGAGAACGGGTTGAGGCAGAGATCGGTGTCGTCGGTGAACTCGATGTACTCGCCACCCTGCTGCTCGCACAGCTTCTTGTACGAGTAGCCCTTGTCGATGATCCAGGCGCGGCCGCCGATCGACAGGAAATTGGAAACGATGTTGTTGGCCAAGAAGCTCTTACCGGAGCCCGACTGCGCCGCGATCACGATATTGAAATTGTTGTCGCTGTCGTAGGGCGACCAAGGCATGAGCTGGCCGTCGCGGGCGATCAGCGTGAGCAACGGGTTGTAGCTGCCGCCCCAGCTACCGATCACCGGGAGCATCGGGACCACGTGCGACGTCGCCATGGTGCGATAGCTGCCGAGGAACTGACGCGCGTCTTCCTCGGCCGCAAAGGGCATCATCTGCGCGAACATCGCGTGCAGCGCATAGCGATCCGGCAACGTCTGAAAACCCGCTGTGCGGAACATGCCTTGGACGGCAGTGGCGGCCTGGATCGACTGCTCGCGTGTGTCAGAGAACGTCGCGGCGGAGATGTACGCGTAGACGATGCGGTCACCCTTGTTGATCGCGTCGTTCATGATGCGCAGGCTGTTGGCACGCTGCGCGTATTCGGGGACGAACCGGGCCAGCCGCCCTTCGGCGTTGCGGGTCGCCCACTGGAAGTCGCGGAGAAGCGCACTGCGGCGCGTCTCGTGATCGGGGTACAGGATGTTGACCGTGTAGAGCACCGGGTCGCGCATTGCGCGCATGCCCTTCATGATGTCGCCCATGTAGTACTGGGCCAGACCTGGGTAGAGGTAGTCCGGGTAGCGCTTCGGATGCTGGATGCGCACGTGGCAATGGTCGCCAAGCCGGATCTCGTCGGCGTCAACCTCGATGGCCACATCCGGATCCAGCAGCTGGTTGCACAGCAACTCGCCTTCTTCGTGATCCGACTGCGCGGAACGCCGCCAGATGGCTTCCGGCCCTTGGTTGAGGATGGACTCCATGAAACGGACGTAGGAGCCTGCGGTTAGCCGGTCGTACTTGAACCCGATGGTCTTCAGGGCCGCTTCGAAGTTTTGCTGCAGCTCGCGGATACGGGTCATTTCCTCGAACGTCGGATCCGTCTCGCCTTCCTTGATCGAAGCGCAGATAACCAGGCGCATCTGGCGCAGCCGTGCGCCGGCGACCTGGCCAATCGGACGCTGCGTGAGGCCACGCAAGAAGCCGATGCGCTGCCGGGTCATCTCGCACAGGGTCGGATCGGTTTCGTACTGGCGCATCATCTCGAAGCGCAGCAGCACTTCTTCAATGTCAGGCGATGCGTAGAGGCAGAACTGGAGAATAGTCCCAGGCGGAAAGGGGACATTGAGCAGGGCGTTCAGGGCCTCGCCCATCTGCTGGTCAAAGCCGGCAATCGGCTTGGCCATCACCCCGAACCCGAGGCGGTCGGGCGAAACTACGAAGATGCCGTCATCATCGTGATAGGCATCAACGACACCGAACGTGCGAACCAACGCTTCCTGGCGATCTTCGTACTGCACTGGAGTCTCCTTGTTGTGGGGCCCGAACCGGCCACCCGAAGGTGGCCGGTCGGAGATGGGCATTCCCTGCCCGTCCTTGAGTACCGCATTCCTTTGCCATAGGGCGCGGCGTTGCGCGGCGCCGGCTTACAGCGCGAAGGTGAAGATGCCCGTGATCAGGGCCGGGCCGTAGGCCAGCGCCAGGGCAAAGCCGATGCCCAGGGCGATGGCGATCATCGACTGCTTGACGATGCCCATGCCCATGCCGATCAGGAACGCACTGACGGCGAGCAGCTTGCCCAGGTCGCCATTGGCCCAGTCGGTCACGGTGGTCAGCATCGTGCCGAAGCCGGTGGTGCCGGTGGTGGTGCCGGCAATCGCCGTACCGGTCAGCAGCGCGACCAGGGCAAACAGCAGGCCGTAGTTCTTGACGGCCTTACCGGAGGCACGGGCGACGCGGTTGCTGCGGAACTTGTTGAGCAGGTTCATGTTGAAAACTCCATTTCTTTGATGCCACGGATTGAAATCCGTGCGGCCGTCGGGCGTGTGGCGTAACACCCTCAGACTTGCTTCCTGCGCTGCATCCTGTCGGATTCTTCGAGACTCGCCGTCATGGCGTAGCCTCTAAGCGGTTGAGCTACTCTCGGGCCACCACCGGGGCGCGAGGTTGTTGCGTGTTCTGCGAGCCAGCCTTCCAAGGATCGGGGTGTTCCGATCCCTGCGCGGGTCCAGTGGCACCTTGCGCGGGTCCCACCGGCGCGGTAGCGGCGCCAGGCGCACCCAGCAACTGGAAGCGGTTGTCGTCGCCATCGGCATCGTGGCGGGCGACCGACCATTGCCGTGGGGTGATCTCGGAGTAGATGAAGTCACCCATGTGCAGGTCGCCACCCTGGTCTTGCCACGGTGCGATGTAGATACGCATGATCTTCGCCTGCTCGCGGTAGGCTTCCACGCCCCCGTTCGGGACGTAAGCCGGCGCACCCGACTGCCTTACGGTGCGAGCCGCTGCTACCGCGGTCGTGGTGCTCTCCTGAGGAGAGAGCACCACCAGCGTATCGCCGCTAACACCGAGCCCTGCTTGTGGACGCGCACGATGGCAACAGTTGGCGGGGCTTGCGATCGGTGCTGCTGGCGGTCGCGGCCCGACCGGAGCAGTGACCGCAGCGGGTGCCGACACTTCAGCGATCGGTGCTGCCGGCTGCACCGCATCCCCCCCCGAGGTCTTGCCTTCCGCGTAGAGCTTGCGAGCTTCCTTCGGATCGAGGCCCGTCACGTGGTCGGCCTGGTTCGTCGCGGTGTAGACATCCGGGGCGCTCATGCAGGTGACGCCGTGCGGGTTCGGGCACGCGAACTTGTCGGTCGCGCAACCGCCCAAGAGGATCGCTCCGGCCACCATCATGTATCGAATGCGAAGTTTCATCGTGTCGCTCCTTGACGAAGAGTTTGCTAAACAATTCCTGTGATGCACGGTCGAAACCACCCGGTTTCCGCGCCAGTTTCGGGGGTACGGCTATCGCAGTACGCCCATATTTGCGCCGTGCTCCAGCACGAACGAGATCTTCTGACCCGGATCGATCTCAATCACCGGGAACATCTGGTCAGCCAACTTCAGGTAGTACTTCGCAATTTCGTTGAAGGCTGATCCGACACCACCTCCGAACGCCTCCGCGCCTGCAGAGCCCGCGGACGGCAAGGTGCCCGGCTGCAGGTATGACATTTGATTCTGGCCGCCGCCGAACGCCTGTGCAGTACCCTGCGCAAGGCCAGCGAGCGCAGCTTTGGCGATGATTTCGCCCTGGCGGGACACGAGCCTGCCCCGAATACCCGCCTTGCCATCCGGGCCAATGGCGACCATCTCCACCTTGATGTCGATGACGCGGTGGTCGGTTCGGATGCACGAGATCGAGCTGGCGCGCATGTACGCCCGTTCGCTTGCCAGATCACCGTAGCCTGACGCGAGGACGAAGCACTCCCGCACGTCGGCGCGGTAGCGATTCGGTAGCACGGCGTCGTGCTTGATGCGAACGAGCATCGGGATCGGGTTCTTCATAGCCTCCTGGCCAGTCGCAGCGTCCACGCCAGTGATGTTGACACCGGTCAGCATCGACCCGGACGGCAGGTACTGCGTCGCGACCTTGGTACCGGACGGTTCCGATTTTGCAGAGCCATCCTGGGCCGGAGGTGGCGGCGCCTCCGACTGGATCTCGCGGATGGTGCTCGAACGGGTAATCGGCTGCTGTGGCACAGTGGCGCCACGCATGTTAGGCGCTTGGCCGCTGTTTTGACCGGCCACACCGCCAGCCACCGGATGCTGCGCCATTTGCTGACGTATGCTCTCGACCTCACGATGCAGCGCGTCGAGATCGGTCGCCATCTTCTGCTGGGTTCCCTGCGAAGAGTCGCCCATCCCCTGTTGCCGACTCTGGGCGAGTTCCTGCGTGAGCTGGGCGATTCTCTGGTCCTGCTGCTTTTTGTCGGCCTGCAGGTGCATGACTTGGTCGGAGATTCCGTTGACGCCGAGATCCCGGGCGTCCCCGCTCGGCAGAAGCGCATTGGCGATCTGGGCCTTGGCGTCAGCGTCGTTCGTGACCTTCTTCGCACCGGATCCGCCGAGTGCAAGCCACGCGAGAAGGAGAACGCAGCCCAGCACGCCGACGGTCGTTGCCTTCCGGCGGGCGCCCGGACTCATCGCATCCCAGCGCTCCTTGAAGCCCATCTTGTTGGCGGGTTTGTTGGTAGCCATTAGCGCACCCCACTCACCAGCGACGGGCGAGGAGAATCCGTCGGATCCGCCGGCGGTGCCTGGACGGCGATGTACAGCTCGGTGGATTGACCGGGGCCAAGCTTGGTTCGCGGCCACGCCGCAACGGCCAGCACGGACGTTCCCTTGCATCCGGTTTCGTTGATGTCCTGCTCGATCGGGGAGAGGTTGGTAACCAGGGCAACCACCGTATCGATGTTGAACCCCGTCATGACCTGCTTAGGCTCGATGTGCAGTGACCCCATGGCACACCGCGGCATCAGCGGCGTGGCGCCGTTGACCTGGGAGAAGGAAAAGCCGTCCGGCACGCGGCCATCGGCGATCGTCTTGAAGAGCGACTTCACGGTGTCGGTAAACGGCTGATCTGTTTCCCAGCCCTTCGCGACCCCCGTATTGCCTTGTACTTGAACGACATCCTGGTCCTTGGATGGTACGTATCCCACCAGATCCAGGGTTACGCTGATCGGCGGAATCGCCGCAGGAACCATCGTCACGGAGATCGCATTTTCCTGGTCGCCGGCGTCATGGATAAAGAACCCGATCGGGGCGTTGGAATCTGGGGCAACGTAGACCACGTTGCCCTTGACTGATGTGGTCGCGTTGCTCGTCGTCTCGATGACCGGCTTCTTGAACGGTGTGATGATCCGGTTGAGGTGATCCTGCGCAACGCCGAAGAGCACATTGATGCCAGGATGGACGTGCAACACCGGCGGTGGCGCCTTGATGTTGTCTCGCGGCCGCGACTCAACCACGGGCCTCGAATAGGTCGTCGATTCATAGGGCGCGGCCACCTGGGGCGCGCCGGCTTGCCGCGCGCCGCCGCCGGGCTGAACTGCATAGTTGGGCGCCGCGGTCGTTGGCGGAGTGACCGGCTGTGCGGGCCGGGGGATGCCCTGAGGCGCAGTCGGCGCTGCCGTCGTCGGCAAGCCCTGCGCCTCCACTTGGCGCTCCACCTGTTGTCCCGCGGTGGAGTTCGCGGGGGCGGTCGGCAACGTCTGCGCTCCTGCCGCGCTTGCGACGAAGAGCAGCGCCAAGGTCATCAACGAGATCAGGTTACGCATCCTTGCCATCCCTCCAAAATAATTTACTAAGTCGGTACATGTTGTGCGGTCCGGTCGGCGCTACTTCTTGGGCGCCGGGGGCACCCACGGCCCCTCGTTCGTCTGCAGCGACGTGAGGGTCACCAGGTAGTTCCGAATGCCGACGCCGAGGACGAATGTCTTGACCGAGGACTTCGCACGCTGTTCCATGCCACGCATCGTGTATTGACCGCTCACGACCACCACGTCCTGCGATGGCACGTAAAACACGTCCGTTGGAACGAAAGACGTCGACACCGACTGATCCTTGATCGTCTTAGTCTCGCGAGCGATGAGTTCCATCAGATCAGTTGAAATGGCCGCCGAGACGTACGGCTGCAGCATGCGAGCGGTGAAGTCAGCCGTCCGAGGGGTGACATTACCTAGTGCACTCGCAAAGTACGCGCCCCACGCCTCCTTGACTGCCGGCGACGCATTTTCCGGCAGGACGGTCCCCGGCTGAGTAAGCCCCGGCGGGATTTGTACGACTGTCTGCTTGCGCTCGAACAGCGAGACCGATAGCACGAAGATCACGATGGTGAGGCCAAGGATGATGTACCGCGAGATCTTGTTCTCGCTGACAGCACCCCGGAAGGTGTCGAGGTAAGTACGGCCCTTCATGTCGGGAAGATCCGGCGAATGAAGGGATTGATCCCCACGCGCAACTTCGAGGGTGAGACAACCCCGTACCAATGCGCGAGGTGCATCAGGAAGCCGTCAGGCTTGCTGTCCTTGTACCGGCTAAAGCCCCAGCTCAGGCCGACGCCAAGAACGATTGATGTAAAGAGCGCGTGGAAGAAAATCCCGAGCCCCAGCAGGGCCGCGAACGGGATGAACTGATCCATCGTCCACAGTAGGAAGCGCTGTGGCGCGTCGACGTCCTTGGGAAAGGGGACTCGTTCCATCGAGTTTCGCTCCAGATTTACGAGGAGGCTCCACGATAGTGAGGTCACCGCGCAATGGACGGCGGAAACTAGCGAGTTTCACGCGGAGTTTCAGGGTGGTAGAACGATCACACAGCGGTAGGATCGAGCCCGCGAAGGGCCTGGCAGGGTCATGGAGCTGCCATTGCCCCGGTTGGTGTTACGCTGTTGGAGTCGTCAAAAGACAAGGAAATTCACATGACCATCGATAACCTACTCAACGCAGGCTGCCTACTCATCCTACTGGGGATGTTTCTGTTTCCTTTTTTTATCTGGAGCAGGAAGGCTGCGGGACATCGCGTCCCGCGTCGCGACCACTGGGTGCCCGATGGTTCGTTCGAAGATGACGCGCCGCTCTACTTCGACTCGCGCAAACCACGCCCCCCTGGCGCGCCCGACACTGATCCGAACTTCAACTGGCGGCACGACATCTGAGATCAAGAAGCACGGGTGGCGGCGGAGTACTGCCGCCCAACCGTCGCCTATTTCAACGGCGAAAGGCCATCAGATCCTGTTGCGGTTTCCTCCCGGGCAGGGAGAGGTAGGGTCGCAGAAGTGTTCTCTCCATGCTGCGAACCTACCGACGTCAGCATGGTGTTGTACACCACGTCGCGTTCGTTGGGACTGAGCGTCCGCATCACCTCGCCGTAGTCGCGTGCCATCTCCGGCGTCGCACCGCCCTGCGTCTGGGTGGTATGGACGATAGCCATCGCCTTCAGAAGATTCGTATTTGGATTGCGGCCCTCGTAGGACTGTTGCAGGCCTGCCAGGTTGCTGGCGTACTCGGCATTCGTAGCAGCTCGCGTCTCCGGATCCTTGCTGTTCTTGTACACCGACTCGGGCTGGATTCCGCCCCAGTCCGAAAAATGCGCTCCCCCTGTGTATTGGCTTTTGAACTCGCTGTCCGACATCGAGTCAGCGTGATTTGCCAACCGCAGGGCGTTAAAGACATTCGACGGACCTTCATTGTTTGCCCAGTGCCACAGTCCCTGAGCGGAAGCACCGACCATTTGACCCACCTTGCCGAAGCCAGCCACCGGCTCGGAGGCACGAGCGTTGGAGCCTTCCTTGATGCGGTGCGAAGCAGCGTCGTGGCCGACGGCGCCCCCTTGCTCCGAGCCCATCGACGCAGCAACCTGGGCCCCGACCGTTTCGTCGATCTTTCCCGGCCTGGAATGGAGGGCTCCGGAAGCGTAGCCCTCGCCGATGTTGTTGGTGTTCGTTGACGCGGGGTTCTCGGCGCCGGAGCGACCGATTGTGTCACTCGACTGGCTACCTCGATTCAGCCCAGCCATATTTCCTGCGTTTCGACTCATCACGCCGCCCATTGAGGGAACAGCGGGCGCCTCGGCCAAATGCTGAGTAGCCTGTCCCGCGGCGGCGCCCGGGGCGACCCCCGCCGCAGCACCACTGTTCCTGCTTGGATCTGCGGACGCTCCGGTCTCAGCGGAACCGGCGGTACCGAACCCTGCACTCGATAGGGCGCTGACCAATGCCTTGGCGCGATCACCCTCGTACTCACTACGCAGCCCTGCGCTGGCCGGCACTTGGCCGCCCAGCACGAGCAAGGCAGCTTGCACCTTGCGTGCCGTCGCGTCTCCTACGTTCTTCCACGGCGCCTGCTCTACCTGGCTACTTGCAACCTTCATCGCGTCGGCACCGCCGTATTGGATTGCGGAACCAATTACGCTGTTCGCGGCGCCAGCCCGAACGATGCCCTCGGCGGCGTTGTTGATGCCCATCGAGCTGCTCATGCCCAGAGAAGCGGTCGCACTGTCAGCCTTCGAGTACTGATCCTGCGCGGTCTTCAGGTCACTCAAAGTCTTTTTGTAGGAGTCGCCCGATTGAACCGACTGAGCAGCAGTTGAACCGTTACTCGCTTGCTGGGTCAAGGTGTCCTGGATCGCATGCGATTCCGCCACCGAGAAGTTCTGATCGGTACCCGCACTCCTGCTCACCGACTCCTGAAGTGCCTTTGCATCCTGCAGCGAGAACGTGCTGTTGTCGCTACCCCGGATGCCGACCGACGCGCCAATTTTGCTCGCCAGCGCGAGGTTCCCGCTTGCGGCGGCGGAGACCATGGCTGCGAACGCCGCCTCGTTTCCTTGAGAAACCTGAAAGCCATGCTTCTGGCCCCAGGAGGCAAGAAACTGCTGGGCTTGCGTACCTGAATGGCTAAACGCCCGGGATCCGGTGACTGTTTCCCCGCGGCTGTTCGTGAAGGAGTCAGAGATACCCGCTGAGGCCTCTGCGGCATACGCAGAGGACGCCGACGACATGGCCGAGCTAGCAGACTGCATCTGCGACTGGCGAATCCCTTGGCCGGTGAACACCGGCTCGGTCTGCTTGCCACCCGTCAACGATGTGCCTTCCATAGCGTTCGAGCCATATCGTGACTGCACATCCATCACCGCACCAGGGCTCATCGAGTCCGGAGTGACCTGCTTCTCGTTGACGTGGTCGCTTCCTTGGAGACGTCCAGCCAAGGATGTTGCAGCCATCGCACCACCGAAAACCAGCATCAGCGTCAAAGCCGGGGTCGACGCTGCCAGCAATGACCCCACGGCAAGCCAGTTGGCGACCTGGCTCTGCAGGTGGGCCGTCGCCGCAAGCGAGGTCATCGAGAGCGTTGCTCCGCCATTCGCAGCGGCCGTTTGCATTGCGGCCACGCCGTGCTGGGCCATCGTGATCTCGAAGAGATTGCAGATGGACATCACCGGAAGCCAGAGCATCACCCAGATCGTCAGCACGAGGTACTTGCCAACCATCTGGATACCCCACGAGCCAAAGCCGACCAGCAGCGCCATGAACGGTGCGCACGCGTAGATCATCGACTCGAAGAACGCAGTCATCGGCCGCGCGACGCTCCTGAACATGGTTTCGTTGGCGGCCCACTCCGTGTCTCGCTGCGCCTCGGCCTGGTTCATCATCAGTGCCGAAAGTATGTCCGCCCCTGTCGCCTGGTGACTGAGCGAGGCGGCCGCATTCTCTGCCACCAGAGTCGAGGACAACGCGACGTATGTCTGGGCATCGGCTGTGGCAAGACCAATGGAGGCGAAGGAGTCCTGCATCTGTTGCGTAGGGGTAATGCCTGGAGTGAGGACGAAGGGCTTTGCCCGCGGCACGATCGCCTGCACAAACTCGCCAAACGTGTCCGAGCTCAAGACCTGAGCGCCGACCACAGCAAACCCCGAGCCGCACGGATAGTCGGTTTCGCTACCGTTCGCGTTGATGAAGGGGAACGTCACGAAATTGTTGTTCCAGCCGAGACCACCGGTACTCATCGAGCCAAACGTGGTCCACGGACTAGCCGCGTTGTTCGCAAGAGGGAGGCTCAGTTTGTTGGTCGCCGCAGCGACGTAGGTACAGTTATTGAGGTACGAGGTCTCGTTGGCCAGTACGGCTGGCAGGGTCCCGCTTGTACCGGCAGCCAGAGCAGGGACGTTCCACGAGCGAACTTCGTTGATCCACTCGAGCGTTCGACCAAAACCACCGGTTCCATCCGCGCTGCTGACCGAGGGCAGCCCGTACGCCTGCTCCATGTCCTCGGTGAGATCAAGGCCAAGCGAACTTATCACATGCCCCGCGAAGGCCATGCCAAAGGGAACATTGTTCACCTTGTAGGCGCCATTGAGCACAGTGCCAGGTGCGCCCCCCATGTCGTAGATGACGACATTGCAACGCATCCCGAACATGATCACGAAAACGATGAACGACAGGAACAACCAACTGAATTCCATTCGTTCGAGGCCCGAAGCGACTGCCTTGAACCCGATCAGTAGTAAGCCAAGCACCAGACCCAAGCAACCAAGCTGCAAGAGCACGCCCGCATTGCTGAGCATGGCTACGCCGTCGAGGACGTGCTTCATGTACAGTCCGTCGCCGATCGAGTAGATCTCGAACGTCTGCCCGGTATTGGCAAAGAGGTTAGTTGGCACGAGGCGTCTTCCTGACAGGTGGGATCAAGGCTCAGTTCGTCGGCGTCTGGGGCCGGAACGGCTGGTTGATTTCTTCACTGATCTGCTTGTAATACTGCAGCGCTCCGTTCTTCGACGACCCGTCGCGCTGGTACTTCGCCGCAAGTGCGAGGTTGCGCTCCATCGCCTGATTGATCATCTTTCGGATGGGCGTCTTGTCGATGTTGTCCTTCAATTGCTGGTTCACGGCAGTCAGGCCGGTGTCGAGATCCGCTCGGATAATGTGGAACGCCATGTCCGCCGCCATCTGATCCGCGAACTGCATGACGAAGTCTTCCGCCGCTTCCGGCGAATGGATCGCGAGCTTCACCGCCATCTGGATATCCGCGCCGCCGTACTGCAGCAGCGCCAGTTCGCTCGTCGTCGGTGCATTACCAGCGGAGATGTCATTGATCATGCCGTTCTGGGAACCGAGGCCGGGATCGGTAGGCATCCCGGCGGCGTGTGCGTCCGAGGTTCCGAGCATGACCGTCACGATCTCCTCCTTGAGACCAATAAAGTTCGCATCCACCGCGCGGGTGATCGTCGTACACCCCTGATCGCCGTGAGGATCAGTGCCTGTGCAAGTCAGCCGGGCCACGCTTTTGCCGCTGGTCGAGCCCTCGACGAGATCCGTAATGTCCATCGACGGCTGCCAGACGTGGGTCACCAGTTCGCCGGTCGCACCGACCGCTCCGCCCGTCGGGGCACCGGCTCCGCAGGTGGTGTCGTCGGACGTACAGATGATGATCGTTCCAGTCAGCGACTGGATGTCCTCCATCAGGGAGTTGCCATCGAGGAGACTCGAGTTCGCCGAGTTGGTGGCCCATGTCGACGTGTTCTGCGCCACGAGTGCCCGCCAGACGATGTTGCCGCCCTGCAATAACTTGGCGACGGCGGGATCGCCTGACTTCAATGCCGAATCGGGGGTCTGCGAGCCGCCTTGCTGCTGACCGGCTTCGGAGTCGTCGACCAATCCAAGCTCAGATCCAACGATGTGCGAACCCTGGCTGATGTTTGATGCGATGCTGTCGTCGCCACCCATATTCATCAGCGACTGCGCGATCTGGCAGGAATTGATGTTGCCGGCGTTGAGGGAGTCCATCTTCGCCTGCATTTCGGCCATGATCTTCTCGCACTGCGGGCACATGCTCGTAAGAGCCAGCTTGAAGGCATAGGCGACAGCCGCGGACACGATGGATCGGAGAGCGGCGACCAACTGCGCCTTGCTGATGAAGCTGAAAGAGCCCATGAAGGCGTCGATGCCGCCGCAACCGGCCGAGATGTGTGGTGGCTCGAACGCGACCAGGTTCACGTTCATGAGCTTGTTGCGCATCTGGAAGTCGCCGCCGTAAATCACGCCGCGGCGTGCCCCGTTCGTGATCGAAGGGTTCGTCGTGTTCGTCATGACGTCCTTGAACAGGCCGCGCGACTGGGCCGAAACGCCGCTACTCTGACCGAACGCGCCACCGGCGAACGTCAAGAGGATCAGAAGAAGGAGTAGTCGTAGAGTCTTCATGGCTGTCCTCAGGGTTTGCCCATCCATGGCGTCGACGGTGCCTTCGCCGAGTCATCGAGCGTGCCCATGTCAGCGTTCTGAACGCTGTGCATGCCAGCCGCCCGCAAGGCAGCGAGAACCTCGGCACTGTTGTTGGGATCCTTCACAGTCGCTGGCTTGAAGGTCGTGGTCAGAAATTTCTGCGGGAGGCCTAACATGGCCTTCTCGTACTCTTGGTCGGTCAGCCATGTGTTCGCCTTGGCGACCTCCATGACCCGCGTCTCTAGCTCGGGCAACGCGCGCAGCCCGGACTCCAGGAAGACGACCTGCTTCGTCTCCGGGTGAACCAGGTACATCGTCGGGGTTGCTGTCACACCGAGAGCTCGACCCTGCCCCTGGTCGGGTACCCAGTCGGGAAAGTCGCCGTTGATCTGCGGGAGATCGTCAAGGGAGATCGGGAGGACGTCGAAGCCGTACTTCGCGGCCATCTTCTGGAGAAGGCCGGACTGGCGCTGGCAGTACGGGCAGTCGCTCTTGAAGAAGTACCAGATGGCCGTGCCCTTCGATATCTTCGAGAGCGCCGCGTCGCGATTCCTGTTGATCGCTTCGTTGACCGTGAAGTTGGCGTAGCCTGACACTGGATGGCGAGACGTCTCATCCAGCGCCGGGTTGGCGGCCACATCCGTGATGTACGCATTCGCGAACACTTCGGACTTGTCCATCATCAGTTTCTGGACATAGGCAAACAGCTCGATGTTGTCCTTCGTCGGATTGTCGATCGCCCGGTCCCGGATCTTGTCGATGTTCGCGGCAATCCATGCGACCGAGCCTATTTCAGGCTGATTGGCGGTGGGCTCTGCCGACGCGCTGCCCACCGGCGGCGGCGGTGGTGGTGGCGGTGTGGTCTCGTGCTCAGCGGGATCGTCGTACCAGAACCAGCCATGCTGGCCCTTCGCGGTCGATGCTTTGGTGGGAACGGCGTTGGCCGTCGGGGCGGGCGCATCCTGCGTCACCGATTGAGCGGAAACACAGAAACACGCGGTCGCAAGAGAGATGGCGAGGGCGAGTTTAGTGAGCATGCTGGGCATGCTACGGAAGCCGGCCGGCGGCTGAACAACGAAACAAGGCTGTTTCTGAGGGAGTTTCGGGGGGGGGCGTGCAGCTAATTCGCGGCGCGACCCGGGCGGCGCAGACTCAGTCGGTCGGGCCTACAGCGGCACGAAGACGCATGCGCCTTTCGTGCATACCACCTACGCGGCGGGGGACAGGCGAACTCGACTCAGGAGTGAAGCAGGGTTGGCCAAGAACGCTCGTGCGGGCGCTCGGCTTAACCACGTCCGTCACGCATTCCGTGAGCCGACACACTGGGCACCGGCGTTCAGCGCGCTCGCCCGTCGATTCGAGGTGTCGCGTATTGCAGACGCTACAGGTGGTGAGACGCAAAGCGCCGGTCTGCACAGCCATGACCGCTTCGACCAACCGCTCCCAATCCACTTTGTCGGCCTGCTTTGGCGCATGCGCACGTATCGTGCGAACAGCGGAGAGAATGTGGTGCGACATTAGCTGAGGCGCGGGGACGAGCCGCATGAGGCGCTCGATCGTAACGGCGAACACGGAGCTGACTAGGTGAAGCTCGATGCTGTTGAAGAGCCCCTCGAGCGACGTTTTCCGCCGACCGACGCGGCAACTCCGGCCGTTGGCCTTGAATAGCTTGTGGACGTTGCCGCTGGGGATCCCGGTCAGGTACGTGATCTGCATGGGAGACAAGTCGATAGAGACCAGGCCCTGGGCCTGCGCCATGACTGAGTCGTGCTCTTTTCCAATCATCGCCTTGGTGAACAGCACCTGCAGCTGCAGGGATCCATCAAAGGCCTTTCCAACCAAGCGATGTGTCATGGCGTCGCACCTGCATAGGCGAGAACCCCCAATCCAGCTATGCCGAGGCGTGAGGGGTTGTTGGTATCAGCAACGACCATCTGCACAAGCAGATAGAACGATGGTGCCGGGGTCATCCGCAGGAAGAGGTTGGATGCGGACATTCGGTGCAAACGCGACGTCGTACAGTCGCGCACGGCTTCGATGATCTGCATGTCCCGGATGCCGAAGACCACACCTGCATTGGCGGAGTCACGGCGGGCTTCTTCGCGCAGGCATGCCAGCATGTCGAACTGCAGCTCGCTGGCCTCCGCAAGGAACGCTTGGGGCAATCCGCAGTTTCCGACTGTGGCCTCATCCAGCGGTTGCGCGAGCGCATCACGCAGTGCCGTCTCGCACCCGTCGCCGAAGATAGCGTGGGTATGCTCAAGTACGCGTTCGCGTTGAATGTCGGAGAGGCGTCCGAATAGGTAGACCATCTGCTGATTGCGGATACCGAACACGTCCAATGAGACAGTAGGGCACTCCTGGATCACGCGTACCACCAGATTGAGGTATCGCGCGCCAAGCTCGTTGAGGTCTGCCTTCAGGTGCATGCGGTGTATCCCTCCACCCCTGCCTCGGTGCCACTGAGGCGTTAATTCGCGTCACTTGACAACTGCGGAGCGTAAGTCACGGCTCCGCCGCCGGTCAACGATCACGACCGGCTACGGCGTCAAAAATTCGGCAACCAGAGCGTCCACACTCGCGGAGTCATAAGGCGCCAATGCCGGTGATTCATCGGATACCGCCAACGGTAGCGCGACCGGCGAGGCGGCGAAGAGTTGACCGGCGAAGGCAGTCGGCAATCGCAGTTCTCCGTTCGCCGACTGTCCCTCCAGCGACATGCCCATCGATTCAGCGTGCTGGCCGAGACGTGCGAGGTAGCGCATACGCCTGCCCCGCGACCTCGCGCGAAAGCGCTTCAGATCTTCGAGCAAGGGATTGTCCTGAGGCAGCTTCCACTTCAGGATCAACCGGAGCGGGGAAGGCATGTCAGCCGGCCTTCCGCTGTACCTGGGGATACCGGAGCGCCATGCCCAAGTAGCCTCGCACGTTGGCCATGACCGGGTTCGGACTGATCAGAACCTCGGATGCTGGGAAGGCCTTTTTGGCAGCCGACTGGAACAGCAGAGCCGCGCCGCCACAGAGGAGCACGTAATCCACGACGTCTTCGGAGAGTCGCATTGCGGACGCGATCTTCGACATGGCGACGCGGGCCTTCTCCGCCGCGGCCGCCTCAATGAAGCCGCGGAACTGAACCGTCAGGGCCCCCAGCCGCAGGATCTCGTCGCCGTTTCGGAACGAACCATCGAGCTTGGCCACCGAAAGCGGTACGCCACCGTGGGCGGAGGAGATTGCCTGGGCGGCGGCTTCGAGGATTGTGGAAGTCGCCATGTGGCTGGAGCCAGCGCTGCCCTCGCGCATCGCCCCGCTCTGCATCAGCACCCAGTCCACCGAGTAGAACCCGGGGTCTATCACCAGCACCGTCCGGGTGTCGCGCTCGCCGGGCTTCAGTTGAATCGGATGCTCGCGCAGGAAGCCCGTATAGCAACCCATAGGTTGTGCAACAACGAACGCGTTGCGCACCTCGACCGTGCGATTGCCGCCGAGCTGGTGCACACCCCTGAAGCGGCGGCTGATGGTGTCCTTCAATTCCTGGCGACGCGGGCCAACGAACTGCGAGCACGGAACGCCGGTGACCAGCACGTCGATCGTGCGGTGGCCGAGGGCTTCAAGTTTTGCCAGGCCAGCGAGATAAAGAGCCAGGTACTCATCCGTGGACGGATAGTCATCGTGGGTCTGGCGGGCAAAACCCGACAGGAACGTCGGATCGATCCCGCCGACCCAGCGACGGCCGTCGGGCAGGAGCACCTCTTCGCCGCCGTGGAGTTGGGGCGCACCATTCGCGAGGCGAGGAGCTTGTTCGATGGGAGCGGCGCCGATCGGCAAGAGCAGCGAATCGGCGGTATCGACGTCACCACCCAGCTGGGCGGCCATGACCTTCAAATTGCCGTAGCCGACGTCGATCGCGGCTGCAGACAGCAGCTTGGTGTTCATGCCTAGTCTCCATGGCGTTGGTTGCTTTCCGTAATTCGACCCGTGTCCTACGGATCAGTCTTTCGCGTGAGACTCTGCCACAAGGTCGATGGCCGATCAAACCGCGTCTTTTGCAGCTGCGCCGTACCGCCGTGGCCGAGGCCCGCCCGCAGCGCCAGCGCGCCGCGGGCGAACACCCTCCCCTCTTTTGGCGAGGCACCCCGAATTCGGCGTGAATGAGTACCGGACGGCGCTCACGCTGCCCGCGCATTCGCAATGCGGGGAGGCATTAGCAATCGTCGCGGTGCATTGCGTGCCGTTCGCGCGTTAGTGGGTGCAGATTCGGACGGCCGCGAGGCGGAGTAACGGCGAGTACCGCGTAGACTCGCGCGATTTCAAAGGTGCAGATTCATGTGGCCCGCTAACCTCCGCTACGGGTTCGTTGCCGAATCTGCACCCTTGGATTCGCTACTCGCGCTACGCGCAGCGTGACGGCATGCGCTGACGACCGATGGAATCTGCACCTTTCGGATTTCGACGCATGCAGGCGCTGTCAGCGACGCACGCAAAACAACGATTTATGGCATCTTTCGATGTTGTTCGCTGAAAGGTAACTACGCGCCATTTTTCTCGGGCGGCCCGTCATCCCGGGCCCACGGTAGAGCCCCAATCGTCAAGCAAAGACGCGGGAAGGTGCAGTTTTCCCCTTTTAGCGAGCCATGTCGCTCGCTAGGATAGATAGTAGTTATCGCGGGACACGCAACACACACATCGGGACAAAGGCCCCATCGGAAGGAGGCAATGGATGATCACGAACATCAGGTCGAACTCGGCAACCCTCATAGACACGGAGTTGAGGATCATCGAGAAGCTCCAAATGGAGATAGACGAAGAAGCGAAAGCGCTTAGGGAGCAGTACTACGCCGAGAAGGAGCACCTCTACCAGAAGGAAGTAGACCGGCTGACGGGCGAACTCAACGATCACGACAAGGCCCGAGGGCGTGCATACGCTCCGCTCAACCTGATGGTGCGGATAGAGGACGACCGACTCGAGATTTCGTGGTGGACGCGGCACATGGCCAAGAAGGCGAAGGGCGCCAGCGGCACCGGACACGTCATCAAGCGACGCGTGCCTTGGGGATCTGGGCGGAGCAAGGATCAGTCGGGTTACTACCTGCCCGCGCTTCTTCGGCATGCCAAGAAGTGGGAGGTCGACCTGGTGAAAAGGGTCGAGATACACGCAGCGACGCTTCGCGAGGCGCGCACAGGGCTGTTGGACATTCGGGGACGCTGGTCGGTCTACCGTCGCATCCTCGATCGTGATTTCCAAGTCGCCGTCGACGCGGTAGCGCCGGTCGCTTCGGAAGCGGCAGCGCAGGCGGAGGAACACCCGTTGGTCGCCCCGGCACCACACGCTCGCGAGGTGCTGGACGTCTCACAGGGTGAGAATGACGATTAGGACTAGTCACCACCCCGCGATAGAGTTACATCGCAATCGCACCAACAACTGAAACTCAAGCCTCGCAAGGACAGCGAGCAAGGAAAGCACATGGACACAGCCGTGCGTACGATCGCCCGAGGCCCGCTCCCTGCTGAGCGCGCGCCAGCACCGCCCACCCTCTGGGCCAAGGTGCACAACTACCTCGGAAACCCCATCCCGCTCGCAGCGCTACTTCGCCGCCCGTGGGTGCATTTGCGCCACCCCCTGCCCGGTTCCGCCGACACGACCACCGGCGGCGCCACCGTGCTGCCGTTCCGGCGCCACACCACCCCAACCCCGCCACTCACCCAGGAGACCAATCATGACTGAACCACATTTGCCCCCCAGCCCGCCCCCGACCGACAGCACCACGGCCATCGCGCAGGCGGCGCTCGCCCTGAAGGGCGCGGCGGAGGAGTTCCAGAAGAAGACCAAGCGCGATGCCGTCTGGACGAAGGTCAAGCGCACGGTCATTGTCGCGTTCTTCGCGACCTGCCTGATCGGCTACTGGGCGAGCCTCTACAAGTTCACGGCGACCGGCAAGATGGGCAACCAGCCCGTGCCGTCGGTTGCGGTCATCAATCTCCACGGCGAGATGGAGACCGGCGCCCTGAACGACGCCGATCACGTGAACCCGCTGATCGAGAAGGCCTGCAACGATCCGAACGTCAAAACGATCCTGCTCGACATCAACTCCCCAGGCGGCTCGCCGACCGAGGCCGAGCGCATCGTCAGCGAGATCCACCTCTGCAAGGCGGCGCACAAGGACAAGGCCATCGACTCGATGGTCGAGTCCATGGCGGCGTCGGCGGCGTACATGGTCGCTATGCACACCGACCGGATCTACGCCAACCGCTACGCCGTTGTCGGCTCCATCGGTGCGCTGATTACCTACTTCGACGCCTCTGACCTCGCACACCGGCTGGGCGTGAGCCAGGAGATCTTCCGGTCGATGCCGCTGAAGGGTGGCCCGTCGATGTGGACGAAGACGTCGCCCGAGGACGCCGCCATCAACGACGAGATGGTGAAGGCGATGGGTACGGCCTTCCTCAACGACGTCATCAAGTCCAGGGGTGCGAAACTGAAGATCGACCGTACCACCCTGTTCTCCGGTCGCATCTGGACGTCGGATCAGGCGCTCGCGATGGGCCTGATCGACCAGCAGGGCGTCATCGAGGATCTGAAACAGGGGCCGATGAAGGGGCTGAAGTTCGTGACGTACGACAACCGCTCGCCGGCCCAGAAGCTGTTCAACTCCGAAGTCCTGATCCACTCCGTGATGTCGGCACTCACCACCCCGCAGATCCGCTGAAGACCATGAAACCGCGCCAGCACCGCAAATTCGATCCCTCTTACCTCGCCGCCACCAAGCTGGCGGAACTGGGGTATTGCGAGACGCGCATGGTGCTGGCGCGAAGGATCGGCCCACGCGCAACCCAGGAGCAGCGCAAGGCGCGCCGCGCCGGGCAGGCTGAGCACGAACGGTTCGATCGACAAGTCAGATCGGCCCACAACTATGCGTCCACACAAGACCGGCGTTGCTTCATCGCGACAGCCGTGTACGGAGCGGACGACCAACGCACGCAGCAACTGCGCGACTGGCGCGACGCGGTACTGAGCCACTCGGTGCCCGGCCGCCTGGTCATCCGGACGTACTACGCCCTCAGCCCCTGGATCGCCCGACTGCTCGTCCGGCTCCCGCCGCTGCAAGGCCCGGTGCGGACGGCGCTTGATCACTTCCGTCACGGATTGACGGACTGGAATACCCAAGGAGACCCACATGAGCACGATAGCTAACGAGACCGGCACGCTGTCTGTCCCTGCCGTGGATCCGGCCGACCTGCTGCTGTTCGGTGAGGCGGAGCAGACGGAGCGGCACTACACCGACCTTCTGGCTTTCTTCGACATGGCGGTACGCTCCCGTCCGGCCGGGCGGGAGCGTGTCGCGCTGGCGCGGGCGATGCTCTACATCAAGACCGCCGAGCTGCGTGGCGCTGAGCAGTCCAGTCGCTTGGCGACCGAAGCCCAGCGCAAGTTTCCAGGTCGCAACCCGGCGCTCATGTCCCTGCCCCTCGACTTCGACCAGGTGCGCCATACGGCGCCAAGCCTGTGGGATCAGCACGACCACTTGGTGGCCGTGGGCCGCGCGCTCGCCGACCAAGCACTCGGTGCCGCCCAGGCGGTGAGTCGGGTGCTGAGCGCGACAGAGCTTGCCCAGTTCGATCGGACTTTGTCGTGGCTGTTTGAGCACAAGACGAAGACGTGTCTGGTGTGGACGGAGCGTGCTCGGGCGATCGTTCTCGACCGCTACCCCTGGCTGGCCGACCATAAGGTCACGCTGGAACTGGTGCGCCGAGCGCCGCGTGTCTCGTCGTGGCGTGTCGTCTACGCCGCGTGGGATGACCAACCCGAGGTCTGACGGGAACCGACCATGGAAGGCATCCTCACGTTACTGGTGCTCACCCTCATCCTGGTTGCGGGATGGTGGCTGTTCCGAGGCGGCGATCCGTCCACACGCGACTACGAGAACAGCGAGCGCGCCCGGATGCCGGACGAACTCGCCCGTGGCCGACTGGTGATCTCCGAGACGTACTGGCGAACCGACGTCCCGCGCAAGCTGGGCGCGCGGTTCGACCAGGTGTTCCTCACGCCCGACGGCAGGCTCGTTCCAGTGGACACCAAGCGGCGCCGGCGGACGAACGTCACGTACTACGACCAGATTGAGGTGTCGGTACAGGGCGCGGTGCTGCGTCATGGCCGGCCGGGCCCACTGCGCCGGTATGAGGTGGCGCACTACGGCTACCTCCGAGTAGTTCGCGAGGACTTGCCGACGGTGTACCTGCGATTCGACCTGCTGACCGACGGCGAACTCGAGTCGCTCGTCGACCGGTACCACGGGATTCAGTCCGGTGAGGTCGAGCCGCGCGTCGCACGAAGCCCGGCCATGTGCCGCAAATGCGCGTACCGTGCGGACTGCCCGACGGACGTCGCCCGCATCGCCCACGTTCGCTGACCGTCGAGGCAGGTACCGGTCAGCACAGGACGAAGTAAACGAACGATCCGGCCATCCGCTGGGTCGTTCCGCTTTGGGCCTGACTTTTCCTCCCTGGCAAGCCGCCTACGCTCTCGCCGTCGATCACTCAGGCGGAGCCCCTATGACGTCCAAGCCCTCGTTCCACGCCAACCAGTCATTCCAGGAGCGCTACGACCTGCTGCGGGCGTATGCCTCCACCATGGATGACGCCTCAACCCAGCTCGTCGGGATCGTCGCGGGCTTCAATGCCGCAGTGGCTGACAACCCCTGCGGTATGCACCTTCGCTATTCCTCCCCGGAGCTCGACGGCAACCTGCGCGGCGTGCCGGAGGCCCTCCTGCTGGAGATGGTCACCCTGGTCGGCGCGGCCTTGTCGGCGACTGGCACGCCGGTGGGTATCCGGCTGGAACCGTATCGGACGTTGTACTTCGGTGAGGGCCACCGCCGTGGCAGCGTGGCCTACTCGTGCGTCGACGTGGTGGAGCGCGTCTGGGCGGAGTTTGCGCACCGTGCGAGGGGGATCAGCCTCTCGCAGGCCGCGCAGCGATTCGCGAAGGCCTTCTGGCTGCGCCGCAACCAGACGGGCGCCAGCGTCGGCAACTGCATTGTCCTGCAATGCGGTGCAAGCGTCGATCGGTTCTGGGGTGCGCCGCGCTACAGCCAAACCACGCGCGATAGCATCCGTGACCGTTTTGCCGCGCTGGCGGAATGCCTCCCCCTCATCGACGCGACCATTGACAAGGCCGCATTGCAGGAAGAGATCAGGGTGGCGCTGGCCGAGTTGGAGGAGTGCAACTGGGTACCGGCCACGGACGTCCGCCTGCAGGTCGGGGGGATCGGCGTGCGGGTGTACCAGACCAGCGTGAAGTACCACGTCCCCCTGCAGCTGGCGGAGGCGCTGAACCTGTTCGTCTCCGAGCACGCCGCCGCCTACTTGGCGGGCGACGGGTACGTGGCGGCAGCCTGATGCTCCAACGAGTCCACAGCGGACAACCACCAACCGCACTAGTCACCCGAGGCCAACGCTGGTCGCCACCGGACCACAGCAGCAGCCTTATACCCTTGCATGCAGCCGATCCGTACCGCTTTCGTATCCCGTCCACTGGAGTCCCACATGCCCAACGCATCATCGCCTTCGTTGTCGTGCGTTGCAGTCTTGGAGCAGATTCGCCGCGCCTGCGACAGCGACGCGCTCCCGTACGAGGTCTATGCCGCGGTGGCGGACCTGCTGGCGGCGGCGAAAGCTCCCGCTAGCGGGTACGGCTGCCTGTCCAGCACGGGCGTCCACTTCGTGAGCGACGACCGCGACGACTGCCTCGCTGAATCTCGGCGCGATGGCTCGCTAGTGGTTGAGCTCGTACAGCGACCGGTACGGATCATCGCCCTGATGGACGGCGCGGTCAGGAACTGAGTCCTGACACCAACGGCCGGCTCATCGGGATCTTCTCCGGATCGCTGGCGTCACTGCGCCTGGCGCTCCGTCATAGGGTCAATTAGCACAAAAATAGGAAGCGGGCTAAAATTAGCTGGCTTCAGCTAGAGATATGACAATCACGGAAACCCTGCTAATCCGAGAGGTTCGCCGCCATGGCCCTGCCCGACCGCCTACCGTACTTCCCTCGCCCGGAATTGCTCCAGTCAATCCTGCGGCAGTTGCTGTCGGGGGCGAATGTCGCCTTATTTGCACCGCGCCGGCACGGCAAGACCCAGTTCGTGCGCAACGAACTGCTCCCCAGTGTGCACGAATCAGGCTGGTTTGCCGCCCGCGTCGACCTGTGGCGCAACCGCAGTCATCCCGCCAAGGGCTTGGTGGAAGGTCTTGAGGCGATCGCCTACGCGGAGAAAAAGGCTGGCTTGCTACGCACCAAGCTGGATCTGAAGTCAGTACGCACCAAGTTCCATACCCCTGGCGTGGACATCGAGGGTGAGTGGGTACCGGCAGCGAACGCAGCCCCAGCTCCAGATTCCACGTTGGAGAACCGACTAGCAAACGCCTTGAACCGTATCGCCGGCCACGGCAAGCACGCCTTGCTGGCACTGGATGAATTTCAGGCTCTCGCTGAACCGGGCAACGAGAACTTCATCGCCGCCTTCCGCACGGTGCTGCAGGATCTGGAGGATCGCCTGAGCGTGATCTTCACCGGTTCCTCTCGCGACGGCCTGAACCGCCTGTTCCAGCGCGCCAAGGCGCCGTTGTTCCGCTCAGCAGAGTCCGTGACACTGCCCAACCTGTCCGACGAGTTCGTCGACTCCCGCGCTGACTATCTGGCTGACGTCGCGAACCTCCAGGTCGACCGTGACGCCCTGAAACTGATCTTCCCCCGTCTTCGCTACACCCCCCAGTTCCTCAACGAGGTGGTTCGCGGGATGCTCGTCGCTGGGAACGCCGGTGTGGACGAAGCCTACCGCCGCTGGCTGGATGGCAAACGGACGGGGGAGTACGCCGACCTGGTTGACGGCCTGGTGGACGAGGATCTGGCCGTGGTCCTGTGGCTCGCCACCAGCGGCGAGAGTTCCGTCTACACCGCGGAAGCGCGAGGTACGATGGCGGGCTTTATGTGCACGCCAGACATTCCGGCCACACCTCGCATCCAGTCAGCCATCAGGCGCCTGGTGCAGTCGGGTATCGTGGATCCGGTGGGTGTGAAAGGCTCCTACGAGCTGGCCGATCAGGGGCTGCAAATCATCCTCGGCGAGTTGGCAGGGCCGCTCGTCGAGCAGCGCGCAGCAGGAAAGCCGTAGACCGGGAGCAGTCGGGTGGGGACGATGTCCGAGGTGCGTGTCCGTGTCCGTGTGCAGGCACACGTTTACCGGGCATCTTTGCGTGGCGCGCGCAGGTGTCACCTTGGCTGCGACACCCACGCCGGAGCCATCCATGCAGCCTTCCTCGCACCTGATCGCCATTCCTGGCCTGCGCGCCGCCGTCGAGGCGGCCCTCGACGCTGGCATTCGGAACACCGACGCGTTCGACGCCTGCTGCCGCCCGGCTTGGTTGCGCGCCCTTCCGGTGCATGAGGTGCGCCAATCGAACCTGCTCGTTCCGGGCAAGGAAGACTGGGATGGCCTCTGGCAAGCGTGCAAGGCAGAGAAGTCGAAGCTTCTGGCCGGCGGCCGCGGCAACTGGATGGTGGTCGAGCACCGCGGGCCGCATGGGATGGTCTTCTGCGCCCTCATGCATGACGGCCACGGCCGGGTGCGCAACGAGTCGAACGGTTGGCTCAAGGAGGCGACCTTCGACGCCATGGCCAGCCGGATGATCTCGTTGGAGATCTGGGAGATTCGCCGGGTGGTCGAGACGGAGCGCAAGACCGCGGCGGCACTCGCGAAGCTGGCCGGTACGAACCTGGCAGTCGGCATGAAGCTCCGGGCGATCGAGTTCAACGGCTACACGTGGTCGAGCGGCATCGTGACGTCGGTCGACCCAGCGACCGGCGATATCGTCTTGGCGCTGACCCGCCGTGGCTCGGCGCGCCGCTCGGAATTTGCGGTGTCTGCCGCCGACCTGTCGTTTGCCGAGCCGGCACGCACGGCTGCGTGACGGCCCCGCCCGTCCGATAGAACGTAACCTTCGTCGTCCTCGCTAAACGAAGTGCACTCGTCAATGCCTGGCTCCGGCGAGGAAGAGACACAGTTATCCGCCGTGCTCTCACGTCGATGCCGCCTCGAGCGCGATCGCCTGTCCATCGAGCGGGGGCTTGCGCTGTTCGCGCAGCGCCTCGCCTCGCGCGGCCATGACCTTGCACCTGCCCTGGATACCCATTCGCCCTGTCCATGCGGGAGCGCGGCGGCCCGGCAGAGGCTGGCAGGTTGTGCGAAAGTTCGTCCAGAGCCGACAGCCCAATCCCCGCCGAGACCAGCATGTCACCTGCGGACAGCCCGACTCCGACGCCAGTAGACCTCACGCCAGCGCGCTGGAACGCCGTGCTGACGGCGGTGTTCCACGTCCTCACGGGAGGATGGCGCGAGACGAGCGATGAGGACCTGGCCGCGCCTGGCGTGGTGCCAGCCGACGTGGCCACCGCCGGGCGGTTGACCGAGATCCGCGTGACCTCCGTTGAGGTGGACGACCCGGCCGCCAGCGGCTGGGTGGTGGAGCTGGCGTGTGCGCCCTTCGCCGCCGTCGACCGGTGCGTTCCGGCGACCGAGCACCTTGGCCTGTCCCTGGTTGCCCGACTGGGACACGGCGCTGGCCCGCAGGAAACCAGTATGGTGATGGGGCTGGCGACCGGCCCCGACCTCGCCTGTGCCTTCACCGGGTTCCGGCCGCTGGGCGGTCTGCGCATTGGCGAATCCTTCGACGCCCACGTGCGCCTGCGCTTCCAGTTCGGGTCGCTGGAGTCTCGCCAGCGTCTTGAGGCGACCGAGTTGACGGCGATCAACGCCGAGCTGCTGTCCCCGTTGATGCGGGAGACTGCCGGCATGCCCGCTGAACAGCTCCGCGCCCTTCTCGATGACGTGCACGGCCTGGCCGAGCAGCTTCGCCGTCGCCTCGGCGAGCGCTGAGTACCGGTGCCGGCTGGCGCGCCGCGTGGCCGCTCTGGGCTGGCAGGAAATGGCGCACCTTTTGCCGGCCAATCCGTCGGCTATGCTTCACCCCGAAGCGACGGCCACCGCCAAGTGCTGTTGCCGCTTCTGACCGTGGCGTCTGCCACACGTTGGAAAATCGTCGATCCACTTCGGACAAGGAAAATGCGATGAGCAAGGGAATCTTGAAGGGACTCGTTCTGGTGGCTGGCCTCGCCTGCGCGGCGGCCGCCTTTGCGGATAGCACCACCCCGGCGGCGACTGGTCCGCAGAACGCGAAAGAGCAGCAGTTGGTCGAGCACATGCAGTCCGCGTACCGCCAGCGTGGGCTCACGCTCACGCCGGAGCGCGAGGAGGCCTTGCTGCAGCAGTACCGCCAGATGCAGGCCCGCGCGGCGGATGCGCAGGCCATGTCCGAGGTCAGCGGCGATCTGACGCCGGCCCAGCGCGTGAAACTGGCCATGGGCCTTCCCGCGGAACAATCGGCGGCGACCACGCCGGCACCTGCCGGGGCCGTGGCCACGACAGGTGAGGCGATCACCCAGGCGTCCGAAGCCGAGGCTCCCGGCGCCGGCGCACCAGGCAACCCGGCCGACCAGCTGCTCGCCGCGGTGAACGCGCGCCACGCCCAGGTGGCGCCGACCGATTTTGAGTGGCGCCCGGACGGCTTCGTGGCTGACGGCAAGTCGGTCGTGGATCCCGAGGGGCGGATCGTGCAGTGGGATGGCGACGGCCTGTCGGGCGATGTGACGTACCTGGTGCAGGTCGCCGCCGGGCAATTCGACGTGCGCTTCACCAACACGCACTCCTCCCTGCCGCCGATCACGGTGGGAACGCTGTACGTCGACCCGGCCGGCCAGCACTTCACGTCGGTCGACGGCCAGACGGTGAGCGGGCACATCCTGATCCCGACCAGCAAGGGCATCGTGATGGCGCGCGACACGGCCATCTTCGACTACGAGTTCGGCAAGCCGGTGGTGTCGCAGGCGCTGCCGCCCCAGTACATGGTCGCGAGCTTCCAGCGCGGCCCGGTGGGGACGACGAACTACGTGCTGCTGAAGCGCTTCATCAGCCAGGCCGAGCGCCATGACCCGATCGAGGGTGTGAAGGGGCTGTTCAAGATTGTTCGGGGCAAGGTGACCAGCAACGACTTCGCGCTGTTCAACATCAAGACGGGCCACGCGGTCTTCCTGGCAATCGACACGCCCGGTACCGGCGGCAGCATCTGGAACCTCGATGGCCGGGCGAACTACCAGCACTACTTCTGGCAGATCGACTGGATGCCCAACCCGAAGGGTGCGACAGCCGTGGTACTGGAGAACCAGTTCCGCGACCTAAACGCCATTCGCCTGGACAGCGACGAGCGCATCAACGTGTGCCACCGCGCCATGGGCATCGAGCGCTTCAACGTGTATCCCCTCGCCAACGGCAGCTTCGGCATCAGCGACAGCGGCACCAAACTGGGCACGACGATGCAGGACGAAGCGGTCGACATCAACACGCTGTTCGCGAACGAGGAGGCCGTCAGGCCCAAGTCGGGTGCGGACACCACGGCAACCACGGGATCGCGCTGACTCGGCAACGACAAGGGCGTCGCCTGGAGATCATTCGCATGACCAAGCACGGCTTGACCTTTCGCGCGCCAGACGGCGCCTCCCTGCCAGTGTTCAGCCAGGACGGGGTGAGTCACCACACCATGATCATCGGGGCTTCGGGGTCGGGCAAGAGCGTCTTCCTGCAGGAGCTGGCCCTTCGCCGCGGCGTCCCGCTTGAGCAACTGCTCCGGGACGTTCAACCGACCGAGGAACAGGTGGATCGCGCCAGGGAGCGCCGCGAGGAGCGGAACACGATGGACACCGAGCGATTGGATGCGGTTCGTCGCGCCTGGTGGGACGCGACGCCCGCCGACGACACCGAGCTTTATTCGCTCTGCGACGTGCTGACGAGCCAGATCCCGGAGTTGGTCGATCCGACCCATGAACAACAGCGGGTCGTGTTCATGATGCTGCCGGACGGAATCATCGGTGGTGTGATCCAGTGGGGCCTGAGCGATACCGAGGTGCGTGACCAGATCCACGAGTTCGTCAGCGACCATCTCGCCGACATACGCCAGGCACTGGCCTTACCCGGGGCGTAGGCGCCGCCGGCACAGCGCCTGGAGCGTTCCTCCGGTGTCGGTCGAAACCCACTCCAACCAGCGGCGTTGCAAAAACCGGGTTTCCGGATTTGGGTGTGTTTGCCCATTGAAATCCGCTTTAGGAGCTGGATGAATGAATGGACTGTTATGGCTTGTGTGTGGAGTGCTGCTTGCAGAGGCGGCGCAGTGGCTCATTCGATTCTGGCGTCAAGGTGACGATAGGCAGAGGCGAGCGAAAGCAACGCAGGTTCTCAAGACCCACGGGCTGACGCCCCAGCTTTTCCTTGCCACTATTGGTGAGGACGACGCCGAACTGCGCGCTGCGCTGGATGCCTTCGCATTCACTGGGCACATCATCACGAACGCCAAAGGCGAGGTAGTAGGGAAGCTGTGCCCAAGAGCTGAAGAAGGCCCGCACCTGCGCCTGATCGTGTCCAACTCGTAATGAACTCAACTGTGGCTCCCCACACCCAACTCCAGATACCCCAAAAACCGAGGATGTCCAGCGCCATGGAGACGACCACCCCCCTTCCACGCGGAGCTGAGGGCGCGCTTCCACCGCACCTGCGCGCCAGTGTGGAGCGTGTCGTTGCCGCCATCGACAGCGAGAGCCTCGACCTCACAGGCGGGCCGTTCTACCTGCTCAGCAAGATCCTACCCTTCCTACAGGCCGACCCGGGTGACGATCGGCCGATGTCGCTCCCCTTGCCGTGCACCATCGGCATGTCCTGGCGGTGGCGCACGCCGCAGCCGCGCGCGGGCCGGGAAGACCTACCGGCCTACCTGCTGGCGCCGGCGCGTGGCGAGCGCGGGGATCCCGACGGAGCGTCCGGCTGGTGGGTGCAGGAGATCGGCATCGGTGCGATGCACGAAGGGAAGAACCGCGTCCGCTACCTGCGCGAGTCCTGTGGCGCCGAACTCATGCCTGCGTCGGTGACCATGCTTCACTTCCCCAGCGCCGACCGGCTCCAGTGCCTGGAGGCCGACGCCGGCGCGGGGAAGTTCTACACCCTGCTGCTCGACGGTCGCTGGCTGACCGTGCTGGCGCACCCTGCCCTCTCCCTGCCGCTGCTGCGCGCCTACGGGATTCATCCCGCGCCGTGGCCGAACCGACTGCCGCCGATCGATGAGTTGCTGGGCTCGGGTGCCTGGGAGCGATACGCCCACGGGACGCCGTCCGCTCTCGACGTGGGCGAGTGGCAACGCCGGCGGCTCGCCCAGCACGACCGGCTGGTGGGCGAGCCGTTGGACATCCTCGACAGCTCCATCCACTGGCCCGGGGCACGTCGCCTGGCGTGGAGCGCGCTAGTCTGCGGCGTCGCCGGCGGCGTGCTCACCGCGCTGAGCGGCGGGCACCTTGGCGTGCTAGGCGTAGCGCTGTTCACCGTCGGGTCGGTGGTGACTCGGCCTGGAAGCGGGGGCACGGCCAGTCCGGATCGGACCGCCACACATAGCCGGGCGACAGGTCGGCGCGCAAGCCTACTCGCCCCGCCAGAACCCACTGCAACTTCGCGCGCGGCGCGGCGCGGCGATGATGGGACATCCCTGCCGGATGCGACCGATGATCACCACGACCAGCCGCTACTTCGTCGTCAACGAGAACACCCTGTGCTACCAGGCCGAGGGCGACCGGATGCTGGGCATACTGCACGGGTCGGTCATCCGGGGAGGCCGCAACTGGCGTGATGGCTGCTTCCTGCCGGGCGAGCACGACGTTCTACGCGAGGCCACGCCGGAGGACTTCCGCGAGTATCGCTGCCAGCCGCCGCGCGGCTTGTTCTGATCCACCGATGAAGGAAGGAACGAGTCCGCATGCAGGCCGCCCCGCACCCCGACGCCGGCACCGCCGTCGATACTTCACATCTCGTTGAGCTCGAGGCCGGCCTCGCGCGCAAGCGCGCCGCGTTGAGGGAGGCGACAACGGACGGCGAGCGCGCCCTGCGCCGCGTCTGGGTGGAGCAGGCCGAGCGTGAGGTTCGCGGCGAGCGCGCGTTCCTTGGCCTCACCGAAACACCGGACACCCGTGAGTGCACGGACGACGAACTGCTGGCCGCGCTCACCTTCCCGCCCGCAGCCCATCGGAACCCCGAAATGGGCGCCGTAACCGGTCAGTTTCGGACGGTCGGGCGAGCTAGCCGCCGCTAGGATGCCAGCCACAGCACGTGATCGACGTGCTGATCGAAGCATCGACGGACGCCAGTCCGTAGATCGGCCACCCTCAACCTCGGGAGCGCACCATGCCATCCATGACCCTCCTCGGGCTGCTTGTCGCCCTCGTCTGCCTCGCAAGCTTCGCCGCCCTGGCAGCCCTCCTCTCGAGCCGTGAACGGCTGGCTACGCGGATCGTGGCCACGGCGCTCGCCCTCGTGATCGCGACCATCGTGATGTACCCGACGCACGGAACCACCCGCGTCGTCGCCATGCACGGAGAACCCGCCGAGTGAGCACCATTGCCGCAATCGCATCCGGCATCAGCCGCCTGGCCGCCGCCCTTGGCTTTGGCGTCATGACCGAACCGCTTTCCTCCTCCGAGCTTAACTCGGTGGCCCGGTGGCCAGGGCCACGCAAGGACGCGGTGGTGCTCTTCCTCGACTTCGATGGCGTGCTCCACCCGAACCAATCGGAGACGTTCGAGTACCTCCCGGAGCTGTATCGCATCCTCGACGCCTTCCCGGGCACCGACGTGGTGATTTCCAGCGACTGGCGCCACTCAGCGTCTCACGACTACCTGTTGCGGCTTTTCGATGCGCCCTACCGCGACCGCATCAGGGACATCACGGGCCCGGAGCGTAACGGGCGCGGACCTCGGCAAGCCGAGATCGAAGCGTATGCCGCAGCCAACGGTATCCGATACTGGATCGCGGTAGACGATGATGCTGGCCTCTTCCTGCCGGAATGCCCGTGGCTATGTCACGTCCCGCGCGCCGAAGGGCTTGGCCACGGAAATGTGGAGCGCGTAATCGCCGCCCTGGGGCACCTGTCGGGCGCAGCAGAGCGAATCGGCCGTTGACACACCGGACATGACGCGCGCCGTCGACAGACCGACAGCCGCGTCCCGTGTGAAACCGCAAGCCACCAGGACCCGGGCTCCGGCGGAATTGGCCTGATCTTTGGCCGCGTCTTCACCGGCCTACTGTGATCGGTACCCGCCACTGACGGTATCCGCCATGTCCACCGCCCTACCTCCAGCCGAGTCTTCGGCCGCTTCCCTGCCTTCCCCCATCCTTTTCGGATGCGACCGCGCCCTGAACATCGAACACCTGCTCGGGATGGCGCCGGCGACGCACCTGCGTGAGGGGGAGCGCAGCCTGCTGGGCCTCGTCCTCCCGGTGTGGCAGCGCCCCGCTGTCTGGACGCGCCGGCAGCAGGTGCGGTTCGTCGAGGGCATCTTCCTTGGCCTAGGCACGGGGTACTACGTCACGACCGAGTGGGATTGGGATCAGGGTGCCGTGCGACGGCCCTGCGCTGGGCTTCTCCTCGACGGTCAGCAACGCCTGGGCGCGCTGCGCGATTTCGCCGCCGGCGACTTCCCGGTGTTCGGCACCACCCGCTTCGCGGATCTATCGCTCGCCGACCGGCGGCGCCGCTTCTACCGAGTCACGTTCCCGTCGATCGAGATGGGAGCGACGGACGAAGCGACCTTGCGGGAGGTCTACGACCGGTTGAATTTTGGTGGCACGCCGCACCCCGGCGAGCAACGGGCAAACCCGTCGCCGGAGGCCCTCTCGTGACCGGGCTGGTGGTATCCCAGCCGACCTCGGCTGCTGGCGTGACGGTGGAAAGGTTGGCTGGGCCGAGTCCAGGCCAGTACTGGCGCGCCCGCCACGACATCGAGGGCCGGCACGACGCGCGCGGCAGCTACAACGGCGTGGACGCCGGCGACGTGCTGCTGCTGCAGGAAATCGAAAGGGCCGATGGCGACGATCACGTGATCGTGCTCGCGCCGCATCCAAGCTGGGAGCGCTGCTACCAGATTCCGCTGCGGATCCATGCCGACGACTTCGAGAAGGACTGGGAACTCGCTCAGGACGGCGAGGCGGTGCGCGCACGGGAAATGGCGGCGCTGGTGGAGGCGATGCGCCTCACCCAGGAAGCGATGAGCCAGCCCCCGCCGGTGGATGCCGACACGCCGCGCCTCGCACACGAGCCCCGGCCCAACGCCGGCGGCGCGACCGGACGTGAGCTGGCCACCGAGGGCGGGTTGAAGGCGATGACGGAGCACGCCAACGCGCTCAAGGCCTCTGCCGACGCGCAGCTCGCGTGGATCAAGGAGCACAGCGATGAACTGGGGAACCAGGCGGGCGCGCTGGCGCGGTTCCACCAGGAGAGGGCAAGTTCGCTGCTGGCCAAGGCCAAGAACCAGTTGTCCGATCTCGACCGCATTCGCGGGATGGTCACGAACCTGGAGATCTACACCGGACGCGGTGTGGAGGTGCTGCCGCTGGCCACCGGTGAGCCCGCCTCACGCGACGAACCGATCGTGATCTACCAGGATCTGCTGAGCTTCGACGAAGAGCTGCTTCTTTGCCTTGACCAGGGTGGCCTCGACCACACCATGGTCGACCAGGTCGCGAAGGCGCTGGAGGACCCTGCGCTCGTGCGCCAAATGATCCCGTCGCCACGTGGCATCGTGCTCGTGCGCTTCCGCGGCGGATACAAGGAATTCATCAGGGAGCGGGACGGGGACAGCACGGAGCGATCGGTCGCCATCGGACGCTACAACGAGGCGATGACCAAGGAGTCGATGCGCCACCACATGCTGTACCGCGATGGCGCCTCGCTGACCCTGATCTCCTGCGATGAGGTGCTGCCCAACATCGAGCAGCTCCTGCCGAGTACCGCCGAGCAGGCGGAACACTTCACCCGCCGCAGCTACAACTGGGAGCGGCGAGGCTACGACGACACACCGATCACGCGCGAAGACATCGACTACGCGAAGGCCCAGCGCTCCCAGATCGGGCGCCTCACCGACTTCGCGCGCGTGCTCGTGATCCTGTGGGGACTGCACGATCGCACCGAGTTGCTTGAGGCCAGCGGTATTCCCCGGTTCTCGAACTGGCTTGACCCGGGCTTCCAGCAGACCTACCTGCGCCTGGTGAGCATCGACACGCTGGTCGCTGAGGATCGCCCGTCATTCGCGTCCTACCGGGCCGAGTGCAATGGCTTCCTCGGTGCCGGCGTCATGGTCGCGGTCAACCTCAACGCGGCGATGACCGAGTCAGCCGCGCCAGGCGCGTATCGGAACTCGGGTGATAGAAGCTTCCAGATCTGGTGCCCAGACGACGCCACCGTGGTGGCACGGGTGGCGTACGTCCAGGGGCGACCCACCATCACCGTCGCAACGCACGAGCGCTACGATCGCAGCCGCTCCAGGAACGTCAAGGTGGTGCTCGACCAGCCCCAGGCCTACCTGGTGCTCGACCGCGCCGAGGCCGACCAGCTCCGCTACTACCTTGGGAGCCGGCGGAGCCGTCGCGACTATGCCGCCTATGTCGAAGTGTTCCGCCAGGCGCTCGCCTACGTGATCGAGCGCGATGCCCTCGAGGCTCCGTGGCAGGCCTGGATCGTAGAGTCGCTACGGGACGGCGGTTTGGCAGCCGATCCAATCGAAGCAGGCCGCGCCGCCAGCCTCGCTCGCGCCGTGATCCGTGCGAGCCAAAAGGATGGCAGGTTGCCGGCAGGGCCGACCAACGCACCGGCGTCCCTTCGTGCGGCAGCACTCAATGCCGCCTACGCGGCGCTGGCCGACCACGCATCCCGAGTGAGAGCCGTCGAGACCTGGTGCGCGGCACAGGAATGGGTCCCGGTGGCCTTGACCCACAACGGGCGCGACCGGTGGCACTTCTACCGCGAAGCGACCGAGGCCGAGCGCGACCCGCGTGTCGGCGAGTTCCCGTGGTGCGTGCGCTGCGTCCTCACCTTCGCCGCCGACGGCACGCCGCACGCCGGCCGCGGTGACGTTGAGCTGTACCAGCGCCGGTCTGGAGAGCAGGTGGTCTTTGCGTGGCCGGCGGCTGACCACTGGTCGAAGGCGGCCACGCCATCCGGTCTCTCGTATGCGCGTGTACAGTCCGCCTTGGACTCGCCGGCCCTGGCCTCGCTTGCCTTCGGCGACATGCACACCCTGGTCGAGGCGTTGATCGAATCAGCCACGAAGTACAACCGCAATCACTCCAAGCGCTATGTGACGCACGAGCCATGCATTTTCGCCATCGGCACAGCACTCGAACGCGGCAAGACCTACGTAGTGGGGCTTTATGTCGACGCCTGGCATGCCGCCTATCACTGGGGTGACGAAGCGCAAAAGGATCAGGTGCGCCATTGGTTCGAGCGGACCTATGCGAACCCGTCCCACGCCATGTCCAGGCTCGACTCACCATTTGCTCCGACCCTCGGACTCGTCGACCTCGACCAGGTACCTTCCCGGCCTGCCATGTCATGGTTCAACGCACCCTTCAGGAGCCGATCGGATAGCGACGGCTGGGAAAAGGGTGCGCGCGGCCACCGCAGCCTCCGATTGACGACACTGTCCCCTGCTGGAGCTCGCCTTGTGCCATGGCTAGCGTCACTGTGCGAGGCCCCTACCAGGGTCATCAACCAGTCCCACGACCCGAACATGGGGTCTGAAGGCAAGAAGTGACGATGCCTGTCGCCAGCCGTCTAACCGATGCCGCCTTGCCGACATCGCGGCGGGCGCCGAGCGCCATATCAAACAATCCCCTGCAATTTTGCAGGGTGCGCGCATCTGAGAGGATGGAGCATCCAGACCGAGGTGCGCCATGATCCAAAGCCACACTTCTGCCAGCAACTCCTCTACGGCAACGCCGGCGGCCGTCGGCGCCACGCTGAACCGCCTCACAACCGCCGCTTACATTGCTGGTCTTCAGGCCGCGGGGACGATCGAGGAACTTGAGCAGGCTATCCAGGCGCCTCGCCGGCCGCACCGATACCGTGGTCGTGGCTACGCAGCGGTGGCCGCAGCGCGCCACGCGGCCAGCGAAGCGCTCTGCGCAGCCCATGCCCTCGCGCCCTACATTCCCCAGTTCAAGGACAACGTACTTACCGTCTTCGGCGAAAACCGCCGCCTGGGGCGCAGTCGCGCCGGCAGCACATGGCAGTACGCCGGTTGGTGGGCAAAAGACGTGCTCAAGCAGCACGGCCTGAGCCAGCGTGCCGCATACGATGTCTGGGACTGGTGGATCTCGGGGTACCCGCACCGCGCGATCGCTATCGTCGAGGCGGCACTGGCCGGCAAGATCCCCGACCCGGAGATGGACACGCTCAAGCTCGCGCACGCTAGCGGCGGCCCGATCAATTACTCGCTCGAAGCGAAAGCAAACGACCCAGTCGATTCGCGCGCGCACCAGCCGTGCGCCTGCGGCGGTACTCTCTTCGACTGGGGGGGAGGGTACGATCGGGGTTTCACCTTCATCAGCTGGCACTGCAACCAATGCGCGAACGTCTTCGTCGAATACTGCACGGACAAGCGGTTCGCCGAAATCCGCAAGCCACGCATGCCAGCGGCGGCATGAGAGCCAACCGCCCACGACAGCCCGCGACCACCGACTGCACCACACCGGAGCCCGTCCTGTGAAGATCCGCGAATTCTCGGAAGGTATCGCGAACTGGACGATTACCAAGGAGCTCCAGGCTCAGGCCGAGCGACTGCGCATGCAATCGACGCGGCCGATGTTTGGCTATGGGTCGGATTACTACAAGAACCCCGCCAACTTCGATGCGGTGAGCCTCTCGCTTGGCGCGCATGGCGACCATGAAGTCGTGGTGTCGGCGAAAGTGGGCTACCGGGGGCAGGATGCGGACTACCACCTCCGGGCGCGTGTGACCGGTACTCCCAGTGAGCCAGACGTATCCTTTGAGTGCCCATGCGGCTCGCACCGGTGCGTTCACGCCATGGTGCTGTGGGAGGCTGCCCGAACCGAGTTCTCCGCGGATCAGGCGCCGGCGAGTTTGATCGCCACGTTGGACAACCTGGCCAGGGGCTGGGGCGATCCGGCATTTGACGTTGGAAAGCGGCCACCACAGCCAACGATGACCTTTGGACTCGTGCTCAAGCCGCAGAAGGCGTCGGCCGCGACCAAATACTCCGTGCCGGTGAATCTGGTCTTCTTCGAGCCACTCACGGGCCTGGAGCCAAAGGGTTACCGCCCCACGAAGGAGGCGGAGGACACCGACCTGCGGCCAGACGCCCTGTCGTTAGGCGACGCAAGCAAGGTGGCCCTGCTGCGGCAAACGTACGGCCGACGGGCGAGCAACGAGAGGGGACACGGTTCGGCCCTGCCCAAGGATCACGGGCTGATCGACAGCTACGCGAAGGAAGCCATTTTCGAGGATCTGCTGTCCGCCAAGCGGGTCTTCATGAAGCAGTTCGGCAGCCACCCCCTGATCTACGCTGAACCCATCCTTCCCAAGCCACAATGGGTGCGCGACGAAGTTGACGATGGCATCCAGCAGCTGGTGCTCGCCGATGCGCATGGGACGGTCGTCGACGAACTCATCCGTCTCCGGAGCTTATGGGCCTTCAACCGCACCACACGGGTCATGCGCCGCGTTCTCGGCGACGAAGCGCTCATCGAGAAGGTAAATCGCAAGCGTCTCGTTGCGCTGTCTACCCAGGTTGCGCCCATTCGCGCGTACATGACCCGCACGGGCGTGGCCCCCGTCATTCCGTTGCCGGCAGCTGTGTCACCAGCCAGGGACGTGCACGGCCCCGCCACAGCTGTGCTCCGTGGCCACATCGTCAAGGATCCCGAAGGGACTGCCTGCCCTACAGCCATACTCACCTTTGACTATGACGGCACGGAGGTGTCGCCAGCGGCGTTCTCCGGCGAAGGTCGCGTCGAGATCCGCACGACAACCGCGGTGACCCGCATCCACCGGGACAGCGTCCTGCACGGCGCCACCATCGAGGCCATCATCGACGCCGGGCTCCAGTTTCGGGATCGCCGCCTGCTCGGCGGTACCGGACGGCGCGGCGACGCCGCCCAGTGCATCAATGCCGGCGGCGTGGATATCGACGATGTACAACACTTCGCGCAGGCTCTCGATCTCTGCGAGGCAGCCGACATGCGCGTCATCCGCAGCGACGACTTGCAGGCCCGGGACATCGACACGCAGGCCTACCACACGATCACTGTGTCCAGCGACGACGCGTTCGATCTCGACGTGGGCATTACGGTCGATGGGGTGCCGTACTCGCTGGCGGAGGTCATGGCGGCAACCCTGGCCGATCAGCGTTTCCCGATGAAGCCCACCCAAGGCGAGGAACCGGCCGCACGCTGGACGGTGCGTCTTTCCAGTGGCGCGTTGGTGCGTATCCCACTGGCGGATCTGCGGACGATGCTCGCCCCGGTCGCCGAGTGGCTTGATGCCGGTGACCGCCGGGCCGGCGGCAAGATCCGGCTGACCCGCATCCAGGCGGCGCTTGCGGCAAACGAGGTCGGTGCGAACGCGCCACCTGTGCTCCGCGACGTGCGCAAGGCCCTGAAGCGCCTGGTCGCGATCAGCCAGGAACCCCTGCCTGAAACCTCTTCGGCCTTCGTCGGCGAACTGCGCCACTACCAGCGGGAAGGGCTGCGCTGGCTGAACGCGCTCGCGGACGCCGGTATCGGCGGCGTTCTCGGCGACGACATGGGTCTCGGCAAGACGTTGCAGCTGATCGCCCACGTGCTCCACCTGAAGGACACTGGGCGCCTCGACGAACCGGCGCTAGTCATCGTGCCGACCTCCGTCGCCCCGACGTGGGCGCAGGCCTGCGCGAGCTTTGCCCCGAGCCTGAAGGTCGAGGTCCTGCACGGCAGCGGGCGCGACCGCGTTCACCAGCGGGCCCGGGAGGCCGACGTCCTGATCACCACGTACGGTACGGCGGTCAAGGACATCGAACGCCTGGAGTCCCAGCACTTCGCCCTGGTAGTCGCCGACGAGTCCCAGAACGCCAAGAACCCCCGCACCACCACCGCGAAGGCCCTGCGTCGGCTCAAGGCGACGCGGCACATCAACCTGACCGGTACCCCTCTCGAAAATCGCCTGCTTGATCTCTGGTCCCAGCTCGACATGGCCGCCCCTGGCCTGCTGGGCGGCGAGAAGGCATTCACCCGTGCAATCGCGGCGCCGATCGAGAAACGGGGCTCCGAGCTCCACCGCCAGGCGCTGACGCGCCGCATCGCACCGTTCCTTCTACGACGCACGAAGGAACAAGTGGCGAGCGAGCTGCCGCCAAAAACGGTGAGCACCGTCGCCGTGGAGTTGGGGCCGGCCCAGCGCGCCCTCTACGAAACCCTTCGGGCGACCCAACACGCCGCCGTCCTCGCGGCGATCGCCGAGCACGGCTTGAACCGGTGCGGTGTCGAAGTGCTCGATGCGCTGCTGAAACTCCGGCAGGTGTGTTGCGACCCGGCACTGGCCCCGATGGCGTCCGCCAAGAAAGTGAAGGCCAGCGCCAAGATGGACGCGCTCATGGAGCTGGTGAGCGAAGCGATAGATGGTGGTCACCGCATGCTTGTGTTTTCCAGCTTCACCACGATGCTCGACCGTATCGCCGCGCGCCTGCAGGAACTCGGCATCGGCTACGCCATGCTCACCGGCCAGACCACCCACCGCGGGGCGGTCGTCGATGCGTTCCAGTCGGGCGACGCGCCCGTGTTCCTGCTCTCGCTCAAGGCCGGCGGCGTTGGCCTCAACCTTACCGCCGCGGACACGGTGATCCACTACGACCCCTGGTGGAACCCGGCAGCCGAAGACCAGGCCACTGATCGCGCGCACCGTATCGGCCAGGACAAGGCCGTGAACGTGTACCGCCTGATTGCCAAGGACACGGTCGAAGAGCGGATAGAGCTCCTGAAAGCGCGAAAGGCCGCTCTGGCCGATGCGATCTTGAACGGCGAGGGCGAGGCCTCTTTCAGCTGGTCGGCCGAGGACATCAATCACCTGTTCGGTGCGTGAGCCGTGGCGGCCTGCGCCGCAATGGTTCCAACCTCCGGAATGGAAATGATCTTTTCCATCAGAACGGCTCTGACACCCTGGTGTTGAGTACCAGCCGACGGAGAACCCGATGTCCGCACCCAACATCACGTTCAAAAACTTGCGTGAGTTCAAACCGCTGTCCGAGGAGACGATCTGTTTCACCGCCACGCTCTACCTCGACGGCGTCCGTGCCGCTCACCTCGAGAACCGCGGCAACGGCGGTTCAACCAACGTGACACCGGCCAGTAACGACGAGAAAGTTCGTGACCTGCTTCGCCGCGCGCACGACCATGCGCTCACCCAGACGTGGACCTTCGGCACAGAGACCCACCACCACGACTCGCTCGACAGCTATCTCGACGGGTTGGTGGCCGACGAACTCACGCGGCGCGACGTCGATCGCCAGTTCAAGCGCCACATGAAGGCGCACTGCCTCTTCCTGACCGGGGATGGCCTGTTCACCTTGCCGCGACCCTACAGCGCCGGGATCGGTGTGGCGTTGCGTGCGAAACACGGCCAGGACATTCGAATCCTGAACGAGTTACCGCAGGCGGAAGGCCGGGCCCTGTTCGAGACCCACGCGACGGCGGCGTAGCTCTACGGAACGGCCACCATCGATTCGCGCGGTGACCGCGCGGCACGGAGCAGACAACCCCCGGGTTCCCGAGGACGCCATGATTCCAAATCACCAGAATCCACACCAGATTCCCGGCGCCGCAAGGGAGCGGAGTCTCGCGCCATCCATCGGCGACCTGTTCGAGTACCGGGGAGGCTCCTACCGTTGCAACGCCTGGCTGTGCCCGGCAGAGCAGCCCAAGCCAGACCCAAGCTGGTCCGCGGCGATCGACGCACTTCTGTTCGAAACGGCCTTCCAGCGCGAGGGCGTGCGCTTCCGGTACTGCCTCCGCGAAGAGGCCACGCACGTCGCGGGAAGTGGAGTGTGCGGCTGCATCGCCGAGATTGGCCGCATCCAAGTGACCGGCCGCGTCGACTGGTCCGAAACCGTGCTCCGGGACGCGGAGGCGGCGGCCGTCGCCCTGGGCCGCTCCCGCCGCATCGTCGGGTAGCTCATGGAGGGATCGGCGAGCAACTACTGCATGCTGCGATATTGCAACGGTCTTGGTCCGCTCACCCACGCCACTATGACTGGCTAATGGGCTGGTTAGCGAATCCCAACCAACCGTGGTAATCCGTCCGAGGCGGTGCCAGAATCACCCACGGTCCTGCCACCTGTCCGCCCGCAGCGCTACGGCGCACGGCAAACGGCGCCGAAACCCATCCGATTTCACTCACTCACTTCCATGCTGGAGGTCGAGTGGCAACGCGGGCACCACACACACAACCTCCGGGACAGAGGTGACATATGAAAGAGAAGACGGAGATTTCTCGCTTCAAGCAACAGGCCACGCGTTTGCGCGCCTTTCTCGCAGACGGTGGAACGACAATCAAGCAAACGCATGCGCTTGAGGCTGTCGCGAAGATGCACGGGTTTCCCAACTACAACACACTGAAGGGTTCGGCTCACAAGACGCCGGGCGAGACTACGTCCGCGTGTCTAACTGTGTTGCTTGATCGCGTGCTCGATCCAAATGTTGCCGTCCAGCTTGGCGAGGACGAACGAATCGGCACTGGAATGGACGTGATGAATGAGTTCCTGAACGACTGTGCGACACCAGGAAACTTAATTGATCCAGCGCACGATGCAACTCTGCTCTATGCAGTTCTCACACTGTGTCCCCTGCTATCTCTCGCCATGTTGGATGCCGTGAGGTTCGTGCCGCCATCGGATGACTGTGATACCCGCTACACGGGAAAAGCAGGGTGGTTCACGCGCATCGTTACTCGGTCGTCGGAGATCATCGCTACGTTGGAGGGGACGCGCGGCGCTGACCGGGGCCGTGCCATGGAACTACGCGACGCGCTTGGCCTAGACGAGGCAATGTGCGGCGCCTCCTACGCGTTAGCCCTAAGCTCGCTTGAGCTTGGTCGTTTCGACGAGATGGCCAAGTATCTGGACACCGCCGTCGACTACCTCCCCTTGGATGATTTTCAGATGGAACAAGCAGCCGTCATGGCATGGCTCGCGTTAGGCGCGTACGACAAGGCCATCGATGCTGGAGTGACCGACTATTCCTTGCGGTTCAATCAGCAACAGATCGAGATCACGGAAGTCCTTGAGGATATGTACGCCGTCGCAAAAGGTGGCCCTGGAACTGTCCTGGTTGAAGAAGCTCTATTGGCCGACGGCTTTGTCCACGACGTCGTCGAACGAATGCGAGGTAAGCCACAACTCAAGGATGCATTTTCACTGCGCGATACGAAAGAACCGATCTCGGTGCCTACCCGGGTGATAACCTCAGTTATCGACACAGACGTGGCAACCGCATTCGCACTGGCAGCATTGAAGGATGAACCCGTCGCGGCATGGTTTGAAGGGCTTGCGCGGCGTAATCCTAGGGTTTGCCGGTCCCACTAGCGAATCAGACTCCTCGCTATCTTTTGCGTTTGCATGACTCAGTGAGACTGGCTCTGACCATCATTGGCGGAGCCAGTCCATGCACCACGAAGCCAGGCACCTCCTTGCGATTCACGCGCTGCGCGCAGCGGTCGAGGCCGCACTTGACGGTAAGGTCTTCTACCAAGACATGTTCGACGACGCCTGCCGCTTCGCCTGGGATAGCGGCTACCCGGTGTTGGAAGACAGGCTTGACGATCTGCACGTCCACGCGCACAAGGATTGGGCCGACGCCCAGCAGTGCCTCCAAACGTTGCGCGTCGCGCTGAAGGCCGGTCGGCGCGGTACCTGGGCCCTGGTGTACCGGCACCATGCCGACGGACGGAAGTTCTGCGAAGCCTGGATCTTCGACGGTGCTGGGGAGATCCACGAGCGTGGCGACGGGTGGCGCGGTACGCCGACGTTCGCCGACATCACCGATCGCATGGTCGCGATGGAGATCTTCGTCGCCCGCAAGGCCGTCGAGACGGAGCGAGCAACCGCAGCGGCAACGGCGCGGCTGGCCGAACTTCGACTTTCGCCCGGTACGCGGCTGCGCGACGTGGAGATCAACCAGACGGTGTACTCCACCGGGATCGTCGAGGCCGTGCACCCTGCAGCCGGCACCGTGCGCATTTACATGACGAAGCGCGGCTCCCGTCACCGCTTCAGCGCGACGATTAGCGCGACCAATCTTCGCTTTCGCGCGCCAGACGCGCCCGACTCCACCCGCGGTGACGCCACCCTTTTCGGGGCTGCCGCAACTTTGGCGTGATCCGCGCCGCGCTTACTCCGTCCGCTGGCGTCGCGCGATGCCAGGCACAGGGAACACGTCCATGAACACAGATCTCGTGAAAGCGCGGCCATCAGCCGCCAACACCGCCGTGCCGGATGACGCCGCACTCGCCGGGCTCCTGGCAACGCGCACCTACGCCGAAGTGCAGGACATCACAGGGCTGTCCAAGGGTGCGATCTACCGCGCCGCGCTTCGGACGGGCGCCCGGAAGACAGAGAGCCGCATCGCGCAGCGCGCGGCCGAGCGGCGCCAGCAGCAGCTCGACTTCCTGAGGTCGATAGTGGACTCCACCGCCAAGGCCGACGTGCTCGACTTCCTCGCCGCCATCCCAGACGACAGCGTCCAGGTCCACATGACCTCGCCGCCCTACAACCTGGGGAAGCGGTACGGCAACGCCGCTGGCGCGGATGCGCTGGCCATGACCTACTTCCACGGCTGGCTCATGCAAGTAATCAGCGAGCTGGCGCGCACGACGCGGCCTGGCGGCGTGGTGTGCCTCAATGTAGGCAAGACGTCGGACGATCACGGTGGGCTCTATCCCTTGGACGTGATGCTCTTCGACGATCTGCGCCGGGCCGGCCTCACGTTCCAGAGCCGTGTCGTCTGGGTTCAGCCCCACGGCCTCACGCCGGCGCGGCGCCTCGCCGACCGCTACGAGACTATCCTGGTATTCAGCAAGGGGCCTGTGCCGACGTTCAACCCCAACGCTGCGCGACAGCCGCAGAAGCAACCCGGCAAACGCGCCTACAAGGGGCCAAACAAGGGCGAGCTCTCCGGCCACCCGCTGGGGGCGTGGCCGACGGACGTCTGGAGCGACATCCCGACGGTTCGAGCAAACCATCGGGACCGAGTTCATGGGGATCATCCCGCCCAGTTCCCGGTTCGCCTGGCCAAGCGTGTCATCCTTCTCTACTCCCTACCTGGGGATCTCATCTGCGACGTCTTCGTCGGGTCAGGCTCCACGGCCGTTGCGGCGATCGAAGCGGGACGGTCGTTCACGGGCGCGGATTTGTTCTACGAAGATCTGCGCGCCGCACGGCTGTCGGCCGCTACGCCCGATCGTGTCTCTCCGCTCGATGGTGTGACCGACGAGAGCCTTGCCGTCTGGCAAGCTGAAGCCCGCCGCGTTGACCACCGATCCGCACCCCTCGCCAAGGGTGCGGAAGCGGCGCAGTGCGCGGATCTCTTCGACACGGCCGGCGCCGCTTAGGCCGAACGGTGAAGCAGATATTTTGAGAACTTTTCGCGAGCGAAACCTCAGGTTTACTCATCACGTCGCAACGTCGCGACGTCAACCAGAGCATGCCCAATGAAGAAGAGCTTCCTGCGCGCCACCTCCATCGCCTTCGCCGTTGCTCTCGGCGCCGCCGCCGCCATGCCGAGCGTCGCTACGACCCGCCACGCCACCGTGATGCCTGCAACCACCACGACCAGCACCACCATCACCATGCCGGCGGCGTACCAGCCGTTCATCAGCCGTGCCTTCGCCGAGGTCAACGACAACACCAAAAATCAGGGCAGCAGCAATCCGTGCGACCCGATCACCCCGCAAAACTGGTGCAGTTGCGGAGGTTGTTCCAGATAAGTCCGCGGCCTACCAACGGCACTCGAACGGAGGGCCCGCTGGCAACAGCGGGCCTTCTTGCGCCAGGCGACCTCAATCTTGGGTGCCCACCGTGTCAAACATCATGCGCCGGTCCGCAGACGACGACGGCAGTGACCCTGTGGCGTGATTCCGCAGAATCGCCGCCATCTTTGCCGGCTCGCCGCCCGGGCGAGAGTGGAGACGTCCTTCCAACGGCATCGCCCATTTATGATCCAACACTCCACGACTCCCTTCGCTCAGCTGATCACCACCGTCGCCACCTGCCGCGCGGCCTTGCCGCGAAAGCGCGGTGTAGTGCTGCGCATCTGCGTACGACGCGTCCTCGGCGCGCTCAACACCCCCACCCAGCTCAGTGACCCCAACTGGCAAAAATGGGACGGAACCCGCCGCGGCCTTGCCGCGCTGCTCGAAGGCGCCAGCGTGAGCACGGCTTCGGATGCAGGTTGCCACCGCTTCACGCTGGCAGCGACGCACCACGCGGTCGCCTTTGAGGACGCGGCGGCCGCGAGCCGGGACGTCACCGATATCGTCCGTCAACTGTGGAGCGCAGCACGTGCCACGAACTGGAACCCCGCTGCATGAACCAGCTACAGGCGTACGTGGACAAACATGGCCCGCATCTCACCGTGGGCGGTAGGCGGCTGACGTTCTGCGGACTCTCCTCGGATGCTGACCTGGCGGTGGCCACCTTCACGTCGGCACGTGCCAGTTACACCGGTGTGATGTGTCCGCTATCGACACTCAGCCTGCGACCCGACGCAGAAGTCTGGGCAATCGTAGGCGGTCGTCGCACGATCGCTAAGTTCGCAATCGACGGGGGCGAACTCATCGCATTGCGATAGTTGCCGGCGACAATGTCGCCGGCGTAGTACCCGGGGCGCAAAGCCGCCGTCTAACCAGCACAGGCCCGTCTCGGCGGGCCCTTCTCGTCCACCGCTGGCCGTGAGATCACCAAGGCCAAAGACGAAACTGCGTCCGATCACGACCGCAAACATTGAGTCGGTGCGCTGAGGCCGCTATCGAAGATGATGATGCGAACGATCGCGCAAAACCTCCCTCTTTTTTTCGTCTCACGCACGCTTGAGATGCTCCGAGCATCACTCGACGGGATCACCTATGCACATCTGCGCGGCCACGGCGACGCTACCCGGTCTTCCTCTGACCGAAGCCATTGAGCGCATTGTCGCTGGCATCGAGGAGCCATTGTTCGGACGCCTCGATCACGCGCATGTGCAGTTGTGCCCGCAGAGTCGCGGGCAGGTCGATGCTGCCCAGTGCGACTCGCTGCGCGAGCGCTGGCCGGACACGCGCTTTCGGCCCCATGCAAACCTCCGGGTGCTGCCGCGCCTGCGTGTGTTCGATGCGTCGTCCGACCCCACTGCCGCAGCGCCACTGTTCAAGCTCGTCGCCGACGTGTGTGCGCGCCTTGGTTCGCCAACCTACACGCTCCACGCCGGCTATCGCGCCAACGCGACGCTGACGCAGATGATCGACAACATCCGCCGCCTGCAGGACGTTTTCCCCTGTCCTGTCGGGGTGGAGGGGCTGTACCCCGATACCGGACGTGGCCAGCTCATGGACTGCTGGGCCGACTACGAGCGTGTGCTTCTCGCCGGCGTGCCGCTGGCCATCGACCTCTCGCATCTGCACATCGTTGCGCGCCATGAGGGCCGCTGCGATGACCTGGTGCGAGCCCTGCTCGCTTCCCCGACGACCCTCGAAGTCCACGTCTCGGCGAATGACGGACGACGCGACTCCCACGATCTCCTGAGCGATGAACCCTGGTGGTGGTCGCTGCGGGACGCCATCAACCCGGATGCCGTCGTGTTCAGCGAAGGCAATCAGTTGCGCCACCACTGACCCACCAACGAAGGAGACTGCCATGCTCGATCCCACTCTCACGCAAGCCTTCAACACGCTGGAGCCACGCGCGCGGCTGGCCGCCGTGGTCGGCCTCCACGGGCAAATCACCGACGAGCTGGCCATCGCCATCCAGGCGCTGGTCGACGCCGCCTTTCCGACGGCCGCAAGCGCCTCGTGGGACTCGGAGGCCCACTACGACGACGAGGGTGGCTATGTCACCAGCATCGACGGCCTCGCCATCACGCTGCTGGACGGGACCGTCCTGTACCCCCCGACGGAGACCGGGGAATGGGATATGGCCATCGACAACCAGTGCCGCCATTTCGCGTCCGACCCGGGCACGACAGCCGTGCTGGAAGCCATCGAGGATCACGAAGGTTACGTGGCGTGGCTCGCCCGGCGCGCGGGCATCGACGCCGACCTGCTCGATCAGATTACCGAGTCAGTGCTGGTCTACGCCTACTCGAACCACGGCTACGGCACGCTCCGCTGGCGCTCCAACGACGAGCCGCCGGTACCGACGCCGCAATGACGCGGTAGCCAGAAGAACCCCCTCGCCTTCGCCTTCCACTCCCGACCTGAGACCTTCCATGTCCGAACCCAATACCATCGAGGCCGTTGAGACCTACGGCCTAACCTCCGCCCAATGGGCCCATATCTGGGCCGCCGTGCATTTCGTGGTGCAAGGAACGACCGCCGCGGCCGATGCCTTCGACGCACTCGCGCCCGGCGAGCTGCCCGAGTTCCTTCGGGACGACGACTTCGCGCCAGAGTGCTATATCGCCGCGTTGTTCCATCGCCACCCGGACGTCTGCGGCCTGACGCTGAGCCTGGATCAGGTCGACCGCGATAGCGTTGACCTGTTCGGGCCGATAGCCGCCGCTCTTGGGCTCACGGTTCTCGCCCGCTTCAGTGCGTTCAACGAGCAGAGCAACGGAAACCTGCATGCCTACGCGACCGGGGACTGCCTCAGCGTGACCTTCGACGCGTCGACACCGGACTGGTGCGACGACGAGTCCGACGCGAACATCACCCTGACGTTCCAGTTCGGCACCGCCGAAGCGCGCGTCTCGGCAGATGAGGTAGCTGTGGGGCGGATCAACGCCGAAGTCGTGGCCATCGTTCGGGAGAACCTCGCCAACATGCCAGGCCCGCAAGCTGTGTGCCTCGTCGGTACCCTGACCAACCTCGTGGGTGACGTGCGAAAGCTGGCGGCGTAGTGCTGCGCGGCGGCGGTGTCCATCAGGCATGCTGCCGCCGCGCAGCACTACGCCGAGAAACGACGTTAGCAAAGGGCCAGTTTCGCCCGTCCCCCGGCGAGGTCCGACCGCTACGATGGAGCCATCGACACAGGAGACGTCCGTGAACCTGACCGGCAAGCAGCAACGCCTCGTCGCCACCTTCCTCGACCAGCGGCTTGCGCGCTTCCGTCGTGCCGACGTGGCCGAGGTGCTTCACCGGACGATCTCCCCGCGCAATCCGCTCCGTGCCACGTCCCTGGCCGCCGTCGCGCTCAGGACGTTCGCGCGGGATGGCAAGATCGTCCGGGAGGGGCATCTCCATTGGAAGGTGGCCACCGACGTGCGCACGCTGCTCGATGGCCGGCAGCTCCCCCAGCACGACCGGACGACGAAGCTGGCAATTACCACGCGTGTTCCCGAAAAATGGGTGGCGGTCGACCTGGAAAACGGCGAGGTGTATGGCGGGTCGCCACAGGGCTGGCGCCGCGCCGAGAAGAGCGACGCCGCGTTGACCGGCGCCGCCGCCGCCCTGGCCAAGCGCCAGGGCGCGGACGGTTGAGCAAGCGCCAGTGTCCACTGACGATCCGCAGTCTCCAACCGTCCCCGAGGTACTGTTGCTGGCCCGCCGCACCTTCACGCTCGCCCTGCGCGGCGCTTTCGGAAACAACGACACCCAAGGGACCTGCCTTTTCGCTTCCTGGCTGGTTCGCGCGATGGTGACCCGATGGATCGTCGACGCCAGGGCCACCATCCGCGGCGGCGACGGCCATCAGGACGGCGGATGCCTCGACGTGGACGGCACCTTGCGCGGCCACTACTGGGTCGAGATCGAGCTGCCCGGCGGCGAGCGGGGCGTCGCCGACATCACCGCCGATCAGTTCGGCCATCCGCCAATCCGATGGGTGCCCTTCCCGCGGGCGGCCGCCGAGTACCGACCGGGCCACCAGGCAACGGTCGACGCGTCCGCTCAAGACGTCGACTCCCTGCTCGCCACGAGCGATGGCCTGCACGGAAGTTCGGCAGACTTTTCCTCCTTCGCCGGCGATTCAAACTCAACGCATCTACCCGTCAGCGAGAGTCGTCCCATGAACCTCCGCGAAGCCACGATTGCCACGCCCGTCCAGAAGTGCTGCCCGCGCTGCGGCAGCTCGAACATCACGGCCGATGGCCCGGCCGCGTGGGACGTTGCATCTCAAAAATGGGTGATGGCGACCCTCTACGACGGCGGTGTGACTTGCAACGACTGCGGCGCGGAGGAGATCGAAGCCGTGGATCGCGCCGTCGTAGACCTGGCCACCGAAGCCAGCCCCGCCTAAGGGACACCTCGACCATGTCCTACTGCCGCTTCTCCAGTAACCAATACGCCTGCGACGTCTATGTGTACGCGGGCATCGGTGGCGGATTCGTCACGCACGTCGCGCGCCAGCGTTTCGTGTTCGAGCCGCCCCTTCCCCCGCCCGTCGCGTTCGATGAGGGCAACATCGACGCGTTCGTCCGGCGCTCGGCCGAAGTCCAGTCGCGCGTCGACCAGGCTCCCCGCGAGCCGATCGACCTGCCGCACGCCGGCGAGACCTTCGACGACCCTGACGCGACGGCTTGCGCCAAGCGCCTCTGCAATCTCCGTGCGCTGGGCTACCGCGTGCCGCAGGATGCCATCGACGCGCTGAACGAAGAAGCGGCCGCGGACGGTGCCCCGTAGTTCGGCCAGCACACCGGCCCCCCGCCTTGCCACCACCCCACAGCAACGAGAGCAACGACACCGCCATCCTCGACCGACTCAATCGCGGCGACGTACCGAAATTCGCGGTGATCCTTGAGTCGGTGCGCGCCGCGCGGAGGCGCATCTGCCCGGAACGCTTGTGCGATCGCCGCCTCCAGGCACTGACACGCGCCGGCAAGATCGTCTAGACGGGCTACGGTAAGGCGATCAGGCACAGGCCGAAGACCATCTGAAGGCCAGCGTTATGGCTAACACTATTGCGGCGAAACTAGCCCGGAAACTGGGCGATTTCGTCTGTCCGGCGACGGCAGCGACCAGTATCGTTGATGCCGAACCGCGTTCCGCCCGTTTCCAGACAGGATGTCACGATGACTTCCCCGCTACCCCTCGCCACTGACCAGCTTGCGATGGCCGCGCCGGCCCCAGGCAACTCCCACATGTGCCGCCCTGCTCTATCGGCGATTGCAGGTGGAGTGGTCGAGGAAGCCGAGTCGCTAGCCCGAGAGCAAGCGCTTCGCCATTCCAGCGTCCGCGTGCCACGGTGAGCCATGTCTGAAGCGACCGTAGAGGACGCCATCATCAGGCGACTGAAGAAAATCCTCGCCCTCGCCGAAAGCGGATGCGACGGCGAGCGCGAAACCGCACAAGCACACCTCGCCACGCTTCTGCGCCGTCACGGCTTGTCGATCAAAGACCTGGCCGAAATCGACGGCGCAGAGGCGAAGTTCGTTGAGTTCGGGGTCGTGAACCGGTTCGAGAACCGCCTGCTCCGACAAGTCGTCTCCATGGTGACGGGCGTCACCGTTGTGACGACGTACTCGGTCGCACGGCGCCGAAACTGCCTCGCTGTGCGCTTGACGCCATGCCAGAAGGCGCAGGTGACGTTCGCATATGCGGTAACTCGCGAAGCGTTGGCCAGGGAGCTCGACTGCACGTTCAGTGCATTCGTACAGGTCAACGGTCTTTTTCCTGCCGAGTTGCCACCCGACCCCGTCGCGGCACTTGGGCCCGAGGATATCGAGGAACGGGTGCGACTCGCCAAGCGCATGGGCACGATCAATCCCACACCGATCCGGCGCGCCATCGCCGAAACCGCCGGCCACGGAAAGGAGTCCTGAGAGTGTTCAACTACTACACGTTCGCCTCGCTGTTCAATCTCGCCGCGGTCGTCGTCTCCGTGTCGTCCCATCCAACGGGCTGGTGGATCGCACTGCCGGCGACGAATGCCGTTGTGGCAATCCTCTGCGGAATCCGGGCCGTTCATCATTGAGCGCGCGGGCTCCGGACCCGCGTCCCCCGCAGTCCCCGTGACGCGTCTCAATTTGCGAGATCGGCGGTCACTACCGTCCAGCTGAGATCGACTACCAAGGAGGTTCACCATGTCCACACTGATCACCACCGCCATCCGCACGCTCTGGAAGTTCAACCGGCTCGCGCTCATCGTCACTGTGGGTTACGTGGTCTTCGGCACTTACGGAGTGGTAATCGGCGCTTCATCAGCGCTCGCCCCCGTCGCGCAGCTCCCGGGGGTCGAGCCGCTCATCGGGCCGGGATTTCTCATCGTGGGCGGCCTCCTCGGCGTCGTGGTGGGCTTGTGGTTCCTCTACAGGATGGTCGCCCGGCAAGTCGAGCAGATCCGTTTCGATGCTGCGCCACGCGGCGAGCAGAATGCGATGCTTTCCCGCGAGTTGGGCCTACCGGTGAGCGAGATCGAAGCGATGCGATCGCGCCGTGGGACGCAGGAGCAGCGGTAACTTTGCCGGCCGAACGATCGCGCGAGACTACCGCCACACCACGCCGATCAAGGATCCCACCATGCAGGTCGAAGTCACCATCGCCATCATCGTGGACGACGAAGCCGGCTTCCGCCGCGCGGCCCACGACCGCGCCATCGCCGACGATCTGGGTCAGGAGGAGGCCGAGACCTACCTCAACGCGGATCTGACCACGGTCGGGGAGTGCGCCGTCATGCTCCTGGATCCGGGCGTGTCGCCGAAGGGATGCTCGATTCTCGACAGCACGGCGAACCAGGTGGAGTGACGTAGCCATGGATGCCGACCGTTTCGTTTCACCCATCGTTGCCCGCAATCTCGTCGTGATGGCGGATGCCGAGCGATACGCCGGCGAGCACCTGCGGGAATGCTGCGAGGAAATGCTCGAGTTCCGCACGACGGGCGTGCTACGCAACGGCCGCGTGCGAGCACTGGCTAGGCGGATCCGCGAGGTGGATGCCATCCACAGTCTGGGCATCGCTCAGGGGCTGATTCGGACTGCGGCGATGGAAGCTGTCGTCGCCGCGCCACCGCGCTGACGCGAATCCCATTCGCGGCGATCTTTTCCCACGGCGGTCAGACGACAGGATGTCGGCGCCCATCACAGAGAGGGACTTCCCATGCAACCGCAGGCGATGACTACTTCACCGAACGTCGGCATCACGCTGACCGGTGCCGACGAACGAACGGATGTCGCAGTCCTGCTCGAGCTGCTCGCGGCCCACCCGACGCTCGAGATCGGCCTTCTCTACAGCGCTACGCCGGAGAACCGGAACCGCTACCCGTCCCTCGACTGGCTGCACGCCACCGCGAGGGCATTGGCAGGCCGTTGCGCCATCCACGTCTGTGGCCTGCTTGCGCGTGCCCAGCTCAAGGCCGGCGAACTGAACGACTTGGTGCGCCATGCCAACCGCGTCCAGGTCAACGGCGACGTGGGGCGTGACGAACTCCCAGCCCTGGCCTCGCGGGTTCATGCCCTGATCACGCAGTACAACTCGCGCATCACCGACCTGTCGCTCGCCACCGGGTCGGGTCACCACCAGCTCCTGGTGGATGCCTCCGGTGGGCGCGGCATTGGGCCGAACCAGTGGCGGCGACCGGACACTCCGAAACGCGTCGGCTTCGCCGGCGGGCTGGGGCCTCACAATCTGGTCGAGCAGATCGAACGCATCCTGCCGGTGGCCGAGGGCGACTGGTGGATCGACATGGAGGAGAGCCTGCGTTGCGAGGACTGGTTCGACCTCAGCCGCGCCCGGGCCGTGCTCGCGAGTTGGGAACGCATCCTGCGCGAACGCGTGCATGCCCCGGTAGGGGCGATACACCGGCGATCTGGCGTCGGACGCTGACCCCGTTCCTCCGAAGCAGCGCGCCGGCCGCCCCGCGCATGCGCATGTCCGCCGCACAGCCGGAACGCTGAGTTCAGCGTCCAGAGCAGTCAGAGAAAAGAGCCGAATTTTCGAGGGTTTTCGTCCGCCGGGCCACCACCGTGCGTCGGTAGCATTTACGCGAGCGAAGACGCGTGGGTCGAAACCACGGGGATCTTTGCGCCCCACGAGGATCCATCAGCATCGGGACGTTCGACACCGAAGTGAGGATCTGCCATGCCAATCGAAGCCAGGGGGACGTCCGTATGAATGCCGTCGCGATCACGCCCTTACGTCCAACGCAGCGCTACGGCGTCTGCGACGACTGCGCCGAACGCGCGGAGGTTCGTAGGCTTGGCCCGCTCGCGCCGGGCGCCGCCGCACCGGCACGATGCCGCCTCTGCGGTTGCCGCATGGTCAACGTGGGCACGTTCGCGCCGCCGGCCGAGCCCCGCCCGTTCACGATGGCCGACAGGGCATTGATCCGCCGCATGGGCAACATGTTGCCGGCGCATTTGCTCCTCGAGTTGCTCAACGACCGTCTCGTGGCGGATCTCGGGCCAGATGCGCCGCGGTACACCGAGGCGATGCTCAGCGACGCCTTGCGCGAAAGCAGTGGCGGAACGGCCGGCGCCGGCGGTAGCGACTGGGCGAGCCTCCGGCGGGTGCTGGCCAAGGCGCGCGGGGACGGCCTGCTGCAGCGCCTGACCACGGAGATCGTGGAAGACTTCGCGGTCGTCTTCTCGCTTTCGCCGGCACAGGCGCTGCGCCTGCGCGAAACGATTCTGTCGGCCCAGGACACCACTACCGGAGGGTATGCGCGATGAGCGGCGTGATCCAGCGTAAGGAACTCGTGGGCGCCTCCCTCAACCTCGGCGGCGCGCCCATCGACCTCACGGACTTCGCGACGACGGGTCTACGCATGGTCGCCATCGGGCCGAGCGGGTCGGGCAAGACCAACGCCGGCCTCGTGGTATGTGAGCAGTTGGCGAACCAGGGCTGGGTAGCCGTTCTGGTCGATCCCGAGCACGAGATCCGTGCGTTGTATGGAGAGCCGGTCGCCTCGCCGGACGCTCTCGTGGAACGGCTGGCCCTACGTGATCAGCCCATCGTTGTCGTGGACGCTCCGGACGCGAACGCCTTCATCCCCTACGGGGAGGTGATCGCGGAGGCGGCGGAAACCCACCGCAAGCCCATCATCCTGATGATGGACGAAGGCCAGCTCTTTTCGGCACCGCGCGCTGGCCGTCGGCGCAATGGCGCGAGCGAGACGACGGATATCCTCAACGATCTGGCGGAACGTGGTCGTAAGCGCGCCCTGGACATCTGCCTGACGGCGCACCGCTTCACCGGCTCGATCAGTCGCACCCTGTTCGGCAGCACCAATCTGACTCTGATTGGCCAACAGAAGGACTCGACCGCCTGGACGCACCTGTCGCCGCTGTTCCGTTCGCATCGGGTCGCCTACGGTGACCTCGCCATGCTGGCGCCGGGCGAGTTCTTCTGCCTCAGTCCGCGAGGACTCGACCGATTCCGGCTTCCGCTGGCGAAGGCCATGGAAGGGGTCGCCATCGCCGCGCGCCCGTCGCGCCCAGTCTTTCCGACCAACTTCGCCCAATGGGATCGGGCGATGGCCAGCATCAGCACCGAGCGCCTCGCGGCGATCACGGATGAGGTGATCGACTTCCTGTGTGCCATTGCCGGCCTAACGCCGGCGCAGATGGCCTCGGGCCGCACCGCCCTGACCGACGAGAAGGGCGCCCGGTGACGCACGCCTCCGCCCCGTGGATGGCTTTTGTCGCGGAGGCTCCGCGTGGCACACGCGCCAGCGACCTCGCGGCTATCGTGGGCCAGCACGTCGAGCGCGTGCGTGACCTGCGCAGGATGACTGGCGCGTCCCCGGCACCGACGGCATCGGTCGATTTCGCCGTGCTGTTCGCGCGCTGGCACGGTCGACCTCCAACGGAAGCCGAGTGGCCGATCCCACGTAAAACCCAGCGCGGCTACGATTGGCACGCTCCGGAGCTGGCCCTGCTCGCGTCACTGGTCGGCACCACGTCCCCGGCGGCTATTGCCGACATCCTGACGAAGCGCCTGCAGGCGCTGACAGGTGACCGGGGCGCCGTCCGCACGGCGACGTCGGTGAAACTCGCGCTCAACCGCTGCGGCCTGCAGACGACCGACGTCGTCGGCGGCCTCACCGTGCCGCAGGCCGGCAAGGTCTTCGGGAGCGAAGAACCCATCCGCGACGCGATTCGTCGCGGCGACCTGAAGGCCAAGAAGGTGGGCCGGCTGCTGCTGATCCCTCACGCCGCGTGGGACGCGTGGCGGACGTCCCGACGCCAGGCGCCCGAAGGCTACGTGCGCCTCGCAACCTTGAAAGAGCCATTGGCCATCAAGTCGGACAAGCTGCCGGAGTTCGCGCGCATGGGCTACGTGCCCGGCGCAATCCTGTGCGACGCCCCTATCGGCAAGGCCAGCAGCAGTCGCGGCGCGTGGTACATCCCGCAGGAGGTCGCCGCCCAGATGCTTGCTGACCGTCGCGCGGGTCGCCCGATGCCGTGGCAGGGCATGCCGCTCATGGACAACCTCAAATCGACCTGGAAGAAGTGGCAGCCACGCAAGCACCCGGCGACGTGCGAAACCTGTTCGGCGATTTGGGATGATGCGGGCGCGCCCACGACGTTCGACGATTTCGTCGCCCGCTACCCACCGCTCGAGCTGGGCGCGAAGCGCCATCTCACCCGGCCATGGTCGCCTGGCCTCACGTCGAAGGAGGTCGCCAAGCAGGCTGGCCGGAGCCTCGGCAACGTCAGCCGCGCGATCAGCACGGGCCAGCTCAAGTCCAGGCTCGAGAACGGACACCATTATGTTGGACAGGCGGATGCGACCATCTGGATCGCCAGGGGTTGTCCGTCCGGTGATCGCGCTAACGACTGGTGCGCGCTGGCAACGGCCACGCAGCGCTACGACTTCACTGAGGAGGAGCTCCGGGGATTCATCGCCGCCGAGCGGCTGCAGACCCGGATCGAACCCGTTGGGCCGAACCGGGGAGCATTGCAGGTTGCGTGGCGCCAGGTCGCGAAGCTGCGAGAGGATATTGGCTTCAGCGAGGAGCAGGCAGCGGCGAAGGTCGGCGTGTCCATCGGAGAGCTGCGAATCTTGCTCGAGGGCGTCCAGTGGCGGCGGCAGGGGGACGGGATTCCGCTGTTCACCGTGCAGGCGCTGGTGAAGCGGCGCCAATCGAAGCACGGCCATACGGTCGAGGAAGCCGCTGCCATCCTGGGCGAGAGCGTCTCGTGGGTCGAGGCAAGGATCGTCGACGGTGTCGCGCGACTCTACAAGCCACGCTGGACGGACCGCACCCACATTACCGACATCGGCTTGGAAGCTCTCCGTGAGGCGTCCGCTACCGGCACCGCGCCCGCCGGGACGCCCGCCGACTGGCTAACGGCTCCCCAAGCCGCAACGCTGGCCGGTGTCTGCAAGATGACCCTTGTCCGGTGGGGACGGGAGGGTTACCTCACGTCAGGCCCCACGCCACGCGGACCGGTCTACGACCCTGAGTCGGTCAAACGCCAGGCGAGGATCTATTGGGCAACCGCCCGGTTCCGCCGCGACACCCGTCCCGACTGGCTCAAGGCGGAGGTGCCCCACTACCAGCCGCGTGGTTGCGTATCAGCGCCGAAGCGCGAGTCGAGGGCGTCCGCATGATCACCCTGCCGGCACACGGCGACCGAGGCAGCGCTACGGCGGCCGACGCGCACCGATGGCAGCTCATCCTAAGGGCCATCGAAGCGCGGGCGGTCTGGGCGGACCACGTCGTCGCCGAGGCAACCGGGAGGGCCTACGGCCACGCCTGCGCCGGCACGGCCGCATTTCACCGCGCAGTCGCCCTCGCCTGCTGTGCTGGCGCCGACCATCCGAACGCGGACTGCCCTGCGCTTTTCAGTGACGCCGAACCCCTGGTGTGCGCGTTCGCGGAGGGCCAGGCACGCACGCGAGAGGACGCCCGTATCGAGGCGTCCCTTGAATACCGTGGCCTACCCACGCCAGGCGCGCTGCTCGCCGAACTCCTGGCGCATGGCTCGGCCTCGGTGCAGAACACGCTGCTGACGTGGGAGCCGGCGCTTGGAGTCACCTGGTACACCAACGCTTACGGAATTGACGGGGCGCTCTGCGGACCACCCGATCGGGAGACGCTGAAGGCCTTCCTCATCAACGCGGCGCGCGGGGTCGAATACGGCCCGATCCCGCACTGAGCGGCCCGCACTCGCACGGTCAGCACGGACAGACTCAAGGATGGAGAAACGCATGAAGAAACAGCTCATTTCCCTGGCGCTGCGGCCGCTCTGTCTTGGCCTCCTCCTTTACGGTCTCTGGATGTCGATGGTGTACCTGACTTACGGCCCCATCGACGCCGGCCTGACCGCCGAGACGACGGCCGAATACGGCGCGCTGTTGCACCCGCTCGGCGCCATCACGATGGAGGTCTCGAACGACACCTGCTTCCGGTCGTGCGATGCCGAGTTCGACGTCGACGACGCCCACCTATATCAGGATGGCGTTATTGACAAGAAGCCAACCTTCAAAATCTCAGCATATCCGTCGCCCGGCGGCACGACGCGCGTCGAAGTCCGTACCGACGCCGACCACGGGGTGGTCTCGAAGGCATCGGCCATGCAAGCCATCCGGCAGCTCATCGCCGTGTCCCTCGCCGGTATCGCCGACGCGCGCGCGACACACCTCGCACAGTTGCGGACCGAAGCGACCTGGCATACAGCTCTCGTCGCACAGGCCGCTCCACCGACGCACTCGTCGCCCACTGTTCGCTGACGGGCGGAATCCCACCGCCTGCCGTCTATTCGCCTCCATGAGCCTTGGAATGTCCACCGAAGCCGAAACCCAGCCCTCCACAGGTAGCCGCAAGCGCACACCTTCCTACGTCGTCCAGCTCTTGCAGCGTCTGCCTCCGCTGGTCGACGCCGCGCGGTGGGGTCAGGCCCAACGGCTGACCCAACTCACCGACGAAGTGGCGTCGCTGATCGAAGGCTCATCGCCGTCACTCGCCAGGAAGCTGCGCGCATCCAGACCCTTGAACGGCACCAGGATCATTCCGCCACCGACGGATCTGCTGGACGTCCTCCAACCTGCGATCGGATTGGACGATGTCGTCCTGCCAGAGGTGGCGCGCGATTCCTGCGCCGCACTGATCGAGGAACAGCAGAACCGCGAAGCGCTCGCCGCCTGGAACGTCCCTCCTTGCCACAAAATCCTGCTGTCCGGGCCACCTGGGAACGGCAAGACGATGCTCGCCGGCGCCCTCGCCAACGCGCTGGACATTCCGTTTCTCGTCGCAAGGTACGGCGGGCTCGTTGACAGCTACCTCGGCAACACGGGCAAGAACCTCGACAAGATCTTCGAGTTCGCCGCGAGCGGCCCCTGCGTTCTTTTCCTTGACGAGTTCGACAGCATTGGCGTCAACCGCGCGAAGGCCGGCGACGTCGGCGAGTTGCGTCGGATCACGAACCAATTGCTGCTGATGGTCGACCGGATGCCACCCCACGTCGTGCTGGTGTGCGCCACCAACCAGCCTCAACTGGTGGACGACGCCCTACGCCGGCGCTTCGACACTCGCATCGAGCTGGGTGACCCAAGCCCCGAGCTTCGCATGCGCTTGGCAATGAAGGAACTGGCGCCGAATCGCTGCAACGGTACCGATCTCCGCGGTTACGCATCAGCCATCGCGGCAGACCCGCAAGCCGGCGTCAACCTCGACGCGACGTCCAAGGCGTGCATGGCTATACGACGCAGGCACGCGCTGGAAAGCCTGGCTGCCGCGCAGTCGGGCGAGACCGTCGCGTCCGGACAGGCAACCCACCAACTGCCGTTCGGGCCGCCCTTGCCCCACGTCGCCCTATAAGCCGCCCCCCTGGAGCAATGACCGTGGCGCGCGTGACCTTTACGGAAACCGGTACGTTCGAGGCTTCTCGAAAGGCTGAGGCCTGGTGTGCGGCGCGCGGGCTCTCGCTCGGCCCGTCTGACCGCTTCGGTCAACGCGGCATCCTCCTCGGCAACTATTGCATCGCCAAGTGGCACAACCTGACCAAGCAGGAAATCGCCCAGCTCGACGGCGTCCTGACAGGCGATGGTCGCCACGGGCCGGTGCACATTGACCTCAAGGACGACGTGTTCGCGCGGGTCGAGGCAGCGGCCGAAATCTCTGAGGTGGCGACGCCTGCCAAAACAGCCAGAAAAGAGGCTTGAAACCGGGCAGTTTCACGTCCAGGCGGGCGTCTCCGCGCGCCTATGCTGACCGTATGGATACACCAGAGTGCTCCAACAAGTATCGATCGCACCGGACCGGCCTGCTCGTGCTCGCGTCCGTGTGGTTTGCCCTTGCGGTTGCAGCGCTGTGGTCGGCGCCGGGCCTTCGGTTGTTCCCGCTCGTTGAGATGGCCTGCATCAGCATACTCATCGTGCGCCTGTCGATCGCCCAGCACTCGCAACGCCAGCGCGATGCGATCCAGTCCTGCACAGCTCTGCCGCCACTGCATGACCAGCCTGACTCACCCGATCTGGACGACGCATCGTCGCCATGATTCGCCGCACGAAAGCAAAACGGCCGTCATCTTTGCGACGAACACCGAACCGGTAGCGTCACGTCGCAATCTTGCACACCATCCACTACAGGGAAGCCACCGATGTCCACGTTTCCGTCTTCACCGATCCTCAAGCACCGTGGCCTGGGCATCGGCCTGGTCGTCCTCGCACTTCTCGTGCTCAGCACGTTCTTCGGCAGCTGGTACACCGTCGGCTCGGATCAGCGTGCGCTACTCTTCACGAATGGGCGAATCGTCGGCGTCGAGGATGCTGGGCTGCACTTCAAGACGCCCTTCTTCCAGTCGGTGACCAAGGTCGACATCCGCACCCAGCATGCGGACTCGCCTGCGCCCGCCGGCACGTACGACCTGCAGGCCGTCGACACCAACGTGTCGGTGAACTTCCATTTTGACAGCACTAAGCTGCCGGACATCTACAAGCGCACCGGCTTGGACGTGGCAGCCAACATCGTCGAGCCTCGCATCCAAGAAACGGTCAAGGCCGTCGTCGCCCAGTACAACGCCGAAGAACTGCTCAAACGGCGTGAGTTGGTGCGCGAGAAGATCGTGGAGCTCTTGCGCGGCAAGCTCGCCGCCTACGACCTGATCCTGGAAGACATCCAGATTACCGACTTCAAGTTCGACCCGTCCTTCACCAAGGCCATCGAAGACAAACAGGTGGCCGAGCAGCAGGCGCTGACGGAGAAGAACAACCTAGCCAAGGTTCAGGTCATCGCCCAGCAGGCCGTCGCGAAGGCCCAGGGCCAAGCCGACTCCAACCTCGCGATCGCCAAGGCGAATGCGCAGGCGATCGACGTCCAGGGCGAGGCGCTCCGGGCGAACCCCATGTACCTCGAGCTCCGACGCATCGAGAGGTGGGACGGCGCCTATCCGCGTGTCGTCACGGGCGGCGACAAGTCGCTGCTCGGCCTCGGCGACGTCACGAAGTAACTCACGGGACGGTAGCGCACGCTGGATGTGCGGCCGACCCTCGAACCCATAGGCACTCACGCCAAGGATACGGTCATGATCAACGGGTATCTCGTCCTCGCCTTCATCTTCGCGATCGCCGCGAACCTTGCCTTCCTCCGCGCGAGCCGAGGCGACCAATCGACAGGGCGCGAGATCGCAACCATCGTGCTCAGCCTCATCGCCGCATTGGGGGCCGTCGTCGCCCTCTATCCGGTTGCAGGGCGCCTGCTGATGCGGTCGCTTGACGACTCGCTCCCCGCGCAGGGCGAGCCCATCCACACCGCTCTCGTCGCGGCCCTGACGCTCCTCATCGCACTGCTGACGTTGCTCGGGCTCATGATGCCCGCGGCAAGCCTTACGTTCGCCGCCAACAAGCGGGCGGACGCTGAGTAGTCCGCCGGATGGACGCCACGATGCTCCTCCGGACGGGGGGCGCGGCCGACGACCTTGTAGCCACACTGAACCGGCACCGCCTGCTGCTGCTCTTGCTGCTACGGAAGACGGCGGCGGACAACCTGCCTGCCATCGAACGTGAGGTCACGTCGTCCATCCGTCATGTCGAGGAATTCGTCCAGCTTGAGCGCCGGGCGCGCCGGGCGCTCGAGGATCTCCTCCTCATCGAACCGGTCGCGTCGAACATGCAGCCCGGCCGGTACCGATCGGAAGTCGAACGCATCGCCCGAACAGGACTTGGCCTCCCTCCACCAACCCCCGGCGCCACGATGGCCGTGTCACCGACAGGCGCACGGATAGCCACACCACCTGATCACGGAGAAACGTCATGAACAACGCATGTTGCCCGCAGTGCGGGAACCACGGCGTCGCACTGGGTTCAATCGTCGGCCGCGAGACCGTCGACGGCACATTCAGCGGCAGCGGAACGGGCGTTGGTCTCGGCACCGGCGGCATCGGCCTGTTCGTTGGGGGCGTCAGCGGTACGACGCACCAGGCAACGGCACGCGCCCAAGCGTTGCGGCCTCCGGAACGGCCGTCCTTCAACTGGGCGCTCGTGATCGGACCGATCCTCCTTGCGATCTTCGCGTTCGCCGGAGCCGAGATCGTTCCCGATTTCATGCACTCTTTGGCCGACGGCCAGTCGGCAGCGCCTGGCACCATCGGCGGTGCGGCCGACCAGCTGCTGTCCGTCGTCGCCCCGATCGGCGTGATCGCCGCGCTGCTTATCGCGTGCCTGACGGTATTCAACTCACGCACTCGCTACGGCGTGGCCCAACGCGAGTACGCGGCGGCCGACCGCGCGGACGTCGCGCGGCGAGACATCTACCAGCGCCTCCGCTACTGCGAGACCGATCACCTGGTCTTCGACCCGTTGACTGGCACAGCCTGTCCGGCGACCCACGAGAACATCCTGGCGCTCATCGGCGACAAGGCGGTGCGGCCGACCGTGGCCGACGCCGCCTGACCTGCCGAAGGTCGCATCCTCGAACTAGCCGCCCCTCGTACACCAGACCGAAACATGCCGATCTTGGCGCGCTGGCGCGGCGTGCGAGTCTCCGAGGGTAACAACGCCGCCACCCTAGGAACGCACCATGTCTGACCTGTCCACTCCAATCCCCATGTTGGCCGACGGCCGCTTCCGCTCTGCCCTGGCAGCACTCGTCAACCGTGCAAGCGAGGCCCTCGACTACATCCACAAGACGCCACAGGACGACGGAGCCGCCGCCCTGGCGACTGGCCTGAAGGGTGCCATCCAATCGGTCGACGCGATGGCCACCGACGCGCTCGAAGCCATGGCCGAGCCGCCGCCCCGGACGCTGCCGAAGTTCACGGTGTTCATCCGGGAGGCGAGCGGTGCGGGCACGACGCACATCTCGGTGCACGCAGGCGCCGACGCGGATGCAGCGGTCGAACTGGCCCTGACCGAAGCCGCGGCCGAGTGGGGCGGTTGGGATCGCGACGATCTGCACGTGCTCGGCGTCGTCAAGGGCGACGTCGAGATCGAGCGCTGGGAAGGCGCAGGCCAGTAAGCGCCCATGAGAAACGACTGGCTTTCGCCGCCACCGGAACGCGTCAACGCCTACCTCGGCGAGGAGCCGGTTCTGCGCATCGGCATCCCACATCGTGGTGGGGCCTTGTGCCTCACGGCCTACCGGGCAGGGATGCCGGTCATGGTGTCGGCCTCGGCCTTCTGGGATCGGCAGGATTTGCGATTTCGCACCGATGCGGACATCGGCGTACTGCAGGACTGCGACTTCGCGCTCGACTCCGCCGGCTTCTCGGCGATGATGAATTGGAAGCGGCTCGGCCACCAGCCTGGCATGCTCGGCGTGTTCCCATGGTCACTCGCGAACTACGTCAACCTTATCGGTGTCCTGCGCCCGGCATGGGCATCGCAGCCGGACATGTGCGTTGAGCCGGAGATCGCCCACGACGCCGGCGTGCGGCATCACCGCATCGAGGCGACCGCGGCGATGCTCGAAGCGCACCTCACACTCGTAGCCCGCTGGCAGGATCTCGGCGCCTTCTGGCTCGCGCCACCGGTGCCGGTGCTGCAGGGTTGGCTTCCGGACGATTACGTGCGCAGCCTCGACCTGATGCAGGAGGCTTGGCAGAAGCACGCGACCCACTTTGATGCTCCCGTCCTGATCGGACTCGGCAGCATGTGCCGGCGACCGCTCAACGATCCGGACATCGGCATCCGCGCCGTCCTCGACCACCTTCTGCCCCGCCTGCCGCCAACCGCCCGCGTCCACTGCTTCGGCGTGAAGGGTGCGGCCATGGCTGAGCTGGCCGACATTCCACAGGTGGCCTCATTCGACTCCATGGCTTGGGACTTCGGCGCGCGTGTGGCGGCCCGGAAGGCTGGCGCGCCGAGCTCGATGGAACACCGCGCGGCTGCGATGCGCGACTGGTATGACCAGCAGCGCCCGCGCCGGCGGCGCACACCACTCACCGCCGAAATCGGCTGATCTTTGGCACCGGCCGTGACGCGTGAGACTGGTCGCATCCCTTCACCACGGAGAACGGCATGGCCTGCACGCGCCTGGATGTAGCCCTGACACCTGAGATCGACGCACTCCTGGCGGTTGACGCGGTTGTGGCGGTGGGGGTCAGCGGCGGTACCGATTAGGTATTTAGTATGGACAAGTAACGATTAGGTGTTAGTGTATGGACACTGTCGCTAACACTGGGCTAGATCTGTGAACGTTGAATGTCGTGTGGAGCAAGCAGTTTGGACGAAGCGAAATGGCAAAGGCTTGCATCCCACCGGCTGCATCGTTGCTATGAAAGTGCAAGAACCGATCGCAGCAGACGTCGTTTCCCTCAAAGCGGTCACGACCATTGCGTCCCGGCGTGTTTGTCATGGCGCGATGTGAACTCATTACCTTCACGCCGCATTCCCCGGAAGTCGTCGATGGCAAGCTCTCTTGGGTCCCTCTAAAAAGCGGGGCCATGGAGGGTTTGCCCCAGATTTGCTGGGAAAGTGGCGAGCCATGGCGCGAGGCAAATCTGTGGTTACTCAGCCGTGCTTATCGACAGAACATCGAGACGGTTCGCTCTAACGCCAAGGCCTTGCACGCTTATGCGCAGTGGTTGGAGTCGACGGATCCGCCCATTCATTGGTGGGACTTCCCTGCCAAGGAAAAGGACCGCTGCCTGGTTCGTTTCCGAGGGTTCCTCATCAAGCAACGTGAGGCTAGCAACCTAGCTCCTTCGACAGCATCGGCTCGGATGCGTGCAGTGGTACGGTTCTATCGTTGGGTCTACGCCGAACGTTTGATTACTCCACAGTGGCCGATGTGGCACGAGCGTAACGTCGTCATCAAGCTCGACAGCACGAATTATTTCGAGCGCACAGTCGTCGTGACCACGACAGATTTGGCCATACCCAATCGAAAAAGGAATTCCGCAGGACTCGAAAATGGCGTGATGCCGGTGAGCCCTGAAGAGCGGGATGCGATCCTTACACTGGTCGATGCGCATGGTAGTTTGGAACTTGCGTTGATGCTGCGGCTTGGTTTTTACACGGGGATGCGCCTCGGATCGATCTGCGATCTCAAGGTCGATACCATTCTTCAAGCTATCCCAGAGCCCTGCGTACCCGACGCCCGGCTGATTTCCATCGGCCCGAACGCTCGGCCACCCGTGCACACCAAGGGCGGAACTTATGGGCATATCACGGTCCCATGTAAATTGATCGAGGATCTCACGCAATACGCGTCGTCACTTCGACGCCTTGAGCGGCAGGCCCTCGCTCAGAAAGATGACAAGTCGCTACTGTTCTTGACGCGCTTTGGGAACCCGTATGTCAAGCGGCAGGCGAACAAAAGTTCCGCTGTCAATGTGGAAATGCACAAGCTTAGATCGATAGCCCGTGCAGCGGGTGCGAACCTGACCCACTTTCACTTCCACATGACCCGTGCAACGTTTGCTTGCGACGTCATGCGCCTGGCTCTGCAGATCGAGGGGATTGATCCGGTGGCGGTGGTCGGTGAAATGTTGTTCCACACGAGTCGACGTACGACAGAAGCCTACGTGCACTATCTCAAGAAGCAACCAATCAAAGCCGAAGTAGCCAATGAATTCACGAAAGTGTTTCTCGGTTGCATGAAACTTCCCACCGAAAAGCACGAGCGTGTCTAAATTATCGATTCCGGAGTTGACGTTTGCCGAGGTGCCGCTCAACCAGGGGGAGGAGCCTTGGGATATGCGCATGTTTCTCTATCGAGGGGCATCAGCATGGCGCAAAGATGCCGTCCGAGCAGCGATCGATGCAGGAGCGTTCGGTTCCCCCATCTCGGAACGGTTGCCACTAGTGGTCTCCTTGCATGATCGGGTGGCGACTGGTGTCGCCAAGGGGCATTCCAAGAGGACGTTGGAAAATGTCATGACGGCGCTGCGTGCCTATTTTCGCTACGTGGACGAAGCTGGGCCGGAAGAACCGACGATCGCCACCGCAGCCCGCCTTTACATCGAGTGGATGGAATGGTGTGCGCAGCGTGTGGCGACCCACGACCTGAAAGCATCCAGTCAGTATCGCACTGGGGTCACGGCGGGAGCTCCGCTCGCACTCGCCATTGGTAGGACAGACTCGAGCCTTTTTCGCGCCGCGCGACTTGAGCGAAAGGGGCGAAAGAAGGCCATTTATCGAACGTCGGATAAGCAGAACCTTGAACACACGTTTGCGATGGGGCATGCGCTGCTCGACATCTGCGTAGCCCTCCCTGAAACTGTTATTCGAGGACGGCTTCCGATCCTGCTGACGTTCCGTAGCGGTCAAACCTACGAGGAATGGTGCGGATATCGGCGACGATCAGTGGATGAGCTTCTTCAGGGCAAGGTGTCGGGTCGCCTTCGAGTCAGCGCTCGATTTGTCGAGGAACGGCGGCGATGGGAGAGCGATGTAAGCAATCGCCAACGTTCTCCAGCGATCAATACCCGCTTGGATGCCGAGTTGCTGATCTTCATTGCGCAGACCGGCATGAATTTGACGCAGGCCTGGAAAATGCAAATGGGCGACTTTCGGTACGAGAGCTTGCGCGATGGTTACGGTGTGAGACGCTATAAGAATCGCCGACTGGGGGAGGTCGAATTTCATATCTACAGCGAGTATCGGGAACACTTCGATCGCTATCTCAAGTGGCGTGCTGTGGTGTTCGCTGATACCGATAGCGACCTGCTCTTTCCCTACATCAACAAAAAGGGTGAGCCGGCCAGTCATGGCAAGCGAACCTTCAAGGAGATCGAAATGCGCTTGGCGGCCGCACAGGTCAAGCTGGTCCGGCCCCAGTCCTTGCGGCAGACGCGTATCAACTGGATGCTTCGGCGTACGGGTGATCCTGCGCTGACTGCCGAAATGCACGGGCACAGTGTGGAAGTGCTGCACGATGAGTACGAGCGACCTCATCACCAACGTGCTGTCGCGGAGACGACGCGTTTTTGGCACGAAACCGATCCTGCCATTGCCTCGCCTGGGCCTGGCGTGTGTGTCGTGGCTACACCCATGATGCTTCCAGAGTCGCCCGAAGAGGCGCCTAAGCCCGATTGTCGGGCACCCGATGGTTGTCTGTTTTGTGCGCACCAGCGTGACCTGGACACGCTAGATCATGTCTGGTCTCTTGCCTCGTTGCGTCATTTGAAAAGTCTGGAGATGGCGCGCGATGGTTTGTGGATGGCTACGCCTGACAAGCATCCCGCCCACCGGGTCATGGAGCGGATTTCCGAAAAACTTGAGTATTACGCGCATAGCACTTCAGAGCGTGCAGTCTGGGTGGAAGAAGTCGCCCTTCGGATGTCGGAAGGGCGCCATCACAAGCGCTGGGCCGGATGGATTGCGATGGCGGAGTTGACGGTATGAAGGCTCACCAGCTTGGCTCGGAGTATGGTCTCAATATCCGACATCCCACCGTATCCCCGAAAAGCCCGCACTATCGGATCCCTGCGTGGCCACCACCGGATGATTGGCCGGTGGTGGTCGATGCTGATGGTCGGGTCGTCTGCCGGGTGAGTGATTCCGTCTGGAATTTTTCTGTCTACGGTCGCAGCTCTGAGTCCGTGCGCATCAATTTCGCCTCGGGCCGGCTTAAGGTAGACAGAGGACAGGAGGTTCATGTCGATATCGATTCTGTCAATCGGCGTCTTTTCCAGCAAACCATGTGTTGGTTCTTATGGGGGCACCGTCAGCGGCTTAACGCACGGACCGTCGTGGGTTATGCCGCACGGCTTAAACCAGTTTTTTTACTGTGTGCAAAACACCAGATAGACGCATCGGATCTTTACCGCTTTCCCCGAGTGCTTGATCAGTTGGCGAACACTGTCGCGCCCTCCACGGCCAACGAAGTCCTGACGATGTTGCGCGAACTGTGGACGGTACGCGATGTGCTTGGATTCACGATCCTCGATGAACGAGGCTTGGCTCACTTTGAGGCCGGGTTGCCAGAACATCAGGAGCAGCAGACGCCCTATATTCCGCCGCGTATCTGGCTCTATCAGATGCAGCGGCTACGCATATTTTTGGAGGACTTCTGGGCGCATCGGGATGCGATCTTCGCGTTCTTCCGGTATGTGCATGAGGCTTGTCTTGACAATATGGGGTCCGCCGAAGCCCTTTATTCGGGGCCGCTACTGACTCGAAGCCCCTTCAACCGAGAGGCTGACCAACATAAGGGGTGTCGATACCACGGTACCTTCTGGGAGGTGGCTGATCGATTCGGTGTGAGGGGACTGCTAGAACGATGGGCCTTGGATCGTGCCGATGCGGATGTTTCCTGGGCGGCATACGGCCGGCTTCACGTGCTTTCCGGTTATTTTCGGGCCGCCGTCCTTGTGGGCCATAAATATCTGCTGAATTTATCTGGGGTACGCGCCAATGAGGGAGCTGATTTTCGATCCCATTGCTTTGAAGTCGAGCGAGACCCGACCTATGGTGACCTTTATCTGTTGCGAGGTGAGACCAGCAAAACAGTGAAGGATGACCAGGCGTTGTGGGTCACCTCGCCGTCGGCAAAGTTGGCCGTAGATGTGATGACGGCCGTGGCGACCCTGCGTTTGGAATGTGCCCGTAGTAACCCTTACGTCAATCTGCCCGAGGACGAAGTCGCGGACCCATGGTTGCTCAGTCGGCCCAGGGAGCCGTGGTGCTCCTCTGGAAAGGTCAACGGAGCAGGACGCGCATCCGTCAAGTACTACGGATATGGAGATTGGGAAAGTGTATGTCCCGTGCTTTTCGACAAGCGCGAACTAATGATCGCGGCCGACGATATCCGGTTGGCTCGCTTGGTGACGCCGACACTTGATCCGATGCGTTATGCAATGGGAATGCTGTGGCATTTCCACGATCACCAGTTACGACGTACCACGGCAGTAAATATGTGTGCGTCTAACCTGATCAGTGAGCCTACGCTGCAGTATCAGCTCAAACACATGCGCCGGGCGCAGTCCCTTTACTATGGAAGAGGGTTCACCCGAGTCGCCTTAAATCGGAAGTATGCCGAGGATTTCCTGCGAACTGCTTACGAAATGCTTCGTCGGCAAATCACGCTTCTTGCGGATGATCGATATGTCTCGCCGCTTGGTGAGGCGCATAAGATTAATCTCCTGAAGCGCCTTCATTCCACTGCGAGTGACGAGCCCCTAGGAAAACGTGACATTGGGCGAATCCAAAAATTAGTGGCGACCGGCGAGCTGGCCGCGAAGCCGACGCTCTTGGGTCTGTGCCTGAGCCAAGAGCCATGTGAATGGGGCGGCGTGCTTAACCTAATTCATTGTGGGAAGTGCGATCGAGCCTTGGGCGACAAGGCGAAGCTACCTCACGTCTGCGATGTAAGGCAGATGATCAAGGGGCATCTTGAAGCCTCCCCTTCCGATAGTCCTGATCGGGCATCATTGGAGTTGCAATTGACCTCCGTGGAGACCTTTATTCGTGTCCTACAGTCCTGAGCTCAGTGCTGAGCAAAATTTTCGCGCCGCGTTTGATCGACTAAAACGCGGGAAGCCCCAGCGATTGCCCTTGGGCACGCCCGTCACGCAAAACAACGTGGCAAAGGAGGCAGGCAAAGATACTACGGCCTTGAAGAAGACCCGCTATCCCGCCCTTGTGCACGATATTCAGATGTGGGTGGCGGAGCACGGTGGGGATAAACCTCAGTCTCGTCGGCAACTGGCGATAGCGCAGCGGAAAAAGCGAAGCGACTTGCATGCGCGACAGGCTGAGATCATTGCCCAGAGGGATCTTGCACTCTCCTTGCTGGTGTCGTCCGATGACCAGTTGCTTCATCTGTTGAAAGAGGTGGGACGAGGACGTGAATCCATTGTTCAGCCGTTGCTGGCCAAAGCACAAGGAATGAAAGGATAACCGATCGTGATCACCGTGCGGGTCCCAACGGATATCCCGATCATGTAGAAATCGGAACTATCCTGGTTGCCATAAGGCCATGGTAAGCCTCCCCTTGATTGTGTCGAAATGCAGTTTCATCTTATAAAAGATGGTTCTGTAGGCGCAGAAATCTGAAGCAAAGTGTTCAGCCTTTGCTTCAGTTCGCTTGCGCGTCACCCTCATCCGCAGTCGTCCACACCATCTGCCATCAATGGATGGTCCGATGCCGCATCATCGAACTGCGAAGTAGTTCCAGCGATGGACTCTTCGTGAGATATTCATCGTCGAGGCGCGTCACCTCATGCGCGAAAATCAGCGAGATAGTACTCATGGTGAGCTCCGCTGGGCGCGTCATGCCACGTATGTTCCAGCCCTCAACTTTCGCGCGCCCCGAGAAACTAGAGATCGAACTGGTTAATACCAAGCCCAATCGTGACGATTCCACGCTCCCCTGTTGATGGGTCGTCGCGACCGATCGAACCGAGAGATAGACCAAGTACATCACCTGATTGACGCTGAACGTTTCCAGCGAGTGTCGAAGTGAGTCGATGGCGCAGTAAGTCCATTCGGGGTTGTAACCGGATTTTGACAGCAGCCAACTTGTGTACTGAGCCACCTCGGCGAGCGCAAGATCTTCCCAAAGCGCGAGAAGGGCTGATAGCGACTCGTCATCATCGAAATTGACTTCGCTCCATATTTCGTTGGCGATGTCGTATCGACGCTGACAATCACCAGGTGCCGAACGGATGCGCCAAGCCACACTGTCAAATCCGTACTTCATCCAATCGCGAGACAGCAGCCAATCATCGGCGTGTGCCAAGGAAAGTTCTGGCTCGATGACTCCCAAGGCTTGCAGCGATAGAAGGATGCGATGAGAGAAGTGCTCGTGAGGGGCGAGCTGTCTCTGGAGCGCATCCAGCGGCAGAAGACGGGTCAATGAGGCATCCGCCGCCACGCGAACGGCAGCGGTGAAGTACAGGCTGGCGGTCAGATCGCTCGGGTTCAAGGGTTGCCTTCGTCGTCTCGTGATTTGCACCGTTGCGTAAGTGCAATGGCTTCGGCAAACCGGCGATACTAAGGAAATCTTAGCTGTCGAGCAAATTTCATTTCATGGCTCAACCTGGAAGTCTGTACATAACGCGCGATCGTCTCGCTGGCGGCCTTTGGGGTCTCTTGATCGGTAGCGCCATGGGCGCACCCTATGCGCACCATGTCGCAGAGGAATTGCCCGCCGTCGCGATGATTGACTTCGAACCGCCCACCGGCTTCTCCCGATCCTATGCGGACGTACCCCCACGGACATGGACCATGGAGGGAGCACAGGCGTTGTGTCTCCTGCACGCGCTTCTGCTTCACGAGCAGTTTGGCCTGGATGATCTGACAGAGCGCGTGCTTGGCTGGGCGGAAATGGGCCTTTACTCGGTCGACTCCTGTAAGCCGGCGAACGATCCTGAAACGGCCGATATGGTCCAGTCGCTACTGAACGTGCCTGCTGGCCACGCTTCACAGGACACCGTTCGCGCCGATGACCGAAGTGCGCTGATCCGTATGCTTCCGCTAGTCCTCTGCCACCTTGGCAGCGAGGTGGAGTTGGTTGCCAAGGCGGTTCGATTGTCCTCAATCAAGACAGCGCACCGTTTCGCTAAGACAGCATCCGTGATGTACGCCTTGTGGGCGCGCGCCGAACTGGATGCCAAGCCTGCGCCATGGACTTATGCCGAGGCACGTTTGCGCGAACTGGGCCCGATGGCCGGGCTGGCTACGGCAGATATCGAGCAAGTGCTGGATCGTGAGCATGGAACCTACGCGTCTGGTAGCAGCGATGTCATAGATAGCCTGTGGTCAGCACGGGTGGCGATGAATGAAACCGATAGCTATACCGATGCCATGCGTCGCGCGATTGCTTTCGGAGGCGACACGGATCTCACCGCCGCCGTGACGGGTGGCATCGCGGGGCTCCGATATGGCATGTATGGCATTCCGGATGCGTGGCGCGAACAGCTACGCGGCAAAGAGAAGATAGACGACCGGCTCGTTGTTCTCCTGATTCATGCAACACCGCGCCAAACCGCCTGGATCAGCAAGGCACGCAGCAGTCGCACCGACCCTTTGCGTATCGGGACCATCGATCTGGCGCACGGCGGCAAGATCGGCATCACCTTCTGCCCGGGCAAGAAGCAGCCGTTTGCGGATACGGGGGCGTGGAATCGCAATCTTGACACCGATCTCGACGCCATCAAGGCTTGGGGTGCGACGCATCTGGTGACGCTGATTGCACCTTGGGAGTTTGTCGACCTCAATGTCATCGCGCTACCCAAGCGGGCCGAGGCACATGGACTGATCTGGCATCACGCCCCGATTCTGGATGGTCATGCACCCGACATCCTCCCAAAGGGGTTCACCTCAGAGGAGTGGTTCGAGGGCAAGTGGCCGGTCATTCTGCCCCAACTTCATGAAGCACTCGATCGCGGCGAAAGTGTGGTCGTGCATTGCAAAGGCGGTCTGGGGCGGGCCGGCACCGTGGCCGCGCTGTTGTTGGCTTGTCGCGACCCGTCACTGCCATGCGATGAAGTGCTCAAGCGCGTACGCACAGCACGACCCAATGCGATCGAAACAGTCGTTCAGGAGCGCTATCTGGCGAGGCACTTATCGGGATAGACCGCTTTCCACGTACTGAAGATGAGCGCCCAAATTTCAAACCACCTTCACATGGTAGGGCGCAGCGTTCGTCCGTTGCGCTTGGCAATTCACTGTTGGAGACGGTCCCATGAGTATTTCTCGCAAACCACTATTTTCAATGCTCGGTTCACTGGCGCTCGCGCTGACTATCAGTGGCGTCGCCGTGGCCCAGGACAGCACGCCCGCAAGCGGCATGGACAAAATGGGTGCCATGCACTCGGACATGAAGGGTATGCACGGCAACATGATGGGTATGCACAAGATGCCGGCGACCGTGACGGCGGCGGATGCGAAAACCGGTGTGGTCGACGTGACGACCGAAGGTATGGCTTTGAAGGTGCATTTCCCACCATCCGCCATGGCCAGCTTGAAAGCGGGTGACAAGATTACGTTGCATATGGGCTTCAGCAAGCCGTGAATCATCTGCACCCCACTCCAGAGTTGAGGGGGCCTGATTGCAAGGGTAAGCTCACCTCATGACCTTCTCGCTACGTCAGCTAGCTCGTTCACGTCGCCTCCGGGCGATGGGCGTGTTGGCGTGGCTGATGTTGGTCATCAACTCATTGGCCGCTGCACCGATGGGCATGACGGGAGTGCCTCATTCCCATGCCATGCACACAACGGTTGCGGCGGTCAGTGAACACTGTCATCACCACGTCGCCGCCAACAAGGCCGCTCGCTCCTGTTGCGACGATCAGGCAGGTTGCTGCGGCGGCATGACCGGTCACACTTGTAATTGTGCAGCGATGTGCAGCACCACTATGCCACCCGAGCCGGCTGTGGCTTTGGTCTCGGCCGCGATCACCGCCCGTTACGCCATGCCGCTGCCCGGTAGCGCGCCCTCGTTGAATACTGCCCCTCCGTTGCGACCACCGGCGGTCTGACGCTCCCTCGTTTCTGAAGAGCTTTGCTGGCGATCGTCGTGTGTCGATGATCGCAAGCAATCGGCTGTGATCGGTATCGGCATGATCGATACCGCCTGCCCTGGAGAGAGTCCATGAACCTGTTTTCCCCGCCCCCTGCAGATTTGTCGCGGCGACGTTTCGTCCAGGGCGTCGCCATCGGCGGCGCTGTGGCCGGTTTGGGCCTGCTGCGTCCCTCGAACGTCTGGGCATTGACCAACCCCGGTCACCCCACGGTGCTGAGCGGCACCGACTTCGCGCTGGATATCGCCGAAACACCGGTCAACTACACCGGTGCCACGCGTCTGGCCACCACGGTCAATGGCGGCATCCCTGGCCCGATCCTGCGCTGGAAGGAAGGCACCACGGTGAACCTGCGCGTGACCAACCGACTGCGCGTGCCGACTTCGATCCACTGGCACGGCATCATCCTGCCGTTTCAGGAAGATGGCGTGCCCGGCATCAGTTTCGATGGCATTGCGCCCGGCGAAACCTTCCTCTATCAGTTCAAGGTGCGTCAGTCCGGCACCTACTGGTATCACTCGCATTCGGGTTTCCAGGAACAGACGGGTCTGTACGGCCCGCTGGTGATTGAACCCGCCGGCCCCGATCGCCATCCCACCGATCGCGATTATGTGGTGATGCTCAACGACTGGACCGACGAAAATCCCGAACGGATTTTCGCCAAGCTTAAGAAACAGAGCGACTACTACAACTTCGCCCAGCCCACCGTGCCGGATTTCTTCCGCGATGTGCGCGAGAAAGGCCTGAGTCAAGCCCTGGCCATGCGCAAGATGTGGAACGAGATGCGCATGAATCCGACCGATTTTGGCGACGTTTCCGGCTACACCTACACCTATCTGATGAACGGTGCGGCACCGGCCGGCAACTGGACCGGTATCTTCAAACCCGGCGAGAAGCTTCGGCTGCGTTTCATCAACGGCTCGGCGCAGACGATCTTCGACGTGCGCATTCCGGGCCTGAAAATGACGGTGATCTCGGCCGACGGCCAGGACATCGAGCCGGTGTCGGTCGACGAATTCCGCATCTCGGTGGCCGAAACCTATGACGTTATCGTCGAGCCGCAGGAGGAACGCGCCTATACGCTGTTCGCCCAGTCAATCGACCGCTCGGGCTACGCCCGCGGCACCCTGGCACCACGCGCTGGCATGGAAGCGGAGGTGCCCAAGCCCGATCCCATTCAGTGGCTCGCCATGGATGACATGATGGGCGCGATGGCGATGGGTGGTTCCGGTCACGGCAGCATGCAAGGCATGTCGGGCATGAGTGGCATGCAGGGCATGGCCGGCATGGATCATGGTGCGATGCCAGGCATGACCGACCCTGCGCCTCCCGTGGTGCGGCACGCCCGCACGGAATACGGCCCCGGTGTCGACATGCACGTGGATATGCCGCGGACCAACCTCGACGATCCGGGCATCGGCCTGCGCGATAACGGTCGCCGGGTGCTGACCTACGCCGACCTGCACACGATCGGCGGCCCGATCGATGCACGCGAGCCCACTCGCGAGATCGAGTTGCACCTGACCGGCAACATGGAGCGCTTCATCTGGTCGTTCGACGGCGTGAAGTTCTCCGATGCCAAGCCGGTGCATTTCAACAGCGGCGAGCGGCTGCGCATCGTGCTGGTCAACGACACCATGATGAACCACCCGATACACCTCCATGGCATGTGGAGCGAGATGGAAAATCCGCAAGGCCAGTTCCAGGTACGCAAACACACCATCAACGTGCAGCCGGCGCAGCGCATCACCTATGCCGTGTCGGCGGACAATCCCGGCCGCTGGGCCTACCACTGCCACCTGCTGTACCACATGGAAGCTGGCATGTTCCGCGAGGTGGTGGTGTCATGAAAGTGAATCGTCGAAACACCTCAACCGCTCCGCACCGCTCGGTATGGCTGGCTGCAGTGCTGCTGGCGTTGCCGCTGGCTGCTACGGCGCAGAGCGCGCCCGCGTCCAGCAGCACCTCGTCGATGGACATGAGTTCGATGCCGGGCATGGATCACGGCAGCATGGCCGGTATGACGATGCCGGCTCCCGCCAGTAGCGCCGCGAAACCGGCCACGAAAGCGCCCGCCAAGAAAGCCAAGAAGAAACCCGTCTCTGCTGCCCCGACACCGGCTTCCCACGCTATGGACGGCATGAAGGGCATGGATCACAGCACCATGCCAAACATGGACCACAGCACGATGTCGGACATGCCGATGCCGGCCAAGCCCGCCGCATCGGCAGCCCCCGTCGGCGACATGCCCGGGATGGATCATTCATCGATGCCCGGCATGAGTCCGGGAGCGATGCAAGGGATGGATCACAGCGCGACGCCCCCAAAGGGACAAGGCGACATGACTGGCATGGCCGCGATGCCTGGCATGACGATGGGCCCCATGCAGGGCGGCAGTCCGCCGCCTAACGCACGGAGCCCCGATTACTCCGATGGCGTCGGCTACGGTTCCATGAAGGGCATGGACATGGCTGACAACGCGTCGTTGGGCATGCTGTTGATCGATCAGCTCGAAGCGTTCCACGGTCGCGATGCCAATGGCCAGAGCTGGGAAGCCGAAGGCTGGTATGGCAACGACGAGAATAAGTTGTGGGTACGTACCGAAGGCGAGCGTAGCCGCGGCAAGCTGGAAGACGGCGACCTTGAAGCGTTCTGGAACCACAACATCGCTACCTACTGGAGCACCCAGCTGGGTGCCAGGCAGGATCTGGGTGAAGGCCCCAAACGCACGTGGGCGGCCTTCGGCGTACAGGGCCTGGCACCGTACTGGTTCGAGGTGGAGGCGACGGGCTACGTCGGGGCTTCCGGTCGCACGGCGGCACGCTTGCGTGCCGACTACGAAATGCTCTTCACCCAGCGCCTGATCCTGCAGCCGGAAGCGGAAATCAACCTCTACGGCAAGAACGATCCGCAGCGCCGGATCGGTAGCGGCGTGTCCGACGTCCAGTTCGGCTTGCGGCTGCGCTATGAGATTCGCCGGCAGTTCGCGCCCTATATCGGCGTGAACTGGGTGCG